>JAFIEO010000023.1 GCA_020832445.1 Paracoccaceae bacterium
TTGATGTTGGTTCTGTCGCCATCCGCTTCGATCAGGACCGCCGAATGGGGGGTGACGCCGCCCGCGACTACATGCACCTGATCCAGCGTAACCCCAAGCGCGGTGATGCGCGCGCGCATCACCCCCGCCAGATCATCATCACCGATTGCGCCATATAGCGTGACCTGCCCACCCAGCCGCGCAATCGCACCCGCTGCATTCAACGCACCCCCACCGCCCACCAGCCGCGATGCGTGCGCCTTGTGCTTTGCGCCAGCCACCGGAAAGCCGGACACCGACAATTCCAGATCCAGCGCAATCAGCCCCCCACAGATGATATGCGGCCCCGTCTTGTCCATGTTGCGCCTGCCTTAGCCCAACATATCAAGGCAAGCGGTGCGCGCTTCGCGGGCCGCATTCGCCAGCATGGCAACATCGCATGGCCCCACAATCAGCCGGTAGCCGGCCTGTTGCAAATCGCGGTAGTTGCGGTTTGGCCAAAGCACTGTGCCCAGCGACAGACCACCCTGAAGCGTCAGTTCTTCGGCCTTGTTCACGACGTCCAGCACTTCGGGGGTGTCCATCCGTTCCAGATATCCCATAGACGCAGCCAGATCATTCGGGCCGACAAACACCATGTCTATGCCGTCAATCGCTGCGATTGCAGGAATTTCCGAAACCGCATCCACATGTTCAATCTGCACCATAAGCAGCAGTTCTTCATGGGCACGCTCGCGCGCGAAATCAGGCATCGCCCCAAAGCCCGACGCGCGCACAATCGGGGCTGCATAGCCACGCTGACCGCGCGGGGGATACAGGCAGCAATCTGCCACGCCCTGGGCCATTTTGGCCGAATGCACCATGGGCACCATCAGCGATCGCGCGCCACGATCCAGCGCGCGTTTCAGCACGGCCTCGCTGGCGTCAGGCACGCGCAGGATGGCCTCGCCCCCTGCCGCCTCGACAGCGCGGATCAGGTTGAAGCCATCTTCCAGCCCTGCAGCGCCATGTTCGCAATCCACGACAATGACATCCCACCCCGCATGCACCAGCAATTCCGCCACATCGGGCGACCCCAGATCCAGCCATGCCGCCGCGACGGTTTCCCCCGCCTTGATCCGCGCCTTCAGTTTGTTTCTTCCTGTCATCTTGTCATCTCTGTTACTTGGACGAAGTCCGGTTTCCAAAAAAGCTCCAGCCAGCGCGCAGCAGCAGCGCGGCCCAAACCAGCAATGTCAGTGTGCCCAGCACGGCGGCCGTATCGCGCGCAAAGAACTCGGTCAGATCACCGCGAGACTTCATCATCGACACCATGAAGTTATCCTCGACAATCCGGCCAAGGACGATGCCCAGAATGGCAGGGGCCAGCGGCATACCGGCCCAGATCATGCCACTGGCCAGAAGCCCCAGCGCCAGAATGATCCAGATTGCAATAACGCTGCCGGTAATGGCATAGCCGCCAATCATGGACAGCAGCAAAATCAGCGGCATAAGGACAGCACGCGGCACGCGCAAAATCTGCGTGGCCAGCGCCACCACCAGCCCGCCGGTCAACAGCATCAACACATTCGCCATGAAGAACGACCCGAAAATCGTGTAGACCAGCACAGTATCATTGGTGAAAATATCCGGCCCCGGTGTCAGGCCCTTCATCATCAGCACGCCAATGGCAATGGCGGTCACACTGTCGCCGGGAATGCCGAACACCAGCGCAGGCGTCCATGCGCCAGCCACGGCGGCGTTATTGGCCGCGCCCCCGTCCACAACCCCTTCGACATGCCCGCGCCCATAGGCTTCGGGTGTTTTGGAAAACCGGCGCGACACGGCATAGGCGATCCATGCGGCCACATCAGCACCCGCGCCGGGCAACGCACCGATCACGGTGCCGCCACTGGCGGAACGGATGACATTTTTCCAGCGCTTGCGAAATTCACGCCATGCGTCGCGGATGGCCGAGAACAGCGGTTCAACAACCAGTTTTCCCAAATGCGCCTGACGGCCCAGTGCGGAATTGCGCAGCAGTTCAGACAGCGCAAAAATTCCAATCATCGCAGGGATGAAATTGATGCCGTCATACAGCTCCATCACGCCGAATGTATAGCGCGGGTGTCCTACAGCCACATCGATGCCGATGGTGGCCACGGCCAGCCCGATGAACAGGCTTGCAAAATTGCGCGGCACCGACGGCCCGCCGACGAACACCGCACAGGACAGGCCCAATGTGGCCAGCCAGAAGGCTTCGTCACTGGAAAAGCTGCGCGACAGTTGCGCCAGCTGCGGTGTCGCATAGGCCAGAATGGCAACCCCGATCACACCACCGCAGACCGACGCGAACAGCGACGTGAACAGCGTTGTGCGCGGCTTGCCTGTCTGCGACAGGCGAAAGCTGTCCTCGACATAGGCGGCGGATGCGGGCGTGCCCGGTATCTTCAGCAATGCACCCGAAATATCGCCTGCAAAGATGGCGGTGGTCGTCGTGGCCACGATTGCGGCTGCGGCCTGAACGGGGTCCATGAACCATGTGAACGGCACCAGAAGCGCCACAGCCATGGTGGCCGTCAGCCCCGGCATGGCCCCCACGAATGCCCCGTAAAGCGTGCATAACAGGATGGTCCCCAGAATTCTGGGTTCCACGACAATGCTTAGAATTGCAAGAAGGTCCATACGCGCCTACCAGGCATAGGGCGCGAGCACGCCCCAAGGCAGCACAACGCGCATCAGTGAATAGAAGATATAGTGCAGAACCACAGGCGCACTCAGCGCCATGATCCCTGCCAGCACCCAGTTGCCGCCGAAAATGCGCACCGCGCACAACAACACCAACGCTGCGGCAACATGAAAGCCCAGAACCGGCAATAGTAACGCGAAGCCTGCAACCAGCGCCACAATGCCCACAAAGGACAGCGCGGCCAAGGTGGTTATCCTGTCACGTCCGGCACTGTCATCAATCCGGCCAGAGCGGATGTCCCGAATGCCTTCTAGAATTATACCAAGGGCCGACACGATAAGTCCGCCCGCGATAATTTTGGGAAACAGATCAGGCCCATAGGGCATGGCCCGGATGCGCGGGAAACCCTGCGCACCCCAGATCATGGCAATAGCAAGGGCGATCAGGACCGCCCCCACCACAAAGTCACGTCTAAGTGTCATTTGCTGCGACCGCGATTACTCTGCCAGACCGACGGCCGTAATCGTTTCACCCAGCGCTTCATCCTGCGCCTGCATATAGGCCGTCAACTCATCCCCGCCGGTGAATACGACTTCTGCGCCACGGGATTCCTTGAACTCGGCCCATTCCTGCGTCTGGGTAATTTCCTCGACCGCTTGTTGATAGGCGCAGGAAATCTCCTCCGGCATGCCTTCGGGGCCGGAAATGGTGATATAGGCCGCAAGGGTCCAGCCGCTTTCAAGGGCTTCAGCCGTCACCGGAACATCCGGCAGGGCTGCCATGGGCGTGTCATGCATATAGGCCAGCGCGCGAACTTCGCCTGAATCCACCAGCGCCTTGCCTTCTGACAGGGCCGGGGTTGCCATATCGACACCGCCAGCAATCAGTTCCTGCAACGCAGGCGCCGCCCCTTGCGAGGGAATCCAGCGAATGCTTTCTGGGTCCATGCCTTCGGCATTCAGCATACCAGCCAGCGCCAGATGCCAGATACCACCCAGCGATGTGCCTGATGCAGTCAGATCACCTGGATTTTCGCGCGCATAATCCAGCACATCCCCGATGGTTTCAAACGGGCTGTCCTTGGAGACAAGCACACTTGCGGGAACAATATCAATCAGCCCGATCGGGGTGATATTGGTATAGTTCAGGTCGGTCAGACCAACCCAATGCATGGTGTTGATTTCAACAGTCACCGCCCCCACGGTGTAGCCATCGGGATCTGCATTGGCGATGGCACTATGGCCGGTCACGCCATTGCCGCCCGTGCGGTTCACAACATTGAACGGCACGCCCCATTTTTGCTCCAGCATGGTGGCCAGCATGCGCGAATTGGCATCGGTGCCGCCGCCTGCGCCCCATGGGACAATATAGGTGACAGCGCGATCAGGCGTCCAGTCACACGATTGCGCCAGCGCCGCAGAACTGGTCGATGCAGCGATTGCGCCAAGCACGCCCACGCGCAGGGCCGTTTTCATCATGGATTTCATTAGATTCCTCCTCCTCCGTGTTCGAGAGCCTTTGCGCCGCGAATCCGCAAGCGCCTCCCTCGGCAAGAGTAAACATGTCAGGAATCATTTAGTCAATCGATTAAACAAGTAGATATCACACGTTTTGACAGCTATATTCCCAGATCATGAACAAGCGCGTCACTCTTCGTACGATTGCTGATGATCTGGGTATCACGGTCGCAACCGCGTCATTGGCCTTGCGCCGCCATCCGCGTATCTCGCCGGAAACAACGCAACGTGTGGAACAAGCTGCCGCGCGGCTGGGCTATATTTACAATCGCGCCGCTGCCAACCTGCGCCAGACGCGCAGCAATCTTGTAGCTGTCTGTGTCAGCGATTTGTCGAACCCGGTCTTTAATGAATTTCTGGTCTATATCGAAGATGAACTGCGCGAGCATCAGATGCAGGTCTTTCTTGGGATCGCGCGCGAGGATCTGGCGGTGCAGCGGCACTTTTTGCAAACCGCGCTGGAGCAGGGGGTTGGCGGCATCGTCTTGTTGCCTGTCAGGGGAACCACCCGTGCCGATCTGTCAGCACTTTTGCCCGAAGGGCAAATTGATCCGGTGGTGCCGACAGTGGTTGTGTCGCGCGCGCTTATGGATGTGGCCCTGCCCCAATTTGTCAATGATGACCAGCTTGCAGGGCGACTGGCGGCCCAATGCCTGATTGATCACGGGCACCAACACATTGTCTGGGTTGGGGGCGGTCAACAGACCTCCACCGCGCAGAACCGGCTATTGGGTGTGCAGCAGGCGCTGTCGGCAGCGGGCCTGCCGCAGGCCGAAATCCTGCACGGCCCGACATCGCGCCAGTTCGGCCACCAAAGCGCGCGCGCATTGCTGACGCGGGACAATCCGCCTTCAGGGGTAGTGTGCTTCAGTGATCTTATTGCCTTTGGTATGATCACCGGCTGTCAGGAACTGGGCAAACTGCCCGGCAGGGATATATCCATCATTGGCTGTGACGACATGGAAGAAGCGCATCTGACCTTTCCGCCACTGACCACCATCGCCGTGGAGAAGGCCGAAATCGGACGGCGCGCGTCCCGCAGGTTACTTGCCCCGCTGACAGGACAGGACATTGTGGTTCTGCCCCCGAAGCTTGTTTTGCGCGAAACGGTCGGGCCACCTGCACAAGACAGGTGACCCTTGGTTCTGGGCATGTTGAATCACAGCTTTGCGAATTACGCGACCGGCGCGCGCACTTTCTGGGTCTGAACACCCAGTCCTTCGATACCGACGCGCAGAACCTCGCCGCCTTTCAGGTAAACGGGCGGCTTTTGCCCCATGCCCACCCCCGGCGGGGTTCCGGTTGATATGACATCGCCGGGCTGCAATGACATGAACTGCGAACAATAGGCGACCAGATGCGGTATCTTGTAGACCATCGTGGCGGATGATCCGTCCTGATAGCGCTTGCCGTCAACCTCCAGCCACATGTGCAGATTGTCGATGTCGTCCACCTCATCCGGCGTCACCAGCCATGGGCCTGTCGGGCCGAATGTGTCGCAGCCCTTGCCCTTGTCCCATGTGCCCGCGCGGTGCAGCTGGAATTCGCGTTCAGACACATCATTGACCACACAATAGCCCGCAACATGATCCAGCGCGCGATCTTGCGCAATATAGCTGCCGCCCTTGCCGATAATGACCGCCAGTTCCACCTCCCAATCGGTATGGGTGGACCCGCGCGGGATCTGGATATCATCATCAGGGCCAATAACGGCAGAGGTCCATTTGTTGAAGATCACAGGCTCTGGCGGGATGGCGGCACCGGTTTCGGCGGCGTGATCGGCGTAGTTCAACCCGATGCAGATGAATTTCCCGATATGCCCCACGCATGGGCCAAGGCGCAGGTCCTGTTGCGGCATTCCCTCAACCACCGGCAGGGTGTCAACATCCAGCGCTGCAATCCGCGCCATTGTTTCGGGCAGCAATGTCTGGCCCGCAATGTCATCGACATGGGCAGAAAGATCGCGCACGCGCCCCTGTGCATCCAGCAAACCCGGTTTTTCCTGCCCCGCAGGGCCGTAACGTAGCAATTTCATACTTCATCCTGTCTTGTCACGCTGCAACGCAGCAGAGTGTTTGGGGAAGTGTCAAGCATTCCCCGGCGAAGCTTCGCGACCGGCCCCGTCAAGGCCGTAAAACCGCGCAGCAGTCTGTCCGCTGATCTGCGCGCGATCCGCCGCAGGCAGGCGTGCCAACCAGTCGTGAAACAATGCGTGCCACCCGTCATAGCTGCCCGCAAGCCGCAGCACAGGCCAGTCCGACCCCCACATCAGACGCTCCGCGCCAAACCAGTCCAGCAGGTCATCCATCAGGGGGAATAGTATATCGCGCGCATCTGGCAGTTGGGCGGGGGCCATTTCGGTCAGCAGGCCCGATATTTTGCAACACGCGGCAGTGTCCCTTGCCAAATGCTGCATTCCGCTGCGCCACATATTATGGCGCAGGTCATCCGGTGCAGCGGACAAGGCGGGTTTGGCCGCATGGTCAATGACCACCGGAAGATCAGGATGGCGGTTACAAAAACTCAGCAACATGTCCAGATGCTGCGGCAACACAAGCGCATCAAACCGCAAATTATGCTCCTGCATGGCGGGCACCCACCCGTCCTGCGGGGCTGTCAGCAACCAGTCATCGTGTTCAATATCCTGCAACATCGGGCGAATGCCGCGCAATGCCCCGTCAGCGGCCAACATCCGCAACCTTGCGCCAATATCCGGCTGTGTCAGGTCCGCCCAGCCAACTATGCCCGCCACGGCGTCGCAAGTCCGCGCCTGATCCAGCAGCCAGCGGGTTTCATCTTCCGTGGGCGCGGCCTGCACCACAATGGCGCGTGTAATCGCGCACTGCCCGAGCCGCGCAGTCAATTCAGGTGTCCCGAAATCCTGTGCAATCGCAGCCAAGGCGGGGTTGTCCCGATCAATCCAGCCGTAATCCCCGCGATCCAGTGCCCAAATGTGGCAATGTGCATCAATTCCCGACATGCTAGATCGTCACCCCGCCATCAACCAGAACCGGCTGGCCAGTCATGAAGCGGCTTTCATCGGACAGCAGATAAATGATCATAGGCACAAGATCATCCACCGACCCCAGCCGCCCCATGGGCTGGCGCGCGATGAAATCGCGTGCCGCTTGCGCGGGGTCGGCAGCTTGCGCGATGCGCCCGCGCAGGGACGGTGTTTCAATCGTTCCGGGGCACAGGGCATTGCAGCGAACGCCCTTTTGCACGAAATCAGCCGCAATCGCCTTGGTCAGGCCAATCACCGCAGCCTTGGTCGCGCCATAAGCCGCACGATTTGGAAACCCTTTCACCGACGATGCCATGGACGCCATGTTCAAAATGGCCGCCGTTCCGGTGGTTTCCGCGCGGCGCAACATTCCGGGCAAAAAGGCACGGCACATGCGCACCATGGACGTGACATTAACATCAAGACTAAGGGACCAATCCTTGTCGGACAGGTCCAGAATGCTGCCCTGATGCACAATCCCCGCACAGTTGAACAGACCATCCAGATCGGGCAACCGCCCCTGCAAGGCCGCAATCGCCTGTGGGTCGCAAACGTCCAGTTCATGCACGTCAACGCTGCCTGCGCCGGACGGCCCCGCATAATCCAGCAATGCGCCATTGATGTCGGTGGCAATGACATTTGCCCCTTCGGCCGCAAGGCCCAAGGCTGCGGCACGGCCAATGCCCTGCCCGGCTGCTGTCACAAGGACAGTCTTTCCTTTCAGTCGCATGTTTCCCCCAAACCTTGCAGAACTTCGCCCCAAGTGGGACCGCCTGAAGTTTATATTTGGACAGACTATTCATATTTGATATGCTTGCAAGCATAAATTTTGCGCCCGTCTATCCATGAACCAGGACTGTAGGGTTTCGGATTACAGCGCGCACCAACAGGGAAAGACACATGGAAACAGGCAAGAAAACTGCTGGCGCTGCAAGTGCAAGCGATTCGCGCTACCGCGCGCCGGCGCTGGATAAGGGGCTGGATATACTGGAACTTCTGGCCACAGAACCAAGCGGGCTGACGCGCAGCGAAATCGTCCGCGCGATGAATCGCAGCCCCAGCGAAATCTACCGCATGATCGAACGGCTGGTCGCGCGCGGCTATATCTGCCGCTCGGCGGAAGGTGACAGATACGCGCTGACGATGAAACTGTTCCTGCTGGGGTCCGCGCATCCGCCAATGCGCAGGCTGGTGTCACAGGCCCAACCCCTTATGGATGATTTTTCACGGCAGACATTCCAGTCGGTGCATCTGGTTATGCAAGAAGGTGCTTGTGCCGCAGTGGTTGCGCAAGCCAGCCATCAGGCAACCTGGGAGTTTCGCCTGCGCGTGGGTGCCCAGCTGGACATATTGACAACAGGGTCCGGCCAGACGCTTTTGGCATTTCAGGACCATGCCGCGCGCGCGCGCATATTGCAGGCCGTTCAGGCCATTCAAGATGATGTTGACGACGTCCAGCAAGACGTATTGGACAAGCTGCGCGCCGCAGGCTACCGGACAGGGCCAAGCAGGCAACTGGTGGGCGTGACGGATATTTCCGTGCCGGTTTTCGGGACAGATGGCAACGCAATCGCAGTGCTGACCTGCCCCTACATCCAGCGCATCGGCACAGGCCGCTTGCCGGATAGTGGCTTATCCGGCGCGCTGGAACTGCTGCGGCAGGTCGCAGCGCAGATTGCACTGAACTAAAGTATATCGCGCAAAAATGGGAACCGGCAGCGTGGGCGTGTCCAAGCTGAGCTGATTGTTAGCGCAGGCTGACGCGCGGGCACACCCCGCAATCAGCGGTCATCCTGCCACAACTCCATCTCCCACCCTTCCGGCGGCGTGCATATCTTTGGGTCAGGCGGCAACAGCGACTCTGTGTCCTTGAAATCATACGGCAATTGTCCAAGAATATGGCGCAGAACGGCCAGCCTTGCGCGAAACTTGTCTTCGGACCGGATAACCGTCCAAGGGGCAAAATCCGTATGGCTGCGCTGGAACGTTTCCGCGATGGCATGGGTGTAGCTGTTCCATTTCTCCAGCCCATCAATGTCGATGCGCGACAGCTTCCAGTGTTTCATCGGATCAGACTCTCGCGCAAGCAGGCGGCGCAACTGCTCGGCACGGCCCACATTCAGCCAGATCTTGATCAGATGGACACCATCCCCCACCAGCATGCGTTCAAATTCCGGCACCTGATGGAAAAAACGGTCGCGCTGCGCAGGTGTGCAAAACCCGAAAACATGCTCGATCACGGCGCGGTTATACCAACTGCGGTCGAACAGCACCATTTCACCCCCCGCCGGCAGACATTCGACATAGCGCTGGAAATACCATTCGCGCAACTGGCGGTCTGTGGGGCGCGGCAGGGCTTCGACCCGAACCGTGCGGTGATTCGTGACTTCGGTAATCCGGTTGATGGCCCCTGATTTTCCGGCGGTGTCGCGCCCTTCAAAAATGACGACCACACGCTGGCCGGTTTCCGCAATCCAGTGCTGTAGCTTGACCAGTTCGAATTGCAGCGGCTTCAGATCATCTTCGTAATCCGACTTTTTCATCCAGCGCGGATAGGGGTAATTGCCTGCCAATGTGTCACGCTTGCGCGCGTCAAGGACCGTCTGGCGCAATACTTCAGGCGCAGTGTCGTTCAAGAACGCGGTAACCAACCCGTCAAGGGGCATCGGGATTGCACTCATCACTTGTTCCTTTTGCTGGTCAGGCCAGAAAAAGCGCTATTCAATCGTGATGCAAGTGTTTGATGGAGCGGGCAGCGGGAATCGAACCCGCACCAAGAGCTTGGAAGGCTCATGTGATACCATTTCACCATGCCCGCGCTGGCCATGGATTAGCCCAAGGTCAGCGCAGGGTCAAGCGCTGGCTAGGCGCGCATCATGGGCCTGCGCGGCAAAAACACCGTGATTACCCCCAGGGCAGGCAGCCATGCACAGGCCTGATACACCCATGCAATGCCGCGATAATCGGCCACCACCCCCAGAAGCGCCGCCGCAATCCCGCCAAAGCCGAAGGCCAGCCCGAAAAATATTCCTGCCACAAGTCCCACACGCCCCGGCAGCAATTCCTGCGCATAGACAACAATGGCCGGAAAGGCCGATGCGATGACCACGCCAATGATCACCGACAAGACACCAGTGGCCACAGGACCAACATGCGGCAACAACAGCGTGAAGGGTAGCACCCCCAGAATAGACACCCAGATCACGACCAGCGGGCCTAACCGGTCCCCGATCAACCCGCCCAGCATGACGCCTGCGGCGGCGGCGGCCAGAAACAGGAACAGCATTTGTTGCGCAGCCCCGATCCCCATGTCAAAACGGTCAATCAGGAAAAACGTGTAATAACTGCTGATGCTGGCGGTATAGGCATTCTTGCTGAAGGTCAGAATGGCCAGAATGACAACCGCCCAGACAACCCGCCCGCGTGGCATGCCCAACTCGCGGCTGGGGCGCCCGCGTGCGGCATTTGCGCGGTTGATGGCCCCATACCATGCCCCCACGCGGTTCAGCAAAATCATCCCCACAAGGGCAAGCACCGCAAACCATGCCACGCTTGGCCGCCCCATTGGCAACACAATAAACGCGGCCAACAACGGACCCAATGCAGATCCGAAATTCCCGCCCACCTGAAACAGCGACTGCGCCGTGCCAAAGCGCCCGCCCGATGCCAGCCGTGCCACGCGGCTTGCTTCGGGGTGGAACACGGCGGACCCCACCCCAATCAGCATGGCCCCCGCAAGCAGCCCGCCATAGCTTTGTGCGCTGGCCAGCAGCACCAGCCCTATCAGCGTTGCCCCCATCCCCACCGGCAGCGATTGCGGCATGAGCTTGCGGTCTGTCACCAACCCGACCAGCGGTTGCATCAGCGACGCTGTCACCTGAAACGCGAAGGTCATCAGCCCGATCTGCCAGAAACTTAGTGAAAACTCCTGCGCCAGCAGCGGGTAAAGCGCGGCAAGCAGCGATTGCATCACATCGTTGATCATATGGCACAGGCTGATGCCAACAAGAACGATCCATGTTGTCGTGGCGGCGGGGGTGTCTGTCGTGGCGACCATGAAATCGCGCCTTTCACAAGGGGGCCAAGACGCGCAACATGCGCAGTGCCGCGCGGAAATGCAAGTAGGGGCGGAGTTCGCCCTTTCACGGCGGACAGGGGCATGGCACAACAGACCGGTAGCGCAAACAGGAGTGGGATATGAAACGATCTGCGATCAATGATATACTGCAAGCCGCCGACGCGTTCATCGCAGGGTTCCAGTTTGCCCTGCCCCCCTTCGCCGATCTGTCCCCCGATGCCCTGCGCGCCAGCGACCATGCCCATATCAGGGACCGGCGGCTGGGCTGGGACATTACCGATTACGGCGGCGGCGATTTTGCGACTATGGGGCTGGCGCTGTTCACCTTGCGCAATGGCACCCTTGCGGAACTGCAACAGGGGCGCGGCATGGTCTATGCAGAAAAGCTGCTGATCTCTCGTGTGGATCAGCTTAGCCCGATGCACACCCATGCTGTGAAATCCGAAGATATCATAAACCGGGGCGGTGGCACGTTGGTGGTTGAACTTTTCGCCTCTTCCCCGGATGGGCGCCGCGATCCGTCCTTGCCGGTCACTGTGACCTGTGACGGTATTGCGCGCACGCTGCCCGCAGGCGGCAAGCTGAAACTCGCCCCTGGTGAAAGCGTCACACTCAGGCCCGGTGACTGGCACGCCTTCTGGGCCGAAGGTGCGGATTGCCTGATTGGCGAGGTCAGCACCGTCAATGATGACGAAACCGACAATATCTTCGACCCGCCCTTGCCGCGTTTCACGAAGGTTGACGAAGATGCGCCGCCATGGCGGCTGCTGGTCAGCGACTACCCCCTTCATCTTGCCTGAAATACTCGCGGGGGGGGACCGGTCCGTCAGGGCCGGTCGGGGGCGGCAGCCCCTCTTTTATGCCTCAGGCTGTCCGCCTTATTAGAGCATATCATGTTCATTCGCATTCACCAGACATGCTCTAACTTATTGATTTCGAATGCTCGAGAAGCTCAAAACCGGTTCCCACTTTTAAGCAACATCCTCTAATCCTGTCGCGGCTATTCCGCCGCGCGCAAAGAACTGTTCAGGGGCAACGGGTTTTCCAGTTGCAGGGGCAACTGCTGCTCCAACGGGGCGGGCGGCACGTCCCAGATAATCTCTGTCCCGCTGATTTGCTTCAGTTTACGCTCCAGCGCGCTGTCCCTGCGCGCGGGTGAATCGCGCGCGGACAACAACCAACGCAAGCCAAGCGCCCCACGATAGGCCCCTTTTTCAATCCAGACACGCAGCGCCAGCATTGCGGGCGTCAGCATCAATGTCAGAATCGTGGCAACCCCCAGCCCGAACACCACCGCCGTGCCCAGTTGTTTCCACCAAAGCGATGTGGGGTTATCAATTGCATACCCACCATTGGCAAAATCAATACTGATCCCCAGCATCATCGGTGTCAGACCGGCCATCGTGGTCGTGGTCGTCATCAGAACAGGACGAATGCGGGCTTCTACGGTGCGGATAATCGCCTCGATCCGCGGCATGATGGCTGCGTAATTCTGATAAGTGTCAAT
Source organism: Paracoccaceae bacterium (assembly GCA_020832445.1). Taxonomy (GTDB): domain Bacteria; phylum Pseudomonadota; class Alphaproteobacteria; order Rhodobacterales; family Rhodobacteraceae; genus Roseinatronobacter. Next base: position 12,754 of record JAFIEO010000023.1, read on the forward strand.
CAAAACGATGTTGTTGTTCACCACAATACCCGCAAGCGCCACAATCCCGGTGCCGGTCATAATGACCGAAAACGTCTGGTCCATCACCAGCATGCCGATCAACACACCCGCAGATGACAACACCACAGCCAGCAACACCAGCACCGAATTATAGAAACTGTTGAACTGCGTCAGCAAAATGACAAACATCAGGCCCAGTGCCGCGCTGAATGCCACCATCAGAAACTGCGTGCTTTCTTCCTGATCCTGCTGCTCGCCGGTCCATTCCCAATCCACACCATCGGGCAAGGGGCTTTCGGCGGTCAGCCATTCGGTCAGGGCCTCAATACGTTCGGTCGCCGTAATCGGCACGGTCCGCCAGCGGTTCTGGTCAATCTCGGCCAATGTCGCTTGTGCGCGGGCATAGGCATCGGTTCCCGGCTCATTCTCGCGCAGGACGGTTTCGGAACGCGGCACAACGCGCATGGTCTGGCCAGAGGAATCGACCAGCCGCACCAAGCCGGAACGTACATCCGCCTTCACATCAAAATAGCGTTGCTGGTCCACGCGGTCGATCTGTCCGCGCCGCGCGACAGGCTTCGTCGTGATGAAATTCGACAGGGGCACCATGCCGAAACTTGTCTGCACGCGCAGGGTTTCCAGCGTGGACAGCAAACGATCACTGTCCGGCAAACGCACGCGGATGTCGATTTCCTCGTCCGAGCTGTCCACGCGCATTGTATCCAGCAACAGCCCGCGCGTTACCAGTTGCACCATGCCGCCGATTGTGGCGACATCCGCCCCGAAGCGGCCCGCCATCGCGGTGTCGACATCAATTTCCCAGTCTATGCCGGGAATCGGGCGGCTGTCTTCCAGATCGAACAGGCCGGACGTGTCGCGAAAACGCGCCAGCACGGTTTCAACCGCCCCTTCCAGCACGTCGAAATCCTGCCCTTTCAGCCGCAGATGCACGGGTTTTTGCCCGGACGGGCCACCGCTTTGCACCAGAAATTCTGTCTGTATGCCGGGCAGTTGGTCGAATTTCTGCTCCAGCCGTTCAAGTATCCGGGCGCCGCGCATGCTGGCATCGCCAACGCGGGTCTGCCAATGGGTCATTTCGAACTGGATCTGGCCTATCGCATCGCGTGGCGGCCCTGCACCAGCAGTGTTGGTGTTCAACCCCCCGTCACCCGCAAACGCGAACACCGCATCAATACCGTCTTCGGCAATGGTAATATTCTCGACCTGACGCACCAGCGCGTCTTTTTCGGTGATCGAAAAATTCCCCCGTGCGCGCACATAGATAATCCCGCGCTCCGGCTCTGTTTCGACGAAGAATTCCACACCACGGTTATTCTCGCCATAATACTGGAATGTTGCCACAACGAACGCCCCAACCAGCACGATCAGGACGACCGGCATGATCGGGTTGCCCACGAAAAACCGCATGACATGGCCCGCTGGCGAATATTTGCGTTGCGCATCAATGCGACGGGGCTTGCCCGGTGGCTTGATGGCCGCGAAGCTGACGGAAATGCCCATTGCAGCCAGCATCATCAGCACCGCACCGGGCAATAGCTGCACTGCCGATTGCGCAGCCTGCGTGCCCCCTTGCAAATATGCGGGGTTCAACAACAGCATTGCCCCCAGCCACATCGCCGCGCCCGCCACGATGGCAAATGGCAGGCGCATAATCCATGGCAGACGACGCAGCGCCTGTGTCGCATGGTCCAGAATGCGGGCGGCCCGCCCGCTAAGCCCGCCCAGAACCGGCAGGAATATAAGTGCCACGATCAAAGATGCCGTCAGCACAAAAATCAGCGTGACAGGCAACATACCCATGAATTCCCCCGCCACACCAGGCCAGAACAACATTGGCAAAAAGGCGCAAAGCGTGGTCGCCGTTGACGCCGTGATCGGCCAGAACATACGCTGCGCGGCCTTGACATAGGCCTGCATCGGGCCATCGCCTTCTTGCAGGCGCTTGTCGGCATATTCGGTCACCACCACCGCGCCATCAACCAGCACGCCCACTGCAAGGATCAAGCCGAACATCACGATGTTGGAAACCGCAACCCCCATCAGCCCCAGCAAGATGAAACACAACAGGAAGGATGCGGGAATCGCAAACCCCACAAGCATGGCAGACCGTGCACCAAGGGCTGCCAGCACAACGATCATCACAAGCGCAATCGCCGTCAGCACGGACCCTTCCAGCTGGCTGACCATTTCGCCCACTTCAACAGATGTGTCCAGCGCGGGCGTTATGCGAATGGCGGCCTGCAATTCTTCCGGCCAGCTGGCACGTTCGGCGGCAATCGCCCCGCGCACCTGATCGGCGGTGTCGATGGCGTTGAACCCCTTGCGCTTGACCACCTGAATGGCAAGGTTGGTTTCGCCATTGAAGCGCGCGGTTCCGGCCCGGTCCGCAAACGTCATGCGTATTTCAGCCAGATCGCCCAGCCGGACCACCGAATCCCCGTTCACCTTGACCGGCAGGCGGTAGATATCTTCAGGCCCTTCAAAACTGGCAGGGACGGTCACCCCGAATGCGCCCGCTGATGTTTCAACTTCGCCCGCGGCAACAAGCTGGTTGTTTTGCGTGACAACATTGATCAGTTCGCCAGCGGTCACGTTATACGCTTCCAGCCTGAGCGGGTCGATCAGCACCTCGACCATTTCGTCGCGCGATCCGGCAATTTCTGCCTCCAGCACGGAATCCAGCCCTTCGATCCGGCGCTGCAAATCGCGCGTGGCCCGCAAAAGCGCACGTTCGGACACATCGCCCGACACGGCGACAATGATCATCGGAAATTCGGAAAAATTGATTTCGCTAATCGAATAATTCTGCGCACCGCTGGGAAACTTGCCTTCCGCGCGGCCCATCGCATCGCGGACATCTGCAAGCGTGGCGGTTTTGTCCCAGCCGAATTCAAATTCCAGAACGGCCGCCGCAAAACCGTCTGCAGAAAACGCGCTAAGCGTTTTCAACCCGTCCAGATCAGACAATTCGGTTTCCATGGGGCGCACCAGCATGGTTTCGCCATCCACAGCCGAAATTCCCGGAAAGGGCACGGTGATAATGACCGCCGGCACCTCGATATCCGGCTCGCCTTCTTTCGGAAGGTTGAAATAGGTCACTGTGCCCGCAAACAGGGTCATCAGCGCAAGCGCCATGACCATGCGTGCATGGCTGGCGGCCCATGAAACCAGTCCGATCATGGCTGCACCCCTTGCGCGTCATGCGCCACGGTGTCGACATAGGCCCCTTCGCGGGTAAATTCCTGTCCGACGATGATTGCGGTGATCGTATCGGGCAGCCCCGTCAACCAGACACCGGAATCAGTGTCCCGCAATACGTTCGCCTGCGCGAAGCCTACCAGCCCGTCATCATCCACAACGCGCAGGCCCAGTTCACCCTGATCATTCAACGCCAGCGCGGATCCCGGCAACAGATGGCCCTGCTCTGCGCGGGACATGACAACAATATCCGCGCTTTGGCCATCGCGAATGGACAGATCATCGTTGGCCACAGTCACTTCAACACGGAAGGTGCGCGTCTGCGGGTCTGCCGCGCGCGACAGAAAACTGACCTCGCCCGTGACCTGCCGACCGGATGCCAGTTGCGCCTGCGCCGTTGCGCCCGGAACCAGCCTGTCAATCTGGGTTTCGGTCGCAAACCCTACAAGCCGAATCGTGTCCAGCTGAATCAGCGTGGCACATAGCGCGCCCGGTTGCAGCAGGCTGCCCAATTCGGCCGTGTCGCTTTCCAGCATGCCATCGAAGGGCGCATACATGACCAGCCGGGCCATTTCTTCCACCGCGCGATCAACGCCGGCCTGCGCGGATTGCAACGCCGCGCGCGCATTTGCCAGCCGTGTTTCAGACCCGAACCCGCTTTCGGACAGGCCCGATGCAGCACGGTAGTTTATTTCAGCTTCCGTCAGGCGCGCGCGGGCTTCGTCCAGCGCGGCTTTGCGCACCCCAGGTGCGACTTCGCACAGCGGCGCACCTGCGGCAACCTGCGCCCCGCGCCGCAAGGGTTCGGATGTGACCAGACCAGATGTTTCGGACTTCACATCAACCTGACGCGCCGCTTCGGTGCGCCCGCGCAGCACAACGGGATTTTCGATTTCACGCGCATGGGATGTTTGCACCACCACACGAACGCGCGCATCAGGCGGCGGGGCGTCTTCTGGCGCGGGTTCTTCAGTCACGACGCCCGCGTACCCCAACAGGGCCTCGCGCTCCATCACCATCAAGTAGACCACAGCCATCACCAACAGCGCGGTGAAAAGTGGAAACAAGCGCATGCTGATCACTCCGATCGTTGAGCAGGCTAAAAAACGATATACGCTAAACTGACGGGTTCAGATTAAACATGACAAGCGTAAAGCACAAGTGATGTTTACGCGATTAACATAGAGAATGATTGCAAGGTTTCAACTCTTGCGCCTCAATGTTGCGCAGGGCTTGGCAATTCCCCCTGCTTCGCGGTAAGAGTGTGTTGTTTTTTCCAACGAGGTGCTGCGTGAGCAATCCTGACAGTTTCATCAATGAAGTCACCGAAGAGCTGCGCCGCGACCGTATGGTCGGCTATCTGCGGCGGTATGGCTGGATCGCCGTTGTGGTGGTGGCGCTGATTGTCGGGGGTGCGGCATGGAACGAATGGCGCAAGGCCAGCGAACGGGCATCCGCGCAGGCATTTGGCGATGCGGTTCTGACCGCCCTTGAAAACGATGCCTCCGCAGACCGCGTTCACGCCTTGTCACAGATTGACGCAACTGGCGCGCAGCAAGGCGTGCTAAGCCTGCTAAGTGCGGGCGAATTGTTTGAAAGCGACCGCGCGGCAGCACTTGATGCGTTGCGCGCGGCATCCGAAGACACTGCACTGACCGACTCTTACCGCCAGCTTGCCGCGTTGAAATACGTTATTGCAGGGGGCAGCGACATTCCCTTGGGTGATCGCGAAACCATTCTTGCAGGGCTTGCCCAACCGGGCCGCCCGTTCCGGCCACTTGTACTGGAACAGACTGCCCTGCTGCAACTGGAGCAGGGCAATCCTGAAAGAACCATTGAAATTCTGACCGACTTGCTGTCACAATCCGACGTGTCGGATGCGCTGGGGCGTCGGGCAACACAACTAATCATTGCCTTGGGTGGTGATCCCGCCGCAAACTGATACACGCAACCAGATATATGGGCCTTGCCCCTGCGGGCAGAATTCCACGACCCGGCCTTTCGGACCAGATTTATAGGAGTGCATGGTGAAACTCTGGACATACGCGAGCATCCTTGCCCTCGGCACTCTTGTTGCCGCTTGTGACCGCGGCTTCATCCTCGAAGGGGAACGCTTCCCCTTGCGCGCTCCTTTTGCCGAAGGCGCGGGTGAAGCCCCCAGCAACCGGGCAGAGCCGATAAGCCTGCCCGCAACGGCAAGCAATGCCGAATGGACACATCGGCTGGGCACACCCAGCACGCGCATTGCCCATCCTGCACTGTCAGGCAGCCTGCAACCGCTTTGGTCTGTCCAGATCGGTCAGGGCGAAGGGCGCCGCCACAGAATCACCGCCGAACCTGTGGCCAGTGGCGGGTTGATCTACACGCTGGACAGCCGCGCGCAGGTTGCGGCCGTCACGACGCAAGGAGAACTGGCGTGGACGCGCGATCTGACCCCCGCGACCACCCGCAGCGCTGACGCCGCATCGGGCGGCGGGCTGGCAATCGCCAATGGCAGGTTGTATGTCACTTCCGCTTTCGGGGTGCTGGCCGCACTGGACCTGCGCAGTGGCGATGTTATCTGGACCAAAACCTTCGACGCGCCCCTGACAGGTGCCCCGACAGTTGCCGGTGACAGGGTCTATGTCGTGGCATCCGACAGCACGGCATGGTCGATCAATGCCGCCACAGGCCAGACCGACTGGCAATTGTCCGGCACACCGTCAACAGCAAGCATGGTCGGCGGCGCGGCCCCCGCAATCGCGGGCGATCTGGTGCTGTTCCCCACCCCCGCAGGTGAATTGATTGGCGCGCGGCGCGACACAGGCCAGACCATGTGGCGCACTGTGATTGCAGGCACGCGCATCGGGGTTGGCTATGCCAAGGTCACCGATGTGACCGGCGACCCCGTCGTTCAGGGAGATCAGGTCTTTGTGGGCAACCAGTCGGGCCGCGTCATGGCGCTGAACACCCGCGACGGCAGCCGCATCTGGACCGCGGATGAAGCCGCATATGGGCCGGTCTGGCCTGTCGGCGGGTCGGTATTTCTGATGTCTGACCGCAACCGCCTTGTCCGGCTGAACAGCCGCGATGGTGAATTCATCTGGGCGCAGCCATTGCCCTTGCACACCCAGACACGCGAACGCCGCCGCGCCGAGATTTTCGCCCATTACGGCCCTGTTCTGGCAGGCGGGCGTCTGGTGGTCGCATCAAATGATGGTCTGATCCGGCTGTTCGACCCGGCATCCGGTGCGTTGAATGGCGAAATCGAATTGCGTGGCGGTGCGGCTGTCAGTCCGATTGTTGTGGGCGGAACACTCTATGTGCTGTCCAGCGACGGACGGCTGAACGCCTACCGCTAGTAACGAATAATCCTGCGCGCCATCAGGTATTCCCCTGCGGTGCGACCCAGTTTTCTTGATGGCCCCTGTGCGGGGCCATCACGCTTTCCCCGGAGGGGCATATGAGCTTCACTCTCGCCATTGTCGGCAGGCCGAATGTCGGCAAATCGACCCTGTTCAACCGCCTTGTCGGCAAACGTCTGGCGTTGGTCGATGACCAGCCCGGTGTCACGCGCGACCTGCGCGAAGGGGCCGCCAAGCTGGGGGATCTGCGCTTCACCGTCATCGACACCGCCGGTCTGGAAGAAGTCACCGACGACAGCCTTCAGGGCCGCATGCGCCGCCTGACCGAGCGCGCCGTCGACATGGCCGATATCTGCTTGTTCATGGTGGACGCCCGCACCGGCATTACCCCCACCGATGAAATGTTCGCCGATATTCTGCGCAAACGCGCCGATCACGTCATTCTGGCCGCCAACAAGGCCGAAGGGCGCGCCGCTGATGGCGGTGTGCTGGATGCCTACAGCCTTGGCCTTGGCGAACCTGTGCGCCTGTCTGCCGAGCATGGCGAGGGGCTGGACGAGCTTTATCACATCCTGCGCCCGCTATCTGATGAATATGCCGAACGCGCAGAAGAAGACGCACCCGAAACCGATCTGGACGTATCAGAGGGCGAAAACGACGCACCCGAAGATTTCACCCCCAGCGCGAAGCGCCCCCTTCAGGTTGCTGTCATCGGCCGGCCCAATGCAGGCAAATCAACACTGATCAACAAGATACTGGGCGAAGACCGTCTGCTGACCGGGCCAGAGGCCGGGATCACCCGCGATTCGATTTCACTGTCGATGAACTGGCTGGGCACGCCCACGCGCATTTTTGACACCGCAGGCATGCGCAAGAAAGCGCGTGTTATCGACAAGGTCGAAAAACTGTCTGTGGCCGACGGGCTGCGCGCCGTGCGTTTTGCCGAAGTTGTGGTGGTCTTGCTGGATGCCGCGATTCCCTTCGAGCAACAGGACCTGCGCATCGCGGATTTTGCCGAATCCGAAGGGCGGGCCGTTGTGGTTGCAGTCAACAAATGGGATCTGGAAGATGAGAAGCAGGACAAGCTGAAAGCCCTGCGCACGGGGTTTGAAAAGCTGCTGCCACAACTGAAAGGCGCGCCGCTTGTCACCATTTCCGCCAAGACAGGCAAAGGGCTGGACAGGCTGCATGACGCCGTGCTGCGCGCGCATGAGGTGTGGAACCGTCGTGTGCCCACCGCGCGGCTGAACCAATGGCTGGCCGCCATGGTTGAGGCCCACCCGCCCCCCGCACCAGGCGGCAAGCGCATCAAACTGCGCTATATGACACAGGCCAAGACCCGCCCGCCGGGATTTGTCGTCATGTGTTCCAACCCCGAAGACCTGCCCGCAAGCTACAGCCGTTATCTGGTCAACAGCCTGCGCGACAGCTTTGACATGCCGGGCACGCCTATTCGAATGTTCATGCGCTCACAATCAGACAAGAACCCCTATAAGGGCCGGAAAAAGGCACCGCCATCCAAGCTGCGCAAGCATTTGCAAGGCCGCAAGGCCGACTGATCCGCGCCGTTATCGGGGCGTTAACCATTATCTGCCATGATCAGGGTTTGAATGAAGGGCAAAATGTATGGACACGGGCGTGCATAAACTGGCAGTCGGGCTGCTCGCGGTATGTCTGGGCTTTGTCCAGTTGCCCGCCCGTGCTGATATACCGCTGGATGCGCGTGTGGTCATGTCGGGCCATTCGCTGACCGATCCCATCCCCGATATGCTGCGCCCGATGGTGCACGCGACGGGCGGGCGCGGGGCGATTATTGACCGCTCCACCATACCCGGCAGCCCTATGGACTGGCGCTGGAACAACACGGCCCAACCTGTGGATGCCCGCACAGGGATGGCCAGTTACGATCTGCTGGTGCTGACAGAACGCGTGCCACTTCTGAACACGATGGGCTATCATAACTCCGCAGATGAAGCGCTGCGATGGGCGCGCCATGCATGGGAAAACGGGGCGCAAACGGTGCTCTATGCCACATGGATCACGCGCGACACCGGGCCGGGCGCGGGCGATGACACTGCGGAAGCGCATATCCCGTTTCGCGAACGGTTGCAGGTTGAACAAGACCGCTGGCTGGAAATCCGCGACCATGTGAACCAGAACCGCCCCGATGGCATGCCCGAAATGGTCATGATACCCGGCCCGCGCATCATGACTGCAATTTATGACGCGATTGATGCGGGCACGGCCCCCGGCCTGACCAGCATGGATGCCCTGTTCAGCGATGCGATTCACATCAATGATCTGGGGGCCTATGTCATGGCCTTGGCGCATTATGCGGTCATCTACGGGCGCAGCCCGCTGGATGTGCCCTTGGGGCTGGGACGCACCCCCACGCCGGACCCTGAACTGGCACGCTGGCTGCAACAGCTTGTTGCGGATGTCGTGGCGCAGGCCCCGGAAGCGCGGGCCTCTGGTCACTGACCGTATTGCAGCAGGTGGAAACATCACTGATGGTGGTGAATGGTGGCCTTAAGGGGACGTTGGAATTTCACGAGGCGCGGAGCAAAGGCCGCAGGCCGCCGCGCCATCGGCGGGCCGTCCCACGGCCTGCCGATTTGGCCAGCAACTCGCCAAGCATTTGAACGCAGGAGTATGCCGCCTGCATAAAGTGAACTTCACCAATGCCGGATCGGCAGACCCCGGCCCACCGATGGCGCGGGCTTGGTCCCCGCGCGAATGACTGCAAAAGGCCAATTTCAGTCAGTAAGGGGAGTTATGCGAACATTCCACAGCACCGCCCCCCCCATGCAGCCAAGCACGAATTACTGCGCTGCCGGCCCAATCTGCCCCACCGGGCCAAGCGCGCCCGTCTGCGCGCGCTGCATCAGCAGATGGTCAAGCAAAACGCAGGCCATCATCGCCTCTCCCACGGGAACGGCACGAATACCCACGCAAGGGTCATGGCGTCCTTTTGTCACCACATCTGTCGGATCGCCCGCGCGCGTGACAGATGCACGCGGCGTATGGATGGATGATGTCGGCTTAACCGCGAAACGCACGACAATATCCTGCCCTGTTGAGATCCCGCCCAGAATGCCACCGGCCTTGTTGGACCGGTAGCGCGGGCCATCCGGTCCCATCTCGATTTCATCGGCGTTTTCCACGCCAGTCAGCGCCGCAGCCCCCATACCCGCGCCGATTTCCACGCCCTTGACCGCATTTATGGACATCATCGCGGCGGCCAGTTCCGTGTCCAGCTTCGCATAAATCGGCGCGCCCAGCCCCGCAGGTGCACCTGCCGCCACCACTTCGATCACCGCGCCCACCGAATTGCCATCCTTCCGAATCTGGTCCAGCGCCTGTGCCCAGTCCTGCGCGGCTTGTGCATCGGGCACCCAGAACGGGTTGCGCGCCACCTCGTCCAGATCGAAGCGCGCGCGGTCAATGGCATGCGGACCCATCTGCACCATATATCCCGCAATGCTCAGCCCCGGCACCAGTGCATCCAGAACAGCGCGCGCCACACCACCCGCGGCCACGCGCGCGGCTGTCTCGCGCGCAGAAGACCGCCCGCCCCCACGCGGATCGCGCAACCCGTATTTCTGAAAATAAGTAATATCGGCATGGCCGGGGCGGAAGGTATCAAGGATGTTGCCGTAATCTTTGGACCGCTGGTCAATATTGCGGATCATCAGTTGAATGGGCGTGCCGGTGGTGTGTCCGTCATAAACGCCTGACAGAATTTCCACCTCGTCAGGTTCGCGCCGCTGCGTGGTGTGGCGGTTCTGTCCGGGTTTGCGTTTGTCCAGCCAGTGCTGCAACATGGCCGCATCCAGCGCCACGCCGGGGGGGCAGCCGTCAATAGTGGCCCCAAGGGCCGGACCATGGCTTTCGCCCCATGTGGTCACACGGAAGATATGGCCGAATGTATTAAAGCTCATGCGCGGCACTCCTTTGGGGAAACACTTAGCGCCAAGGCGCGCAAGGCTCAAGCACCGCACTTGCCGCGACAGGTGAAAACCCCTAAGTGATGTGTCACCTCGGGGTGCCTGCATGCGGGCTGAGATGCGACCATCGCGGACCCGTTGAACCTGAACCGGTTCAGACCGGCGGAGGGAAGGTTGCGGGCAAGCGCCCGTTGCAATCCCCGCCCGTCGTGAATGAAGGAGATTGAACAGATGATGCGTTTCCATTTCGCGGCAGTGGCAGCCTTGGCAATCACAGGTGCGGCGCAGGCCGACACGCTGACCGTGCTGGCCCCCGACTATTTCGGGTCCAGCTGGGGGCCAGGCCCGGCCATCAAGCAAGGGTTCGAGGACCGTTGCGATTGCACGCTGGAGTATCGCACAGGCGACGTTCTGCCCCGCCTGATGCTGGAGGGGGAGCGTTTGCAGGCCGATCTGGTCATGGGCTTGGGCACGGATGAATTGCTGCGCGCACGCCAGTCGGGCCTGTTTGTGCCACATGGGCAGGATCTGGCCCCGCTGACCGTGCCGGTTGACTGGCAAGATGACAGCTTCATCCCTTTCAACTGGTCCTATGCGGCCTTTGTCTATGACAAAACGCGATTGGAAACCCCGCCTGCCAGCTTTGCGGAACTGATTGAACGGGATGATATTTCACTGATCTGGCAAGACCCCCGTTCATCGGGCGCGGGGCTGGCCCTGATGCTGTGGGTTGACCACCTGTATGGCGAAGACGCGCACAGGATCTGGCAAAACCTTGCGGCCAAGACGGTCACGGTTACCGCTGGCTGGTCGGAAGCTTATGGCATGTTCACCGATGGCGAGGCGGATATGGTGCTAAGCTACACCACATCACCTGCCTATCACATTGCCGAAGAAGATGATGACACCAAGGCGGCTGCAATATTTGAAGAAGGGCATTATTTCATTGCCGAAGCTGCCGGTATTCTGGCGGGCGCGCAGCAGCCCGATCTGGCGCGGCAGTTTATGGAATACATCCTGTCGCAGGACTTCCAGTCCATGATTGCGACGGCGAACTGGTCTTACCCCTCTGCCCTGCCGCACGCGGACTGGCCGCAGGTGTTCCGCGACCTGCCCCTGCCGGATCAAGCCATATTCCTGACCGAAGAGTTGGCCGATGACCGCCGCACACCGGCACTTTCGCATTGGCTGGATGGCATGACGCGGTGACGCGCAACGCGGCCAGTGCTGCACGGCTGTTCACCCTGATCGCGGGCAGTCTGGTCGCGCTGTGGTTGCTGGTGCTGAATTTCGGCGCATTGGGCGCTGTGGCGGTGCGGGCCGAAGGGTTCAGCGCGCTGCGCGGGTCCGACTGGGCGGCGGTGCGGTTTACACTGATTCAGGCTGTGTTGTCGGCCATGCTGTCGGTGGCACTGGCCATCCCCATTGCGCGCGCGCTGGCGCGGCGGCAATTCAGGGGGCGCGGGCTGCTGATTACGCTGATGGGGGCACCGTTTATCCTGCCGACGCTGGTTGCGGTGCTGGGGTTGCTGGCGGTGTTTGGCCGGTCCGGCCTGATAAATCAGGGGCTGGAGGGGGTGGGACTGGCGCGGTTCAATATTTTCGGCCTGCATGGTGTGGTGCTGGCGCATGTATTTTATAACCTGCCACTGGCCACGCGGATTGTGCTGCAAGGTTGGGCCGCCATCCCGGCGGAACATTTCCGGCTGGCGGCGTCGCTTGGCTTTCGCCCGCAAGACACCTTTCGCCAGCTTGAAGTCCCGATGCTGCGCGCAGTGTTGCCCGGCGCGTTTCTGGTTATTTTCCTGATCTGCCTGACCAGCTTTTCAGTGGCCCTGACCATGGGCGGCGGCCCACGGGCAACGACGGTGGAACTGGCCATCTATCAGGCGTTTCGGTTTGATTATGACATGGGCCGCGCGGCCCTTCTGGCCTTGGTGCAATTCGCGCTATGCGCAGTGGCGGGGCTGGTCGCGTGGCGGGTGGCGCTACCGTCTGCACTGGGCGGGGGTATGGACCGGCCTGTGCAGCGCTTTGACACTGGCGGGGCGGCGTTGCGGTCATGGGACAGCGCGTTGATTGTCAGCGGGGCGCTGTTCTTGCTGGTCCCGCTGGCAATGATCACCTTGCGCGGCCTGCCCCATATCGCGGGTCTGCCCGTTGAAGTGTGGCAGGCCGCAGGACGGTCGCTTGTGGTGGCGCTGGGGGCCACGGCCGTGACACTGGCCATGACGCTGACGCTCGCGCATGCTGTGCTGGCATTTCGCGGCGGTGCGTTTCTGGAATGGCTGGGATTGGCCGCACTTGCCGCATCGCCCTTGGTTATAGGCACGGGGCTGTTTTTGCTGATCCAGCCCTTGGCCAATCCACGCGATTTTGCGCTTGTGGTGACCATGCTGGTAAATGCCGGAATGGCCATGCCTTTTGCGCTGCGCCTGATCCTGCCTGCCTTGCGCGACATCACCAGCACACAAGGCAGGCTGGCGGATGCGTTGGGCCTGCACGGGTGGGCACGGTTGCGCATCGTCACCCTGCCACGCCTGCGCCGCCCGCTGGGGTTTGCCGCAGGTTTGACCGCCGCGCTGTCGATGGGCGATCTTGGTGTGATCATGCTGTTTGCGGAACGCGAAGGGGCGACACTGCCTATGCAGCTATACCGTTTGATGACCGCTTACAGACTGGATGACGCCGCCGGTGCAGCGCTGGTCTTGCTGGGCGCAAGTCTTGGGCTGTTCTGGGCCTTTGACCGATGGGGGCGCAGCCATGCTGAAGCTTGATGGCGTGACAATCCGGCAGGATGATTTCACCCTGACCGCCGATCTGTGCATACCGACGGGTGCGCATGTGGCCGTGATCGGGCCTTCCGGGGCGGGAAAATCCACATTTCTAGGCGCAATCGCGGGGTTTGTGCCGGTGTCAGCAGGGCATGTCATATGGGACAGGCAAGATCTGACAGCGCTTGGCCCGTCGGGCAGGCCCGTCTCGACACTGTTTCAGGATAACAACCTGTTCCCGCATCTGAATGTGTTCCAGAATATTGCATTGGGCTTAAAGCCGTCATTGCGCGTGACCACGACAGAGCGCGCGCAGATAGATCAGGCGATGGGGCGTGTCGGGCTGTCGGGTTTTGGGGCGCGCAAACCTGCACAGCTGTCAGGCGGACAGCAAAGCCGCGTTGCACTGGCGCGCGTGTTGCTGCGTGCCCGGCCGCTGTTGTTGCTGGATGAACCGTTTTCCGCACTTGGCCCAGCCCTAAAGGCCGAAATGCTGACACTTGTGGGCGATATTTGCGCGGAAACCAATATCACGCTGCTGATGGTGACCCATGATGTGGGCGATGCGCGTGTGATTTCAGAGCAGACAATTCTGGTGGCGGACGGGCACGCCACCGGTCCGTTTCCGACTGCCGAACTGCTGGACAACCCGCCACCCGCGCTGCGCGATTATCTGGGGTGAAATTGCCAGTTCATGGCGTGACAGGATAAGCTTGGGTCGTTGCAGCCTGGACAAAGCCCGCGCCAGCAGCGGGCCGGGGGCTGCCGGTCCGACGTTATAAGAATGCAGTTTATGCAGGCGGCATACTCCCAAGATCAAAGGCTTGGAGCACCATCAGGTAATCGGCAGGCCGCGGGACGGCCCGCCGATGGCGCGGCGGGCTGAAGCCCTTTGCTCCGCGCTTTTGCGCCTTCTCTTCCGGCCAGACCTTATACCAACGCGTGCTTTCATGCCCGAATGCCCCGCCAAGGATGCGCTACCCCTTCAGTTTGCGCCCCAACAATTCCAGCCGGTGCCCGTGCAAATGATAGCCCAGACGGCGGGCAATCTTTTCCTGCAATGCCTCGATTTCAGGATCGCAGAACTCGATCACCTCGCCGGTGTCCATGTCAATCAGATGGTCATGATGGTCCCGCTGGCTGTCTTCAAAACGGGCGCGGCCATCGCCGAATTCCAGCCGGTCCAGAATGCCCACTTCTTCCAGCAGCTTGACCGTGCGGTATACCGTCGCCAACGAGATTCTGGAATCCAGCGCATTGGCGCGCGCATGCAATTCCTCGACATCCGGGTGATCCGATGCTTGCTCGATCACCTGCGCAATGGTGCGGCGCTGGTCGGTCATGCGCAGGCCCTGCGCTTCCAGTCGGTCAAGGATTGTCTTGCTCACGCGTGCTGTCCTGCTTCACTTGGTTGCCACAGTTTACCCGCAAGCGGCCGCGCTGAAAACCGCCAATCCTGCTAACGCTTGCCATAATACAGGCCCACAACATGTTCTGCCTGCGCAAAAAACAGCCAGCGTTGCACAAACATCCCGGCGGTATGGGCCAGAAGGGCCAGGGCAACAGATATGTAGCTGACAGGTCCCAGCAACAGCAAGGCGGGCAAAAGCGCGCCAAAGCCCAGCGCGATCAGGCGCAGTTTATGGGCGTGCTTGCGCCCCACCACATAGACCATTTCGCGCAGCAGATAGTTCTGGCCGGAATGCGGCGGCTCCAACAGTCGCACGCGCCCAAGACTGCCCAAACCCGTTGCTGTGCCGCTGTCGGACCCCGCTGCGCGAAACTGTCGGTCCCCTGCGACCCAATGCACAACCATGGCAACCGACAGGGCCAGCATGCCCCACAATGCCACCGATGCCAGACCCGCAAGCAGCGCCCCGCCCGCTAAAGCAGCGACAACGAAAACCGGCGGGGTGCTGGCGTGGTGCCAGCGCGGAACCGCCTTGATCTGGGCATAAATCATCGCGGTCGCAAAGATCGTGGCCAAGGCCAGCATGGCCCCGATCCACCCCAGAACCGGCAGCGGCATGCCCCAGAAGGTTGATGCGGCGGCATGCGGGGCCAAGACCAGCAATGTGGCCACAGACAACACCGCTTCACGCGACAGCCAACTGCTGCGCCATTGCGAAAACGACTTGAGCGCGCGTTCGGGATGGCCAAGATGAAAGGCTGCGGCAATCAACCCCGCACCCGCCAGACCATATCCAAGGCCGAACAGGATGAACGCCCTTGCCCCCAGTGGCTGCGACAGGCCAAGGCCCAACCACACCAGCAGCCCGAACCCAAGGCCCGAAAGCACCGTAAACAAAATAAGCGATGGGGCCGGATGCATGTCAGAGCCTCTCCAGCGTGCGGTCCAGCCAGCCAAGGAAACCCGTGGCTGTGGCTGTGTCAGACGGGGTGTCGCACAGGCTGGCCAGATCGGGGGCCTGCAATGTGTCTCGCCCGCGCGGCGGCAGGTATTTGTTCACAGGATTTGTGCCTTGCTCGGGCATCAGATCAAACCCGCCGCGTTCGTCGACCAAGCGCGACACATCGCTGTCAGGATCACCAAGATCGCCGAAATGACGCGCCCCTGCGGGGCAGGTGCGCACGCAGGCAGGTTCGCGGTCATCAGCAGGCAGGTTTTCATTATAGATACGGTCCACACACAGGGTGCATTTTTTCATGACCTTTGCCGCTGCATCCATTTCGCGCGCGCCATATGGGCAGGCCCATGCACACAGCCCGCACCCGATACAATCGGTTTCATTGACCAGCACAATCCCGTCCTCATGGCGCTTATAGCTGGCACCTGTGGGGCACACGGTGACACAAGGTGCATCATCGCAATGCAGGCAGGATTTTGGGAAATGCACCACCATCGGCGGGGCCGCGTCGCGTGTCACCTCAAACGTATGGACGCGGTTCAGGAATGTGCCTTCGGGCTGTTCGCCATAGGCGTCCGTATCCGAAAGCGGCGCGCCATAGTTTTCGGTATTCCAGCCCTTGCACGAAATCACACAGGCATGACAGCCCACACAAGTGTCCAGATCGATGACAAGGCCCAGCTTGCGGCTGGTTTGCGCAGGAAGGCTGGTCATATGGTGCGGCCCTTTGGTGTCTGGCCGGATGGCACGGTTGTTTGAGTATTTTTGGCAAGATGAGGCGGCACGAAGGTCATTCCTTCACCTGATGCGCTATATCCCGCGGCGCAGGCGGCACGGGCGAGGTTTGCGCCGGATGGGCGGGCGCGCTGACCGTCTGTCCTGCGGGGGCTTTTTCAATACGCACGCGCAGATCATACCATGCAGCCTGTCCGGTGACCGGATCGGAATTGGCCCAGCGCAACCCGTCCCCCTTGGGAGGCAGCAATTCATGGATCAGGTGGTTCAGCAGGCTGGATTTCGTGGCTTCCGGTGCAGCAGGGTCCAGCGCCCATGCACCGCGCCGTTTTGCAACAGCGTTCCATGTCCAGACCGTATGCGGGTTCAGCGCGTCCATACGCACCACAGGCAGGGTGATTTCCCCATGCGGAGAGGTCAGCGTGGCCCAGTCGCCCGGTTTGAACTGGTGCTGCGCCCAGATCTGGCCAGACACATAAAGCGGCGTGTCACCGTGGATCTGGCGCAACCATGCGTTCTGGCTGCCCCATGAATGATAATGCGCCATAGGGCGTTGCGTCAGGGCATGCAGGGGGTATTCGGCGGGATCGGTCACTGCATCAGTGAAGGTCGGATACCACACAGGCAGCGGGTCCATTGTCTGGATCAGGCGCGCGCGCAGATGATCGGGCGGCTGGCGGTGGCCATACCCTTCGGCAGCCAATTGGAATTTGCGCAGCGGTTCGACATACAGGTTGAAGACATAGGGCTGCGGGCTGTCATACAGCCCGTGCGACACTGCCCAGTCCTGGTAGGCGGCGTTCCACGGCTTGAAGAACTGCGCCTGTGCCGGAATATGGGACGACCAGAATCCGCCATTCTCGATGTAGCGCGCGATCTGGTCGGGGTTTGGACTGCCGCGCCCCTGTCCGGTGCCATCATCATTGCGCCAGCCCGCCAGTGGCCCCACGCCGGGGCGGCGTTCATGATTGGTGATATAATCGGCGTAATCCCTGAAGCGGGGCGTTCCATCGTCGTTGATCATGCCCGCAAGCCCCAGCCGCGCGCCAAGGTCCAGCAACACCGACTGGAACGGGCGCACATCACGGTCAGGGGCAACCACAGGCCAGCGAATGGAATCGGCCAGCGCGTCGGCCTCGCATATGGGGCGGTCCAGCAGGCTGATGCAGTCATGGCGTTCCAGATAGGTGGTATCTGGCAAAACCAGATCGGCAAAGGCCACCATTTCGGAGCTATAAGCATCGGAATAGATGATGCGCGGAATACGGTAGCTGCCATCGGCGTTCTGATCGGTCAGCATGTCCATGACCGCGCTGGTATTCATGGACGAATTCCATGCCATATTCGCCATATACAAAAACAGCGTATCAATTTCATAGGGATCGCCCGCATGCGCATTGCTGATGACCATATGCATCAGCCCATGCACTGAGAGCGGCGCGTCCCATGTGAACGCCTTGTCTATGCGTCTGGCGCTGCCATCGCCGTTGATCAGCAGATGTTCCGGTCCCAGCGGATAGCCCAGATGCGGGCCATCCAGCGGCTGGCCGGGGGCGTGGCGGGCATGCGGCCTTGGATGCGCTTCGGGCGGTTTTGGGTAGGGCGGCTTGAAGCGGAAGCCGCCTGGCGTTTCCACGCTGCCGATCAGAATTTGCAGCATATGCAGCGCGCGCGCCGTCTGGAACCCGTTGGAATGGGCGGACACGCCCCGCATGGCATGCATGGCCACCGGACGGCCCACCATTGTTTCATGCCGCTGGCCGCGGAAATCGGTCCAGGGTTGGTGCAGGGTGATTTCTTCTTCAAACGCAACGCGCGCAATCTCGGCGGCAATGGCGCGGATGCGGGGCGCGGGAATGCCGCAGCGTTCGGCCACAGCTTCAGGCGCATAATCGGGCGACAGATAGCGATCTGCCAAGTGGCGAAACACGGGCAGATGCTTCACCCCGCCCATGCTGACGCCTGCGGCCAGATCGGGGGCAATGCCGGGGGTATCCCATGCCAGCGCCTGTCCGGTTTTGCGGTCGCGCACCAAGGGCTTGCCATCATCATCGCGCAGGAACATGCCCTTTTGCGCGCCGTCATGGGCATTTATCAGATAGGGCGCGTTGGTATAGCGGATCAGATAGCCAAGATCGATCTTGCCCGCGCGCAGCAGTTCATGCACCAGCGACAGGATGAACAAGCCGTCCGTCCCCGGCGTGATGCCAACCCAGTCATCGGCGATGGCATTATAGCCAGACCGGATGGGGTTCACCCCGATCACCCGCGCACCGCGTGCTTTCAGCTTGCCAAGACCCATCTTGATCGGGTTGCTGTCATGATCTTCGGCGACACCAAACAGCAAAAACAACTTGGTGCGGTCCCAGTCGGGTTGGCCGAATTCCCAAAATGACCCGCCCATCGTGTAAATGCCTGCCGCCGCCATATTGACGCTGCAAAAGCCGCCATGTGCGGCCCAGTTCGGTGTTCCGAAAGCCTGCGCCCACCAGCCCGTGAAGGATTGTGACTGGTCGCGGCCAGTAAAGAAGGCCAGTTTCTCAGGCGCCTTTTCGCGCAGGGGTTTCAGCCAGCTGGTCGCGATGGCAAACGCTTCATCCCATGAAATTTCCTGAAATTCACCTGATCCGCGCGGACCAACACGTTTCAGGGGCGCGCGCAGCCGCGCAGGCGACAGGTGCTGCATGATGCCCGCGCTGCCCTTGGCACACAGCACGCCACGATTGACCGGATGATCGCGGTTCCCCTCGATATAGGCGACCTTGCCTGCCTTCATATGCACATTGATGCCACAGCGGCACGCGCACATGTAGCAGGTGGTTTTGCGCACCTCATCCGAAGGCTTTGGCGATAGCATAATATCAGGCTGAACCGTCATTCTATCCCTCGACGTCTGTTCCGCAACCAACGCAAAACACGAAACGTTTTCACCTGCAAGGAAGCAGCACCAGAACTGATTTGTCCATAGCGCTGCCGCGGCGGAATTTATTTATGCAATCCGGCGAAAACAGGACAGGCCGGTTGAATTGTCGAAAAAGGGAACGGAACCGGGCATATCTTCGCCCATGATGCGGGCATGCGCTTCTGCCAGAACCACCTCTGTTATGAAGGGCAGGTTCAGCTTGCGGGCCTGTGTAAAAGGCACCCAGTGCAAATGTGCCAGTTCATCGCAGGCTTCTGAAAAATCATCCGGGTCACCCACGATATTTTCAACATCAGCCAGAAAGAAGCGCGCATCAAAACGGCGTGTGCGCCCCGGTGGGGTAATGGCACGGAAGATGTAGCGCAGTCCGGATGCATCAGGCAAAAGGCCGTGATCGGCAAACCGCGTCCAGTCCGCAGGCGGGTTATGCCAGTGCCCCGCGCCGCCCAGCATCAGGCCGGTTTCTTCCCATAACTCGCGCACCGCAGCAGCGGCCAGTGCATTCGCGCCGGGGGCATCTTGCGACAAGCGCGCCGCACAGTCACCGCCCAGGGGACATGCAAGCGGCACATCGGCATCTGTCACGTCCACAGCACCACCGGGAAACACGAATTTGTCGGGCATAAAAGCGGCACTTGCCCCGCGCTGGCCCATCAATACATGCGGGCCATCGCGTTCATTGCGCACCAGAAGCACAGTTGCGGCATGCCGGATGGCGGTTTTGTCAACGGTTTCGTTCATCCACTCCCCCGAATCCGTGCATACGGCGTGACCATTGGATGGCCACAATCATGCCCTTGAACCGGGGAAGAAGAAATAGCGAAAGCAGGATCAGCAAAAGCGAAAACACCGAAAACAACAACACAGGGTTCGGGTCCCAGCGGAACATCACCGCAACCATTGCCGGGGTCACGACCTTCAATGTGACAAGCATGGTCAAATAAGCGGGGCCGTCATCGGCGCGTTGATGCGACAAATCCTCGCCGCAGGCGGGGCAGGTGTCACGCACTTTCAAAAACCCGCGCAGCAACGGGGCGGCCCCGCATGCGGGGCATTTGCAGCGCAGGCCGCGCATCACTGCCGGTCCCAGGGGCCTGTCGTCTACTTCAACTGTGTGCGTCGCGTGCATGTCATGCCCTTTCACTTTCACCGCCCCTACTTAGGGGAGCATCGCATAAATTGCATCAGGGATTAAGATTTTGCGTCACCATGTCGCAACAAAATGCACCGCCTTGCGACGGAACTGCCGCCGCGCCGCGTTTTCAGGACATCAAGCGGCAAAAACCGCCGCATGCGAACCGAAAGGACTGCACTATGAAAACACCCCTTATGTTGATAATCGGCATCTCTGCATTCGGGCTTGGCACCGTAACTGCCGACGCGCGCAGCACCGAACGCCCGGCGATGCCCGGCTTTGAGCAACTGGACGGCGACCAAAGCGGCACCATCACACTGGAAGATTTCCAGACCCATTTGCAAACCATGCGCAGCGGGCGGCACGACCAGATTGTTGAGAAACTGATGGAACAAGCCAACGAAGACGGTATGCTGGATGAAGATGCATTGCGCACAGGTCTTGATGCACTGGCCGAAGACCGCCGCGCCGCCATGTCCGGCCATCGCAGGTCACAAGGCGCAGGCCCGCGCGGCGAGCGCGCAGAATTCGGGCAGCGCATGTTCGAGCGGATTGACGCCAATGACGACGGTGTCATCGATGCGCAGGAATACGAATCCTTCACCGACCGGATGCAGGCGCGTATGACACGGCATGAAGACCGCAGGCCAAGTGGTGGCCGCTGGGGCAGAGGACCGAAAGATCGCGCGCAGGATTGATCACGATCCGTCCTTGTGACAGCGGGGGCGGAACGGCCGGACAGGGAAACGCATGGTACCACGCGATATGGATGCGGCCAATCAAGACGCCGATTTGCTTGCGCAATTCGCGCAAGGCGACCGGCTGGCCGCACAAACCCTGACCGACCGTCTGGCCCCGCGTATCGTGCGTTTTGCCGCCCGCATGCTGGGCGACCGGGCCGAGGCCGAGGATGTCACACAAGACACCATGCTGCGCCTGTGGCGGATAGCGCCCGAGTGGCAGGATACGGGTGTTCCCCCTGCCGCATGGTTGTTCCGGGTTGCGGCAAATTTATGCACGGACCGGTTGCGCCGCCGCCGGTCCGGGCCTGCGGAAATGCCGGACCTGCCGGATGATACGCCGGGGGTAGATGCGCAGATGATGCAAAGCAAACGGGCCGCGGCATTGCAAAGCGCGCTTGCGGCCTTGCCCGAACGGCAAAGACAGGCTGTCATTCTGCGCCATCTTGAAGGGCTGTCAAACCCGGACATCGCGGCCATAATGATGATAGGTGTCGAAGCTGTCGAAAGCCTGACCGCACGCGGCAAACGCAACCTGACCGCGCTTTTGTCAGGGCAAAAAGAAATCCTGGGGTATGAAGATGAACACTGACAAGCACCAAAACACCGGCATCGAACCGCTGGACGTGTTCTTTGATGCCGCCCGCGCACAAGCCCCTGAACTATCGCAGGATTTGCGCGCGCGTATTCTGGCAGATGCCGACAGCGCGGTGTCAGTTGCCAGCGCGCCCGTCCCGCAAAACCCGACGCTGCGCCAGCGCGTGGGCGTCTGGCTGAACGGTTGGGCGGCACCGTCGCTTGCGGGGGGGCTGACCGCTGCGGTCGCAGGGTTCTGGTTCGGGGTGGTTACCCCCATGCCGGTGGCGGCACTGGATGCACCGCTGTGGTTGCAAGACGCGCTGGGTTATTTTGACGCGATCAGCACCCCGCTTGTCGGGCTGGATGATCCGCTATTATGGGGGTTTTGACATATGGCACAGTCCGATCAAACACAGTCTGGCCCGAAACCGCGAATGCCGCTTTGGGGCAAAATCGTTCTGACACTGTCGCTCGTTCTGAATTTTGCCTTCGCGGGCTTGATCGGCGGCGTGGCCGCGCGGGCAGGCTTTGACGGGACGCCCCTGCGCGCGGCAATTTCTGCCCTGCCCTTTGATGACCAGCGCGATCTGCGCCGCGACAGCCGGCAGGCCCTGCGCGAAAGCAGGCAACACCCGCGCAGCCCGTTGGCGACACATCAGATGATTGAAAGCCTGCAAGCGGATGAATTTGATGCAGACCAGTTCATCGCCGCCCTGAACGAGGCGCAGCAACATCTGATCAATATAAGCAATCGGA
This sequence comes from Paracoccaceae bacterium, assembly GCA_020832445.1. Taxonomy (GTDB): domain Bacteria; phylum Pseudomonadota; class Alphaproteobacteria; order Rhodobacterales; family Rhodobacteraceae; genus Roseinatronobacter. Next base: position 35,275 of record JAFIEO010000023.1, read on the forward strand.
TGCAAAACCGCCTTGTTGCCCGCGTGGCAGAAATGACGCCTGACGAAAGACATGCCTATGCGGCACAATTGCAGCAGCGCCTGCAAGACAGACGCAGGCCGGAATGGTGGCGCGGGCGATCACGGGATTGACCCCGCGCGACAGGGTTTGCGTTCGGTGCCAATCGCGCCGCCCGCCATCTGAATTCATATGTTTGAAGCGGTGACCCCGGGTTTCACCTTTGCGCAGCATTCGCCGCGCAGTTGACCGCCGGCACAGTCGCCGGACACGCCCGCGCCATATTCCGCAGCTTCAGGCCGCAGCAATATGTCCGGTCACCACACGGTTGCGCCCCCCCGCTTTTGCAGCGCGCAGCGCATCATCCGCCTTGCCGACAATGGTTTTCGCAAAATCAGACATGCCGCCCTGAAATGCCGCATGTTGCACCGCCACACCGATCGACACAGACAACTGCAAGGCAACATCGCTGCCCACAACCGCATAGGGGCGGGCATGAACTGTGTTGCAAATCCGCAGGGCCACACGCCGCGCGGCGCTGATATCCGCACCGGGCATCACGACGACAAATTCCTCACCACCATAGCGGGCCAGAATATCCGTGTTCCGCAAGGTCGCACGCATACGCCGCGCCACTTCTGTCAGGACATCATCACCCGCATTATGGCCAAAGCGGTCGTTCACTGCCTTGAAGTGGTCCAGATCAATGACCAGAACAGCGCAATGTGACAACGCACCAGATTGCAGATTTGCGGCAATATTCGCCATCTGGACGCCAAGATAGCGCCGGTTAAACAACCCCGTCAGCGGGTCACGCACGGCCTGATCCAGTTGCGTTTCAAATTCCCGCTGCATCGCATCGCGTTGCCGCTTCTGGTGCAGTATCTTGGCCAGACGCAACTGCGCCTCTTCCACGTCAAGGGGCAGATACAGCACCTCTCTCGCGCCCAGATCAAGGGCCATCGCACCCAGAAGCTCCTGTTTGTGGGGCAGCATGATGCACAGTTCTGCCTGCCGCGTCTGGTTGCGCGACAGCAAATCAGGGATGATCTGCAAACCGCGCTGAGTGATCACTTCGGGGGTGACAAGAAAAAGGTCCGGGCTGGCCGCAGCCGAATCCAGCCGAAGGGCCTGTTGCAGGCTAAGGCATGTGCAGCTCATATCCGGCATGACCGCGCGCAAATCAGCACACATCCCGCCATGTGTCGCGCCGCAATCACATATGATGATCATTCTGGACTGCGCGACAAAACAGGGTGCAGCCTCTGCCATGGCGGGGGCGGGTGGCAGGGTCGTCGACAGACTGCCCTGGGCGCGGCGATCGCGCCCGCGCAACAGGCTGCGGATACGCCCCATCAGATAGGATTCGTCCAACGGCTTGGACAAGAAATCATCTGCACCCATTTGCAACGCCCGAAGGCGCTGCGCCCGGTCTGCGGTTGCAGAAAACAGCAAAATCGGAATATGGCGCGTGGCAGGATTGGCGCGCAGTATCCGGCACACCTCTACGCCGTCAATATCGGGCAAGCGGCAATCCAGCAAAATCAGATCAGGGTGTTCATCCTGCGCCAGCGAAATGGCCTTTTCCCCGCAACTGGCCATCACGCAATCATAGCATGCAGCCTGCAACTTGGCGCGCAGGATGGTCCGGTTAATTGAAAGATCATCGACAATAAGTATGCGTCCTGACATACGTGACACCTTGTATATGGTTAATCACACGCTACGCCGCATTCGTTAATAAACCCTTTAAGCCCGCGACCCCACACCGCCACAGGATTGCCCGCATGAACCAAAGCGCCGCAGAAAACATTGCCCTCGATGCCTTCGCCTGGCTGTGCGCCGAGGAAGATTTGCTGCCGGTTTTCCTGAACGCCAGCGGCGCATCCATTGATGACCTGCGCGCGGCCCTGTCATCTGCCGAGGGGCCGGATGTAGGGCTTTTGGCGGCAGGCCTGGATTTCATTTTGATGCGCGATGAAACGGTGATTGCCTGCTGCGCGGCACAAAACCTGCAAAATGACCGGCTGGCACAGGCGCAGGCGGTTCTTGCGGGCACTGCGGGAATGCACTGGACATGACGCGCGAATAAGCCTTATTCGCCGACTTGCCCTTGACTTCCGCCCCGCCAGATTGTGTATCGCGCGACAAGCCTGCACCGATGTAACCAAGGGAACAGCCCATGCACGCCTATCGCAGCCATACCTGCGCAGACCTGACCGCCGCCCATGTGGGTGAAACCGTGCGCCTGTCCGGCTGGGTGCATCGCATCCGCGACCATGGCGGGGTTTTGTTTATCGACCTGCGCGACCATTTCGGCATCACGCAGGTTCTGGCCGACAGTGACAGCCCCGCATTTGCCGATATCGAAAAGCTGCGTGCAGAATTCTGTGTCCGCATCGAAGGCACGGTCAAGGCGCGCGATGCATCGCTGGTCAACACCAAGCTGAAAACCGGCGAGATTGAAGTCTATGCCCGCAAGATGGATATTCTGGGGGCGGCTGACGACCTGCCGCTGCCTGTGTTCGGCGAACCGGACTACCCCGAAGAAACGCGCCTGTCCTACCGTTTTCTGGACCTGCGCCGCGACAACCTGCATGCCAATATGATGCTGCGCTCCAATGTGGTGCGGTCCATGCGGCAGCGCATGTGGGACACGGGCTTTACCGAATTCCAGACGCCCATCATCACGGCATCAAGCCCCGAAGGGGCGCGCGATTTTCTGGTGCCGTCGCGCCTGCATCCTGGCAAGTTTTATGCCCTGCCCCAAGCGCCGCAGCAGTTCAAGCAACTGATCATGGTGTCGGGGTTCGACAAATATTTCCAGATCGCGCCCTGTTTCCGCGATGAAGACCCGCGCGCCGACCGGTCGCCCACAGATTTCTACCAGCTTGACGTAGAAATGAGCTTTATTGAGCAGGAAGACGTATTTTCCACCGTAGGCCCTGTGCTGCAAGGCGTGTTCGAGGAATTTGCGGGCGGCAAAAAGGTTGACCCTGCTGCGGACTGGCCGCGCATTCCCTATGCCGAATCGCTGTTGAAATACGGCACCGACAAGCCCGATTTGCGCAACCCGATTGAAATGCAGGTGGTGTCCGACCATTTCCGCGACTCCGGTTTTGCGATTTTCGCGAAACTTCTGGAAAATGACGGGACAGAGATTCGCGCCATTCCCGCGCCCACCGGCGGGTCGCGCAAGTTCTGCGACCGGATGAACGCTTTCGCGCAGGCGCAGGGGTTGCCGGGGATGGGGTATATTTTCTGGCGCGAGCGAGATCGCTCGCCTGTCTATAACGAAGTTATGGCTAAAATTGAGGCCGGAGACACGGATTTTAGTCAGTTCCGAGCCGAATCTGAGTATTATAAGGATTTTGAAAATAGGATCGTCAGCATGCTCAAGGCTGGCGACCCACTGGACAAGATTAAGGCTCGTGAACTGGCTGAACTTTACCTTGGAGACATCGAAGCGGCCGGACCATTGGCCAAGAATATTGGCCCCATTCGCACCGAAGCCATCCGCCAACAACTTGGCCTCGGTATAGGTGACGCCGCTTTCTTCCTTGGCGGCAAACCCGCCCAGTTCGAAGGGGTGGCCGCGAAAGCGCGTGACGAGATTGGCCGCGAATTGAAGCTGGTGGATGAAAACCGCTTTGCTTTCGCGTGGATCGTCGATTTCCCGATGTATGAAGCGGATGCCGAATCCGGCAAGATTGATTTCAGCCATAACCCGTTTTCCATGCCGCAAGGCGGAATGGACGCGCTGGACGGTGATCCGCTACAGGTTCTGGGCTATCAGTATGATCTGGCCTGCAACGGTTATGAATTGCTGTCGGGTGCTATCCGCAACCACAAGCCGGAAATCATGTATCGCGCCTTTGAAATTGCGGGCTATCCGAATTCCGAAGTGGACAAACGCTTCGGCGGTATGGTCAAGGCGTTCAAATATGGCGCGCCCCCCCATGGTGGCTGCGCGGCGGGCATTGACCGGATTGTCATGCTGCTGGCGAATGAACAGAATATCCGGCAGGTCATCATGTTCCCGATGAACCAGCGCGCCGAAGACCTGTTGCTGCACGCACCATCAGACCCGACCAATGAACAGTTGCGCGATCTGGGGTTGCGACTGGCACCGAAATCCTGATTTCAGGCGGGGTGTGCGATCCATCATCGCGCACCCTGTTTCATTCCGACACGCCGCATTTCGCCACACCCTGCCGGACCCGCGCTCGCGGCATAATGGCGCATGACCCTGTCAGATCAGCGGCTGCCCCCGCAAACGGTTGCGCAACATCAAGGCCAGATCCGTGACGCGCCCTGTTTCGCGCGCCAGCATCACTGCGGACACTATCGCGGCATCACCCAGACTGTGGCCCAACGCTTCGATGAACTGCAACGCATAGGCCCGCTGCGCATCGCCCCCCGCCCCCTGTAGCAAATCGCACGCCATATAGACATCATCACGCAGCGCTGCCGGATCGTGGTTTTTGGGCGGACATACTCTGCCCTGGTGGCGCAAGTTAAAGAAAACCGGCGCAAGAAGGCCCCTGAACTGCGCCACGCTGGAAATGGGTTTCGGCAAGAAATGGTCGGCGCCTGCGTCCAGCGCCGCATCGTCAAGGTCCGGCTGGCCGGATGTTGCGACAATAAGCCCCACACGCGGCCTGCGCTGGTCCAGCATGGCAATCAAATCCAGCCCCGACCCGTCCGGCAGCCCTATGTCAACGATCACCGCGTCGGGGGTATACAGGTCCAGATGGCGGTGCGCGGCCCTGACACTGCCGACACGCCGCAACCGCGCGCCCGCGCCGCGAAACATCAGGCGCACAGCGTCACTGGCCACATGGCTGTCTTCAACCAGAAGCAACGTTCCCCCTTGCGCATGGTGTCGCGGCGGCATCGGCATGACGCCCGGATCACGGTGCCTGCTCAGTGCTGTGCCATAGGTGTTCATCACATCCTCCATCTGCTGTAGACAGGGTCAGTTCACCGCAATTTGCCTAATATGCCGTTAAAGTCCCGTCACGCCCGCCTGCGCCACCTATTGCATCATCCGCAAAACCCCAGCATAAGCTTGCGCAACATTGTTTCGCAGGGGAAATGCCATGATCGGACGCTTGAACCATGTCGCCATCGCCGTGCCGGATCTGGAAGCGGCCGCGGCGCAATACCGCACAACGCTGGGGGCCGATGTCGGCGCGCCGCAGGATGAACCCGATCACGGTGTGACGGTCGTGTTTATCACCTTGCCCAATACCAAGATTGAACTACTTTACCCCTTGGGTGACAACAGCCCGATTCAGGGATTTCTTGACAAGAACCCCTCAGGCGGTATCCACCATATCTGTTACGAGGTCGAAGATATTCTGGCAGCACGCGACAAACTGAAAGCCGAAGGTGCGCGCGTTCTGGGCACGGGAGAGCCGAAGACAGGCGCGCATGGCATGCCTGTCCTGTTCCTGCACCCCAAGGATTTCAACGGCTGTCTGGTTGAACTGGAGCAAATCTGATGTCGATCATGTCTGCCATCGCACTTTATGGGGTTATCTGGTTCATGACCATGTTTCTGGTCCTGCCCTTTCGCATGCAAACCCAAGGCGAAGCAGGCGAGGTAGTGCCGGGCACCCCGTCATCCGCACCATCCGATGCCCAGATGATGCGCAAGGTCAAGATTGTGACCGTCATTGCAACGACAGCATTCGTGGTGATCGCTGGAATAATCCTGTCAGGTGTCATCACCTATGACATGATCGAGCAGATCACGCGCAGATCGTAACGGCCAGATCACGGCGCGCGGGCCGTGATCTGCAAACCGCGCAGGTGATCAGTCGATAAACTGCGTCAGGGCCGCCACATCAGGGCGCGGGCGTTCCGGCGGGGCAGATGACGCCGTTCCAAGGTGAATGAACCCAGCAATCCATTCATCCGGTTGTAGCCCCAGCGCGGGCGTGATGAATGCGGGGTCATGTGCCACCCAGCCGGTCAGCCAGTTCGCACCGAACCCGCTGGCCAACGCTGCATTTACCAGCCCCAGACACACAGCGCCTGCCGTCAATGTCTGCTCGATCTGCGGCACCTTGTCCGAAGGCTTCGGGCTGGCCACAACCGCAACGATCATGTGGGCCTGCGCGAATGTGGTGCTGGCCTTGGTAATCTTGTCCTCATCGATCCCTTGCGCGTTGCCATACTGCGCAATCAGCTGCGCAATGCGCGCGCATCCCGCCTGTTGCAGCACGACAAAACGCCACGGTTCCAGCTTGCCATGATCGGGCACGCGCGATGCCGCTGTCAGCATGGCCATCAGCGTATCATTGTCGGGCACTGGCAGCCCCAGCAGCTTGGCCGGTCTGGAACGGCGCGTTTGAAAGAATGCCATAACGGCCGGGTCAGTATTCATTGTGTCACCTTTATCTTGCCGCACATAACATAAGCATTCCGAACCCGACGGAAAGCACCAGATCACATGTTGCGCCCCCCTGATGGGCCCGATCATGCATCTGATGCAGAACGCCCTTTCAATAAGGCACATTTTCCAGCACAACCTGAGGCGACGTGTGCGTCTAATTCGGAGATTTTCTATGAGCACTACAGCAGACGCCCCAAATGTGCTGGTGACAGGCGGGGCGGGTTATATCGGATCGCATGCCTGCAAGTTACTGTCGCAGGCAGGATATACACCCATCGCGTTGGACAACCTGTCCACTGGCTGGGCGCGCGCCGTTAAATTCGGCCCCTTTGTGCAGGCCGACATTCTGGACCGCGCCGCACTGGATGCCGCGTTCGCACAATACCAACCTGTCGCCGTAATGCATTTTGCAGCCCTTAGTCAGGTGGGCGAGGCATCGCGCGATCCCGGCCTTTACTGGCGCAACAATGTCGGCGGGTCACTGAATCTGGTCGAGGCGATGCTGGCCGCCGGATGCCGCAACATGGTGTTTTCATCGACCTGCGCGACATATGGCGATCAGGACGGTGTGGTTCTGGATGAGTTGACGCCACAACTGCCCCTGAACGCCTATGGCGCATCAAAACGCGCGGTCGAGGATATCTTGCGCAATTTTGGCGCCAGTCATGGGCTGAATGCGGTGATATTCCGGTATTTCAACGTCGCAGGTGCCGACCCCGACGCACAGATCGGCGAATGGCACCAACCCGAAACCCACCTGATTCCCGTCATGATCGAAGCTGCGGCAGGCGCGCGCGATGCGCTGGTCATCAATGGCGACGACTACCCCACACATGACGGCACCTGTATCAGGGATTATGTGCATGTTATGGATCTGGTGCAGGCGCATGTTCTGGGGCTGGAATGGCTGCGCGATGGCAAGGGATCGCGGGTATTCAACCTTGGCACAGGCGTCGGGTTTTCCGTGGCAGAGGTCATTCGCCAGTGCCGCGCGGGAACCGGCCACAAAGTTCCGCACAGCTTTGGTCCCCGCCGCGACGGGGACGCAGCCGCCCTTGTGTCTGGCAGCCGCCGCGCGATTGAAGAGTTGGGCTGGGTTCCACAGCGATCATCGCTGAAACAGATGATCGAGGACGCTTGGCGATGGTATCAGACCGGCGGCTATTCAGGCTAGATACAGGCGGTGTGGCACGGCATCACGCCCCGTCCTGAACGGAACCCCGCGTCAGTTTGCGCTGTCGCATGGCCGCTTTGCATTCCGCGACCATGAAATCGGCAAACAGGCGAATTTTCGGGTCTTGCTGGCGCCGGTGCGGATAGACGCACACAAAGATCGCGGGTTCTGGCGGGGCATCGGGTAGAACTTCAATCAACCGCCCCGCACGCAAATATTCCGCCAGTTCATGACGCGGACGGTTGACAATACCTGCCCCGTCCAGCGCCCAATCCACCAGAACGCCTGCATCATCACAGTCCAGCTGCCCCTGCAAATCCAGCCGCAATGGCCCGTCTTGTGTTTGCAATGTCCAGAAATATTCAGGTGATCGCGGATAACGCAGCAACAGGCAATCATGGCCGCGCAAATCTTCCGGCCCCTCTGGCGTGCCGCGCGCTGCCAGATAAACCGGACTTGCCGCAAGGATGCGCGGGGCGTCCATGATCTTGCGCTGCTTCATGCTTGAATCCGGCAAGACCCCCAGAACAAACGCCATATCTATCTGATCTTCGACAATATCAACGCGCCGGTCAGACAGGCGCAAATTCAGACTGATTTCGGGATAGTCACGGGCAAAACGCCGTGCAAGCGGGGCAATCAACGCCCGCCCTATTCCCAAGGGCGCTGTCACGCGAATAGTCCCGCGCGGCTGGCCTGATATGCCCGCGATCGCGGCTTCTGCATCTTCCAGCGCGGTGATGACCTTGCGCGCATGATCATAGAAATCACGGCCGATTTCCGTGGGCATCAGTTTGCGGGTCGTGCGGTTGAACAGCCGCACCCCAAGCCGCGCTTCCAGTTCCTTGATGCGCTTGCTGGCAACCGCAGGGGTCAGCCGCAAATCGCGCCCGCCAGACGTTATGGACCCCAGTTCACTGACCCGCACGAACACGCGCAACGCTTCCAGATAAGACATTTGCGCCCCCGGTTGCCTTGATTTGCGGCACAGTTGCCAACAAAATGTTGAAACAGTCTAACCTTTTCCCCTGTTTCGTTGAAAGTGGGAATAGGCGAATATCTAAACATAGTGAATTCCCCAAAGGACAAAGGGTCCGATATGCCCCACCGTCAGGACATGCGCTTTTTGCTGAATGATCGCCCTGTTACCCTGTCCAGTGTCGGGGCGGGCGACATGTTGCTGGATCATCTGCGCCTTGAGCAGCGCCTGCGCGGCACCAAGGAAGGCTGCGCCGAAGGCGATTGCGGGGCCTGCACGGTTCTGGTGGGGCGGCTGGTTGCGGACAGGCTGGAATATGAGCCGGTGAACGCCTGCATCCGTCCACTGGCGTCATGTGACGGCTGCCATGTCGTGACAATCGAGCATCTGCGCGGGCATGATGGCGCGCTGCATCCGGTGCAACAGGCGATGGTTGACCATCACGGCAGCCAATGCGGGTTTTGCACGCCGGGCTTTGTGATGGCGCTATATGCCTTGTGGATGCGCACCCCCCACCCGTCCGAGCATGATCTGGAACGCGCGCTTCAGGGCAATCTGTGCCGCTGCACAGGCTATGCGCCGATCATCCGCGCAGGGCTGGCAATGGGCGGCTATGGCACATCCGACCCGCTGATGGACGAACGCGCAACCGTCGCGCAAACCCTGCGCGACTGGCATGACGGGGCGCGTGTGGATGTCGCAAAAGATGGCAGCCGCGCCATTCTGCCCGCCAATGTCGATGATCTGGCCCGCGTTCTGGCACAACACCCTGACGCGCGCATTATTGCAGGTGCAACGGATGTGGGGCTGTGGGTGACGAAATTCCTGCGCGATCTGCCCTTGGCCGTGTTCATCGGTCATCTGGATGAATTGCGCGACATTCAAGACACCGACGATGCCCTGCATCTGGGCGCGCTGGTCAGTTACACGCAGGCGCATATACCGCTGCGCACACATTTCCCGCATATGGCACGCTATTGGGACCGGATCGCAGGCTGGCAGGTGCGCGCCATGGGCACGCTGGGGGGCAATATCGCCAATGGCTCGCCCATCGGGGATACGCCACCGCCCTTCATCGCGCTGGGGGCGCGGCTGGTGCTGCGCCATGGTGATGCGCGGCGCGACATACCGCTGGAAGATTTCTTTCTGGATTATGGAAAGCAAGACCTGCGGGCGGGTGAATTCATCGAAACTGTCATCCTGCCCAAACCTGCGCCAAACACCCTGCATGCCGCCTACAAGATTTCCAAGCGCAGGGATGAAGATATTTCCGCCGTGGCGGCAGGGTTTGCGCTGACGGTTGAAAATGGCACCATTACTGGCGCGCGCATGGCCTTCGGCGGGATGGCCGCAACGCCCAAACGCGCGGCCCATGCCGAAGCAGCCCTAACGGGCCAGCCTTTCGCGATGGACAGCTTTCAACGCGCCGCCGATGCCCTGCCGCAGGATTTCACGCCCCTGTCGGACATGCGCGCCAGCGCGGAATACCGCATGCGGGCCGCGCAAAACCTGTTCACCCGTTTCTGGCTGGACGCAAACGGCACCCCCGCCACGCTGGAGGATGCAGTATGAAGGACACCCCCCGCACAGACGGCGCGACCCATCAAGACCAGAACCATGACAGCGCCATCAAGCATGTCACTGGTCGCGCGGAATACACCGATGACATCACCGAACCCGCAGATTGCCTGCATGCCTATATCGGCACGGCAGGCATTGCGCATGGCACCATCGCGTCCCTTGATCTGGACGCAGTGCGCACAGCGCCCGGTGTCGTGGCCGTGCTGACCGCAGATGACATACCGGGGCGCAACGACATTTCGCCCAACGGGCTGAACGACGAACCGGTTTTCACCGCCGGTCTGGTCCAGTTCCATGGCCAGCCCGCATTTGCCGTGGTGGCCACAACCCGTGATCTTGCGCGGCGCGCGTGCCGGTTGGCAAAGTTTGAATATGCCCCCCTGCCCCATGCCTGCGATATTGATACAGCCGAGCACGCCGCCTATCCCGATGTGACAGCCCCCCTGACACTGGAACGCGGGCTGGCTGGCCCTGCACTGAATGCCAGCCCGCACCGCATCAAGGGCCGCATGCGCGTGGGCGGTCAGGATCATATGTATCTGGAAGGGCAGATCGCGCTGGCCATCCCCGGCGAAGATGACGAGGTGTCGCTGTTTGCCTCCACCCAGCACCCGAGCGAGGCACAGCATATGGTCGCCCATGCGCTGGGTGTCCCTGCAAATGCAGTGGTGATCAATGTGCGGCGCATTGGCGGGGGCTTTGGCGGCAAGGAAACGCAGATGAACCTGTTTTGCGTCATTGCCGCGCTGGCCGCAAAACAACTGGGCCGTGCCGTGAAGCTGCGACCGGACCGTGATCAGGATATGGAAATCACCGGCAAGCGGCATGACTTCCGCATTGATTATGACGTGGGCTTTGACGATCAGGGCCGCATTCTGGCCGTTGACGGGGTGTTTGCCGCGCGCTGTGGCTGGTCGTCCGACCTGTCCGGCCCCGTGACGGACCGCGCGCTGTTTCATGCCGATAATGCCTATTACTACCCTGATGTGCGCCTGAAATCCCGCCCGATCAAGACCAACACGGTCAGCAACACGGCCTTTCGCGGCTTTGGCGGCCCGCAAGGCGTGATTGCAGCCGAACGCATGATTGAAGAAATAGCCTATGCGTTGGGCCGCGACCCGCTGGAGGTACGCCGCGCGAATTTCTACCGCGATGGCGCGGATGTGACCCCCTATCACCAGACGGTCGAGGACAACATCCTGACGCGGCTGGTGGACGAATTGGAGCAATCATCCGACTATCAGGCACGGCGGCGCGCGGTGCTGGACTGGAACGCCAAGGACGGCATCATCCGCAAAGGCATTGCGCTGACGCCGGTGAAATTCGGCATCAGTTTTACCGCGACATGGTATAATCAGGCGGGCGCGCTGGTGCATGTCTATAATGACGGGTCGATCCACCTGAACCATGGCGGCACCGAAATGGGACAGGGGCTTTACACCAAGGTCGCCCAAGTCGTGGCCGAAGCATTTCAGGTGGATATTTCCCGCATCAAGATCACCAAAACCACGACCGAGAAAGTGCCCAACACATCGGCCACAGCCGCCAGCAGCGGGTCGGACCTGAACGGCATGGCCGCGCTGAATGCCTGCGAACAGATCAAGGCGCGGCTGGTGGAATTTGCGGCAACGCACTGGGGCGTGCCCGCCGAAGCCGTGCAGTTCCGGCCCGGTCATGTGGCAGTGGGCGGGCAGGAAATCCGCTTTGATGATCTGATCAAGGCCGCCTATATGGCGCGCATCCAGCTTTCAGCGGCGGGGTTTTACAAAACGCCGGAAATTCACTGGGACCGCGCCAAGGGGCGGGGCCAGCCCTTCTATTATTTCGCCTATGGCGCGGCCTGCGCGGAGGTCAGCATCGACACATTAACCGGCGAAACCCGCGTGGACCGCGCCGATGTGCTGCATGATGTGGGCCGTTCGCTGAACCCCGCGCTGGATCTGGGGCAGGTCGAGGGGGCATTCGTGCAGGGCATGGGGTGGCTTACATCGGAAGAACTGGTTTGGGATGACAAGGGCCGCTTGCGCACGCATGCACCGTCCACATACAAAATACCGCTGGCATCGGACCGGCCACGCATTTTCAATGTCCGGCTGGCCGATTGGTCGGAAAACGTGAAACCCACAATCAAACGGTCCAAAGCGGTGGGCGAGCCGCCCTTCATGCTGCCGATTTCAGTGTTTGAAGCCATCGGCATGGCCGTGGCATCGGTCGCGGATTACCGCGAATGCCCCCGCCTTGATGCGCCCGCCACGCCCGAACGCGTGTTGATTGCGGTCGAACGGTTGCGGGCAGGCGCATGAACGGCGCCCACGACATCCTAAGCGGCCCCGCCGCTATGATCCATGCCCGCATTTCCCGCGTGCAAGGGTCCAGCCCGCGCGAAACAGGCGCCGAGATGTTCATCACCGCGCAGGGCATGGCGGGCACGATCGGCGGCGGGCAGGCGGAATGGCAGGCACTGGCGCGCGCGCGCGACATGCTGGCCAAGGGCACATTGCGCGACACGCTTGATATCGCCCTTGGGCCGGAAATCGGCCAATGCTGCGGCGGGCGGATTTTGATAGAGCTTGTGCGCCTTGGCGACAGCGCGCGCGCGGCCCATCTTGCGCGCCTGCAAGGGGCCGTGCGCCCGCATGTGCTGATACTGGGCGCGGGTCATGTGGGCCGCGCTTTGGCACGGATCATGATCACGCTTCCCTGCCGCACGCTTCTGATCGACACCCGCGCCGCCGAATTGCGGCAGGCCCCCGACGGTGTGGAAACCTGCCTGACCCCCCTGCCCGAAGCGGAAATTGCCACAGCCCCGCCCGCCAGCGCATTCATTGTCGCGACCCATGACCACGGCTTGGATTTCCTGCTGACGCTGGCCGCGCTGCGCCGCAAGGATGCCGCCTATGTCGGGCTGATCGGGTCTGCCACCAAACGCGCGCGATTTGACCGTTTCGCGCGTGACCACGGCGCAGGCACCGACACGGCGGCGCTGATCTGCCCCATTGGTGCGGCGGGCCTTGGCGACAAGCGCCCCGAAGTTATTGCGCTGATGACGGCGCAGGAAGTCATTTCGGCATTGGGGCGCGCAACCCCGGCGCAGGCCGGTGCCTGTGCCGTATCTTCGTGAAAGCCATCCCATGACTCTAACCCTGATCCGCGCGCGGTTGCTAAGTTTCCTGCGCGAACCCCACAGCCCCGATGACACGGCCAGTTTTCGCTATATCGACGATGGCGCCTTGCTGATCGAGGGGGGCATGATCCGCGCCATGGGCGAATTCAGCCAGATCAACACCCCCGATGCGACAGTGATCGACCACCGCCCGCATCTGGTCATGCCCGGTTTCATCGACACGCATCTGCATTTTCCGCAAACACAAGTGATCGGCTGTTGGGCTGCGGAACTGCTGGACTGGCTGAATGACTACACCTTTCCCGAAGAAACCCGCTACAATGACCCTGCGCTGTGCGCACGCATGGCCAGCGCCTTTCTGGACCGGCTGGCAGATCACGGCACAACAACGGCTGTGGCCTATGCGTCCGTGCACGCGGCGTCTGCTGATGCGCTGTTCGCCGAGGCGTTGAGCCGAGACATGCGGCTGATTACTGGCAAGGTGATGATGGACCGCAACGCGCCCGGGTCCTTACGCGACACGGCCCAATCGGGCTATGATGACACCAAGGCCCTGATTGCGCGCTGGCACGGCAGGGGGCGGCTGTCCTATGCCATTACCCCGCGTTTTGCCATCACATCCACGCCCGACCAGATGGCTGCGGCGCAGGCCTTGGCGGTTGAGCACCCCGATTGCTATATCCAGACCCATCTTAGCGAAAACCACGCCGAAATCGCGCTGTCATGCCAGCTTTACCCCGATGCGGTGGACTATACGGACATTTACGCCCGTTACGGGTTGCTGGGGTCAAAATCCCTGCTGGGGCATGCGATTCACTTGTCTGACCGTGAAATAGGTGCCTTGGCAGAAGCAGGTGCAAAACCAGTGTTTTGCCCGACGTCAAACCTGTTTCTGGGCAGTGGTTTGTTTGACGACGCAAAATTGCGCGCGGCGGGGCTGGTGAATGCCATTGCCACCGATATCGGCGGTGGCACAAGCTATTCCATGCTGCAAACCCTGGCCGAAGGCTACAAGGTGCTGCAACTGCAACGCCAGCGCCTGCACCCGTTTCGCGCCTTTCACTGGATCACGCGCGGCAATGCGGTGGCCCTTGGGCTGGAGCATTGCATCGGCACGCTGGACGCGGGCACGGACGCCGATTTCGTTGTCCTGAACGCCAATGCCACCCCTGCCATGGCCCAGCGCATGGACCGCGCGCAGGGGCTGACGGATGAATTGTTTGCCCTGCAAGTGATGGGCGATGACCGCGCGGTTGTGCAAACCTATATCGCGGGAAAGCCGCAAAAGGCAGGCTGATACGCGCGGCAAGTCCTTTGGGTATGAAGTGACCAGCTTTTCATGCCGTGTTCTTTTTGCCTGTGGGTTTTGGCCTTTTGCAAACATTGCGAATGCCCCAAGGCGCGGAGCAAAGGCCGCAGGTGGCCCATGCCATTGGTCTGGCCGTCCCGCGGCCTGCCGATTTGGCTGATGGCAGGCCAGGACTATGATCTTGAGGGTATGCCGCCGGCATAAAGTGCATTCTTACAATGTCGGATCGGCAGCCCCCGGCCCACCGATAGCGCGGGCTTGGTCCCCGCGCGAAGGGCAACAATAGGCCAGCAACCCCGAACTGACAGGACCAAACACCAGCAGTGTCAGCGCGGCGACATATGCAACCAATAACTGTAATCGCCGGTTTGTGGTGCGGTATCTGTGTCCGAATCCGGCAATGCACGCGACTGCATGGCCTTTTGCAGAACACGCTTCAGCCGTCGCAGGGCAACAGGTTTGGTCATCACCATCATACCCGCTGCCTGTGCGCGCTGCGCAAGATCGTTGCTGTGGTTGGCGGTGATCAGGATTGCAGGAATTGTGCCATACCGGCTGCGCAACTGTGCCACAACGTCGATCCCGTCCTCGCCGTTGTCCAGTAAGAAATCTGCCAGAATAATATCAGGGGAAACACCAAGTTCGGCCACCTGCTGATCGGCTTGGGCAAGGTTTGCGGCCTCCAGCGGGCTTGCGCCCCAATGTTCCAGAACTTCCATCATCGCGGCACGCACGCCTGCGTCATTCTCAACCACAAGCACCAGCAGATCATCCAGCGGGCTGCGCGCCGCATCCGGCCCGGTGGCCGCGTCGGCCAGTGTGGGCACGGCCATGTCGGACCGTGGCACGGTCAGCGAAAATACCGTGCCCTTGCCCATGGTTGAACGCAATTCCAGCGGATGGCCCAACAGCGCACTGGCTTGTTCCACAATCGCAAGGCCCAACCCCATACCCGTGCAAGCGCTTGGCGCAAGGCGGGTGAATTCCTGAAAGATCTCGGATTGTTTGTCGGGGGGGATTCCCGGGCCTGTGTCCCAAACCTGCAACCGCAATGTTGCACCTTGATTGCGCGCCCCAACCACAACCCTGCCCGTTGATGTGTAGCGGATGGCGTTGGACAAAAGGTTTTGCAAGATGCGTTTCAGATAGACCGCATCGCTGTGGACAACCGCGCGGCTGGGCATGACCACCAGCCGCAGCCCTTTTGCCTGCGCAATCGGGGTGAATTCCTCTCGCAGTCTGTCCAGCAACTGGCCAAGGGCAATGGGTTCTGGCTTGGCGCGGGCTGCACCAATATCAAATTTGGAAATATCCAGAAGTGCGCCCAATATCTGCTCGACACTGCCAAAGGCACTGCGAATACGTTCTGTCAGGCGCACCTGCCCCGCGTCCAGCGGGGTCGTGGACAGGGATCCAAGAAACAGTTTGGCCGCGTTCAGCGGTTGCAACAGATCATGGCTGGCAGAGGCCACGAAACGCGATTTCGATGTATTGGCGCGTTCTGCCAGATCGCGCGCGGATTCAAGTTCCAATGTGCGTTCGCGCACCCGCGCTTCCAGCGTTTCATTCAACCTGTGCAATTCGGCGATGGCCCCGCGTTCCTTGGTCATGTCGGTCAGCGACATCACGAAACCACGGTCGGGCATCGCTTGCGCCGACAGATGCAGGATGGTTCCGTCATCTTGGGTGATTTCCAGTGACAAGGGCGGGCGGTGCGGCGGTCCCTGCACCCATTGCATCAGCATTTGCGGCACGCGTCCCTGCCCCAGTTGGCGGCGGCGCGCCAGATCATCCAGAATACTGGCAAAGGGCGTCCCGATGGCCAGCAATTCCACCGGCGGCAGGAACATGTCACGCAAGCGCCGGTTCCAGCCCGCAAGTCGTGCCTTGGCGTCGAACATGGCCACGCCCTGATCAATATGGTCCAGGGTCGCGCGCACCATCTGCGCCTGTTCGTCCAGCAGTTTGGCGCGTTCTTCGCGTTCATTGCGCACCATGGCCGTCACATCGGTCTGGGTCACGGCAGTGCCACCGGACGGCATGCGCTGTTCACTGACCTGTAGCCATTGGTCATCGCGCAGCGGCACTATGAAATTCACGTTCTTGCGCCGGTGGCTTTCCAGCCGCTGGGCCACCCAGGCGGCGCGCGTCTGGCCATCGGGCAAATGCAGATAGGGGCTTTCGGACACCAGCCGCACATAATCGCGAAAACCAAGCCCCGCGCCAATGCGCCTGCGCAAATCGGGCAGACCTGCACAAAACCGCGAATTCCACATGACCAGCATGTCCTGCGCGTCGAATAATGCAAACCCTTCGCGCATGGCTTCCAGCGCGTCGGTCAGGATATTGCGCGCGCGCACGGCCATGCGTTCCGCCTGTGACAGGCGCGAATTGGCGATGCGCAGCTTGTCCAGCGTTTCGGCCAGATCGCGGGTGCGGCTGCGCACCTGCTGCTCCAGCGCCACGACATGCTGCAACTGGCCCACGGGCCGGCTGGGCGATTGCCCGCGTTCGGACCGGTCCATAAGGGCGGCGACGATGGCGCGCAGGCGCAGGTTTTCCTCGTCCGGTGTCAGAGCGGGCGGCAAGAAATCCTTATGCATCATCCCCCCCACTGGTCACGGCAAACACTGTATCGGGTTCAGGCTGCGGCGGGTAGAAGGCAAGCCCCGTGAAGGTCTGGTTGACATGCATCAGATTGAACTGCTCGCCATAGGTGTTGAACCCTGCCACCTGATAGCGGTCCAGAACAGTGCTGATGCGCGCGCGGTTCTGGGTGTTTTCTGCCTCTAGTCTGCGCAGGATGCAGTCACAGGCCAGAATTGCGGGCAGCGGCCCATCGCCTGCCAGCCCCGCAAGCTGGCTGTCCAGATGCGCGACCAGATCGACGCTTGTGGCAAGGCGCAGCACCAGCCCCGGTTCCACCGCCGAAAAGAAGCGCAGCGTGCCATCGGGTTCCACGCGCTGGATGGCCAGCACATGATGATCCTTGCCGATCTTGGACACCACCGGATTGGCCGCGAATATGAACGGCGACAGCTGTTGCGGGTCCTTGCCCAGAAGCCGCGCATATTCCGGCCCTGCGGGCATACCGTTGATCTGGCGCACCAGTCTTTGTTCGGGGTCGGCATCGGTCACCACCATGCGCAGTTCGGTGGGTTCCAGATGGTCGAAACGAAACGCCGTCACCGTGCAGGGTGTGCGCAGCACTGCCAGCACCGCAGCATCCGTCATGAACCGGCCCTGATGCAGCACATGGGTCTGGCCAAACCGCAAACCGTCGCCTGCCGACCCGCCGACAAGCGGCGACTGGCTAAGCGCTTCAGACAAGGCCCAGACCAGATGATCCTCCATCATCGACAGCCCGTCGGTCAGCAGGAATGCCACTTCATTGGACCAGTCAGCGGTTGAGAATGTCAACTCGGCGCGCAACTCAAACGCCAGATCTCGCGCTTGTTCCGGCCTGAAGCTGCGCAACCCCTCGATATGGCCCACGGCCACACGAAACAGATCGCGCGGCAGGCCGATCGCTACAATATGCCCGTCCAGATACCCGCCATTGCCAATTTCGCCCGCAGTCGTGCAGCCAATGACCGGCAGTCTGGACGGCAACCCCATCAGCGCACCCTCGACACTGCGCAGATCATGCCCGTCACCCACAAACAAAATCACCAGCGCCAGATCAGCGGGGGTCAGGGCTGCCAGTATGTCGGACATGGCCTGCGCTGTATCCTTGGCCCCTGACTGCGCATGTCTGAATATTGCAGCATTGCTGTGCATTGGCTGCCCCCCTTCCCCCAAGGTCCACGCGCGCCGCCGCCCGTTGCGGGCCGCGTCAGGCCAGCCTAACGCAAAGCGCCGCCCGGACAAGGCCGGAACGGCGCGTCAGGACATGCCACCATCCCGCAAAATCGACGCAAAAGACGCTGAATTGGCAATACGTACGGCCTGTGTCCGGCTTTGCGCGCCCATTTTGCGCAATATCGCCGTGACATGGGCCTTGACCGTGGTTTCACTGATCGACAATTCGAACGCAATTTGCTTGTTCAGATACCCTTCGCAGACCAGCGCCAGAATCCTGCCCTGCTGCGGCGTCAGGGTGGCCAGCTTGTCGACCACGGCCTGTTCGCCACTGCCATCCGTGCCGGTTGGGGGGGCGTAACTTTCAGGGGTATACGTCCCGCCCTGCATGACCTGACGAATGGCCGCGACAAACCCTTCACGGGGGCTGTGCTTGGGCACGAAACCCGCAGCACCGGCTTGCAGCACGGCTGTCACAATCCGGTCATCGGCCATAGAGGACACCACCACCACCGGCACACCGGGAACGGCGTTGCGCAGCCGCATCAACCCGTCCAGACCCGCCACATCAGGCAAGTTCAGGTCCAGCAAAATGGCATCCGGTTCCATCCCGCTGCGCAGGTCTTCCAGCGCCTGACCCAGCGAACTGGTGGCATGGATGCGGGTAACGGCCAGCGTTTCTGTCAATGTCATTTGCAGGGCTTCGCAAAACAGCGGATGATCGTCGATGATCATGATCATGTCGGTATCTTTGCCTGCGGCTGCCCCGATGGTGATCATTCTGGCTCTCATTGCTTACCCGTCATTTCGTCCCATCCGCACTTATAGCGCATTTCGACCGGAAAGTGTGCCCCCTCTTAAGTCCTATGGCGCATAGGGGCTGCATCAGACGCAGATCAGGTCGCCAACAGCGCCACCACGCGACGCAGCGCCAGTTGATAGCCAAGCGTCCCGCAGCCTGCGATAACCCCGTCAGCGCGCGCACTGACATAGGAATGATGACGGAAGGTCTCGCGCTTGTGGATGTTGGAAATATGAACTTCCATCACTGGCCCGTCAAAGGTGTTCAGCGCGTCCAGTATGGCCACGGATGTATGCGAATAGGCCCCCGGGTTGATGATGATGGCGCGCGCCGCATCGCGGGCGGTATGGATCATATCCACGATTTCGCCTTCGTGGTTGGACTGGAACAGCGCCGCCTCGACGCCCATTTCCCGCGCCAGCGCCGCACAATCACGCGCCACATCGTCAAGGGTTTCATGGCCGTAGATTTCGGGTTGCCTGCGCCCCAGCAGGTTCAGGTTCGGGCCGTTCAGTATATGGATCATCGGAAGCGGCATCATCTATCCTTTCGCAACTGGCACCCTTAGTGCCACAGCCCCGCCTGTGCGAAAAGTGCCAAGATGCGGCGCGTGCCGGTTGTGCGGACAGTTTGGCACATAAAAACGCGCGCGGGCATTTCATTCGCGGCAGGTTCGGCTTACATCTGAACGAAGTTTCATCAACCGACCAAAGGCCAGATATGTCCAGCACCCCCCTGACCGATGCCCTGTCGCCTGTGACACAGGCCCTTCTTGCCGCCGCGCGGGCGGCGGGCGCGGATGCCGCCGACGCCATCGCCATCGAGGGGCGCTCGGTGTCCATCGACGTGCGCAAGGGCGGGCTGGAACAGGCGGAACGCGCCGAAGGGCTGGATATCGGATTGCGCGTGTTCATCGGGCAGCGTCAGGCGTGCATTTCATCGTCGGATACGCGGCCTGAGACCTTGCAGGCCATGGCCAGCCGCGCCGTTGCCATGGCGCGCGAAGCCCCCGAAGACCCCTATGCCGGACTGGCCGACCCTGACCAGCTGGCAGATTTGCGCAGCGCCGACGGGCTGGAATTGTTCGATCCCAGCGCGGAGCCTGAACCCGCAGCACTGGAAGAGGACGCGCGCCGCGCCGAAGCGGCGGCACTGGCCGTCAACGGCGTGACACAGGTGCAATCTGCATCAGCCGCGTATGGCCAGCAGGCCGTGTGGATGGCGGCCAGTAACGGGTTTGAAGGGGGCTATGCGCGCAGTTCGCGCCACATGTCCTGCGTGGCCATCAGCGGCGAAGGCACCGGCATGGAACGCGATTGGTGCGGCGAGGGGCGCATTTTCCAGGCGGACCTGCCCAGCGCCGAATATGTGGGCAACCTTGCCGCAGAACGCACGATTGCGCGGGCAGGCGCGCGCAGGCCCAAAACCGGCACATATCCGGTGCTGTATGATGAACGCATTGCATCCAGCCTGATCGGCCATTTGCTGGGTGCCATCAATGGCAGCGCCATTTCACGCGGATCAAGCTGGCTGCGCGATGCGATGGACACACCCGTTCTGCCCGATGGCATTTCCCTGCACGAAGACCCGCTGCGCATTCGCCGCTCGGGCAGCCGCCCGTTCGACGCCGAAGGGTTGGCCAGCCGCAAAAAGGCGCTTGTGCAAGATGGTGTGCTGCAATCATGGGTTCTGGATCTGGCAAGCGCGCGCAAACTGGGGCTGGACAGCACGGCAAACGCTGTGCGCGGCACATCCGCGCCCCCCAGCCCGTCAACATCGAATGTGATTCTGACCCAAGGCACCAAGACACATGCCGAATTGATCGCTGACATGGGAACGGGGCTTCTTGTCACATCGCTGATCGGGTCCACCATCAACCCCAACACGGGTGATTATTCGCGCGGGGCCAGCGGGTTCTGGGTGGAAAACGGCAAAATCGCCTATCCGGTGAATGAATGCACCATTGCAGGCAATCTGCGCGACATGCTGCGCCGGATCATTCCGGCCAATGACGCACAGGACCACCTGTCCAGCGTCGTGCCCTCGCTTCTGGTGGAAGGGATGATGCTTGCTGGCGAATGATGATCTGAACCTGCTGATACGCGCCGCGCAGGATGCCGGACAGATCGCATTGCGACACCTGAAGGCGGGACCAACAGTCTGGCAAAAGCCCGACGGGCAAGGGCCGGTGACAGATGCCGATCTTGAAATAGACCGGAT
This sequence comes from Paracoccaceae bacterium, assembly GCA_020832445.1. GTDB lineage: Bacteria > Pseudomonadota > Alphaproteobacteria > Rhodobacterales > Rhodobacteraceae > Roseinatronobacter. The sequence continues at coordinate 56,665 of JAFIEO010000023.1, forward strand.
GCTGCACAACGTCCTGCGGGCGGCGCGCCCCGATTACGGGTGGCTGTCCGAAGAAACCCGCGACACGCCCGACAGGCTGGCGCATGACCGTGTTTTCATCATCGACCCGATCGATGGCACACGCGCCTTTGCACAGGGGCAGCAGGGTTTTGCACATGCCCTTGCCGTGGTCGAGCATGGCCTGCCCACCGCCGCAGTCGTGCATCTGCCGGTGCCGGATCTGACCTATTATGCCGCGCGCGGACAGGGGGCATTCCTGAACGGGCGCGCCATCAGTGCCGCAGACCGGCGTGCGGTGACAGGCGCGCGCGTGCTGGCCCCCAAGTCACAATTCACGCCCGAACTGTGGCAAGGGGGCGTGCCCCTGATCGCACCGCATTTTCGTTCATCACTGGCATGGCGCATGGCACTGGTCGCCGAAGGGCAATTCGATGCAATGCTGTCCCTGCGCCCGACATGGCATTGGGATATTGTCGCAGGCGCGTTGCTGATCGCAGAAGCTGGCGGCAAGGTCAGCGACGGGGCGGGGCATAACCTGTTGTTCAACACCAGTTCCCCGCGTTCGGACGGAATAATTGCAGCAGGCGCAGTCATGCACGACGCGTTGATCAATCTGCGCAAGCCCCAACGCGCAGGCTAATGGCGCGATTGCGCATATAACCCATGCGCAAAACGCGTCCCACTTGCGCAAACAGCAAAAGACACGCACAAATTATTGCTTTTTTAAAGCCCGCATGGTGAATAGCGCCTGCCCCTGTATGCGAAATCCACAAGAATGGTGGGCAACGTCCCACATTGAAAGGAAATGCTATGAAAAAACGCCTACATCTGGTTTTCGGCGGCGAATTGACAGACCCGCGCGGCACGGAATTCGTTGACACCGACGCGATTGATATTGTCGGCCTGTTTCCGGATTATGCTTCCGCACATGCGGCATGGAAGAACGCAGCCCAGCGCACCGTTGACAGCGCTGAAACACGTTACTTCATCGCCCATCTGCACCGCCTGATCGAAGAAAGCGACGAAACCAGCCCGACACGCACACTGGAAGGCTGACAGACGGCACACCCATGCAGCATTCTGCGTCCGAACGGCTATATCTTCTGTGGCACCACCGCGCGGGCAAGTCCCCCGGCGCTTCACCCGTGCCACATCTGGACGGCCCTGTTATCTGGCTGCATGCTGACAATCAGCATGCGGTCGGACAACTTGATGCATTGTCAGAAGCGATGATGCACCAGCAGGCGCAGCAGGGCAAACATGTGTCGGTGTTGCTAAGCTATGTCGCGGGGTTGCAGCCACCGGCGGAAATACCCGGGCGGGCGGCGCTGGCGATCGCGGCGGATCGCGTGGATATTATAACGGAAATCATGTCCCGGCTGGCCCCTGTCGCCGTTCTGGTCGCTGTGCAACGACTGCCTGTCGCAATAATCAGCATTGCGGCCGCCGCCGGGGCCAAGGTCTTGATTGCCGATATGGACAGCCCCCGTTTTCCGGGCGTCTGGGGGCATATCCCGGGCTTGTCCACAAATCTGATGGGGCGTGTTCACCGTGTCTTTCTGTCCACGCCCGCACAACGCACGAGCTGGGCAAAAGCGGGCGTTGAAGCCGACAAAATGCTTCTGTCCGGCCCGCTGAATGACGCCCCCATGGCCCTTGGCTGCAATGAGGCGGAACGTGATGCGCTGGCCCAAAGCTTTCGTCAGCGAACTGTCTGGCTGGCCATTGGGGTGCCCGAAATCGAAGAAGCGACGATTGTTGCGGCCCATCGCGCGGCCCTGCGCGATTCCCACCGTGTTGCACTGATCCTGCACCCGCTGGACCCGATGCGCGGCACAGCGCTGAAGGCGGAACTTACCCCGAAATTCAACACGGCGTTGCGGTCGGTCGATGACCAGATCACACCCGACACCCAAGTCTATATTGTTGATACCGAAGGCGAACGCGGGCTTTGGTATCGGCTGGCTGTCGCTTGCTATATCGGCGGCAGCCTTGACAAGACCGGCGCAACGGTCACGCCCATGGAAGCGGCGGGTTTGGGTTGCGCTATTGTGCACGGGCGCGAAACCGGACAATTTACTGATGCGTTCCAGCGCCTGACCAGCGCCAGGGCCACCAGCCGCATTCAGCGCGCCGAGGCTTTGGGGCAGGCCATATGCGCCGCCCTGCGCCCCGATCAGGCCGCACAAATGGCCCATCAGGGGTGGCAGGTTGTGTCGGAAGGGGCAGAAACCGCCGATATGATCATCGCCACCCTTCTGGAAACACTCGACTTGGCAGGGGCGGCCTGATGCGCCCGCCCGCATTCTGGCATACGCCCCCGGACAAGCCCGCCCTACTTGCGCGCCTGCTGGCGCCCCTTGGGGCGGTTTACGCGGCGGGGACGGCGCGCCGTGTGACGCGCGCGCCGCAATGGCAAGCGCCGGTGCCGGTAATCTGTGTCGGCAATCTGAATATCGGCGGCACCGGCAAAACGCCGACGGTGATTGCCATTGTCCAGAAGCTGCAAGCGCTCGGGCGCACGCCACATGTCATTTCGCGCGGCTACGGGGGCCGTCTGGAAGGGCCTGTTCAGGTCCGCGAAGGTCAGCACAGCGCCGCCGATGTGGGCGATGAACCGCTGCTGCTGGCGGCCTTTACCCCTGTCTGGGTTGCGCGCGACCGTGCGGCAGGTGCGCGCGCCGCAGTGGATGCGGGCGCGCAGGTGCTGGTTATGGATGACGGGTTTCAAAACCCCTCCCTGTCCAAGGATATGGCGATTGTCGTGGTTGATGCGGCCACAGGTTTCGGCAACGGGCGCGTTATTCCGGCAGGCCCCTTGCGCGAACCCGTGGCGGCAGGGCTGGCGCGTGCAGATCTGGTCATATCCATCGGGGGCAGCGCCGCGCAGCGCCAGTTCGCCACCCGTTGGGGCGCGCAGATCACATGCCCGCATATGACCGCGCGGCTGGACCCGCTGCAAATGGGCATGACATGGCAGGGACTGCGGGTTCTGGCCTTCGCAGGTATCGGGCATCCGGAAAAATTCTTTGCGACACTGCGTCACGAAGGCGCGGAAATCCTGCGCGCCGAAGCGCTGAGCGACCACCAACCCCTGTCCGAAGGGTTGATGAAACGGCTTGAACTGGAAGCAACCGCCTTGGGGGCGCAACTGGTCACCACCGAAAAAGATGCGGTGCGCCTGCCCCATAGCTTCCGGCGCAAGGTTCTGACCTTGCCGGTGCGGTTGCAGTTTGAGGATGCGGGCACACTGGATGCGGCGCTGCACACCCTGACCCGCAGCTGACGCCCCCATTAATCCACCGGAACCCAACGGAATTTCTTGCGTTTGTTACATGGATTTCCTATGCGGGCTGCTTATGTCACTGCACAAGAAGGGTGGGACAATTCATGCCGGATCAAGTGTTTCAGACCTACGGGATTCACCGTTGGGGGGCGGGGATGTTTGCCCCTCTGGAGAATGGGGATCTGGGCATCGTCAACCCTGCGCGCCCTGATGCGCCAGCAATCAGCCTGCGGGAACTGCTGAACAACCTTGATGCGCGCGGCGTGCAGACACCCGTTCTGGTGCGTGTGGGGGCCTTTTTGCGCAGGCAGCTTGAATCCCTGAACGATGCATTCGCGCAGGCCATTGCCGCCAATGGGTATCAGGCCCCCTATCGGGGCGTTTTTCCCATCAAGGTGAACCAGCAGGCCGAAGTGATTGACCGTATCGTGGATTACGGGCGGCCCTATACATTCGGGCTGGAAGCGGGGTCCAAGCCCGAATTGATTCTGGCCCTGTCGCGGGATTTGCCGAAAGATGCGCTGCTGATCTGCAATGGCATCAAGGACGCCGAATTCATCCGCCTTGGCATTCTGGCGCGCAAGGCGGGCATCAACTGCGTTCTGGTCATCGAAAGCCCGGCCGAGGCGGACACTGTCATCGCAGAAGCCAAGCGTCTGGGTGAAAAGCCTGCATTGGGCGTGCGCATCAAACTGACACGGCGCGTCAGCGGCAACTGGGCCGACAGTTCCGGCGACCGGTCCACCTTCGGGCTGACCACCAAGGAAGTGGTGGACCTGATCGACAAATTGCGCAACGAGGACATGCTGGATTGTCTGGTGTTGCAACATTCGCATCTGGGGTCACAAGTGCCACAGATGCTGGATATTCGACAGGCCGTTGATGAAGCGTGCCGGTTCTATACAGAATTGCGCCGCCTTGGCGTGCCGCTGACCTATCTGGATCTGGGCGGCGGGCTTGGCATTGACTACACCGGCGAGGCGCGCGCGTCTGACAATTCGGTCAATTACACGCTGGAAGAATACTGCGCCAATATCGTTGAAACCGTGAAATACCAGATGGATGAAGCCGGCGTGCCGCATCCCACACTGGTCACCGAATCCGGCCGTGCGATTGTGGCCTATTCGTCAATGCTGCTGTCCGACATTCTGGAAGCCAGCTATTTCGACCGCTCTGCGCCGATCACACCGGAAGAAGACGATCATCACATGCTGTCGGATATGGCGGCGATTGTGGGCTATCTGTCACCGCGTCGCATGCAGGAATGCCTGAACGATGCCGAATATTACCGCGAAGAATTGCGCGCCCTGTTCCGCCGCGGCGTCATTGGTATTGAAGAAGTCGCGCGCGCCGAACAGATTTTCCTGTATGTCGTGGGCCGCATCAAGGATCTGGTCGCACAAACACCCGATGTGCCGCAGGAAGTGCTTGAAGAACTGTCCGCGCATCGCGATATTTACCGCGCGAATTTCAGCCTGTTCCAGTCCCTGCCAGATGTCTGGGCGATTGACCAGTTGGTGCCCATTGCGCCCTTGCAGCGCCTGAACGAGGTGCCGACCCGCCGCGCGGTATTGTCAGACATCACCTGCGACAGTGACGGCAAGATTGACCAGTTTGTTCTGGGCGACGGCATTGGCAACGCGCTGCCCGTCCATGAACTGCGCCCTAATGAACGCTATTTCATCGGCATTTTCCTTGTCGGCGCCTATCAGGAAACGCTGGGTGATCTGCATAACCTGTTTGGCGATACCAATGTCGTGACAGTGGATTTCAATGAAGATGGCGTGCTGGAATTGCAGCACGAAGTCGAAGGCGACACAGTGGCCGAAGTGATGGCCTATGTCGAATATGAACCCAAACAATGCCTTGATGCGTTCAAGCGCATCGTTGAACGGGGGGTGCGCAATGGCACGCTGAACCCGTCACAGCGGCGCATGCTGATGGAAACCTATCGCCATGCCATCAACGGCTACACCTATTACGAACATGAGGAGCATACCCATGGCTGACAACAAGGACGTTCTGGTCATCGGCGCTGGTGGCGTCGCATCTGTTACCCTGCATAAAATGGCAATGAACCGCGACCTGTTTCCGGGCCGTATTGCCGTGGCCAGTCGCACGCTGTCCAAATGCGACGCGATTGCCGCATCCATCAAGGCGCGCACAGGGCAGGTGATTGAGACCTATCAGGTCGATGCCGATGATTTGGCCCAGACAGTTGCCCTGATTGAAACCGTGAAACCCGCGCTTCTGGTCAATCTGGCCCTGCCCTATCAGGATCTGGCCCTGATGGAAGCCTGCCTTAAAACCGACGTGTATTATCTGGACACCGCCAATTATGAACCGCCGGAAGAAGCGAAGTTTGAATATTCGCACCAGTGGAAACTGCATGACCAGTTTAAACAGGCCGGACTTATGGCCACGCTGGGTGTGGGGTTTGACCCCGGTGTGACCAGCATTTTCGCCACATATGTGCGTAAGCACCACCTGTCGGGCATTCGCCAGATCGACATTCTGGATTGCAATGGCGGCGATCACGGCCATCCGTTTGCCACCAATTTCAACCCCGAAATCAACATCCGCGAAGTCACCGCCGAAGTGAAGCATTGGGAAAATGGCGGCTGGGTCACCAGCCCGCCCATGTCCACCAAAGTGCCGTTCGATTTTGAAGCGGTCGGCGAAAAGAACATGTATCTGATGTATCACGAGGACCTGGAATCCCTTGTGACCCATTTCCCCGAAATCGAGCGTGCGCGCTTCTGGATGACCTTTGGCGATGCCTATATCAACCATGTCACCGTATTGCAGAATGTGGGCATGACGGGCATTGACCCTGTGGAATATAACGGTCAGCAAGTCATCCCGCTGCAATTCCTGAAAGCCGTGCTGCCAAACCCCGGGGACTTGGGCGAACGCACCAAGGGCAAGACCAATATCGGCGACATCATCACTGGCCCTGCCAAGGACGGGTCGGGCGAAAAGACGTTCTACATTTACAATATCTGCGATCATGAAGAATGCTTCCGCGAAGTGGGGTCGCAAGCGGTCAGCTACACAACCGGCGTTCCCGCCATGATTGGCGCGGCATTGATGCTGAATGGCACATGGTCGGGCGCGGGCGTGTTCAACACCGAACAGCTGGACCCCGATCCGTTCATGGAAATGCTGAACCAGCACGGCTTGCCATGGCAGGTTGTCGAATTGTCAGGGCCGGTTGATTTCTGATGGCGATGCAGACCCATGCGGGCGATCCGGGCGCGTTTCGGGGGTTTGACCTGACACGCGTTCCGTCCCCCTGTTTCGTGGTGGACGAGGCGCGGCTGGAGCAGAACCTTCAGGTTCTGGCCGATATTCAGGCACGCTCCGGCGCAACGGTTTTATGCGCGCTGAAGGCATTTTCCATGTGGTCGCTGGCCCCGCTGGTCAGCCGCTACCTGTCGGGCGTTTGCGCGTCCGGCCTGTGGGAAGCGCGCCTTGGGCGCGAACATTACGGCGGGATCGTGGAAACCTATTCGGCCGGCTACAGACCCGATGAAATGGGTGAAATCATTGCGCTGTCGGACCATATCATCTTCAACACCCCTGCCGCAAAAGACCGCTTTTTGCCGATGATCAAGGACGCAGGCAAAGATGTGCATGTCGGCCTGCGCTTCAACCCCGGCTTGCCGCTGGGCGATGATGCGAAATATGACCCCGCCGCCACCGGATCGCGCCTTGGCACACCGCTGGACCAAATCGACGCAAGCGCGCTAGACGGCGTGGACGGGTTGCATATGCACACCTTGTGTGAACAGGATCTGGACCCGCTGCTGGCCATCTGGGACCATATCGCGCCGCGCATCCGCGCGCTTGCCCCGCATCTGAAATGGATCAATTTCGGCGGCGGCCACCACATTACCCGCGCCGATTATGACCGCGAAGGGCTGATTGCATTCCTGCAACGCGTGACCGCCGACACGGGTTTGCACTGCTATCTTGAACCGGGCGAAGCGGTGGCGCTGGATTGCGGCATTCTGGTGGGCGAAGTGCTGGACATTGTCGAAAATGACGGCCCGAACGCCATTGTGGATATTTCGGCCACCTGCCACATGCCTGACGTGATCGAGGCCCCCTACCGGCCCGCCCTGCTGGGCGAAGGGGGCGACGTGGATGTGCGGCTTGGCGGGCCAAGCTGTCTGGCGGGTGATGTGATCGGGCGCTACGCGTTTGATAGAATGCCCGACATTGGCGCACGCGTGGCGTTTCTGGATCAGGCGCATTATTCGATGGTGAAAACCACCACTTTCAACGGTGTGCGCCTGCCGTCCATTGCCATCTGGAACAGCACAACTGACGCGCTGCGCGTGGTGCGCCAGTTCGATTACACCGACTTCAAAGGCCGCCTGTCATGATCTTCCTGAATTCCGAATTGTCCGTCACTGAACGCAGCCCCAAGGCGCGGTTTCATGTCGTGCCAATGCCGCTGGAGAAAACCGTGTCCTACGGGTCTGGCACGGCTGATGGACCTGCCGCGCTGATCACTGCATCGGACCAGCTGGAACGGCTGTGGCGCGGGTTTGAACCCTGCACAGCAGGCATTTGCACAACGCCGCCCATCGACTGTTCTGGCCCGCTGGACACGGCACTATCTGCCCTTGCCACCCGCACCGAAGGGATTGCACGCGCGGGGCAAATCCCCGTCACGCTGGGAGGGGAGCACAGCCTGACATGGGCCGCTGTCATGGGCGTAAAACGCGCGCTGGACCGCCCCATCGGCATTATCCAGATCGACGCACATGCAGACCTGCGCCGCGCCTATCAGGGGTTTCGCCATTCCCATGCATCCGTGATGCAACTGCTGACCGAGGAAGAAGGCCTGCCACTTGCGCAATATGGCGTGCGCGCCCTGTGTGCCGAAGAAGTGGACTGCCGCGCGCGCAACAACGTCATTTTCATTGATGCCGAAGACCTTGTCACCGGAAATATCCATGATGTGACCCTGCCCGATGATTTCGCCGAAGATGTCTATGTCAGTTTCGATGTGGACGGGCTGGATGCGGCCATCATGCCCGCCACCGGCACGCCTGTTCCCGGCGGTCTGGGCTATTACCAGTCGCTTGCGCTGGTGCGCTCTGCGCTGAAGGGGCGGCGCTGCGTGGGCCTTGATGTGGTTGAACTGGCCCCTATTGACGGCGCGGATGTGTGGGACTTTACAGCCGCGCAACTGACCTATGCCCTGATAGGGATTGTGCTGCAAAACGAACAGGCTTGATGCGCCATCCGGGGCCGCTGGTCCGTGACGGACCCGAACGCTAAATATTGTGTCTTGGGCGTGACATTCCCGCCTGAACTGCCTATAACTGTGGCAGTCTAACAAGGATTTTCCTACATGTCTGCTGATGCCGTGAAGCGCGAAGAATATGGCGCCGATTCGATCAAGGTTCTCAAGGGGTTGGATGCCGTGCGCAAACGCCCCGGCATGTATATTGGTGACACCGATGACGGGTCTGGCCTGCATCACATGGTCTATGAGGTCGTCGATAACGGCATTGACGAGGCATTGGCCGGCCACGCAGATTTTGTGACCGTCACCATCCATGCCGACAATTCCGTGTCGGTCATGGATAACGGGCGCGGCATTCCCACCGATATTCACACCGAAGAAGGCGTTTCCGCCGCCGAGGTCATCATGACCCAGCTGCACGCGGGTGGCAAATTCGACAGCAATTCCTACAAAGTGTCAGGCGGTTTGCACGGTGTGGGGGTTTCGGTTGTCAACGCCCTGTCGGATTGGCTGGAACTGCGCGTGTGGCGCGCAGGCAAGGAACATATCGCGCGTTTTGAACGCGGGGACACAGTGCGCCATCTGGAAGTGGTGGGCGATGCGGGCAATAAAACCGGTACCGAAGTTCGGTTTCTGGCATCGCTCGACACGTTTTCGAACCTTGAATACAGCTTCAAGACACTTGAGAACCGGTTGCGCGAACTGGCCTTTCTGAATTCCGGCGTGCGCATCATTCTGGAAGATCACCGCCCCGCGGAAATGCTGCGGTCAGAATTGTTTTATGAAGGCGGCGTGCGCGAATTTGTCCGCCATCTGGACCGCTCCAAATCGCCGGTTATGCCTGAACCCATCTACATTCAGGGCGAACGCGACGATATCGGTGTTGAAGTGGCGATGTGGTGGAATGACAGCTACCATGAAACGGTGCTGCCCTTCACCAACAACATCCCGCAGCGCGATGGCGGCAGCCATATGGCGGGGTTTCGTGGCGCGCTGACACGCACGATCAACGCCTATGCGCAATCCAGCGGCATCGCCAAGAAAGAAAAGATCAGCTTCACCGGTGATGATGCCCGCGAAGGGCTGACCTGTGTGCTGTCGGTCAAAGTGCCGGACCCCAAATTCTCCAGCCAGACCAAAGACAAGCTGGTGTCCAGCGAAGTGCGCCCCGCCGTTGAATCACTGGTCAATGAAAAGCTGGCCGAATGGTTCGAAGAAAACCCTGCGCATGCCAGATCCATCGTCGGCAAGATCATCGAAGCCGCCGTTGCCCGCGAAGCGGCACGCAAGGCGCGCGACCTGACACGGCGCAAGACCGCGCTGGACGTGGCCAGCCTGCCGGGCAAACTGGCCGATTGTCAGGAACGCGACCCGTCCAAGTCGGAATTGTTTCTGGTCGAGGGGGACTCGGCCGGTGGGTCCGCGAAACAGGGCCGAAGCCGCCAGAATCAAGCGGTGCTGCCACTGCGCGGGAAAATCCTGAACGTGGAACGCGCGCGCTTTGACCGGATGCTGGGATCGCAGGAAATCGGCACGCTGATTACAGCACTTGGCACCGGGATCGGGCGCGACGAATTCGACATTGCAAAACTACGCTATCACAAGATCATCATCATGACCGATGCGGATGTCGATGGCGCGCATATCCGCACGCTTTTGCTGACCTTCTTCTTCCGCCAGATGCCCGAACTGATCGAAGGCGGGTATCTGTATATTGCCGAACCGCCACTGTTCAAAGTGGCCCGCGGCAAGTCTGAAGTGTATCTGAAAGACAAACCCGCGCTGGAAGATTACCTGATAGAACAAGGGGTCGATGGCGTTATATTGCGGCTGGCCACAGGCGAGGAAATCACCGGGCAGGATCTGGCGCGCGTGGTAACCGAAGCGCGTGTCGTGCGCCGGTCGCTGGCGGCATTTCCCACGCATTACCCGCAGCATATTCTGGAACAGGCCACGATTGCGGGTGCCCTTCTGGCCGAGGCGCTGGCCAGCCACCCGCAGGAACTGGCCGACAGTGTGGCCAGCCGTCTGGACCTGATCGCCGCCGAATATGAGCGCGGCTGGCAGGGCCGCCCCACACAGGATGGCGGTTTGCGCCTGTCGCGGGTGTTGCGCGGCGTGGAAGAAGTGCGCAGGCTGGATGGTGGCGTGCTGCGCTCGGGCGAGGCCCGCAGGCTGGCCACGCATACACAAACGCTTCAGGACATCTACAGCCAGCCCGCCGAACTGGTGCGCCGCGACCGCAAGCAGAAAATCTATGGCCCCGTCGACCTGCTGGACGCAATTCTGGCCGAAGGTGAAAAAGGGCTATCGCTGCAACGCTACAAAGGCCTTGGCGAAATGAACCCTGACCAGTTGTGGGAAACCACGCTGGACCCCGAAGCGCGCACCCTGTTGCAGGTCAAGGTTGATGATCTGGCCGAAGCGGATGACATTTTCACCAAACTGATGGGCGATGTTGTGGAACCCCGCCGCGAATTTATTCAGCGCAACGCCCTGAGCGTGGAAAACCTTGACGCATAGGGCCTATGCCTGACTGAACTATGCAGCACAAAGAAAACAGGGGGCATTCTTGCCCCCTGTTTTCATGTTCACAACACATCCGGCCTTCAGGACCGCATCGCTTGCAGCGCATCTTTCAGGTTGACCGCCCCGATCACCTTGCCAGTCTTGTCCGATACCGCAAGCCGCTGGCCCGGCGCATCCACAAGCTGGGACAGCGCATCTTCCAGCAACGTGGTCCCTGACAGGACGGCCCCACCTTCCGGCGCTTGACCGGATGCCAGACTGCCCAGACGAATAACGCGCCCGCGGTTGATATCCTTGATAAAATCACGGATGTAGTCGTCGGCAGGTTGCAAAACAATCTCTTGCGCATCGCCTTGTTGGACCATCGCGCCGTCCCGCAATATGGCAATATTGTCGCCAAGGCGCAGGGCCTCATCAAGGTCATGGGTGATAAAGATGATCGTCTTGTGCAGTTCGTTCTGCAATTCCAGCAAGATTGACTGCATGTCATAGCGGATCAAGGGGTCAAGCGCGGAAAACGCTTCATCCATCAGCAGGATTTCCGCATCTGTGGCCAGCGCACGGGCCAGCCCCACACGTTGCTGCATGCCGCCTGACAGTTGCGCGGGGTAGTGGTCTTCATAACCGCTTAGACCCACACGGTCGATCCAGTGACGGGCGCGTTTGCTGGAATCTGCATCGCTTTTACCCTGAACGACCAGACCATACGCCACATTCTCGATGATCCTGCGATGGGGCAGCAGACCGAATTTCTGAAACACCATCGATGCCTTGAAGCGCCGCAAATCCTGCAACTGGCTGGCCGACATGGTCAGCACATCTTCGCCGTCTATCAGGATTTCACCCGCTGTCGGTTCGATCAGGCGGTTGATATGGCGTATCAATGTCGATTTGCCCGACCCCGACAGGCCCATGACAACCTGTATCCGCTTTTCCGGGATATCCAGCGACACATCCTGAATGCCCAGAACATGGTTATGCTGATCCAGCAAATCGGTCTTGGACAAGCCAGCCTTGACCAGCGGCAACACCTTTTGCGGTGCCCTGCCGAAGATTTTATACAGGTTGCGTATGCGAACCTTGGCATCAGCCCCAGTGGTGTCAGTCATGGCCATGCCCCTTGCGGTGGGCTTGCAACCGCTTGCCATAGGTTTGCGACACACGGTCGAAAATGATGGCCAGCGCAACAATCGCCAGCCCGTTCATGACACCCAGCGCCAGATACTGGTTGGAAATGGCCCGCAACACCGGCACGCCAAGCCCCTGCACGCCGATCATGGATGCAATCACCACCATCGCCAGCGCCATCATGATGGTCTGGTTCACGCCTGCGAAGATGTTCGGCAAGGCCAGCGGCACCTGCACCCCCCACAGTTTTTGTCGCGGCGAGGCACCGAACGCATCAGCCGCTTCCAGAATGTCCTTGTCCACCAGTCGAATGCCCAGATTGGTCAGGCGCACAATCGGCGGAATGGCATAGATGCACACAGCAATAAGCCCCGGCACCTTGCCAATGCCCAGCAACATGACAACGGGGATCAGATAGACAAAGGACGGGATGGTTTGCATCACATCCAGAACTGGCGTGATGGTGGCCTGCATCCTGTCGGACCGCGCCATCAGAATGCCCACAGGAATACCGATTGCGATGCAAAGAAATGTTGCCACAGAAATAATCGCCAGTGTCGACATGGTATCGTCCCACATGCCGAAATAGCCGATCACCACAAACGCCAGAACGGATGCGGCGGTAATTTTCCAGCTGCGCGCCCCCGCATAGCACAAGCCCCCGATCACAAGCAGGATGATGGGCCATGGCGTGGCCAGCAACAGGTTCTCGAACCAGACCAGAAACCGCAACAACGGGTGGAAAAAGTTTTCAAGCGTTTCCGCCCAACTGCGCGTGAAGTCACGAAACGACCCGTCAATGGACCTGCGCAGCGACGCCAGTTCCGCGCGCGACAATGACGGAAATTCCCTGAAAAATTCCATTTATCTGCCCTTTGATTCAGATCTGCTGTCCCAATGCGTGAAAGGCCCGCAAAATATGCGGGCCTTTGGTCGCTTTGGTGTCACAGCGCGTTACAACGCGCCCCGGATGCGGTCGGCGACATCTTCGCTGACCCATTCGGTCCAGATTTCTTCATGTGTCAGAAGAAACTCGAACGCGGCGTCTTCGCCAAGTGCCTGATTTTCGTTCATGAAAACAAGCATTTCGTTCATCACATCGCCAGGGAATACACGGTTTTCAAAATAGGATGCCGCAGGCCCCGCCTTGTCCATGAAGCCCGATGTGACAACGGTTTCCACTTCTGACGTGGTCCATGATGTCGGCTGCGGGTCCATACAATCCTGCTCGGACAATGCGATGCACCCGTCCCAGTTGTCAGAGCCTGCCCATTCGGCCTCGAACGGCAACAAAACCATCTCGTATTTGCCGATCATCGATGTGGGTGCCCAGTAATAGCCGAACCACGGAACGCCACGTTCCGCCGCCCGCGCCATGGACCCGTCCAGCCCTGCGGCCGATCCGGGGTCAACCAGACGCCAGCCCTTGTCTTCCATTTCAAACGCGCGGAACAGGTTGGCATTGATCAACTGGCACCCCCAACCGGCAGGGCAGCCGATGAAAGCGCCCTTGGACGGGTCTTCGGGATGGGGGAACAAGTCGGGCCGTTCCAGAAGCTTCTCGACCGTGTCGAGTTCGGGATATTCGGCGTGAAACGCAGGTGTCACCCACCAGCCTTCGCCCAGGTCTGTGATCGGGGCGGCATTCAGGGCGTGCAGGCTGCCTTCTTCTTTTGCGGCATCCAGCGCGACACGCACGGCATTGATCCACAATTCAGGGGCGACATCCGGCTGGCCACGCTCGCTCATGGACGCGAAGGTTGTTTCTGTTGCGCCGGGAACCAGCGTGACATCGCAGCCATACCCTTCTTCCAGAATGATCGCGTCGACATTCGCCATCAGTTCCGCCGAGGCCCAGTTCATTTCGGCAATCGACACCGCACCGCAATCATCCGCAGCGGCAGCATTTGTCAAACCTATGGTCAACGCAAGCGCACTGGCGGCGCCCATAATTCCTGATTTCATGATGATCTCCCCATTATATTCGCATTTTTTTGCTTCACTGAACCGCATCCTCCAGAAAATCTGGTGGCTTCGCCGTAGGGATTGGCAAAAAGCGACAGATCCGGTTCACTAATGTCGCAAAAAGACCACATGCAACTTGTGTTGTAAAGCCGCATTCCCCAGATTCCGGCGGGGGGCGGGCGATATGGCACATGCAACCCCCACCGCCAAAAATGTTGGCACAATGCACTTGCCAGCCCGCATCGGGCCTGCGTTAATCACACCAGACAAGACATAAGGGGTAGCATGGGCAGCGAACGCAAACGCATTTGGGGGTGGTGGGCTTTTGATTGGGCGAACCAGCCTTACAACACTTTGCTTCTGACCTTCATTTTCGCACCCTATTTCGCCGCATCTGTCGCGCCGGACCCAGTCACAGGACAGGCGATGTGGGGCTGGATGCTGGCAATATCAGGGCTGCTGACCGCGTTTTTCGCGCCTATCCTTGGGGCCATTGCGGATAATTCGGGCTATAAACGTGTCTGGATTTTGCTGTGGTCACTGCTGTATGTGACGGGCGCGGCAGCACTGTGGTGGGCCACACCGGGCGCAGAACAAGGGACAATCCTGCTGGTGCTTGTGGCGTTCGCTGTGGGACTGGTGGGGCTGGAATACGGGATCGTGTTCACCAACTCCGTTTTGCCCAGCCTTGCCCCGCGCACGGAACTGGGGCGGATTTCCGGCACGGGCTGGGCCTTGGGCTATGTGGGCGGGCTTGTGTCGCTGGCGGTCATGCTGGCGCTTCTGGCAGAAAATGATGCAGGCGTTACCATGCTGGGGATTGCACCGCTGTTCGGTCTGGACCCGGAACTGCGCGAAGGCACGCGCGCCGTCGGGCCATTTGCGGCGCTTTGGTATATCATCTTTGTGATCCCGTTTTTCCTGTGGGTCAGGGAACCACCTACCCCGCGCAAGGCACCCGGCGCAGTGGCACGCGGCCTGCGCGAATTGAAGGAAACGCTGCGCGCCCTGCCCACACGGCGCAGTCTGTTTGCCTATCTGGGATCGTCGATGCTGTACCGCGACGCGCTGAACGGCATTTATGCCTTTGGCGGGATTTACGCGATCGGGGTGCTGGAATGGAATATCATCCAGATCGGTGTTTTCGGCATTCTGGCGGCGGCGGTGGGCGCTGTGGCCTGCTGGTTCGGCGGTAAGCTGGATTCCCGCTTTGGCCCGAAACCCGTAATCATTGGCTGTATATTGCTGCTGATCGTCGTCTGCGCGATCATTGTCAGCACAGACCGCAGCATGGTGCTGTTCATACCTGTAGACGCGTCATCACAGATGCCCGACATCGTATTCTACATTTGCGGCGGGCTTATCGGCGCGGGCGGGGGCACGCTTCAGGCTGCATCGCGCACGATGCTGGTGCGGCAGGCCAATCCAGAACGCATGACCGAAGGGTTTGGCCTTTATGCGCTGTCGGGCAAGGTGCTGTCCTTCATTGCACCTGCGCTGATCGCATTGGCCACCACAATAACAGGCGACCAACGGCTGGGGGTTACCCCGCTGATAGGGCTGTTCGCATTGGGGCTTGTGCTGCTACTATGGGTCAAACCCGAAGGAGAGCCGGAATTCAAATGCGCCTGATCATCCTGACCCTGTTTCTGGCAGCCGCACCTGCACTGGCCCCGACACTGGCCATGGCGCAATCGCTGGCCAACCAGATGTTTGGCGCCCATGCCATGCCATCCCTGCAAGCGCCCGAAGCCATCGGATCATATGCCAATGGCTGCGCGGCGGGGCTGGTGCGCCTGCCGGAAACGGGGCCGACATGGCAGGCCATGCGCCTGTCGCGCAATCGCAACTGGGGGCACCCTGACGC
Organism: Paracoccaceae bacterium; assembly: GCA_020832445.1. Taxonomy (GTDB): domain Bacteria; phylum Pseudomonadota; class Alphaproteobacteria; order Rhodobacterales; family Rhodobacteraceae; genus Roseinatronobacter. The sequence continues at coordinate 72,703 of JAFIEO010000023.1, forward strand.
AATTGCCTATGTGCAGGACCTGTCGCGCAAGGCCGTGCAGATCGGCTGGAACGGGCTATATATCGGCGACATCAGCCAGCCGCGTGGCGGGCCAATGACATCGGGCCATGCCAGCCACCAGATCGGGCTTGATATCGACATATGGATGCTGCCACCCACACGCCTGAACCTGTCGCGCAGCGAGCGCGAGAACCTGAGTTCGATTTCCGTGCGCACCAACGACCAGCGCAGTGTCAATTCCAACTGGACACGCACGCATCATGAATTGCTGAAACAAGCTGCGCTTGATCCCCGCGTGGACCGTATTTTTGTTGCAGCCGCCGTCAAACTTGAAATGTGCAAAACCGCGACCCGCGCCGATACACCATGGTTGCAGAAAATCCGCCCCGCAGTCGGGCATAACTATCATTTTCATGTGCGCCTGTCCTGCCCGCGTGGAAACCGCCATTGCGTGACCCAATCCCCCACAGTGGCGGAATTGTCCAAAGGCGGGAATGGCTGCGATGAAACGCTGGACTGGTGGGTGACCGATTTCCTGAACCCGCCACGGCGCGAACGCACCGAACCACCCGCGCCGCGCACCCGCCACCCGCGCGAATTCACGATGGCCGACCTGCCCCCCCAATGCCAGCAGGTTCTGGCCACACAATAGGCCGCGCCATGCTTGCCTTTCGATGCCAGTATCGCTATCTGGCGCCATGCCGCTTGCGGCACAAGTCTCCGCAACCTTGAAAAAACGGAATACATATTATGACCCGCGCCCACCTGCCCGGCATTATTGCCATGGCGGCGATTGTCGTCGCATCGAATATCCTTGTTCAATTCCTGTTCGGAAACTGGCTGACATGGGGGGCGTTCACCTACCCGCTGGCCTTTTTGGTCAATGACGTCATGAACCGCGTCTATGGCCCGCAAGCCGCGCGGCGCGTGGTGTGGGTTGGCTTTGCCGTGGGCGTTGCCTGTTCCCTGATCGGCACACAGATTATCGGCGAATATGGCCCGCTGGTGACATTGCGTATTGCCGTGGGGTCGGGCATTGCCTTCCTGACTGCGCAACTTGTCGATGTCGCAATATTCGATCGCCTGCGCGAAGACAAACATGGCGGTCCATGGTGGCGCGCGCCACTGGCATCCACGCTTGTGGGGTCCACATTGGACACTGCCTTATTTTTCAGCATCGCCTTTTCGGCAACCTTGGCGTTCATCGAACCTGCCAATGATGTATCCTGGGCGGGGGAAGTCCTGCCAATGCTGGGCTTCGGGCCGGAAGTGCCGCTATGGGTTAGCCTTGCGGTCGCAGATTGGGGCGTAAAGCTGAGTCTGGCCTTGCTGGCTTTGGTGCCATTCAGACTGATCGTCCGCAAAAAAACGCAACCTGTCGCATAATTTCTTTTGACAAACACAAAATATGTGCCACCATCCTTGATAACAGCAACCAAATGAAAGGAGGTGGTCCAGTGTCTAGAGTGATGTTGGAGAGAGGTGCAAAGACAGTCAAAGGGGGCAAAACCTGACGGCAGCCCTGATGGGGACACCCTTTTGATTGGGCCACTGCTCTAATTTGGCTCCATCTCCTGAAGCTCGTTTAGGGCCGCCTTGTTTCAGGCGGCCCTTTCGATTCACCGCGAATTTCCGAACAGCTACACCATGCGTATCAATGACGATATAACCTTGCAGGATTGGGAACTGACTGAATCGTTCACCCGTTCATCAGGACCGGGGGGACAGAATGTCAACAAGGTGTCCAGTGCTGTTGAATTGCGGTTTGAAGCCGAACGCAGCCCGAACCTGCCTGCGCCAGTCAAAACGCGGCTGAAACGGCTTGCCGGACGACGCTGGAGTCAGGATGGCGCGCTTATCTTGCGTGTCGAAGATACGCGGTCGCAAGCGCGCAACCGTGAAATTGCCCGCGCGCGTCTGATAGATCTGATACAACAGGCCCTGAAGCGCCCCAAACCGCGCATCGGAACGCGCCCGACACTGGCCAGTAAACGCCGCAGGCTTGAATCGAAGGCCCATCGCGCCGATATCAAGGCCCTGCGCAACGCGCCCAAACCCGACTAATCCGGCCAGGTACCAAGGCCCCTTTCATCATTTGGTCATACTACTGCGCCATCATCCCAAACAGGAGCTTGCATTCGTGAACGCCGCGTCCATGTCCAGAATCCTGTTGAACCTGATTGCGGATCAGGTGCGCCCTGCCTTCGTGCAGACGGCAGCGCTGTGCCTGCGCGACGGCCCTGCGGGACCAGAGGTTCTGCTGGTTCAGACATTGCGCCTGCACCAATGGGTAATTCCGAAAGGATGGCCCATGAAGGGAAAATCGCTGGCGCAGGCCGCCGCGATCGAAGCATGGGAAGAAGCCGGTGTGCGCGGCACTGTTTCAGACACCCCAATCGGTGCATTCACCTATACAAAGATCAAGAAAAGCGGCCTGCCCGTCAGTTGCCGTGCGCAGATATACCGGCTGGATGTCAAGAAGGTTTCCGACACCTACCCCGAGGCGCACAAGCGCATTCGCAAGTGGTTTCCGCTGGCACAAGCCGCACAGATTGTGCGTGATGCCGAGGTGCAGCTTCTGCTAGACAGTCTGCAAACAAAGTAGCGCAGACCTGCGATCCATATTGTCGCACACGACGAATCCTGATACCGCGCCTCACGTCATAAATTTGTTACAAACAGGTATTCGCTGTGTCCAACCTTTCGGAAAAGTCATGGAAGACGCTGAACAAGGATCTGGCACGCCTTTCGGCCATGGAACGGGCGATGGCCTATTCCGCGCGCCCCTTGGTGGCACCCGGCCTTGCACTGGCTTTCATGGTTGTGACGGGGTTGGCAGTTGCGGCCTTTATCGGGTTTGAACCGCTGGGTCTGATCGTAATTGCAGCGGCAATTATCGGGGCCTATATGGCCATCAATATCGGCGCCAATGACGTGGCCAACAATATGGGGCCGACGGTTGGTGCGCGCGCGCTGACAATCGGCACCGCGCTTATAGTTGCGGCAATCTGTGAAACTGCGGGCGCGCTTATTGCGGGCGGCGATGTTGTCAACACTGTGTCACGCGGAATTATCGCGCCCGAATCTGTTGCCGAAACGCAAATCTTCATATGGGCGATGATGGCAGCACTTCTGGCAGGTGCGTTGTGGATCAACCTTGCAACATGGATCGGCGCGCCGGTATCGACCACGCATTCTATTGTAGGCGGGGTTATGGGTGCGGGCATTGCGGCGGCCGGATTTGCCGCTGTCAATTGGCCCACAATGGCACGCATTGCCGCAAGCTGGGTCATATCGCCGGTTCTGGGCGGGATATTTGCAGCCATTTTTCTGGCAATCATTAAATCCCGCATCATCTACCGCCCCGACATGATTCAGGCAGCACGCTATTGGGTGCCAATCCTGATCGGGGTTATGGGGGGCTGTTTTGCCACCTATCTGGCCCTGAAAGGTGTGAACAAGATCATAAAGATCGAGTTTGGCACCGCAGTCGCGCTGGGGGTTGCGTTCGGCACTGTGCTGACCTTTGCGATGCGCCCTGTTATCCGCAGACAAAGCCGGGGCATGGAAAACCGCAAGAAATCCCTGAAGATCCTGTTCAATATTCCGTTGATCTTCTCGGCGGCGCTGCTGTCTTTTGCGCATGGGGCCAACGACGTGGCCAATGCCATCGGGCCGGTTGCCGCGATTGTCCACGCGGTGCGCGATGGCGGGGCGTCCGATAATGTGGGCATACCGCTTTGGGTCATGCTGATTGGTGGTATTGGCCTGTCGATCGGGCTTTTGCTGTTCGGGCCAAAGCTGATCAATCTTGTCGGCAGCGAAATCACGCGCCTGAACGCCATGCGCGCCTATTGCGTGTCACTTGCCGCAGCGATCACGGTTATTTTTGCATCGTGGCTGGGACTGCCAGTCAGTTCCACGCATATTGCCATCGGGGCGATATTCGGGGTGGGTTTCTTTCGCGAATGGTATCATGAACGCATTCTGAATGAACGCCGCGTGGACACCACCACCCCTGTCGAAGTGCGCAAGCGGAAAAAAGTTGTGCGCCGCGCGCATTTCCTGACCATCCTTGCGGCATGGATTGTGACAGTTCCATCCGCTGCGGTGCTATCTGCCGGGCTGTTCTATCTGATGAACCTGATCAGCTATTAGGACATACAGGATCGCTGCGCGCCTGCATTATCCGTTCACGCAGAAAAATCGTATATTTTGGCGGTGCATCTTGCTGTCGGAATGATCTTGCCTGATCATGCCCCACCCGCCATGCATGCAAAAGGCATATCGCCCATGTCCAGTTTCACAACGCGCCCTGAAATCACCGGCACATTCGGCGTTGTCACATCGACCCACTGGATTGCATCCAGCGTGGGGATGGCGATGCTGGAACGTGGCGGAAATGCGTTTGACGCGGCGGTGGCTGCTGGGTTGGTGCTGCAAGTGGTGGAACCACATCTGAACGGACCGGGGGGTGAATTGCCTGCAATCCTGTGGTCGGCGCAGGCGCAGCGCACCGATGTCATCAGCGCACAAGGCCCCGCGCCCGCAGGTGCCACAATCGCGCATTACCGCGCGCAGGGCCTGCATCATGTGCCCGGTGACGGGTTGCTGGCCACTGTCATACCCGGCGCATGGGATGGCTGGATGCTGATGTTGCGCGATTACGGGCGGCTGCCTTTGCGCGATGTGCTTGAACCGGCAATCCATTATTGCAGCGCGGGTCATCCTTGCCTGCCGCGCGTGGCCAACACTGTGGCGGGGCTGGCCGCGTTCTTTCGTGACAACTGGCCCAGTTCCTATGACACTTGGGTGCCCGGCGGTCAGGTTCCCGTTGCGGGCCAGTTGCTGCGCAATCCAGCACTTGCACGCACCTATGGACGCATCCTGGCGCAGGCCGAATCCCATCAGTCCCGCGACGCCCAGATCGAGGCTGCGCGCAATGCCTTCTATCGCGGTTTTGTCGCCGAGGAGATGGACGCCTGGCTGGCCAAACAGGAATTGCCCGACAGCGAAGGGCGCATGCAGCGCGCAGTTCTGACTGCGGCTGATATGGCAGGCTACAGCGCGCAGATCGAAGCCCCCGTCTGGGGCCGCTACGGTGACTGGGACATAGCGAAATGCGGGGCATGGACACAGGGACCAGTGCTGCTGCAATCACTTGCGCTTCTGGACGGGATGGAATTGCGCGATCTTGACCCACATGGCGCGGACTTCATCCATCTGGTCACAGAGGCGATGAAACTGGCCTTTGCCGATCGCGAAATCTATCTGGCAGACCCGAATTTCACCGATGTGCCCCTGCAAGGCTTGCTGTCGGCAGAGTATAACGCCGCGCGCCGCGCGCTGATTGGGAGGCAGGCCAGTCTGGACCTGAACCCCGGCACCTTGCCGGGTTTTGAGGCGCAGCGCAGCGCCATGCTGGCCGCCCTTGACCGCCTAAGCAGCACCGATGGCGCAGTGTATGAACCGACAATGGCCCATCTGGCCCGCAAGCGCGGCGATACCGTGCATCTGGATGTTATCGACGCCGAGGGCAACATGGTCGCGGCCACGCCATCGGGCGGCTGGCTGCAAAGCTCGCCTGCCATCCCGTCCTTGGGCTTTTGTCTGAATTCCCGCGCGCAGATGTTCTGGCTGGACGAAGGGCTGCCCGGATCACTGGCCCCGGGAAAACGCCCGCGCACCACACTGTCACCGACATTTGCCATGCACAATGGCCGCCCGCGTATGGTGTTCGGCACACCGGGCGGTGACCAGCAGGACCAGTGGCAGTTGATATTCTTCCTGTATCACGCGGAATTCGGCATGGGGCTGCAACAGGCCCTTGATGCGCCGTTGTTTCATTCCACGCATTTTCCTGCCAGCTTCTACCCGCGGTCGCGCAGCCCCGGCCAGATCATGGTAGAAGACACATTCGGCGCGCAGGTCATCGCGGATTTGCGCGCGCGCGGGCATGATGTGCAGACCGCCCCGCATATGAGCATCGGACGGCTGACGGCGGCGGCGCAAGGGGCTGATGGCATTTTGCGCGCAGGCGCGTCACCGCGCCTGATGCAGGCTTATGCTGTGGGCCGGTAACACCTTCCTATTCGGGATAAAGCACGCAAGCGACTTCATGGCCGTCGGAAATCTTGCGCCGTTTGGGGGACGGGTGGCTGTCAAACGTCACAACCAGCGCAGCGCCGGACTCTGCAATCTTCGCGGCCTCTGCCAATGATGCAGGGCGCGCGGCCAGCACTTCGGCAAGTTGCGCGCGGGCAAGCGCCACGCCTTTGGGCGCAGGAATGCGCACTGCCAGCCCGTCGCGTTCGGGCACGCCCAGCGCATCACGGTTGCGTTCTTCCAGATCCCATTCGGCAAGGGCCGCAATCACGTCGCGCCCTTCCCAGCCGCAGGTCACAGTCGCCAGCGGGCAGCGGTTGTGGAACCGGCAACCGTTGGGAATGTCACTTGCAGACGGGATTTCCCCTGCCGATTCCAAGGGGGGCTTTTCCACGCTTGGGTCAGGTTCGGGCGAGGCATCAAGCAGCAGTTGCGTATAAGGGTGGCGGCGTTCGGCGATTACTTTTTCCGTGGGGCCAACCTCGACAATTTCACCCAGATACATGATCGCGGTGCGGTCCGCGACATAGCGGATGGTGGGCAGATCATGGCTGACATAGATAAAGGAAATCCCCATCTCGTCGCGGAAATGGCGCATCAGGTTCAGCACGCCCGCGCGGATGGACACATCCAGCATCGACACAGGTTCATCCGCGATGATGAAGCGCGGCTCCAACACGATGGCGCGGGCGATGGCCACACGCTGGCGTTGCCCGCCCGACAATTCATGCGGGAAACGCTCCATATACGTCTCGGCCGGTTTCAGGCCCGCGCGTTCCAGCGATTGCACCACCAATTCACGCCGCTTGGCACCCTTGGCCAACCCGTGAATCGTCAGCGGCTCGCCCACAATATCCTGAATGGTAAAGCGCGGGTTCAGTGTTTGATACGGGTCCTGAAACACCATCTGCGCACGGCGGCGAAACGCCTTCAGGGCTGCACCCTTCAGGGGGGCAATATCCTCGCCCTCGGACACAATGCGCCCTGCGGTCGGGTCTTGCAGCCGCACCAGCATTTCGCCTGTCGTGGTCTTGCCTGACCCGGATTCACCCGCCAGCCCCAGAATCTCGCCTTCCTGCAAGGTCAGGTCAATGCCGTCCACCGCGTGCACGAAGGTTTCAGATTTGCCGAAAAACCCGCCCGCTATGGGGAAATGCTTGACCAGCCCTTCCACCTGCAACACCTCGGCGGTGGCTTTATGTTCGCGGCGGGTCACGCTGGTGACTTCTTCATTCAAACGCTGGCCCACCTTGGCCCATGCGTCATTCGTGGCCGCAACACGGCGGAATTCTTCGACACGGTCAGGGTAATGACAGGCGGCAAAGCGCCCCTCGCCAACTTCATGCTGTGCGGGATCTTCGGCAATGCAGCGTTCTGTCGCAAAAGGGCAGCGTTCGGCAAAACGGCAGCCTTTGGGCGGGTCCAGCAGATTGGGCGGTGTGCCGGGAATGGAGATCAATTCGCGCTGCGCCCCTTCCAATGTAGGGAACGCGTTGGTCAGCCCCATCGTATAGGGGTGGAAGGGTTGGCCGAATACCTGTCGCACAGGGCCGGTTTCCATGATCTTGCCGCCATACATGACCGCCACGCGGTCACAGGTCTGCACCACAACCGAAATATCATGCGTGATGAACATCAGCGCCATGCCGCGTTCACGCCGCAGCCGCGCCAGCCGCGACAGGATTTGCGCCTGTGTCACCACATCCAGCGCGGTGGTCGGTTCATCCGCGATCAGCAGTTGCGGCTGAAGCGCCATCGCCATGGCAATCACCGCGCGCTGTTTCATGCCGCCCGACATTTCATGCGGATAGGCGCGCAGGCGAGAGGGGTCCAGACCCACGGCGCGGAACAGGTCTTCGGCCTGCGACCACGCATCGGCCTTGTCGATCTTGATATGCGCGTTCATCGCCTCAATGATCTGGTCGCCCACGCGGTAGACCGGATCAAGCGCATTCATCGCCGCTTGCGAAATCCAAGCGATTTCCTTCCATCGGACGCGGCGCATATCCTCGCCGTGCAAGGGCACCAGATCACGGCCCGCGAAATCGATCACGCCGCGCGGGATTTCGCCATTGGGCGGCAGCAGTTTCAGCATGGCTTTGGCCGCTGTGGTTTTTCCGCAACCGGATTCGCCCACCAGCCCCAGCGCCTCGCCCGGGGCTATGGTGAAATCAATACCATCCACGGCCTGCACCGGCCCTGCGCCGGTGCGATAATGAATGGCCAGATCGCGCACATCCAGCAGGGTTTGTTGTGCCATATCCTTCATTGCCGCGCTCTCAATCTTGGGTTTGCGACCACTTCCAATGACCGCGAGATGAAAAAGACCGACAGCACCGTGGTCATGATCAGAATGCCCGGCGGCAGGTTCCACCACCATGCAGTGCGCCACGCACCCGACAGGCGCGCATCATGCAAGATGCCACCCCAGCTTATGGATTGCGGCGGGCCAAGCCCAAGGAAGGACAGCGTCGCTTCGGCAATGATGGACACACCCACGATAATGGCGAGTTCCAGAAACACCAGTGGCAACACATTGGGGAAAATATGCAGATACATGATCCGCAAATCGGACGCGCCTGCCACGCGCGCGGCCTTGACGAAAGGACGTTCGCGCAATGACAGCACCTGCGACCGGATCAGCCGCGCCACCGTGCGCCATGTCAGCAAGCTGACCGCCAGAATAACAATCGTCAGGCTGGGCTGGAACAACAGCACCAAAATCAGCGCAAAGGGTTCAAACGGGATGCCATACATCACATCGACCGTGCGCATCAGGATGGTTTCAGTGCGCCCCCGGTAATACCCCGCGATCAGGCCCACATTGGTGCCGATCAGCACGACCAGCGTGGCCCCCAGAAAGCCCACCAACAGCGCGATCTGGCTGCCATGCACATTCTGGCTGAACAGATCACGGCCCAGATGGTCGGTGCCAAACCAATGCTCGCGCGAGGGGGGCGAAAGGCGGGTGACAAACCGGTCAGACCCCAGCGCCAGCCAGTCATCGCCCACGACCAGAAGCGCGCGCAAATGACGCTCGCTTTCGGTCGGCACAATCTGCCACGCCGTGCCGTCCCATTCCATGATGATGCCATTGCGCCCGGCAGCAACCGCGCGCCCGTCATCGCCAATCCAGCCCGCGCGCAGCGCGCGGGTGTCGGGTGCAGGGTCCGTGACCCACGCGCCATCTGCACTGTCGCGCCGCAACAGCGTACCGCGTTCGCCCACAACCAGCGCGGCCCCGCCCGGCGCGATATGAATATGGTTCAGATCGCGGCTGGACCCGATACGTTCCAGCGCCGCCGTTCCCGTGTCCGGGTCATAGCGGATGGCCAGCCCCCGTTCACCCACGATCAGGGCCGTGCCATCAGCATCCAGCGCCACAGCATTCAGGGGGAAACCGCGCCCTACAGGGCTGTCGATTTCGACAATATTACCTGCGGTTGCATCCAGAAGCCAGATTTCTTCATTCGCGCCGACAATCAGCGCAGTGACAGCATCCAGCCAGATCACCGAACGCAGATCGGCTTCAGGGGCGGGAACAACCTGCCAGCCTGTGCCATTGCCCAACAGGATGGTGCCCAAGCCGCCCACTGCTATCGCGCGCCCGTCTGCGTTCAGGTCAACCGCGTTCAGATCAGCCTCTGTTTCGACCTCAGCACGCGTCCAGTCGCCCGCGGCCGCGCGTGTCCAGACTGTGCCGCTGCGCCCCACAATAACCGACTGACCGGCGTGATGGGCAGCGTCGTTCAGCGCCAGCGGCCCCAGACTTTCGCGCAATTCCCACGCATCAGAACCGCGCACCAGAACCGAGCCATCCTCGATCTCATTGATATGGCGCGGGTCATGCGGGGACAGCAGCGGCGCAAACAGCGCCATTGCGATGATCACACCCAACACACACATGCCAATCACGGCCAGCCTGTCTTGCACCATCAACCGCAGCGGCCCCATGGCCGCGCGTAAAATCGGGGGAAGGGTCATCGGAAGCTCACCCTTGGGTCAAGTGTGGTGTACAAGATATCCACCAGCAAATTCAAAGAGATGACGAAAGCCGCCATGATCAGGAAACTGGCCTGTGCCAGTGGAAAGTCTGACGTGCGCACCGCGTTCAGGATTTCACGCCCCAGACCGGGCCATGAAAACACCACTTCGACCACCACCTGCCCGCCTGCGGCCAGACCGATGGTGACGGCAAGCTGTGTGACAACCGGCAACAGCGCATTGCGCGCGGCGTGCTTGTACAGAATGTCGCGTTCCGGCAGGCCCTTGGCGCGGGCCATTTCAATGAAATCCTCGCCATACACCTCCAGCATGGTGTTGCGCATGATCAGCATGGGTGATCCAAGATAATACAGCGCCACAATCAAGACGGGCAAAATCGCGTGCCACAGGAAATCCAGCGTGAATATCTTGTCCAGAAAACCATCCGCATCGTAGGGTAGCGTGCGCATGCCTGATGTCGGAAACATCGACAGCCCCACCCCGAAGATCAGAATGGCAATCATGCCTGTCCAGAACATCGGGGCCGAACGGAACATCAACCCCACAAAAATACCCACTGTGTCGGTGCTGGACCCGCGCCGCCATGACAGCCATGCACCCAACGGCACGCCAATCGCATAGGCCAGCACAATCGCGGCCAGCATCAGCACCATGGTATTGCCCAAACGTTCCCAGACAATTTCAGACACCGGCGCGCGATAGCTGAAAGACGTGCCGAATTCGCCTTGCACGGCATTGGTCAGAAACAGCACATATTGCCGCCATAGCGGGTCTTCCAGCCCGAACTGGGCGCGAACGGCGGCACGCTGTTCGGCATTCAGCCCTTCGGTAATCAACACCGAGGTCGGGTCTGGCAGGCCCATGCGAAACAGGAAAAACAGGATCGTCGCGATAATCCACAGCGAAAAGACCGCCTGTAGAACGCGTTTGATCAGATAGGTGCGGCGTGTCATTGCCTGAACTTTCTGGGCGATTTCCCACTTGGCCGGATCAAAGCTGACCGGCCCTAGAAAACAGACCCTGCCGCACCGGGATGCGACAGGGAATAGGGGATGGGTACGACCTTAGCGTTGCAGGCGCCCGTCACTGTCCCAGCTGTAGCCAGCAGCTTCAAGTTCGGCGCGCGCGGCGTCCATATCGTATTCAAACCGTTCGACAAACGGGTTGTGCCAGAACGCGTTGACGGGGGCGACCACTGTTGTGCCAACCTCGCCGCGACCGTCCAGCAACACATTTACCATCCGCTCGCGGTCCATCGCCATGGTCAGCGCGCGACGCACGGCGCGATCATCGAATGGCTCGCGGCGCGTGTTATAGGTCATGTGGAAATAGCCGAAGTCGGGCACAGATACGACCGTCAGATCGTCATTGCCTTCGGCCAGCGGGATCTGCCCCGGTTCCATCCGCCATGCGGTCATGTCGATCTGGCCGGTTTGCAGCGCGGTAAACACGCCTTCGGCATCGGCATAGATCACAAATTCCACCCCATCCACGGCAATTTCATCAGCATGGAAATGGTCGCGGTTGGTGGTCAGGGACATGAATTCGCCGCGATCATAGCGATCAAAGGCAAAAGGACCGGACCCGACAGTCGGGATTTCCTCGGGCGTCAGATCTTGCGGGTTTTCGATTTCCGACCAGATATGCGCAGGCAGGATCGGGATCTGGCTAAGTGTGATCGTCGCAAACGGCGCGGACGGTTCCGACAGGTTGAAACGCACTGTCAGATCACCTGTCACCTCGACCGATTCCACGGGGGCGAGATAGGAATTGAAGTAGCTATACTCGCTGTCCATGTAATAGTTGAAGGTAAAGGCAATATCTTCAGCGGTCAGTGGTTCGCCATCATGGAAGGTCATGCCTTCGCGCAGGGTGACATCAATGGTGACATCGTCCACCGGATCAACGCTTGAAGCCGCCCATGGCACCGGCTCCACATCCGGCGACAGGCGCACCAGACGGTCATAATACATGCGCATCCACTTCCAGCCCCAAACGCTGGTCGAAGCAAGCGGGTTCACATTGTCCGGCTCTTGCGGGCCACCGATGCGCAGCGTGGTGCGATCGCCCACAGGCTGGGCTTCCATCGGCACCCATTCGGAATACAGCCCTTCGCCCGCCATGGCGTTCATATTGGTGAACTGGGTGTTGTTATAGGCCACCACTTCGTCGCGGTGAAACAGCACCACGACAGGCACATCGCCCATATACAGGTCTTGCATTTCGTGCACGATGTCGCGGCGCGCCTCGATGTCGAATTCGGCACCCTGCGCGTCATACAGCGCGTCATAGTCGGGGTTATTGTATCCGCCGGGGTTGTTGGCGCCCAATGCGGCCTGCCGGCTGTCCAGCGTGCCAAGGAAGAATTGCGGGTCCAGACGGTCCACGCGGCCGGACCAGCCCAGAATTGTCGCGTCAAAATCCTGTTCGGAATAGAACCGGTCCAGAAGCGTGCTGAACTCCATCGGGCGCACTGATACGTCCAGCCCCAGTTCGCGCCAGGCGTCTGCAATGATGAACGCCCCTTCATAGCGGATCGGGTCATAGGATTCTGTGGTGGTAAAAATTTCCACCGAAGCGACATGCTCCTGTGCGATGCCAGGCGCTGCAAATCCGGCCATTGCCAGCATCGATGTGCCGGCCAACATGAATTTCCGTGTCACAAGCTTCTCCCCGTTGTTGTTTGTTTTTTATGTCGCTGCATGTGCGCAACGATTCATAGCCTAAGGTTATTACGCATGTTCACGATTGGTCAACCCTGCGACAGGCATTCTGGTCATACAAAATCCGCGCGCCTGCGGGGCGCGGCCATCAAAGGGACAACCGCACACAGAAACGGGCTAGCTGGTGCGAGCCACTGAAAGCCTAATATGCCTTGCCACGCGCAGAAACCGGCCAGACCACTTCGACCTTGCCGCCACCAGACACAAGTTCAGGCATCAGCCCCGCAGCCGCGTCAATGGCTTTGGCAATTGCCACAACAGTGTCGCACCCGATAACACCGCAGCGGCCCGCCCCCCACATCCATTTTCGATCAGGCATTCGATGGGCGTGCCATGGGCCGTGGCGTAATTATCCATTTTGAGATGTTATATCCAAACGCGTCAAGATGCGGCACAAGGCACGGGGTCTGGATGTCGGCGTCGCGCATTCCGGGTTTGGCGGGAATAGCACAGCCCACCTCATAGGTGACAAAATCAATCCGGCTGTTCATCATGATGGTCCTTCAACACGCTCAGCCCCTATGAACGGGTGTCTTTTTGCCCCAATCTGCCAGTTTGCGCCGCAATATATCCAGCGCGGCGGTCGTGCCATCAACAACCGGTAGGTCCACATGTGGTGCGAAATCCTGCGCCAGACCCGCCAAAGGGCCACCGCCCAGAACAATGCTGTCAATCCCGCCCGCCTTGGCACGGTGCTGGCACAGCTCCAGCAAGGGTTGCGCCAGTTCATGATGTATATGGCCGGGGTCGGACCAGACACTGTGTTCCAGCACCGTGACATCGGCCAGGTGATCCAGCAAACCGTAATGGGCCACGATTGCGCGCAAGGACGCCTGAACACTGGGGCTGAAGGACACGATGGAAAAGCGCGGCCCATGCGCCAGCGCCTGCATCAGGGCCGAATGCGCAATCCCCACCACCGGCTTGCCGGTCCGCACGCGCACCTGATCAAGGCCGGTATCCCCGAAGGATGCCAGCACAATGCCATCCATCCCGTCCTGATACTTGTCCACAGCCGCCAGAACCCCTTGCATGGCATGCGCACTGTCAGCGGGTGTAACAATCAGGTCGGGTCCGAACGCGGCCGGAACAGTGCGCACCACATCCCCCGGCAATGCCGCCGCGCGTGCGGCCAGATCAATGCGCCGCGTCACACCAACCGAGGTGTTCGGATTGACAACAAGCACCCGCATCGCGCTACAACAACACCGATGGCAGCCAAAGCACAATAGCGGGGAATATATTGACCAGTGCCAGCGCAATCAGCATCGCGCCGATAAACCACATCATGGACGGAATGATCTGGGCAAGCGAGATGCGCGCAATCGCACAGGTGATCAGCACGACCGACGCCACAGGCGGCGTTTGTTGCCCGATCCCCAGATTGATGGTGACAATCAACCCGAAATGCACCCGATCAATTCCCAACTGGTCGGCCAGCGGCAAAAAGATCGGCACCAGCATCAAAATGGCAGGCGTGCCGTGCACGATGGTTCCGGCCAGCAGGAAAAACACGTTGATGGCCAGCAGCACAACCCAGTAATTTTCAGAAATTCCAAGGATCGCGTTGGCAATGTCTTGCGGGATGCGCTGGTTGGTCAGATACCAGCCCAGCAATGTCGATGTGGCAACAATGAACATCAGCATCGCGCTGCGTTTTCCCGCAATGCGCAGCGTGTCCAGAAACGCACGCAGTGTGACTGTCCGGTATAGCAAGGCCGCCATGACAATGGACCACAGCGCGGCCACGGCCCCTGCTTCGGTCGCGGTGAAAACACCGCCCAGAATGCCCACCAGAATAAGGATTGGCAGGGTCAGCGGCAGTGCCGCGTCCTTGCCGGTGGACGCAACACGCGCCCATGAAAACGCGCCTTCGGTCGGGTAGCCGCGTTTTACGGAAATGAAATAGGCGGTCATGATCAGCAAAAAGCACACCAGAAACCCCGGCAGGATACCCGCCGCAAAAAGCTGCGCGATCGAGGCATTGGCGACATAGGCATACAGGATAAGGTTCAGGCTGGGTGGCACAATAATCGCCATGGTCGCCGATGTGGATGTGACGGCGGCCGCAAAAGCTGCCGGATAGCCGCGCTTTTTCATCTGCGGGATCATGACCGACCCGATGGCAGCGGCATCTGATGTTGCCGTGCCCGATATTTCCGAGAAAAACAGCGATGTCAGAATGTTCACATGCGCCAGCCCGCCACGAATATGCCCGACCAGCGATGATGCGAAAGCAATCAGCTTTTCTGCGATCTTGCCTTGGTTCATGATCTCACCCGCGATCATGAACAAAAGTGCCGCAACCAGCAGGTAGTTATTTGCCCCGCCAAACGGGATCAGTCCGATGATCTGGGGCACAACGGCGGGGTCCAGCATGATCATGATCGATGCGGTCACGCCAAGCACGAATGCAATCGGCATGCCCATCATCAACAAACCGATCAGCAGAATAAGAATGATATAGCCGGGATCAAGAAACATCAGTCTTCACTTTGCGTCATAAGGTCATTGGGGGTGATCCGGTTGGTCATCAGGCCCGCAAGCCGGACCAGACAGATCAACACGATCAGCGCGCCGCCCAGCGGCATTGCGCCGCGAAACAGCATGATGGGCATATCCACAGAAATCAGTTGACGGGCGCCAAAGCTGAAGGCCGCCTTGCCGCCATACCAGGCCAGCACGCCCCCAAGCCACGCCATCAACAACAGGTTCACCCCCATGACCAGCCTTTGCATCAGTTCCGGCAGGCTGCGCACCACACTGTCAAATCCCAGATGTTCATTGGTGCGCGTCAGATAGGCCGCGCCGATAAAGGTCAGCGCGGCCAGCATATGTGCAGGCAATTCTTCGCCCCACGATACGGACGAATTCAATATGAAGCGCGAATAGACCGCGTAGTTCAGCAAAACCAGAAGTGCCCCGGCCATGAAGATGACAAAGGCGTCCAGCACCCATTGCAACGCTGCGTCCAGACGCAGAACAAGTTTTTCAATCATCTCCATGGCCATGGTCCGTTATTCGATGCCAAGCGCGGCAAGGGTTGCTGCAACCATGTCCGCGCCTGCCACATCAACAAATGTCGGGCTTTCATAAAGCGGTTGCGCGGCGGCCTGAAAGGCCGGGAAATCGACCTCGTTTATGGCGATCTTGTCGGCCAGATCGGCCACTACACTTGCGTCTGTTTCATCGCCCCAATCGAAGGTCCAAGATGCCATATCGGCGGCAATTTCCAGCAATGTATCGCGTGTATCGTCGTCAAGGCTGGCAAGGAAAGGTTCACCGAACAGCAGGAATGTGGGCAGATAGACATGATTGGACATCGACATGTAACCCTGCACTTCATACAGGCGCGCCGAGTCGGTGATCTGTGCGGGGTTTTCCTGCCCGTCGACAACACCCTGATCCAGCGCGGAATACACTTCGCCAAACGACAGCGGCGTTGCATTCGCGCCAAGCGTATTGAACATCTCGACACGCTGGCGGCTGGTGGGGGTGCGGATTTTCAGCCCGGCCAGGTCATCCGGCGTCACGATGGGGCGCACGGAATTGGTGATCACCCGAAACCCGTTATCCCAAAGTGCCGCCAACTGCATGCCCGCACCGGCAAACCCTTCGGCCAGCATGTCGCCGGCGGGGCTGGCGGCAAAAGTCTGGACTGCGGCGCGGTCGGCAAACAGATAGGGCAGATCGAAAATCGCGGCACGCGGGTTGATCTGCACCACAGCGGATGCGGACAGCGATGCGTGATGCGTGCCAAAACCCAGCCCCTGCAACACGTCTTCTTCAGACCCCAGCGTATTGCCCATGAAAATCTGGACATCAATCTGGTCTGACAGCGCCGCGTCCACGCGTTTGGCGTATTCGGTCAGGAAAACATGGGCAAATGACCCATCCGGCAAGGACGAGTTGATCTGCAAGACAGTGGGATTTGCGAATGCGGTTGCGGGCAGTGACAACGCAAAGGCAGTGGCAAGCAAAACAGGGCGAATGGTCATGGCAGTGATCCTTTGTTCAATGATGAAGGCGGCGTTCCAGATAATGATAAAATTTTTGCACCGTTTATGTATTTTTGAAAAATCATTTTCCTGACTGCACGTGATAAATCCCTGCACTGGCGGGCTTGTGTCCAGTTTGCGCGCAATGCGCATAATTTTTCGCCAGTTTTGAGTCTGGCAGTCTGCTGTCGGACTGCGACTCAGGCTGGGCAAGGCAGCGGCAGGGCCGTCTGGATTGCCTGCGCCAATCCCAGCAGCTGCGGTTCGCAATAGCGTTTGCCAATCAGTTGCAACCCCACCGGCAACCCGTTCGCATCCAGTCCCACAGGAACAGAAACAGCCGGAAACCCTGTCAGCGTAATCAGGTATGTCTGCGCCAGCCAATCCACATAATTCGTCAGCGCGCGCCCGTTGATCTGGTCGGGATAGCTGACATCAACAGGGAACGGCGGGACGGGAACTGTCGGGGTGGCAATCACATCGCACGCGTCAAATTCCGCCAACAGGCGCAGCCAGGCGCACTTTTGCTGTGCGCGGGCTTGCGCGATTTGCAGTGACGATATCTTTAGCCCCGCTTCGATATTCTTGCGCAAGGACGGGTTCAGAACATCCAGCCGGTCCAGATAAGGGGCGTAGTTGCACACCATCCACTGCCCGCGCAGCACCTGATAGGCAGCGTTGCTGTCGGCCAACGACAGTTTGCTGCCCTGGATTGCCACACCCAGACCGGCGATTTGCGACAGCGCTTTTTCACATGTCTGCGCCACACCTGCGTCAATTCCCATACCGGCAATGTCGGGGGCATAGCCCAACCGCAGCCCGCGCGCATCAAAGCGGCCCACCCAGTTTGCCAGATCCAGCGGTGCCACCTGCCAGTCAGGATGCGCAGAGATGGGTGACATATCATCCACCCCCACAATCGCGCCCAACATCAGCGCCACATCCTGCGCGCTGCGCGCCATCGGCCCGTTGACGCGCCCCACATCCCACGGCTGTTCAACCGGATCACTGGCGACCAGCCCTGCCGTAGGGCGCAACCCCACCAGCCCGCAAAAACTGGCTGGAATGCGCAGTGATCCGCCAAAATCGGTTCCTTCGGCCAATGGCACCATATGCGCCGCCAGCGCCGCCGCCCCCCCACCGGTGGACCCGCCAACCGTGCGTGTCATGTCCCAAGGGTTTCGTGTCGCGCCAAACAACGCGTTCGTCGTATTGGCACCTGCGGCAAATTCCGGCGTGTTGGTTTTGCCCATCACAATCGCGCCTGCCGCTTTCAGCCTGCGCACCACGGCGGCATCCTTGCGGGGAACATTGTCAGCCAGCAGTTTCGACCCGAATGTGGTGCGTATGCCCGCAGTCTCGGTCACATCCTTTATGCCGACAGGCAATCCGGCCAACGGCCCCCAAGCGTCGCGCGCCGTCTGATCCAGCTTGTGCGCCTGTTCCAGCGCCTGATCTGCGCAAAGCGTGACAAAGGCATTTATCCGGGGGTTTTGCGCCGCGATCTGGTCCAGATGCGCCTGCACCACGTCGCGGCAGCAGAAGTCACCCCGCCCAAGCCCCGCTTTGATCGCAACCGCACTTAGTGCAATAATTTCCACCATGAGCATTCCTTTCGGCCCGTTTCTTAGGCAGTCGGTTATGTAAAATATATTATTGCAGTAATTTTCTGTGAAAAACGTATTTCACGCCTTGAGGTGTGAAAACCCGCGACATAGCCTGACTGAAAGCTGAATTTTCAGCCGCTTTGCGCAAAAAAGAGGTGCTTATGACCCCTTCCGCCCCGCCCCCGTCAAAGTCCCCCTCGCATTCCTTGTCGGTGCGCATGTTCGATCAGCTTGTTCAGGAAACCGCCGATTCCCCGGGTGTCACGCGCGCATCATTCGGGCCGGGCGAAGCGTTCGCCCACCAGTTGGCGGCAAGCGTCGCGCGCGATCTGGGGCTGGCGGTCACTGTCGATATTGCAGGCAATCAATACATGAAATGGGCCGGGCGCGACCGCAGCGCACCGCGCATCATTGTGGGGTCGCATATGGACAGTGTCCGTCATGGTGGCAACTATGATGGCGCGGCGGGTGTGGTGGCCGGATTGTCCGCCATTGCCGATTTGCAGGCGCAGGGTTTCACACCCGCATGCGATATTGTCGTCATGGCCATCCGCGCAGAAGAACTGGTCTGGTTTCCCACCCCCTATTGCGGCAGCCGGATGGCGTTTGGCCTGCTGGACCCGTCGGAATATGACAGCGTCACGCGATCCGATACCGGCCGGTCCCTTGCCGATCACATGCGTGACGAAGGGTGTAACCCTGATGCGCTGCGTGCGGGCGCGCGACCGCTGGACCCTGCCACAATACGCCACTTTATCGAAGTGCATATCGAACAGGGCGTAACACTGGACATGCAGGGCATTCCGGTCGGCGTGGTCAATGGCATACGCGGCAATCTGCGCTACAGACATGGCCGCATCACCGGAAAATACGCGCATGCAGGCGCGCTGGCGCGCGAGTATCGCCATGATGCCGTGTTGGCAGGCGCGGAATTTGTGCAGGTACTGGAACGTAAATGGGATGATCTGACAGCACAGGGCGACGATTTCGTGGCCACTATGGGCGAATTCTGGACCGACCCCGACATGCACGGCATGACCAAAGTGCCGGGCAGCGTGCAATTCACCATGGACCTGCGCAGCCTGTCCAATGACGTGCTGATGCAGGTCGATGCCTATTTGCGCGACATGGCGCAGGCCATTGGTGACCGCCGCAGGGTGACAATCGATATGGGCGCATACACGAACGCCCCCCCCGCAATCATCGACCCTGCCCTTGTTGCGCGGTTTGAAGCGGTCGCGCGCAGGCTGGACATTCCCACCCTGACGCTGCCTTCCGGCGCGGGCCATGATTGCGCGACATTTTCATGGCAAGGCGTGTCGTCCGGCATGCTGTTCATCCGCAACCAGAATGGCAGTCATAACCCGGACGAGGCCATGCGCATGCCCGATTTCGACAAGGCCGTGCAGGTGCTGGCCGCAACCTTGTGCGAACTTGCCTGATTATTGAAAGGATACCCCATGCCGCAGAATATCCATGCAATCCGCATTCATGAAAATGGCGGACCAGAGGTGTTGCAATGGGAACCGGTCATATTGCCCGACCCCGCCCCGGACGAGGTGCAGTTGCGCCACCACGCAATCGGCCTGAATTTTCTGGAGGTCAATTTCCGTGCCGGTTTCTACAAGACCGCCATGCCCTATATTCCCGGCAATGAAGGGGCCGGCGTTGTCACTGCGCTGGGACATGCTGTGACGGGGCTGAAAGTGGGCGACCGTGTGGCCTATGCGGGGCCACTGGGGTCCTACGCTGAAATGCGCAACATCAAGGCGGATCAGCTTATCCCCTTGCCGGATGGCGTGGATTTCCAGACCGCCGCCGCGCTGATGTTCAAAGGGTTGACGGCGCGGTATCTGTTGCGCGACACTTTTGCCATCCGGCCGGGGCATGTGGTTCTGTATCATGCGGCTGCCGGTGGTCTGGGGCTGATCTTTTGCCAATGGGCCGCATCGCTTGGCGCAACCGTTATCGGCACCGTCGGGTCAGACGCGAAAATCCCGCTGGCGCAGGCGCATGGCTGCACGCATGTCATCAATTACCGCACGCAGGATTTCGCCGCGCGGGTCCGCGACCTGACAGGCGGCCAAGGGGTTGATGTGGTCTATGACGCCGTGGGCAAGGACACGTTTTCGGGGTCACTGGATTGCCTGAAAACACGCGGGCTGTGGGTGTCGTTCGGGCGGGCATCCGGCGCACCGCCAGCCGTTGAAATGGCCACACTGGCTGCGAAAGGGTCGCTTTATGCGACGCGGCCCACGCTGTTTCATCACATCGCCACGCCTGAACAACGCCACATCGCGGCGGCTGATCTGTTTTCAGCGCTTCAATCGGGGGCGATCCGTGTTGAGGTTAATCAGAAATACCCGCTGCAACAGGCCGCCGCAGCACATACCGATATGGAAGCGCGTGTGACCACAGGCGCATCTGTTCTGGTTCCCTGACACATGATCCGTTCAGGGTTGATGCATCGTGATTATGGGTGTTGGTGGCCTTTTGCGGTCATTGGGAATGCCCCAAGGCGCGGAGCAAAGGGCGCAGCCCGCCGCGCCATAGGTCGGGCCGCCCCGCGGCCTGCCGATTTGGCTGATGGCAGTTCAAGCCATTTAAGTAAGGGATATGGAGCTTGCATAAACTGCGCGTCTCAAATGTCGGATCGGCTGACCCCGGCCCACCGATAGCGCGGGTTTAGTCCCAGTATGAAGGGCAGTTTCAGGTTAAAACTAGAGCATGTTGCTCAAAAGTGGGCACCGGTTTTGAGCTTCTCGAACATGCGAAATCAATAAGTTAGAGCATATCTCGTGAATGCGAATGAACGTGATATGCTCTAACGGGCCTGCCGGTGCTATCTGGCACGACACCGCCACAAAGCGTCATGCGCAAAAGCGGGAACCGGTTTTGCACTGCACGGACGCGTTATCAACAGATTAGTGTGCGTTGCGTGAGTGCAAATGCACATGGCACGCTAGACTTCATCAAGGGCGTTGTGGATGGCCTCGATGGTGCTCATTCTGCGGCGTCCGGCGACACCCGAAAGCTCGATCACGCGCGTCGCGATAATATGGCACAGCGTCAACACAGCCGCATGGTTGAACAACGGGCCGGGGGACGCGGTTTCGCACATGAACCGCCATGTGAAGGGCAATTCCGGCAAGGCGTTTGTGTCGTGAATATACGCAACACTCGCGCCGCTTTTCACAACCTGTTCCATCACTTGTGGCAGGCTGCTGACGGACCGGCGCAGACCGAATGCAATGACACAATCCTTGGCTGAAATGGCCGAAACTGCCTCGCCCAGTGTTTCACTGTTGGACGGGATCACGGAAATCTGCGGGATCACCTGAAACATCTGCAAGCCCAGATACTGGGCAAAAGTCGCGCTGCGGCGCATGCCCAGCAACCAGACCCGCCGCGCCCCGATGATCTGACGCGCCAGCGCATCAATTTCAGCTTCGGCAACAAGTTGAAAGGTTTGCTCGATATCGGACTGCGCGCGCAGCACATGGGCCGCGATGAAATCCTTTTTTCCGGGCGTTCCCGGGGCCACACGAAACAACGATGCGCCTGCCTGCTTGTTGTCGCGGACATGCTGGCGGGCCTCTTCAAAATTGGTATAGCCCACCTTGCGCACAAAGCGTGTCACAGTCGCGTTGGACACATTCGCCAGCCGCGCCAGTTCTGTCGCGGAATAGCTGGCCAGTTCACCCGGAAAATTCAGCACCAGTTCGGCCAGCCGTTTTTCACTGGGATGCATGATCGGCAAGGCGTCGCGCACGCGTGTGGTGAACAACGGGGTATTTTTCTGTTGCATAACTCTGGTCCGCTTTCCGGCAATTTTATGAAACTGCAATCCTTGCGTTCCGCGTCCACATTAAGGGTATGCGGCGCGTAAATCGAACCATTTTTCGGGGATTTGCACCACAAATTGGCTGCGCGCGGGCAAATCGGCAGGCTTGGTGCATAACGTCTGGCCCTTGCCCATTATCGCACCGGAAAGACCATACTGTCCTTGACGGTCCCATAGGCGAAACTTGTATCGATCGAACCTATACCCCCAAGGCGGTGCAGCCGGTTTCGGATGAAGTTTTCATAGGTTTCAAGCGATTCCACCGCAACGCGCAACTGGTAATCCGTCTGGCCGGTCATCACATGACATTCCAGAACCTCATCCATGCGCATCACTTCGCGCTCGAATGCCTGAACCGCGTCCCCGTCATGACGTTCCAGCCGGACGCGCACAAACGCGGTAACGGGCAGCCCATAGGCTTTTGCATCCACCCGCGCGGCATAGCCCTGAATAACACCGGTCTTTTCCAGATTGCGCAAGCGCCGCAAGCATGGCGATGGTGACAGATTGACACTTGCCGCCAGATCCTGATTTGACATGCGCCCGTCACGTTGCAAAGCGCGGATAATCTGGCGGTCTTTTTCGTCCATTCTGCGCCCCATATTAGCAGGTTCTGCCAATTCAATAGCAATTAATGGCATAATACGCAATTTCCAAGACAGCTATCCCCATTATCCTGTCCCAAACAGGAGAGTTGACATGACCCATGACAAAGGCTTTGCCACCCGCGCTATCCATCTTGGCTACAACCCGCAGGACCACGAAGGCGCGCTGACCCCACCGTTGCACCTGACATCAACCTTCGCCTTTGAAACCGCCGAGGCGGGCGGCGAAATCTTTGCCGGTGAGCGTGCAGGGCATGTCTATTCGCGCATATCAAACCCGACGCTGGATTTGCTGGAACGCCGCATGGCCGCCCTTGAAGGGGCAGAGGCGGGGCTGGCGCTTGCATCGGGTATGGGCGCGGTATCATCGGTGCTGTGGACGCTGCTGTCGCCCGGCGACGAAGTGATCGTCGACAAGACGCTTTATGGCTGCACCTTTTCGTTCATGCATCACGGGCTGCGCAAATTCGGCATCACGATCACGCATGTGGACATGACAGACCCCGCCAATCTGGCGGCTGCGATGACGGACCGCACACGCGTGGTCTATTTTGAAACACCCGCCAACCCCAACATGCGGCTGGTAGACATTGCCGCCGTGTCTGAAATCGCCCATGCGGGCGGGGCGCAGGTGATTGTGGACAACACCTATGCCACCCCATATCTGACCCGCCCCATCGCGCTGGGGGCCGATCTGGTGGTGCATTCGGCCACGAAATATCTGGGCGGGCATGGTGATCTGGTGGCCGGTATCGTGGTCGGACGCGCCGAGCAGGTCAGCGAAATCCAGCTGATGGGTATGAAGGATATGACCGGCGCGGTGATGGCCCCTTTTAATGCAATGCTGGTGCTGCGCGGGTTGAAAACGCTGGCCTTGCGCATGGAACGGCATTGCGCATCAGCGCAAGTGGTAGCTGACTGGCTGGACGCGCATCCTGATGTCAGCAAGGTCCACTATCCGGGGTTGGAAAGTTTCGGACAACACGCGCTGGCCTGCCGGCAAATGGCACGGCCCGGCGCGATGATCGCATTTGAATTGACAGGCGGGCTGGATGCAGGGCGGCGCATGATGAACAATCTGCGCATGATCGCGCGTGCCGTGTCGCTGGGGGATGCGGAAACCCTGATCCAGCATCCGGCATCGATGACCCATTCCACCTATACAGCGCAAGAACGCGCAACCCATGGCATCAGCGACGGGTTGATACGCCTGTCGGTCGGGCTTGAAGATGTGTCCGACATACTGGACGATCTGGACACCGCGCTTGCCCCCGAACACGCAGCGCGCATAGCCTGACCTGATCCCCCCCGCCAATCCCATCCGCCCCACAGTAGACGGGATCGACACAGGCGGGCATCATGGACGTGGATGATGTGAAACTCCAGCCTGTGGTCAGCATTTTTATCATGCCGCGCACGTCATTCCTATTGGTAGCTCAAGCCATGACCATACGGAAACAGCGTGTCACCTTCGGGGTAGCCGGGCGCATCGGAATGGTTGTTGATCACCGCATCAAGGTTTTCAGCCAGCGCGAAGGGCATGCGCCCCACAGGTGCGAAACCACCTGTCAGCACATCCATCAGCGCCGCATCATTCACACCGAAGGTTGCCAGCAGCGCACCCGCGTCACGCAATCCGCTTTCAGCATCAATGACATAGGGATTGCGGAAATCAATGGCAAGAATGGTGCGGTCCGCACCCACTTCGTCCATGACCGCCTGAAGGGTGTCCAGCGTGGGGAAAATGTCCCATGACTGCGCAGCCGCCATGGCGGTGAAGGACAGCGCATCAGTTTCCCAAGGGAATGCGCCCCCGAACAACAGGCCCAAAGCGGGGGCCTGCGGCCCGCCCAACTGGCCGTCATCGGCGCAAACCGGATTAAGGTCAGGCACAACATTGCAAGGGTCTTCGGCGCCCCAGACATTACCTGTGCGAGGGTTCAGATGCACCGGGTTCGCGCCGGTTTCAGCATCGTTGGAGCGGTAACCGCTGGTGCCGGTATTGCGCACATAGACCCTGATCACCGCAGCGTCATACCCCTGTGCGGACGGGCGTTCGGCATCTGCGCCGACAGCGCCATCGGTGACCGACAGGCCCAGCCCTTCGATGATCGCGGCATCGGTGTTCAGCGCATAAATCCTGGCATTCGGGGATAGCGGCAACACTCCGTCATTTTGCAACAACACGACCGACTGACGCTGCACCTCGGCCGCCTTTGCAAGATGATCGGGGTTTGCAACGATCTGACTGACGGCTGCGGCATCCACATAGGGGTTTTCAAACAATCCCAGCGCGAACTGTTCGGACAACAAACGCCCCGCAGCTTCGGTAATGCGCTCCTCGCTTACCAGATCCTCCGCGACCAGACCCAGAATCTCATCAACATTGGAAAAGCCCGACAGCACGTCATTGCCGCTGTTGATGGCCAAGGCCACGCGTTCAGCCACAGTGGCGTCTTCCTTGCCCCATGCCCGCGCCTGAATGATGCCCGTGTCCGAATTCACATAGCCCTGAAAGCCCAGCTGTTCGCGCAACAGCCAGTTGACGGTCTGCGACGAGAAGGAAAACCCCACCGCTTCCAGCCCTTCCCCGTCATAGGTCACATCAACGGGGATGCCATAATACGGCATGACCGCGCCCAGACCCGCATCGATGGCGCGGCGGAATGGTGCCAGATGGTCCTCAAACGCGCCGGAGGGATAGACCTGCCGCTGTCCAAAGGAATAATGCGGGTCAAGCCCCTGTTCCTGCGGCCCGCCACCGGGAAAGTGTTTCAACGTCAGCGCAACGGCAGTTTGCGGCCCGACTGGCCCGCCCTGCAACCCCGAAATCAGCCCCTCGATGATATCACCGGTCAGGGTGCTGTTTTCGCCAAAGGTTTCATGCACGCGGTACCAACGCGGTTCCGTCGCCAGATCGGCCATATAGCCATACATCCCGCGAATGCCCAAGGCGCGCCATTCCGCCGACATCACATCGGTCAGGGCAGTCACCGGTTCCAGCCCGCCGGTTCCCAGAACCGCCGCCGCAATTCCCAACTCCTTGGGGAAGGCCGTCATCGCGCCTGCGCCCCCACCAATCCCGAAACGGGGGTCGGTTTCAAGATGGTTGCGCGCATTATCCTTGAACAACACCGGAATACCCAGTGGCCGCGCCTCGGCCATTTCCTGCACATCATTGGCAAAACCCGCCAGTTGTTCCGCCGTAACAGCAAAGCCGCCACGCGGCGCGCGCCCTTCGCACGGTGCGGCGGTTTCAGCCACGGTGTTGCGCAAAATGAACCGCGTCATGTGATGGACATTCAGAAACTCGTCCGCGGGCGTGCCGTCAGCCGTGCCTTCACAGCCTGCGGCCAGCGTGTCGATCAGCAGCATGCCCGCGCGCTCTTCCAGCGACATCCGCGCCAGCAAATCCGCCACACGCTCGGCCACCGGCAATCGCCAGTCTTCATAAGGGTCCAGCGTGCCATTGCCGTTGGCATCGCGGAATTGCAAGCCGTCCTGTTCGATCACAGCTTTGGCACGGGTCGCAATTTCGGGCTGCTGCATGTCCTGTGCAGCAGCGCCCTGCACCATGCCCGCGACAAGCGCGGTGGTGGCAAGAAGAGTGGTTTTCAAAATGATCTCCTCCGGTTTCATTAGAACTATCGACCTGCCACCTTGAAACCTTTGGCGGTGCCATTTGGCAGATCATCCAGACGACACAGCACCGTCATCAGCTTGGCTTCGGCCCGCCGGTGGGCGCCCATTTTTTGCGCCATTGCATGAGGAAGGCCTGCGAGGCTTCTGGTCCCA
>JAFIEO010000029.1 GCA_020832445.1 Paracoccaceae bacterium
CCCCCCCGGCCCCCCGGCGCCCGCACCAACACAACAAAACCCCCCCCGCCGCCCCGGGGGGGCGCCCCGGGGGCGCACCAGTCCAGTCAAGGGTAAGTCATCAATGAACAGATTCGTGTTAGCAACAGTGACCGCGGTGGGAGCCTGTGCGCTCTATACCGGCATCGCCTTCAGTCATGGCGATGTCAACCCGCAGCCGGTGGATGCCAGCGACCTGCCGTCGCTGGATGGATGGAAAGAGGAGAACCCGTACCGGGAGATGGGCGGGGATGTCTACGAGACGGCGATGCGCATCGGCGAGCGTGGCTACCAGGCAAACTGTGCCGCCTGTCACGGGCTGGGCGGGGTTTCCGGCGGCATCGCGCCCGACCTGCGCCTACTGGAGCCCGGTTACGACGACCCGTACTACATCGAGAAGGTCCGCGGTGGAGCCCGCGGCATGCCTGCCTTTGACGGCGTGCTGGACCAGGAGGCGATCTGGGCGGTGAAGTCATGGCTTGATTCGCTTCATGACGAGGCGATGGAGGAACGTTATGGCAGCAATTAACTGGCTCGGCCTGGCCGCGGGAGCGGCATTGGGGTTCTCCGCCGTTACTCAGAGTGCGCTGGCGGAGCGTCTGGAGCGGGTGCAGGAGCGCGGGGTTCTCACCATTGCCGTCTACAACGACTTCGCACCTTATTCCTGCAACGCCAGAGCTGGCGGGCTGACCGGCGTGGACGTGGAACTGGCGCGGGCGCTGGCCGAGCGCATGAACCTGCGCGCAGAACTGGTGGGTTTCGGTTCGGACGATAGCATGGATTCCGATATCCAGATTCTCAAACAGGCCGAGGAGTACGACGAGTGGCGCGGGCAGAACCCGGACAAGGAAGCACCGGACCTGATGATGCACGTGCCGCTGGACCCGGTGTTCGCGGACCGCAACCCGGAGTTCAGCTTCTTCGGCGGCTATTATCACGAGCTGATGGCAGTGCTCTACGACCGCGACCGGCTGGGCGATATCCCGGCAGTGGTGAGCTCGCCTGATCCGTTCACCGGCATGCCCATCGGCGTGGAGATGTACACGTTGAGCTATATCTTCCTGACCAACGGATTCGACGGCCGCTTGCGCGACAGCACCGTGAACCACAAGAGTGTGGCGCTGGCCGTGGAATCCCTGCTCAACGGGGATGTCGCGGCGGTGATGGCCCCGCGAGGAGAGTTGCAGGCCGCATTGGCGGGATTCAACGAGGTTGAGGGCAACTTCGGCATCAGCGCCCTCACGGATCTGTTCCGCACCGATCGTGTACGCAGCGCCTGGGACGTAGGGCTGGCCACGGCCAAGGGCAGCCCTGCACTGGACAGTGCCGTGGAGGCGGCTCTGGAGGGAATGCGCAGCGACGGCACGCTGGCGGAGATCTTCAGTCGCTACGGCATCGCCTGGATGCCGGCCGGTGCCAACGGCCTGGACAGCATGGCGGATGCGGGCGGCCCCGCCGGAATCGCGCGGCAGGGTCTGGACAGCGGGCGTATCTGTGCCAAGCACGTGCCTGCCGGTCTGCTTTAGGGAAGCACTGAAGTATTCACGCTGCCACACCTGGAGAACGCCACTGCCGCCCCCGCGGCAGTGGCCGCCTCGGAGGAGACTGTCCCATGCCACAACGTTTGAGATTGCTGTTGCCGTTGCTTGGGCTGCTGATCTGTACCACGGCCCTGGCACAGGATGATCCGCTGCGATCACCAGGCTGGAATATCATGGTGGATCGCTTCTTTCGGGACGCCACCGTCATTCACGATGAGCGGGTGCAGGTGAGTGCGCCACCGGGTGCCGAGAACTCCCACAGTGTTCCCGGCCTGGTCAGGGTGGAGGGTATCGAGGACATACAGCGGCTGCTGGTGTTCGCGGACCTCAACCCCATCCCGCGGATTCTGGAACTGACCCCAACCACCGCGCTACCCACTGTCGGCTTCCAGTTCAAGGTTCAGCAGGCAACACCGTTGCGGGCCGCGGTTCAGACCGCGGACGGGACCTGGTACGTCGGCGGCACCTGGGTGGATGCCGCGGGTGGCGGATGTTCCGCGCCCAGCATCGCCAGCGCCAACCCCGACTGGCAGGATCGGCTGGGTGAAATGGCGGGGCGACAATGGCAGCAGCAGGATGGTGCGCAGCGTATTCAGTTCTCGGTGATTCATCCCATGGACACGGGGCTGGCCCCGGGCATACCGGAGTTCCACCTGGAAGAGATACAGGTGTACCGCGAAGACGGGACGCTGCTGGCCTCGCTGGAGATCGAATCCTCCATGGCGGAGAATCCGCGCCTGCTGCTCGAATTGCCCGGCGAAGGCACGCTGCGGATACATGGAAGGGACAACAACGGCAACCGCTTTGCAGGGGTCCTGCGATGAATCGCGCGCTGCTGCTGTGCCTGACCATGCTGTGGACGCTCCCTGCGACAGCCTACGAGCTGAGTCCGGAAGAAGTCGCGCCCGGTGTGTGGGTCTTCGAAGGCCGGCAGGAGCATTTCACCCGGGAAAACCAGGGGGATATCGCCAACACCGGTTTCATCGTTACCGGGGCGGGCGTCATCGTCATTGATACCGGCCCCTCCGCGCGGTATGGACGCGCCATGCATGCGGCCATCCGTGATGTCACCCGCGAGCCCGTGATCGCCGTCTACATCACGCACGCGCATCCCGACCATTTCCTCGGGAACCAGGCCTTCCCGGAAGTGCCCATCGTGGCGTTGCCGGCCACCATCGAGGCCATCAAGCGGGACGGCGACGCGCTCACCGACAATCTGTACCGGATGGTTGGCGCGGCGATGGAAGGCACCGACCCGGTGGTGCCCGGCCACGAGGCAATACCCAACCGCTACAAAGTCGGCGACCGTGAGCTGAAATTCATTGCCGCCGCCGGCCATAGCGGCAAGGTGGCCAGCGACCTGATGATCCTGGACCGGACGGCCGGGGTTCTGTTCGCGGGGGACGTGGTTTTCCACGATCGCGCACCGACCACGCCCCATGCCGACGTCAGCGCCTGGATCGCCCAACTGGATGCATTGTCGGAACTGGATTTTCGTGTGCTCGTCCCGGGGCACGGCCCTGTGGCCCGCAATCACGATCCGATAGAGCAGACGCGGACGTACCTGCGATGGCTGGATGCACATCTGCGAGAGGCCGCCGATGCGGGGGTGCATATCGTTGAGTTCATGAATCAGCCGCTTCCGGATCGGTTTGCTGCGCTCGCGGTCGCCCGTGAGGAATACAAGCGCTCCGTTGCCCATTTGTACCCGCCCCTGGAACAGGCCCGACTGCAACCGCTGGAGCGCCCCTGATGCAGCGGCTGCGGGTGTTGCCGATACTGCTTCCCTGGCTCATCACCGTCGCCGCGGCCCATCAGCCCCTCGACGCACACATGTCCGAGGACGGTTATCGCGAGAGTCGCTTTCGCGCCGAGCTGCCGCTGCACCATCCAGACGCGGTGACGCTGGATACGGAAGCGCTCGACCAGTTCGTCGCGGACCACGCTCCCGTTCTCATCGACGTGATGCCCAAGATTGTCCTTGATCGGCCGCAACTGGACAGCGGCCTGCCCCCCGGAGCACCGCGCGTCGGGCTGCCCGGAGCGGTGTGGCTGCCAAACATCGGCTTGCCTGAGCTTGACCACGAACTCGACACATACTTCCGGGGCAATCTGCACAGGCTGACGGGCGGGGATGCCGACCGGCCCGTGGTGTTCTACTGCATATCGGATTGCTGGATGGCATGGAACGCCGCCCGCCGCGCCAGCCGTTACGGCCACCGCGCGGTGTACTGGTTCCGGGACGGTAGCGACCAATGGTCCGCCACCGGCCGGGAAGTTGAATTGCTGACACCCGTCGGGGAGGGCAGACCATGAGACGGTTGGGAGGCCATGCCGGGATCATGGCGATCATGATGGTGGGCGCGTTGCTGGTGCCGCCCTTGCAGTTGTTTGCGCAAAGCGGTGGGGCGAGTCCCAGTGTTCAGGCGTTCGAAGGCTATGCGGCGTTCAAGCAGGGGGATCATGCGCGCGCCTATGCCATTCTGAAGCCGGTCGCCGAAGTGGGCCATCGGGGCGCCATGATCCAGCTCGCCTATCTCTACGAACATGGACTGGGGGTAGAGCGAAGCGAGGAACGCGCGGCTTACTGGATGGCCCGGGTGGAGGAGCAGGATCACCGTGATTGAGGCGGCGCTTGTACCTTCCTGCGGTACCGGGTAACCGATGCGCTGGTACGGTGACAGTTCCGGAAACCTCTGTTAAATTGAAAACATACGAAGTGCCGATGTCCAGGGAGGTTATCGCGCCTGGCCAGTTGGTTACTTGCCGGCGCACCATGCCCCGTCAACGCTTTGATCCGCGTTTATGCTTCCCGGATATTCAGAGTCGCGAACCATCAGCTTCGGCAGCAGCCCAGTGCCGCCCGAGCGGAGTAAGCGACCAATATAAGAAAGAGTGTGGAGGAAGTAGTCAATGGCGCGTTCCATGCGTTCCGGACCGGTGCAGAGTTCGGCCACCACGGTCGACCCAAGCACCATCATCTTCCGCTCCTGGCAGCGCTGCCGGGAGCAGTATCGCATCGATCACCGGGCCGACACCGAATTCGCGGTGGTCGAGCAGCCACGCCTGAACGAGTGTATGGACCGCTACGGGGAGTTCATTCATCTCGCCCGCACGGAAATGGAGAACCTCTACCAGCAGATCGCCGGTTCGGGTTACGCGCTGCTGTTGACCGATCCCGATGGCCTGATTCTGGATTATGTGGGCGATACCAGTCTGCGCCGGCTGTTTCGCAATGCCGGCCTGATTCGCGGCGCCATATGGAGCGAGCAGAACGAAGGCACAAACGGTGTCGGAACCTGCATTGCGGAGATGCGACCGGTCACCGTTCACCGCGACCAGCATTTCCGTGACCGGCATCATTCCCTGAGCTGTTCGGGTGCCCCTATTCTGGATGCTGACGGCAGGCTGCTCGCCGTCCTGGATGCCTCCTCGGCCAACGCCAAGGACACCCCGGGCAGCCAGCTACACACCCTGGCCCTGGTCACCATGTCAGCCCAGTTGATCTCGAAGTGCCGGTTCATCCGCAACTTCCCCGATTGCCTGATCCTGCGCTTCCACAGCCGTCCGGAGTACGTGGGCCTGATCAATGACGGGGCGCTGGCCATCAATGGCGAAGGGGTGATTCATGCCGCGGACCAGAACGCGGTGGCCTACCTTGGGCTGAGCACGCGCGCGGAACTGGTGGGGCGGCCCATCGATGAGATCCTGGATGTCACGCCGGATGCCCTGCACAGCTGGGCCAATCGACAGTCCATGCCTTACTGGCCCACCCGAGGCCTCGCTCACGGCACGCGCTACTACGCAACAGTGGTTCCCGGACACACCGAGGGTCTGCCTGGCGACCGGGTGTTCAGTGACCAGCCCGGCAAACAGCAGCTGCGCCTGCCCAAGCGCTCCCTCCCCACCCTGGACCAGGTGGGAGCCGGGGACGCCACCATGCAACGTAACGCAGACCGGGCTCGGCGTGTGGCCGCCCGCGGCATCCCCGTGCTGCTCACCGGCGAGACCGGTACAGGCAAGGAGGTATTTGCCCGTGCACTGCATGAATCCAGCCCCTGGTCGGATGGCCCGTTCGTGGCGGTCAACTGTGCCGCCATTCCGGAGAATCTGATCGAAAGCGAGCTCTTCGGATATCGGCCCGGCGCGTTCACCGGCGCCCAGAAGAACGGTATGAAGGGCAAGGTGCTGCAGGCCAACGGCGGCACGCTGTTCCTGGATGAGATCGGCGACATGCCGCTGGAACTGCAAACGCGATTGCTGCGCGTGCTGGAAGAGCAGGAGGTGGTGCCGCTGGGCGGGGACAGACCGATCAAGGTGGAGATCAACCTGGTCAGCGCGACGCATTGCGACCTGCAGGAGCAGGTCGCGGAAGGGCGTTTCCGCGAGGATCTCTATTATCGCCTGAACGGGCTTCAGATCATGCTTCCGGCGCTGCGGGAGCGCCAGGACAAGGCGGCGCTCATCCGCTCCATCATCCGGGAAGAGGGCGGGGCGGGTACGGCTATCACGGACGAGGCGTTCCAGCGTTTGCTGGACCACGACTGGCCGGGCAACATCCGGCAGTTGCGCAACGTGCTGCGCACCGCGGTGGCACTGGCCGAGGACAATCTGATCCAGCTCTGCGACCTGGGCCCTGAACTGGAGCAATCACTCAGCGCAACGCCGGTCGGCGACAGGCTCACGCTGCCCGATGCATCCACCCTGGCCATGGCTGAACGCGACGCGCTGCTGGAAACACTTGATGCGCACGACTGGAACATCAGCCGCACGGCCAACTCCCTGGATATCAGCCGAAACACTCTTTACCGGAAGATGCGCAAACACGGCATTCGGGCCTGACCAGGGAAGGTCGACTCTTCGCGAACCGCCTTTGGCGCTGGTAAACCTTGCCGCCAGATTGCTCGCCGGCGTCGGGCATGGCAATCCCTCCTGAAAGCTTAGTAAGCTGGCTGCTCAACTAACGCCAGCGAAGGAACACCCATCGCATGTCAACACTGACTTTCCTCGGTGCTGTTGGTGAAGTCACCGGATCCCGCTACCTGCTCGAAATCGAGAACGGGGAAGGCCCACGCAAACTGCTGCTGGAATGTGGCTTGCGCCAGGGCGGACAGGAAGCCGAGAAGGCCAACGCGGAACCCTTCGGACAACTCGCGCGCGAGCTTGATGGGGTGGTGGTCTCCCACGGTCATCTGGATCACGCCGGCCTGTTGCCCAAGCTTGTGCGGGAAGGTTACCGGGGGCCTATCTACTGCACCCCGGAAACCGAAGAGCTGCTGGAGATCATGCTGAGCGATGCCGCGTTCGTCATGGCGCGGGATGTGGAGTGGGAGAACAAGTGGCGTGCCCGTTCCGACAAGCCGTTGCTAGAACCGCTCTACAACATCGACGACGTGGCGCAAACCCTGTCTCAGTGCCAGGCGCAAGCCTACGGCAAGCCGCTAGGAATCGCCGGCGGGGCCATGCTGGTATTCAGGGATGCCGGACACATCCTGGGCTCCGCGGTGGTGGAGCTGACCGTGCCGTCCGGTGGTCGGCAACGCCGTCTCGTCTTCTCGGGTGACCTGGGCAACCCCGATTCAGTGCTGATGAACGACCCTGCGCGGATCCAGGATGCAGACATCGTGCTGATGGAGAGCACTTACGGAAACCGAGACCACCGTCCCATGCAGGAGACGCTGGAAGAGTTCGCTCAGGTGCTGGAGGAAGCCCATGCTGCGGGCGGCAATGTGCTGATTCCCGCCTTTGCGGTAGGCCGCACCCAGGAGATTCTCTATCACCTCAGCGCGCTCTACCACCAGGGGCGACTGAAGCAGCAGCGCATCTTCCTGGACAGCCCCATGGCCATCCGTGTCACCGAGCTTTACGCGCGCATGCACAATTCCCTGAAGCAGCAGGATCTGGATGCGTTGAACGCAGCGGCGCAGGGTGATCCGTCCCGCTATCTTCCTGGGCTGCGTGCGACCCGGACAGTGGAAGAATCCATGGAGATCAACCGCATCCACGGAGGTGCCGTCATCATCGCTGGTGCGGGGATGTGCACCGGAGGTCGCATACTCCACCACTTCCGCTACAACCTGGCCAAACCGGGCACACGACTGGTCATCGTCGGATTCCAGGCCGAGGGGACACTGGGCCGGCAACTGGTGGATGGCGCGGAATCCGTCCGGGTGCTGGGCGAGGACATCGCGGTGCGGGCCAAAGTGCACACCATCGGCGGTTTTTCCGCGCACGCGGGACAGTCTTATCTGCTGGGCTGGGCCGGCGCTTTCCGCAGTGCACCGCGGTTCTACCTGGTACATGGTGAGCCCGCCGCGCAGCTGGCACTGAAACAGGCGATGGAGGAAGCAGGAATGCATGCCGACATACCCGCCTACCAGGAGCAGATCGTCCTCTGATGAGCGCGCAGGCGCTGGTGTATTTCGCAGGCGGGATCGGCCTGTTCCTGCTCGGCATGCGGCTGATGACCGATGGGTTGCGTGTCTCGGCCGGTGACGCGCTGCGCCGCATTCTGGCCGCTTGCACCGACAGGCCCGTGCGCGGTCTGGGGTCCGGGATTCTGGTCACGGCCCTGGTGCAATCCTCCAGCGCCGTGACCTTCGCCACTGTGGGCTTCGTCAACGCCGGCCTGCTCACCGTGGCGCAGGCGATCACGGTGATCTATGGCGCGAACGTGGGCACGACGCTGACCAGCTGGTTGGTGGCCGTGGTCGGATTCAACGTCAATCTGCAGGCGCTGGCGCTGCCGGCCATCGCACTGGGCATGTTGCTGCGGCTGACTGGCGGGGACACGCGTCGCGCTCCGCTCGGTGATGCGCTGGCCGGTTTCGGTCTGTTCTTCCTGGGCATTGACGTGCTGCGCTCCACGTTCATGGATCTCGGCACCGGCGTGGACCTGGCAGCATTGGCATTGCCGGGTATCGGCGGTGTGCTCGTCTTTCTGCTGGTGGGTATTCTTCTCACCGTGTTGATGCAGTCATCCAGCGCCGCGCTCGCGCTGACGCTGACCGCGGCCGCCGGGGGGCTGATCACGCTGGAATCAGCGGCAGCGGTGGTCATCGGAGCCAACCTGGGGACGACCTCAACCGCCGTGTTCGCAGCGATAGGGGCGACGCCGAACGCGCGGCGCGTGGCTGCCGCGCACGTCATATTCAACGCCATCACAGCCCTAGTAGCGCTGCTGCTGCTTCCGGTACTGCTGTGGCTGGCCGGCGCGCTTGGCGGCTTGCTCACCGGCCCCGCGGGCGTCGCCACCACGCTTGCGGTTTTCCATACCTTGACCAAGCTTGCCGGCCTGCTGGTGGTCTGGCCGCTGACGGGCCGGCTCGTGGCCTGGCTGGAGCAGCGCTTCCGGGCGCAGGAGGAAGATCTGGCGCGCACCGAGTTCCTGGACACCAACGTGCTGGCCACGCCTTCGCTGGCACTTGACGCGATCCGGCTTGAGCTGGGCCGCACGGGTGATCTTTCATTGTCGCTGTTGTCGGATGCGCTCGAGGGTTCCGGCCGGCGCGGCGACCCCCGGCGGCGTGCACTGGAAAAGCGGCTTGAGACCATCGCGGACTATGTCAATCGCCTTCACCACACGGGCTTGCCCAGCAGCCTGAGTGCCGCGCTACCAATCGCGCTTCGTGTCGGCCAGTACCAGAATGATATTGCCCAGCGGGCGGAGGAGTACCACCAGTTGCGGATCGAACGGAGCACGGTTGGAGACACTCAGACCCCTGCTGTGCAAACCGCCCGATTGTGGCAGGGCCAACTGGCGGCGAGCGTGCCGCAGGCGGCAGTCTGGCGTCAGGAGAGCACGACCGAAACGAGCTGGGCAGGCCATCTGCAGCAGCAGTACCAGGCAGTGAAGGAACAGTTGCTGGAGGAGGGTAGCCGGGGGCAGTTGACAGCCCGCAGGATGGTCCATGCCCTGAACGAGATCAGCGTATTGCATCGCGCACTCGAGCAAATGCAGAAAGGCGCTGAGCACTATCGGAACATGACAGGGCTGATTACCTCGGTCAGCACCGAGGGCCATCACGTGGCGGCATAGGCGGCGGGTATCAGCGGTCCAACATGCGCGCGTAGCTGTCTCTATCCACCTGGTAGCAGCAGCAGGAGGCCGTTTCCAGCCCCTCTCTGTCCAGTATGGTGATGTCTCCGCGGCGATAGCGGATCAGCTTGCGGTTCTGCAGAGACATCGCGGCCTTGGTGATGCCGACCCGGCGCACGCCAAGCAGCATTGCCAGGAACTCATGGGTGAGGTGGAACTCGTCGGACAGGGAACGGTCGTGCGTCATCAGCAACCAGCGGGCCAGACGCTCCTCCATGACATGGAAACGGGTGCAAGCCGCGGTCTGGGCAAGCTGGGCCATCAACACATGCAGATAGCGTTGCAGCAGATGCCGGAATGCGGCGCTGTTGGTCAACTGGCGTTGAAAATGCTGGATATCGATCCGCAGTGCCCAGCCCTCGCTCTGCACGATGGCACGCAATGGGGAGGTGTCCACGCCAAGTATCAGTGAGACGCCCAGCATACCCTCATCTCCGACCAGGCTGACTTCCAGCCCCGCACGGTCATCCACGGGGGTCAGCAGGGAGATGCAGCACGAGAGCGGGAAATGCACCGCCCTGATGGGCTCGCCCGCATGGATCAGCGTCTCACCGAAGGCCAGCTGTACCGGCTCGGAGTGAGCCAGCAGGGCCTGTCGGTCCCGCGGAGACAGTGATGCAATCAGTCGATTTGCAATGGTGTCCGTGGACGGTGTGACACATGCAAGTTCTTCTAACATTGGGGGGACCCGGTCAGCCGAACGCAGGAATGCGCTGTTGTTCACGTTTTCGAGCTGTCGCCTCCTGGCGAAAATCCATGATGCCAGCCAAAGGATCGAGTGAAATCCCGGATATGTCTGGGCGGTAGCGCACATAACATGTTCCGCTCATCATTCTTCCTTGCTTGTGTTCGCTAGCGAACAGATCCGAAGCTCCACGGCACCCTACCGTGTTCGCTATGCCACCGGTAAGGCCAGCGTCCCGCATCGGCGACGCGGCGTCGGGGCAGTCGCAACAGGGGTATGAAGGGCATGGCGGCGCGTCGGGTGCTCACGGTATTCGGTACACGTCCGGAGGCTATCAAGATGGCCCCGGTGGTGCAGGCCATGACGCAGTCTCCCGATATCACGTCCTTGCTCTGCGTAACGGGCCAGCATCGGGCGATGCTGGACCAGGTACTGGACTTGTTCCAGCTTACACCCGACGTTGATCTGGACATCATGCGCCCCGGTCAGGATCTCACGGATATCACCACCCGTGTCCTCATCGGCTTGCGGGCGGTCATTCGGGAAGTCTGCCCGGACATGGTGCTGGTGCATGGCGACACCACGACCACACTGGCGGGTAGCCTGGCCGCCTACTACGAACAGGTTCCGGTGGGGCACGTGGAGGCCGGGCTTCGTACCGGCAACATCTATTCGCCATGGCCGGAGGAAGTCAATCGACGGATTGCCGGCATCGTCGCCAGTCACCATTTCGCACCCACGGAACGGGCGCGAAACAATCTGCTGGCCGAGAACGTGTCTGCATGCTGCATTTCCGTTACCGGAAACACGGTGGTCGATGCCTTGCTGGCAACCGTCGAGCGTCTGCGTGGAGACCAGACGCTCCAGGCAACGCAGCGTGAGCGTTTTCCCTTTCTGGATGACAAACGGGTGATTCTCGTCACCGGCCACAGGCGGGAAAGCTTTGGCGGGGGCTTCGAGCGGATCTGTCTGGCGCTGGCCGCATTGGCCGAACGGGAGGATGTTCGCATCGTCTATCCGCTGCACCTCAATCCCAATGTCAAGGGACCGGTGGAAACGGCGCTGGGCAGCCTGGAGCGCGTACACCTGATACCACCGCAGGATTACCTCCCGTTCGTCTACCTGATGGATAACGCGACCTTGATCCTGACCGATTCCGGGGGCGTCCAGGAAGAGGCGCCGTCGCTTGGAAAGCCGGTTCTGGTGCTTCGGGAAATCACGGAACGGCCGGAGGCTGTGGAGGCAGGGACAGTGAAGGTCGTGGGCACCGATATCGATTGCATCGTCTCCACTGCGGAAACCTTGCTTGACGATGAATCCGCCTATCAGGCCATGGCGAGGGCGCACAACCCGTACGGGGACGGGCGCGCAGCGCAGCGTATAGTGGAGGTGCTTCGACATGAGTGAACGTCGGCGAATCTGTGTGATGGGCCTGGGTTATATCGGCTTGCCGACTGCCAGCCTGCTGGCGACCAAGGGGTACGAGGTCCACGGCGTGGATGTGAATCCCGACGTGGTGGAAACCGTCGCCGCCGGTGGTATCCATATCACTGAACCGGAGCTGGATGTGCTGGTGAAATCGGCGGTTCAGAGCGGGCGCTTGCGGGTTGGTCTGCAGCCGGAGCCTGCGGACGTCTTCATCCTTGCTGTGCCGACCCCGTTCCAGGAAAACCACAAGCCGGATCTGGGTTGCGTGGAAGCATCAGCCCGGCAGATTGCGTCCCGGTTGGAGCCCGGTAATCTGGTCATACTGGAGTCCACCAGCCCGCCCGGCACCACAGAGCGCGTGGCGCAATGGCTGGAAGAGGAACGCCCGGATCTCCGATTGCCGCGAGCGAGCCGCTACGCCGTCAGCGAGGTTGCTTCCGACGTACTGGTGGCGCATTGCCCGGAACGGGTGCTTCCCGGGCATATTCTGAGGGAACTGGTGGGCAACGACCGTATCGTCGGCGGTGTGGACGAAGCCTCCACAGAGGCGGCCGCGGAGTTCTACCGTGACTTCGTGTCCGGCACGGTGCATACCACGAACAGCCGGACCGCCGAGCTGGCGAAACTCACCGAGAACACCTTCCGCGACGTGAACATCGCCCTGGCGAACGAGCTGTCCCTGATCTGCAATCACCTGGATGTGGATGTGTGGGATCTCATCAAGCTCGCCAACTATCACCCGCGGGTGAATATCCTGCAGCCGGGGCCTGGTGTGGGCGGCCATTGCCTGGCGGTCGACCCCTGGTTCATCGTGGACAGTGCGCCGGAGCAGGCCAGATTGATACGCACGGCGCGGGAACTGAACGATGCCAAGCCCGATTTCGTGGTCAAGTGGACCTCCGCCCGGGCCGATCGGCTCAAGGAACCCGTGATCGCCTGTCTGGGCCTGGCTTACAAACCCGATATCGACGACCTGCGGGAGAGCCCGGCCCTGGATATCACCCGGCGCCTCGCGAGCGATCATGTGGGGCGGGTCCTGGCCGTGGAACCCAACATCAGGCGTTTGCCGCCGGCGCTGGAAACGCTCGACGTACAACTGGTCCCGGTGGAGGAAGCCTTGCATGAGGCGGACATCATCCTTGGCCTGGTGGCGCACAGGCAGTTCAAGCGTATCCCGATGTCACGGCTGCAGGAAAAGATCCTGCTGAACGTCTGCGGACTGTGGAGCTGATGGGCGGGCCTTCCAGGTAACAGCACCTATGCTTTATAGACGCCGTGCCCGTCCGGTGCGTGAGAGAGCATCCTGCAGCACCCTGACGGCGAACAGCGGCAGGGCGCTCTGGCGGTGGAGACGACTGGGCTGGGTAACGAGTCGATAGAGCCATTCCAGATTCATCCGTCGCATCAGCGCCGGCGCCCGACGGGGGTGCCCGCAGAGGGCGTCGAACGTGCCGCCGACCCCCTGGCAGACTCTCACCCCGGTCAACACGTCCCGATAGCGAACCATCCACAATTCCTGTCGCGGACTGCCCAGTCCCACGAACAGCATCCTCGCCCCGGAGGCGTTGATGGCTTCGATCAGCTCCGGCATTCGCTCGGATTCCAGGTAACCATGCTGCGTTCCGGCGATTTCCAGGCCCGGGTAACGCTGCTGCAACAACCGCGCCGCCTTGGTGACTATCTCCGGCTTCGCACCGTAGAGGAAAACCGGATGTCGATCTTCCGCGGCAAGCGCGCAGAGTTCCGGCATCAGCTCTGAACCAGGCACTCGGGCGATATCCCGATGCCCGGCCAGCCTGGCGGCCAGCACGACCCCGATACCGTCCGGTATGACCAGATCCGCTTCCCGGAGTGCCCGAGCGAGCTCCGGGTTTCGTCGCGCCGCGACCACTTTCTCCGGGTTGGTCGCGACCACCAGACAGGGCCTGTCGCCGGCCAGCATCTCGCGAGCGCGGTGCAGGGTGGTGGACATGGTCGCAAGGTCCACCGGCACGCCGAGCACATCGTGGCGCTTCATCTTCAGTGCGTCTCCGCGGTCATCCATTGCAGGCACTCCTCGATTCGTCGCCCCGGAACCTCTATGCCCGGAAGCAGCAGCAGCGTTGTCATGCGGTGCGGCAGCTCACCATGGTGATACACCCGTACTGTCGTGATCGGGCGGCGCATGGCATATGCCGGCGACTGCCACCCCAGCACGGGAGAGGTCTCACCTCGATGCAGGCTGAGATAGCCGCCGGTACAGGTCATGGTCGCGTTGCCGCCGGGCAGTCTCAAAGCCAGGGCCCCATTCTGCTGCTGCTCCGCTACCACACCCAGATGCCAGTGCAGCGCCAGTTCGTGCATGCCGTCGCCGCTGAGCACATCCTGGACCAGCAGCCAACCCTCCGGTGACCAGGCAACGCCGCGGGTATGACTGACGCCACGGGCCTGGTAGCCGTCGTGCCGAGCCAGTAGCAGTTCGGTGGAGTCCGGTCCGGTGCGATGGCTGAGCAGTTCCGCGCGATAGGGCCTGGACCACAGGAACCCGCTTTGCTGGAAAGCCTGGTCGGATTCGTCGACGGTGACCGTATTATGCGCCGCCGTGCTCCTGAAATATTTCCGCCAGACCGGGTCCCCCGCGTAGGCAAAGGTGCCGGTGTCCACCAGTAGCGGAACGTCGCTGACCCACAACAACAGCGAGAGCGCATCCGCGTGGCCGTGGCCATGGGAGGGAGGCATCCCAAGAGGCCCGTGGTCGAGGATCAAAAGAATGTCCCGCGGGCTGCCCGAGCGGAGGACCGTGTAGCCCGCGTAGGGCAGGGTGGTGACCGAAGCCCGTTTCTGTTCGCGCCGTCTCGGCTGACACAAGGTCAGCGAGGGGCTCAGCGCTTCGCCGTCGTCGCTGTCCCCGATGGCCGGAAGTTCGCCGGAGGGCAGCGCAAGTTCGTCAAGGAAATGGGTTCCTCGTTCCACTGCCGCTGTAAGTCGCGGATCGCCTGGGAGTCTCAGGTGTATGAGCAGTTGCTCGGACAAGGCCATCAACTGCAGATTCGCGTGATGATAGGCAATGGCCTGCTCGGTGCCGCCACCATCCGCAAGCACCTGATGGTCCGCTTCTTCGGCGAGCAGGTTCAGGCCCAGAGAGCGCCAGCCTGCTGCTTCCGGCAGATCGGTGAATAGCGCACCGGCGTGGATGAGACCCGCCGCCTCCGCGATGGTGTGGTTTCCCAGTGACGAGTACAGAGAGAGTCGCTGGGCGATGAGTCGCGGGTGCTCCACGGCCATTGCTGCCACCGCCTGACGGGCCGGTGCGTCGTCTGCGAGCCAGGGGCGGATCAGGTCCAGTGCGTAGCAGGCCGAGATCAGCCTGAGCGCGCATTCCATCGAGGAAATGTAGTGGGGCCCGGCCATGTGCGGATTGCACTCCACCCAGGAAACCAACTGGGTGGCGACAAGATCAACCGCTCGCTGGCGAATTCCCCCGGAGCTGGTCGCGGCAATCTGCGCCAGATCCACCAGGTGCTGCAGCCGGGAAGGTTCCCATAGCTCCCGGACATCCCCGTAGGGATTCCCCTGACGGTAGGGGATGGACCCGAAGAACCAGCCAGGCCAAAGCCTGCCGCTATCGGGAGCGCGTCGCCAGATGTCGGCGTCCTCGGGGCTCCACCGCCAGTTGCTGCCCGCACGCCGGATGTAGCCATCGAGCAGTGCGGGCGTCATGGTGGCCAGGTTGTTCATGTCCATGGCCAGTGGCGGCAGAATCGTCCGGCTTCCCCGGCAGAACGCGGGCAACGGCATCGGGCGCCGCGTCGCGGCGATGGACTGGCGATACCGCAGATGAAGCACTGCCAGCGTCACCGCCTGGGAACCGCGATGCAGCATTTCCGGCGCTGACATCACGCTGAGCCGCCGGTAATACCACAGTGCGCGAGCCCCAAGGTTGGCCGACTGCTGGGCGCTGACCGTCAACGGGTTGATCACGTGAAACCTCGCAGCATCAGGATGACCGTGGAAACTGTCACCGCTAACAACAACCATTCCCGCCGATCACGCCGTTCCACCAGCAGCAGCTCGCTGCCGTAAAGCAGTATCGGCGCATAGAGCAGGAACAGGGGGTTGAAGGCCAGCGGGCTGCTCCGCACGGCGATGAAGGTGAGCAACACCAGGATGATCAACAGTACGTCCAGCGCACTGGTCCTGAACTCCTGCCGACGCCGCATGGGCGAATAACGTACGGCAACCAGCGCCATGACACCGATGGCGCACATGCCCATGATTTCCGTGATTTGCGCCACCTGGCTGACGAACGGCGGGTTGTCCGTGTAGAGATAGAGCACCGCCGCCACCGTCATGAATACCGGAACCCGGTTCATGAACGAGGGCGGGGTTCCACTGCGCACCATACGCAGCAGCAACAGCGCGAACGAGGCCGCTGCAAGCATCCCGAAATCTCTGGGCACGTGAGTGGCGAGCGCGGCGAATGTCACCAGCGTCAGGGGCACCATGATCTCCAGAGCCACTCGTGGAACCCACACCAGCAAGGGGCGGACTGTCCTTTCCTCCTTGACTTCGGATACGTTCTGGACGGATTTCATCCGATGCTCGTAGGCCTGCTCAGCGAGAGTCAGGAAGCCGTAGATCAGGGACAGATGCAGCCCGTAAGCGAGGAGGACTTTCCATGGTTCCGATGAGAACAGCGCAACACCGAAGAACACGAATGAGGCCTGGAGCAGATAGATCGCGATCACCGACTGGGAATGCGTGAACCCAAGGGCAAGCAGCCGGTGGTGGATGTGGGTCTTGTCCGGGCGGAACGGATGCAGGCCCCGCAATACCCGCCGTATGCTGACGACTGCGAGATCCGCCGGCGGAAGGCCGACCAGCAGCAGCAGTGCCCACGGTGACATCCCGACCCCTTGGGTGTGCACCAGTGCCAGCCCGAGGAAGCCCACCGCGAAGCCGAGAAACTGGCTGCCCGCATCGCCCATGAAGATGGTGGCCGGATGTGTGTTGTAGCGTAGAAACCCGGCGAGCCCGCCGATGGCGGCCGCGCTGACCAACAGCACATCCGAGCGCTCGAACACGAATGCCAGGTACGACATGCCCAGCAGGCTGAGCAGGGTGATGCCGGCTGCAAGCCCGTCCAGCCCGTCCGATGTGTTGGATGAATTGATACAGACAGCCAGCCCCAGGACGGTCAACGGCAGGGCAAGAGCCAGCGGCAGTGCGAACTCCCCGAACAAGGGGATGGTGTGCATCGAAAAGCCGGCATAGATCACCACCGGCGTGGCTGCCGTCAACTGTATGGCGAGCTTGACCAGCGCGGGGAGGTTTCCATGATCATCCAGCGCACCACCCAGGAGCAGGATCGCTGCGCCGATCACGAACGCAATGGGGAGCGGGGCAACGGGGAGCCAAAGCAGCACGGCGGTCATGGCGCCGAGGGTAATGCCCCATCCTCCCACCCTGGGAATGGGGCGCATGTGCACCTTTCGAGGCCCTGGCTGATCGAGCATGCGCAGGACCGGCGCCAGACGAATCATGATCGGCGTCAGGGCGAGGCTCACGGCCAGA
The DNA here is from genome assembly GCA_020832445.1 of Paracoccaceae bacterium. Lineage (GTDB taxonomy): Bacteria > Pseudomonadota > Alphaproteobacteria > Rhodobacterales > Rhodobacteraceae > Roseinatronobacter. The sequence continues at coordinate 17,324 of JAFIEO010000029.1, forward strand.
GCTGTAATCGTGGCGAAAAGCGACTGCATTGAGCTTTCGCCCCCCGGAATAACGGACTCGCATGGCAGCCAGGGAGCGAGCGCCGGGTGCAAATTGTTATGCCCAGGCAATGCCCCAAGAAAACCTGGCTGGGCCTGCCAAAGCACTGTAGAAGGCGCGTGGCTGCAGCATCTGTGCGGTAACGTACAGACCCTCCCGGACCCCCTCCGTAGGCTCGTTTGTCATAGGGAACGGTTTGCCGGCAAGCAGAGACATTCTTCGCGCAGCGGCGAGTTCCGCCGTTTAGAAGCCAGCAAACAGGGAGGCAAAAAAAATGGCGAACCCAGGGTGCGTTACTGCTATTGCCCGCTGTTTACGTGGCACGGCGGTGTTTCTGCCCCTGCTGTTGGCAGGCCTGGGGCATACCTCCCTCGCTGCCACCGTCACGGGATCTCCCCAGGCGTCGGCGGAACCAGTCCAGAAACTTGACTCGGCGCTTGCAGAGCCGCTCCCGTATTTCGTGATTGACGCCATTCCGCAAAAGGCCGTTCTCCAGAACCTGGCGGCCGGTGCTGCCAGACAGCGGGGTGATGAACGCGAGAAGCCCCTGGCTGTTCGGCAAAGCCAGCAACACAACCCGGGAAACAGACCGGATCAGGGTGTGGAACAGCAAACGGGGGCTCCCGAATCGGGGGGAGTGCAGGATATCGTCGTAGCCATCATGTTCGGCCTCGCGGCGCTGATTCTTGTTACCCGGCGCCGAATTACCTCCCCCACCCCAGATTCCTAGCTTCCCATCCCGCGCCACGAGCTGAGCAGGAGCGAACATGACGATGAAAAAAACATTATCGCAGCTTGGTGCATTCGCAGTACTCGGACTGATAGTAGCCCTGGTCGGCGGCTGTACCGCTTTCAATGGGGGTGACCCCGAGCCAAGGCGTACGACATCCAACGCGACCTCGGGCTCCGCCGCGGGTGCGGCCGAGCGAGCGCAGATGTCCAGGGCGGAGTACCGCATCGGCCCCGAAGACGTGCTGGAGATCTCCGTCTGGCAGGAAGAGGATCTTCGACGCGAGGTTCTCGTGCGACCTGACGGCGGTATCTCGTTCCCCTTGGCCGGGGACGTCATGGTTGCAGGGCGCACCGCGGAAGAGGTACGCGAGGAACTGACCCGGAGAATCGACGCCTACATCCCGGATGCCATGGTCAATGTGTCCGTAGTAACCGTTTCCGGTTACCAGATCTATGTGTTGGGCAAGGTCAACAACCCGGGGCAATTCACCGTCGGGCGCTACGTGGACGTGGTACAGGCCCTGACGCTGGCGGGAGGTCTGACGCCCTTCGCATCGGAGCGGCGTATCAGCGTGATCCGCCGGACCGCCGACGGAGAAGAGGTGTTTCCCTTCAACTACAGCGACGTGAAGCGGGGGCAGGGACTGCGGCAGAACCGGATTCTGCAGAGCGGAGATGTCGTCCTTGTGCCCTGAACGGTATGCGTCGGAATCATTCGTGCAAGTATCTGCCAGCGCGGCGATAGGCATCCCGCGCTGGCGCCCGGGAGTAACGAAACTGGTCATGAGTACTGCGATTGCCGCCCTCATAGGAACCCCCGCCCTGGCCCCAAGCCATGCGGCGAACTGGTTCGTGGCGCCTGAATTCGAGGCGCGTCTCGGCTTCGACGACAACATACGGCTGCGGGAGCGGAATACGGAGGACACCTGGCGGGGCACCGCCAGCGTCGGGGCGGTGGCGGAGCAGTACTCGGAAAGCAGGCAGTTGCGAATTCGCGGGGTAGCAGGCTACTCCGTGTATGAAGGGGCCAGTGACGCGCCGGACGACGGTGATTTCCAGCAACTGCAAGGGCAGAGCACGTTTCGCACCGACCGGACCACCTGGCGGTTGAACGGAGATGCATTCCGGGAGAAAGACGTGATCGAGCGGCTTGAACGGATTGATCTCACCGATCCGGACGAGGGCATCGACCCCGGTTCCGACATCGATGTGCGGGAGCGGGAAGAGACGCTGACCCGCTACAGGGTTTTCCTGTCCCCCTCCGTGGATCATCAGATATCAGCTCGCCAGTCCGTGGGTGCGTCGTATGTGGGCCGCTATATCGGCTTCGATAGCGATGTGCCGGAGGGGAGGGAGTCGCTGAACCATGAGGCGGAAGTACGCACGGACTATGCGGTATCGGAGCGTACCACCGTAGGCACGGCGCTCTACGGCGCCATGTTTCGCCCTCGCGGCAGCGACCGGGCGCTGAATACCTACGGATTGTCCCTGACCTATGGATACACCTTCACCCAGCGCAGCGGCATGAGCATGTCAGGCGGGGTGCGTCGCTCGGAGCCCACGGGCGGCGCGGACGACATTGACAGTTCGACCGGCTTCATCGGCGATCTCCGCATGTTCACCCGAGGGGAAGACTGGCGCGGCGCGCTTCGACTTGAGCGTCGGCTGCTGCCCAGTGGACGCGGGGTGCTGCGGGAAACCGACCAGGTGATTGTCACCGGATCCCGTGAATTCGGCCCGCGCTGGGAAGGGGGGCTGAGACTGCGGGCGTTCAAGACAAGAAATGTGGGCCAAGGCACCAGCCCGGGGGAAACCCGGTATTACGCCAGCGCGCAGCCACGCATCAGTTACCTGCTGTCCGAAACATGGTCGGTGTTTGGTGAGTACGAGTTCCGTACCTTGCGCCGCGTCGAGGGGGACGGGCAGGCCAGAGGTAACGTGGTTTTTCTGGGTATCCAGTACGCACCTCAACGGAGTCACCCAGCGTTCTGAGCCAGTTCGGGCAGGGCGTGGGGCTTCGTAAGGGCAGGGAGTGAACCGTGATTGCAGCACCTTCAGTTTCAGATTATCTGGAGATATTTCGCCGTCGCAAGGTGCTTGTGGGCTTACCATTCTTGCTGCTGTTCGGTATCAGCGCAGCGTTGGCCCTGCTATTGCCACCCGAGTACGAGTCCACGGCGACGATCCGTATTGATCGCCATCAGGTGCCGGCGAATGTCATCCAGGGCACCGTGGTTACCGGCTATATCAACGAGCAGCTCAGCAACCTCGCCCAGCCGGTCATGTCCACAGCCAGCCTTTGGGCCATCGCCGAGGAGCATGATCTCTATCCCGAACTCAGGGACGAGAACGCCAAAGGCATTGTTGCCTCCGAGATACGAAGAAAGACGCGGCGAGAGATTCTCTACGTTGACGTCGGGGAGGAGGAGCAACGGAGGAATGTGAGTGTCGCTGTGGCGTTTACCGTAACGCATGCGTCGCGCGATCCGCACACGGCTCAGATTCTGGCGAATGCAATCGCGGAGCGTTACATCGAGGAGAGCGACAACGCAAGGGCGCAACAAGCGGCGCGGCTGACCCGATTCCTGAGAACGCAGTCTGACGAACTCAAGGAACGCATCGCGCAGCACGAGGACGCCCTGGCCGAATTCAAGCAGGCGAATGCAAGCAGTCTGCCCGAGTTTGTCCAGTTCAACATGAACCGGCTGGAGAACATCCAGGACCAGCTGGATCGCATCAGCGAGAACATCAACTCCCTGAATCAACTGCGCATCACCCTGGAATCCCAACTGGCGCAGCTGGATCCCAGGGTAAATGTACTGGCAGGCGACCGCCGCGAACTCACACCTTCCAATCAGGTGGAGCGGCTTCGGTTGGAGTACTTGTCCATGTCCGGTACCTACGCTCCACGCCACCCGAGCTTCGCCCGATTGCGCAATGAGCTTCAAGCACTGGCAGGGCAGGGGCAGGGCGCCGAGGAAGTGTTGAGGCTGATCCAGGCCGCGGAGTCCGACCGTGGGCGGCTCTTCGAGTTGCGCCAGGAGGGACAGACCTCCGGGGCGGAAGTCGCAGATCTGGAACGTTCGGTAGGTATGCACCGCGAACGGATTCGGACATTCAACCAGGGCGGCGGCGGGTCCGAACCCGTGCGAGCTGACAACCCCGCCTACCTGGCTGTCAGCTCGCGCCTGCAAGGAGTGGAATCGGAACTGCAGACGGAGGTGGCTCGCCGCGACGCGCTTCAGCAGCGTGTTACCGAATTCGATAGCAGAGTGGTAGCCACCGCTGGGGTGGAACGGGAGTTTCGCGTGCTGACCCGGCAGTTGGAGCACTCACTCAGCGAGTATGAGGAAGTGCGGGAGCGTCTGCTCCGCGCAGAGGCGGCGGAGCGCCTTGAGAGCGGACAGATCGGGGATCGCTTCACGCTGGCCAGCCCGGGCGGCCTGCCCAGCGAACCTGCCAGACCGATGCGGATCGGCATCGCCATGCTGGGCTTCATCTTCGCGGCGGGAACCAGCACCGGTATAGCCGCCGTTGCCGAATACCTGGACAAGACGCTACGCGGGGTCAGGGGCGTGGTGGCGCTGTGGGGCGCCCCGCCGCTTGCAACGATCCCCGTCCTGCATACCCGTCGGGAAAGGCAGGTGCGCAAGCGACGTCTCTTCATCATGTGGAGTGTGGCGCTGGTGATTATTGCTGCCCTTGCCTGGTATTTCCTGGGCGAGGAGATTGGGGTCTGGTTCGGGGGTAATTAAATGAGCGATACGATCTCAAGAGCGTTGGAGCTCGCCATGAAGTCGGGGGAGGGCAGCGCTGCAACCGATCTTCGCAGCGAGAGGGCGGTTGAGTCCATATATCCCAAGGCTCGCCCGGTGATCTGGTCCCAACTGGCGATGGAGGAAAGCAGACTGATCACGGGATCTCCCACCCAACAGATCATGGACTGCTATTCCCTGCTCAGAACACGGGTACTGCATCGGGTCCGACAACACCGTATCCAGACGATAGGCATCACCAGCCCTGCGCCGCGGGATGGAAAAAGCCTCACATCCACCAACCTGGCTCTCAGCATCGCCATGGGTGAGAGCCACCCCGTTGTATTGATCGATGCCGATGTACGACGCCCAACGCTGGCGGGGTTATTCGGCATCGAACCGGAAGTGGGGCTGGGCGACTATTTCATGGACGAGGCGTCTCTAGAGGATCTGTTACTGAAATTGCCGCAAAAGGGTATGTACCTGATACCTGGACGCGCCCAATCCAGACTGCGCCCAGAGGCGCTCTCCTCCGACAAGGTACTGGATTTCACACTGCGCCTGAAGCGGATGTTTCCGAACGGGTTGCTGATTTTCGACATGCCTCCCGCCCTGGTTGGCGGCGATGTCGTCGCCTTTGCACCCAACCTTGATGCCACGCTGATTGTTGTTGCCAATCGCCGCACCCTCGAGAAGGAGATTCAACAGACAATGACCGTGATGGAAGACGTCAACGTGATCGGGACCGTCTTGAATTTCGCGGAAGAAACAATCTCCAGGAACGAGTACTACAAGGCGTAGGCGTTTTTATTCTTTTCGTCAGCTGCCCGGCGCAACGGTCATATGATTAAGGCAATTCTTCTAGGTGCATTCTTCCTGACGGTTGCTCTGGATGAGTTCCTGGCGCTTGGCCTGCTGATTGTTACGGGATTGAGCGCCAAGAACGCCTTTCTCTATGTTCTGTTACTTGCTGTGTTGTGTCACAAGGTACTGGAACGTACCGATGAAGGGTTCCAATTCCCGCAGACCCACATCCTATTTCTTCTCTTGATGGCCTATGCGTCCCTGACGATCTTCTTCATGCACTTCGTTATCGGTCAAACCAGTGGTTTCGGCCTGTTCGGCCACATCGCGTCTCTTAAAGGCCATCTGGTTGATTTCTATCTTCTGTTTATTGTTTTTCTTTACGGTGCTGTGACCACGACCTCTGCCATTCGTCTTGTGAAATTCATCCTGGCCGTCATGAGCGTCATGATTCTGGTGACTCTGGTCGACGTGCTTGGCATGCCCAGTCTCGGGTTGGTTGGAGAAGGAGCCTACGGGCGCCTGGAGGGACCGGTAGGAGGCCCCAACTCCTACGGTGTCTTCTTCGCCGTTTTCATTCCGGTGCTGATCGTATCGGCCATGGGTTTCCGCAACACTCCGCTCAGGATTCTCTACTTCATGGGGGCCGTGGCGGCAGTCGCCTTGTTGATTCAGACAGGGTCCAGAGGGGGGATGGCCGGCTTGATCGGGGGTCTCATCCTGACTGCGTGGTGGCTGCGTGGCGGCTATGACCTGAAAAAATGCCTCACGTGGACCCTGGTGATTGGCGGCGTCTTTGCCATAGTCGCAACCACCACTGTGATGCTCAGCGATAACGTGTACGAGATCGTGCAGCAGCGGATCGAGCGTTCAACCAGTGGCGGAATCGAGGAAGTCAGCGCGGGTAGAACGTGGATCTGGGGGTTGGGACTGAACTACATGCTTGCCCGTCCGTGGATGCTGATCACAGGGGCAGGGTGGGGGACCTTCTGGAACAACATCGGGATGGGGCCTCACAGCGCCTATCTGAACTTCTTCTTTTCCCTGGGAATCATTGGCCTGGCGCTGTTTCTTGGCCTGATTTACAACATTCTTTCTGCGACAAGGCGGGTCTTTTTCTCGGAGTCGGCTGGCCACGAAGAGCGTGTCGTACTGGCGAGTATGACGCTGGCATGGTTCGTCATGATCATCGCCATGGCGACGGGGACGACCTTCAAGGTGTGGACCTTTCTGTGGCCTCTGACAGGTCTTGGTTTCCGCATCGCTTATCCGCATCTGAAGGTCGCTGCAGAACAACGATACAAGGATACCGTTGAAAGCTATCGCAAGGCCTTTCCAATGATGTCTCAACCGAAGGTGAAGATGTGAAAGGCAGTTCGCTCATTCTTATCGAGCCATGGAACGAGAACGCCTTTCCACGGGTTCCGTGGTGGGCATGGCTTACCATGTGGGGATTTGCGCTCGCTGCGCTCTATCTCCGCCTGCATGATCTTGGGGCCGTCGGTCTCTACTCTGACGAAAAATACACATTCATGTCGGCCCTTGCGGTGCTGGAGCGAGGAACCCCTGAGCTACCCAGCGGAATGCTTTATCCGCGGGCGATGTTCCAGACGTACCTAATGGCCGCCAGCGTTGCCGTGCTGGGTGAAAGCGAATTCGCCTTCAGGCTACCATCAGCGCTGGTGGGTGCGTTGTGCGTTCCTGTGGCGTTCCTCCTCGGAGTCCGCCGGCTTGTCCTGCCTTTTGCGCTGCTGTTCGCGGCAGTCGCCGCTTTTCTGCCGCAGTTCGTGGAAATCTCCCAGATAGCCAGGATGTACATATTCCTAGTGTTCTTCGTCTTCCTTTATCTGTATTTCTGTGAACGGTGGGCGGTTTCCGGCCATTGGGTTGCGTTGGCAGGGGCCTGCGTATCCCTCCTTTTCGCCATCGAAACACATGTGCTCGCGATATTCGCGCTTCCAGTGATCGTCATCATCTCAGTCTCCCAGCCAACGCGTGTCCGATTGGTTCAGGCGTTGGCCGTCGCTGTCCTGGCTGTTGGCTTCTATGTCTTCATGGATGCCTTCATCTCCGAGCAGTACGCCGGCACTGTCAGGGATCTGCAGTCGGATGAAATGACGCTCGCGTCCGCTGGCAGCGGTGTGAACATCAGCCTCGTACTTGCCTTGATGATCGGCGTTGTCGCCATGATGGCGTTTCTATTCACCAAGTTCGCTCCTCCCAAGGCCAAGTCGGCGGATTTCGTGTTGAGACTGACCGCATTAGCCGGAATGGGCGCAGCTTTCGTTGCAGCACTGGGGCTTGCCTGGATACCGGCGGTTCTGTTGTTCGTTTTCTCAGCAGCGCTTCATCTGTTTGTCGGGGGCAGGCCGAACGGGACGATCATCGCCGCGTGTGTGATGTTTGTGCTGTTCCTGGGTCAGGTGGCTTATCTTGCCGGGGCCGGAGATCTGAGGTCCCTGTCCGATTTGTTGCATCTGATGTTTGCCTACCCTTCGCCCACGCCGCTGATCCGGTTCGTGATGCTTTTCCCGGCTGCGTTCGTGCTGGCGGTGTTCTGTTTCTCAGCGGATCTGTTGGCATTTGCCCGCGGGCGTCCGGCTCCACTGCACCTGGCGCTCGTGCTTGGGGCTGTGCTGCTGCCGATGTTGATGATGGGGGTGATTCAATGGAGTATCCCACCTCGCTACATGTACGGCCTCCTGCCAGTCTTTCTCTTCTGTCTGTTCCTATCGGCGCAGGGTCATATGGAGACTTTGACTGGCATTCATGCATCAGCAGCACGAGCAAGATTGCTCCGACCGGCCGCGCGCAACGTGGTGGCCGCACTTCTGCTGATCTCTCTGGTCTCGCCGGCAGCGCTTAGCCATGCCCTGCAGCGCGACTACGAAAAGTACCCGGATCACAAGGGTGCGGCCATGTTCCTCCGTTCGCTCGAGATCCAGCCCACGGACGTCGTCATGGTGCTGGACGCCCCGATCCAGACCTACTACCTCGGCCGCGTGGATTATCTGCTCCGCCAGCTTGACGTTGCAGCATGGCAGGTCCGTCAGACGGATTCGGGCTTGAGCGATATTTTCACCGGCACCCCCCTGGTGCACACATCGGAAAAGCTACTTGACATCATTCGAGACCCATATCGAGGTGATATGTACCTCATCGGAAGCGGTGAGATCTCCGGTGAGGAAGCGGAAAGGCGTGTTCTGGGAGACGCCATCTTGCGTGTGCTGGAGCAGGAAGCGCAGCACACCGTCTTCGTCGGCCGTGACGGTCTAACCAAGATATGGAAGTTCCCACCTCCCGAGGCGAAGCAGAGCATGGCGGAACGAACTGATGATTGATACCTGCAGGAAAATACTGGCGATCCTCACGCCGAGGGAGCGCCGCAGCGGAGCCTTGGTCCTGTTGATGATGGCCGGCCTTGCGGTGATGGAAGTGCTGGGAATTGCATCGATAACGCCGTTTCTTGCAGTGCTGGGCAATCCGGAGGTTGTGCAAAGCAACCGCTATCTCAATGCTGCCTACGAAATGCTCGGCTTCTCCAGTACGAACACGTTCATGCTTGCGCTCGGAGTTATGGCTGTCGTCATGCTGGCCGCTGCTGCGGCACTCCGTATCGTGGCCCACTATGCCATGTATCGCTTCTCGAACATGCGGCGGCATTCCGTCAGTCGCCGGCTGCTGGCCAGCCACCTGAGGCAGCCGTACGAGTTTTTCCTGTCGAGGAACAGTTCCGATCTCTCCAAGACCATCCTCTCTGAAGTCGATCAACTGACCAATAATGTTATCAAGCCCTTCGCGGAGCTTTTCGCATACGGTTTTGCGGCTACAGCCGTGATCGCACTCCTGATCGTCGTGGACCCTCAGTTGGCCCTGGTCATTGGCGCGGTGTTGGGCGGCTTCTATGCGATCTTCTACATGGCGATCAGGGGATACCTCCTTCACATCGGGGTGGACCGCGTGAACGCAAATCGCCAGCGGTTCAAAGCGGCAGCCGAAGCCTTGGGCGGCATCAAGGAACTGAAGGTGCTCGGCAAGGAGCGTGCCTTCTTCAAGCTGTTCGATCCGGCCTCCAACAGATTTGCCCGGCATCATGCCACGAGCCAGATCATTTCCCAGATTCCCAAACACCTGATCGAGGCCATTGGTTTCATCGCCATCATCATCGTGGCGCTCTACACGATGGAGCGGCAGGGGGATACCGGACAGGCGTTGCCGCTCATCGGTTTGTATGCCCTGGCCGGCTATCGTCTACTGCCGGCGCTTCAGCATATCTATGCGTCCATGACCAAGCTACGGTTCGGTATCTCGGCGCTGGATACAGTACTGGCCGAGCTCGGTGACGATGCTCCGGAACGTGATGGCCTGAGGCGAGAAGGGGGAACGCTTCCGCTGCGCTCCCGGATTGTCCTGACCGATGTCTGGTATACGTATCCGAGCACCGAGAATCCTGCGCTGAGCGGTGTGAATCTGTCCGTTGATGCTTACACAAGCCTGGCTATCGTTGGCAAGACCGGATCCGGCAAGAGCACTCTTGTAGACATCATTCTAGGATTGCTACAGCCATCCCGCGGCAGTGTGGAAGTCGACGGAGTGTCCGTTACCGGGAGTAACGTTCCGCAATGGCAGAACAGCCTGGGCTACGTGCCCCAACACATTTTTCTGGTGGACGACACGATTGCCGCCAATATCGCGCTCGGGGTTTCACCCGATCAGATCGAGTGGGAGGCCGTGGAAAGGGCCGCCAGAGCGGCCAGAATCCACGATTTCGTCACAACGGAACTGCCACGGGGTTACCAGACGCTGATTGGCGAGCGCGGCGTGAGATTGTCCGGCGGGCAACGGCAGCGGCTGGGCATCGCGCGTGCGCTCTACGGTAACCCGGAGGTCCTGTTGCTGGACGAAGCGACCAGCGCCCTGGATCTCAATACCGAGCGCGAGGTGATGGAAACCATTGCAAGCCTGCAGGGCAGCAAGACGCTGATCATGGTTGCGCATCGACTCAGCACCGTCGAGCGATGCGACCATGTCGTGATGCTGGAAGGCGGGCGCATCATCAGAAGTGGCCGGTACGCAGAAGTCATCGACGTGCCGGCAAAATCCTACGGTTCCAGCACTCCGTGACGAGGGGAGACGGCCATATGATGCTATCAGGCTTGGCGAACCCTTCTCCCGGCAGCGGCAAGAAGCCGACGGTCTGTTTCGTTGCTCCAAGAATCCTGCCGGCCCTGGTTCCGGAAGACGGAGCGCAGGACATTGGCGGCGCCGAAGTCCAGCAACGCCTGCTTGGCTATGCTTTCGCCCACCATGGCTGGGCAGTTCGGTTCGTGTGTCAGGGCAGCGGGAAACGGGAACCCTTCCAGTTGGCCGAGAACATTACGATTGATTTTTCGTTTGATGATACCAGCGGCATGCCCGGGCTGCGGTTTCTACACCCACGATTAACCGGTATGTGGCAGGCGCTGAAGCGAGCGGACGCTGATGTCTATTACTTACGCGGCGCCACCTATCTGACATCGGTGGTTGCTCATTTCTGCAAACGATACGGAAGGGCGTTCGTTTTCGCCGGGGCCTCCGATGCGAACTTCGATCCGGGGTTGCTGGCGATGAAATCGGTGAGAGACAAATTCCTCTATGAATATGGGCTCAGACGCGCTGACCTCATCACTGTGCAGTCCGAAAGGCAGGCGAGACTGTTAAGCGAAAACCATGCTCTGCCGGGAGTCGTGGTCAGGAATCTCTGGGATCAGCGCGCGCGAGCCACGCCTACAGGCAAACGGACTCTGATACTTTGGGTGGCAATGTTCCGCAAACTAAAGCAAGCAGAACATTTTGTTCGGCTCGCTTCTTTCTTTCCAGAGGAGCATTTCCTGCTTGTCGGCGGGCCAAATCGAAATGAGCCGGATTACTACAATCACATCGTTCAGATGACATCGTCATTGAATAATGTGGAAATGACGGGATTTCTGGCGCCGGAAGAGACCGACATGTATTTCGAGCGAGCCAAGGCGCTGGTCAACACCTCCACCTACGAGGGGTTTCCCAATACTTTCCTACAGGCCTGGTCTCGGGGCGTTCCCTGTCTTTCCTATGTTGATCCGGATGATCTGATCAGTAGCCAGGGTCTCGGGGAGACAGCGACGTCTGAGGCGGAGCTTGTTTCCGGACTGAAGAAGATCCTGGCACGACAGAATGATTATTCCGAAGGCATTGTCTCGTACTTCAATCAACAGCATTTTGCAGGCACCGTATTCGGAGAACTGGAACAGTTGTTTCTGACGGCTGTGGAGACACGAAGGGGCAATCTCTCCCGCGTGGGAGCCATCCCGCAGCCACAGAAGAATGTGAGGCTGCGTTGAACAGCCCTCAGTACAACACCTCCCCGGACTGCCAGGGCCATCCTGATACCAAGGCAGGGGTGCCGAGATCGAGAACGCTTTTCCTTCTGAACTCACTGATTGTTGGGGGATCTGAAAAAAAGACGATCCGCATAGCGAACACCCTTCATCGCAACGGGCATCAAGTCCGCATCGCCTATATCAATGGTCATCTGCGGGCAGATTCCCCTTTGCGCGATCTCATCGATCCCGGCGTCGTGATTCATTGTCTCGAAAGAAGGGGGCGGTACTCTCTGCCAGCGTTGATGCGCCTCATACGGTTGCTTGGCGAGTTCCGTCCATCGAATGTCGTGTGCGTCAATCACCATACTTTGCTCTATGCGGTGCCAGCAGCTCTCGCCAAAGGAAACCATCGATTTACCTTGATTGCGCTGCTGAACAAGACTGTATTTGCAGCGAAGTCTGAAGAACGCTACATGCGCATATATCGGTTGTTGTTGTCCAGAACGGATCGAATGGTTTTCGGTTGCGGTTTCCAGATGGAGACGTGGGTCGAGAAGTACAGGCTGGACCGTTCCAAAGCAATCTACATATACAACGGCGTGGATGTGGCGACATTTGTCCGTAAAGGCTCCAGCCGGACCTTGAACGAACGTGGGGAAGCCGAGCCCGGTATAGCAATCGGCTCGGTCGGTCAGCTGCGCGCAGGGAAGAACCAGGAGGAGTTGCTCCATGCATTGCGTCTTCTGGCCACCAAAGGGGTGTTTCCGCAGTTGACGATTGTGGGGGACGGCCCCGAGCGCGATTACCTTGAACGGACAGCCAAATCGCTGGGCCTGGCCGAACAGGTACGCTTCCATGGACAAGTCAGTGATGTCCGCGGGCATCTGGAGCAAATGGATGTATTTGCTATTACATCCTTTGTTGAAACCTTCTCCAATGCCGCTCTGGAAGCCATGTCGATGGGGTGCCCGGTGGTGATGAGCCGGATGAGCGGGGCAAGCGAAATGATCGAGCACGGCGTGAACGGTTTTCTCTATGAACTTGGGGACACCGAAACGTTAGCCGAGCTGCTGGAGCGGCTGTGCCGGGACGAGGAACTGCGTTCTCGCATCGGGGCGAATGCCCGTCTCGCTGTCGAACGGCGATTCAGTTTCGATCGCATGATTATGGAGTACGAGAGGCTGCTGTGCTCGACAAGACCTCCAGTCGACCTGGCTGCAGGAGGGCGGAGTGAAGCCTAAGGCACTAAAGGTCATGATCATTGGCCCAAATCTCTCCTTATCGGGTGGCGTTGCCAATTACTACACGCTGTTCCTGCCCATGTTGCAGCAAGCGGATGGCGTTGAAGCGGCATATGTCACCGTAGGGAGAGGCGAGAAATCCAGTTTTCTGAGCCCGCTGAGAGACCAGTGTGCGGTGAGACGAGCCATCGAGACGGGTCGGCCAATGATCGTCCACCTGAACCCCTCGCTGAGTTACAAGAGCTTTTTCAGAGATGCCTTTATCGTTATGTCCGCCAAGAGGAAGAATATCCCTGTCATTGTGTTCTTCCGGGGCTGGTCCAGAAGTTTCGAGCGTTTGATTGATCTCTGTTTGCGTCCGTTCTTTCTCCGGACCTATGGAAGGGCCGACGCATTCATCGTCCTGGCCTCTGAGTTTGAGCGAAAACTGACTTCCTGGGGTGTGAGGTGTGCCATCCATCGGACATCGACGATGGTCGACTCTCGTGGGATCGACCAGGAGGTCATCAGGGAAAGGCTGTCATCGAACCTGAAGTCGCCCAGCCCTCCGCTCAAGTTGCTCTTCATGTCACGTGTAGAGATCTCAAAGGGCGTATTGGAGACGGTGGAGGCCGTGTCCCGGCTCGTAGCGAAGGGCGTTGACGTCCGCCTGACCATTGCGGGGAATGGGAATGGCATGGCGAGACTGCAGGAGCTTGTTTCGGCGCGCCCCCACTTGAAGTCCCGCATCACCATCACCGGATACGTGAGAGGCGATGAACGCAGGCACCTGCTTGAGACTCATGACGTCTTCTGTCTGCCCACTTCGCATGGGGAGGGGATGCCGACTGCTGTTCTTGAAGCAATGGCGTTCGGTCTGGTGGTCGTTACCCGCCCGGTCGGAGGGCTCGTGGACTTTTTCCTTCCCAGTAGAATGGGGTGTTACGCTGAGGATGTCTCTCCGGCCGCCATAGAGGAAGTTCTTCTTCCGCTTTTTGAGAACAGACAGAAGCTGGTAGAAATCGGCCTCTTTAACATGGGCTATGCCAAAGAACATTTCTATGCTGAGCGCGTTTCCAACGAGATCATAAAGATTTATAAAGAGGTCGGCGCCTGAAAAGGAAAAATAATGGAATACGTATTCATTGTTGGACTTCCAAGGACGGGGTCAAAAATATACATGTCGATAATAAATGATTTCTCCGATATTGATATAGTTCGGGAGATGCATTATCTCGCTCCTCGTTTCATAAGAAAATCAGCGGTCTCGTCGCTCCAGCTTGAACAACAGCCGTTAAACAGCCCAGAGCGGGTCGGGCGCGCAATAGAGCGCATGTATGACGGCCAATTAAGCGGCGCCTTCTGGGAGAAAAGATCGAAAGAGGATGGCGTTCAACTTCGCCTGGTCGATATTGAAAAGAATGCTCTGCAAGAAGCGCTGCTTAATTCGTCAGGAACGCCGCGGGATCTATTCCGCATCATCCTGCAGAAACATGCCGAGTCTGTTGGAAAAAAAAGGGCCGGAGCAAAGTTTCCGGTGGATATAGGCTGCGTTCCCAGGATCTTGGAGTGGTGCGATAATGCTAAAATTATTCATATCGTGAGAGATCCACGGGCAATCTACACGTCGATGGTAATGCGAGAGCGGCCGGGATCTGGAAAGCCGGGTATTCCCCGCGGGTTGGCAGCATCAAAACGGTTGCCGTATATCATCATGCAGTACCGGAAGGCTGCAAGTCTGCATTCAAGATTCAATGTTAACGACAACTACATCATTTCTCGATTTGAGGATGTCACAGAATTTCCGGAGGAAAGTTTACGAAAGATAGCGGGCTTCCTCGGCTTCAAATATACTGACGAAATGAAGAGCCAAAACAGGGTCGACTCTTCATATTCTTATTTAAATAAAAAAGGGATAGATAGCGGTGCTGCTACGCAATGGGAATCACATATACTTGCGCCTGAGAGGAAAATTATCGAAATAATTCTAAAAAAAGAAATGAGGATGTTCGGCTATGTATGAATATCTTTTCCCGCGCGCTGCTCCAGATAGTGACTCATGAGACGCTCCCATGTCTCTTCGCAAAGTGACTCCACTTCTTCGCTCAGAGAACTGTATGGCATCATTTTTCTTATTTCCGTGGGTCTGATTAACTTTGAACAGCGCTTGTCAAAAGGAATTTCCAGTCTATTGAAGACCCAACGCAGCTCATTTTCTGGTGCGGCGGCAAGCGTTTCGTAATTTGCCAAGCTTATTCTTGGGTCCAGAAAAAGCTGTTGCTCTATATAGATCTGATTTCTTGCCCACCAAACAAGGCAGGCAAGGTCAAAATCGCTCATGTCCTCGCGATACACCAACCTCAACTTGGCTGCCATGTCTTCCGATACTCCGTCCTGAAACCAGCCCCCTCCTGGCTCCCCCCGACAGACTATCCTGATCGCTCTCGTCGGGTTCTTAAATTTCTTTAAAGCAGAGAGCGCGGAATCCCGGAAATTTCTGAAAACCCATAGCGCCTTTGCGTCAAGGAAGTAGGACATTATTTCTATTGCCTTATGGCTGTCGCAGATCGGTTTAAAGCATACAAAATCGTACTTTGATTTATTAACCAGATCATTTATAATTTCGAGGTCTCTGAGTAGATAATTATGAAAGGCGCGACTATTCCTGTGCTCATCAAAGACTAGTGTTTCAGGGTGAAGATGAAGCGCGAACATCAGCATTGATGTTCCTGATCTCTGTCTCCCGAAGATAAACCGTGGAGAAGACTTTTTTCCGCCCCGGAAAGGGGCTTTTACTTTTTTTGCAATATCCGCAAGAAAGGAAGCTCTCTTTTGATTGTCACGAATGGAGCGAAGTTTCATGCCAACCTCCAGACCTGTTGGATCGGGTCATTACTCATTTAATTATTTTTGCTGGAATGCGACGCGGGGTATAGAAATCAAAAAAACCTGTGTTTTCCTGGAAAATTTATCTTGACTGTAGCTATATCTTACTACAGAAAGACTCTTTCTGTCATCCATTTCTTTATATCTATGGGTGTCTTTTATTGTTATTCGTGCGGCCCACACGGCTCCGTCTTTCCTTGTGGCTTCGAAAATATTAGATCTCGATTATGTTTAGAAAAAACATTCCCCCATCTGGCGCAAATTAAGAGCTCTTAGTCTTGAATAGACTCTTCAGGATCTATAATAGAAAGAGATATAAATTGTTTCTTTGTATTTTGAAATTTACGATAAACTGCTTTGTTCCGACTTCCCATCTCGTGTTTTTCAACACTTCTGAATCTCGCAATAATCATAGTGCTTCTTTGATGGTCTAAGCCATTCTTCTAGCGAGTCCGTCGCTTTTCTTTGCTGTGTAAAGAATGTCAAATATCTGGCTCTTCGTTTCCGACACAGTTCCGGTTGCATCAATAACCCAGCATCGGATACCGGAGCGCTTGAGTTCGGCTGCAAACTTGCGATATCTCTCCAAGTTTCTGGAAATTTTTTCTAATAAAGGGGGGGCCGATCTTTGATTGTCGTCTTGCCCTGAAAATTCCCGCACTCTTCTGGCCTGTCTTTCAAAAACAATCTCGTCGGATGCATCCAGCAAGACCACGCCAGAGACCACATGCCCTAATTCATGGATGAACGCGGCCTCAACCCTATCTTCTGTCAGGCCCCTGTGAAGCATGATCCGCTGGCATAGGCCCTCGCTCATTATTGCGTACTGTTTCTTATTGTATTCTCTGATGATCTGGTTCTGCGCGAAGTTCTTATTGAACAGGTAGGCACTATGGTAGGCTTGATCCAGGCTAATGCTTCCTGTACGCACTCGGAACGATATTATTTCCCAAGCCTTTTCGGCAAGCTCCGGAAAGCGCTCGTTGAAACGGCTTGAAGCGGCCCGTAGGGTAGAACTAGGAAGGGAAACATGAGCAATTGCGGCTACAGTACGGAACAGACGTCCACGCCCCTTCATCGTGCGCCAGACATCCTTCTCAACATCCTGATAGGTACAGACCCCTGATAGTTCCATCCTACCAGAAGACATTCGCTTGTAGAGAGCAGTCTTGCCTATCCCCGATGCTCCGATAAGTTCGATTACCCCAGCCATAGACCTTTAACTCCACCATTGTCTGTGTTCATGTCGCTGGGGCCGGCTATGCCTGCCCCTTGCTCAATCCCGTTCGACACGAGCTTGTATAATATTAGTTTGCGCAGGGGAGTTTGCCTGAGCACCTGGTTTAGGTGTTAGGCCAGAGACAAGGTGAGTAGCGTTTAAGGAAGCGATGAAAAATTGCCGCGTTAGTATTACGGCGATCCGGCCATCGAGCCACCGCAGACAAAGTGCCGTAGGTCGACGACCTACGGCACTTTGTCTGCGGTAATTGAGTGGTGCGAACCGGCGTGTCCAGTGGTTACACAAGTTCAGGCCAGCTTGGCTCCAGCTGAGAGCGCTCGGCAGGAACCTTAGCGAATGCTTAGGCTGCTTGGGGGGCCCGGGGGTGCAATAGGACCCCAGATTGAGCCGCCCTCTACCTCAGCGGCCATCTCGTGGAGCCACTCTTCCAGGTTGGTATAGCCGTTTCCATTGCTATCTCCATGCGGATCGGACGGTAGCGTGAGTTCCCGCCGGTTAACGGAAAGGCGCGGCCATCCACCAAGCTGCGAAGTGCTGTCAGGAATTCGGCCGGAACCACCGCGCGTTTCATCGATCAAGCGTGAGTCCACAGAATCCCTGTCAGCGGCCCTTGCGCCCGCGCCGTCCAACGCCCATTCAAGCGCCTCCTCGGCGGACACAGGGGCGAGATCGGGCAGCCATGTAGGGGGAGAAGAGGCACGGAAGGTACTGTCCAGATCTCCGTACTCTACCGCACTCCACGGATCGTTCCCGTCGAAGCTGGGCGTGATGTTATCTTCGAGATAAACCTTTGAACCTGGGGTCATGTCGCGGCTGCTGCCTCGGCTCCGGAGTTCGATGGCGCGATCATGTAGGCTGTTCGTCCCAGCCTTGTAGTAGTTCCCAACCAAGCTGTTGCGTGTCGGTACGCCTTCGCCGCCCTGCATTTCCGTGCCTCGCGCCCCCCAATTATACACGACGTTGTTGACAAATATGAAATCGTCGACGCGCGTCATCGGATTACGCCCGTTGTTGTGAGCGATAAGGTTTCCGATCATTGCCACCCGGGTCCGTTTACTCCCATCGCGCTGGATCAGTGGCCCCATGCTGTGGGGTCCATTGGAATGCAAAGAATCATGCAGTGCTTCTGAAAATATGTTCCGGTAGAAAGTAACATTATCCGCATAGACGTTCGTCAACTGGTCTATGCCCCAGCTTATCGAGTTGTTGGCAATAACCACGTTGTCCAGACTGCGCTGCCCTGAAGAGATGCGTAACGAATTCCGATTGTCCGGGTCAGGCCCCTCGCGGTCATCTCCGGATCTGAGACGCATATGCTGTATCAGTACATGGCTGTTGCGGACCCAGATGGACGCTCCGCGGATGGTAATTCCAGGAGAGGGGGCCGTCTGACCTGCGATCGTTATCCGGGGATTGTCGATCTGGAGGTCTCGTTCTAGCTGGATTGTTCCCGAGACCTCGAATATGCAAACGCGGGGACCGCTTGCATCGACGCACTCCCTAAGCGAGCCAGGTCCGGAATCATCAAGACTAGTGACGCGATAGACGTCCCCACCGCGCCCCGCTGGTGTATCAATGCCAAAACCACTTACCCCGGGAATAACAGGTAGCGCGTGGGCCCCTGCCACAGGGCCGAGCGTAAGCGCAAGGGAAAATGCGAGTGTTCTTAGCCGATGCCCGTAATACTTCTGATGCATTTGTCGTGAGTCTCCAAGAATCTCAACCATTAGTTTAATACCGGCGACACGCTTCTCATTAGTTGGTGAGCACTGGGGGGACGCGGGCTGTCGACTCGCTTTCGAATTAACATGTTTTCATCTGTCTAGACTGCGCGAACCACCAGTTCCTGTGCTCTATCCGTGCCGGCCAGTGTAATCCTGCTGACGCCCTGTGGAGGTTGCCCTTCCTTCCACCTGGCTGGAACGCAACGATATCGAGTGTCGATTCCGGAGACTGTGACGAGATTCACGTGTCGGTGAAAAAATTACTTTTTAAACAAGTCATTAGAGTGCAATAACGTGTCTGCCCGGCGACGCCCCTTCAGCGTGGAGTCTCTCTATCCAGACAGTATGACAAGTCTCTCTCATTACAGGACTGACGCTCGAATGATCGGCCGATCATTCACGATGCGACTGCTACGCTAACAAGAGCGGATGGCTGGAAGAGATCATGTATGAGGCGTCAGCCTGGTCGACTCACTCAAGGAAACGCGTGGCGCCTGGGGGTCTTTTTTGGGCTTGCGGCGCTACTTTCTTTCGTGCTCCTGTGGCGCGGGGATAACGCTCGGGGCAGCGGGGACGAGCAGACGGGAGGGCACGGCGTTGCGTTGCTGAGCTGGACAGCACCGACAGAACGCGCAGATGGGAGTTGCCTGCGGACCTTGCAGGGGTTCGAAGTCAGTTGGCGCAGGCAGGGCGGGGCGGAACATTGGCATAGCCCTCGGAGGCTGTCTTTATCGGACGCCGATTGCAGGACTACCGGGGTGCGAACCAAGTGCGGGGAAGAACAACGCTGCAGATACATGGTTCGCAATCTGGAACCTGGGGTCTGGCACTTTTCGGTCCGAGCCTACGATATGGCCGGTACACTAAGTGAGGAAAGTGTTGATGGCGAGAAGATCATCGCCCCCCCAGGGCTTCGAGGTGGTGAGGCCAGATGAAGCAAGCCGCTATCGGGGGGCTTGGCTGTGGTGGACTGAGTGCTTGCTGTTCACCTGCCCCTCCAGCCAGCCGTACAGCTTGTGCAGCGTTGTTCTGAAGCTGGCGTAGCTGTGTTGTCTTTCTATGTACTCCCTTGCCTCTTGGCCAAGCAACGTCCGGGCTTCCGGGTCACCCAGCAACTCCTGCCAGGCTGCGGAAAACTCTTCCGCCGACGGGGGCGCCAGTCTCGCGATCCGCGGCGTCATTACCTGGGTATGTGTTGGCAGGTCTGTCGCCAGTACGGGGATACCCGAGTGCAGGTAGCTGTAGACCTTCATCGGCGTGTTCACGCCTTCTGTCCTTGGCGAAACCAATACATCGGCCTGTTTGAGATAGGCACCCATCTGCTCGACCGGTCGCTTGCCCAGAAAGTGCGTGCGCGGCGTGATGCCAAGCAACGCTGAACGGTTCTGGTACCGCGCTATATCCCGCTCTTCGCCACCGATAATGATCAGGTGGGCGTTGGGCTGTTTCTGACCCACCAGCGCGAAGCTCTCAAGCAGTAGATCGATACCCTGGTAGCCCTCGAGGTTGCCGATGTAAGCGGTGATAGTGCCGTCAATGCCCAGCGATTCCCTCAAGTCCTCCACAGTGTGCGTGTTCTTCGTGGGATCGATTAGCGAGACATCGCGAAGCACGCACACATGCCTGGCGGAGGATTGCTCCGCCAGCTCGGCCAGCGCGTCGCATACCGGAATAACGGCCTCTGCTCGGCGCATAGGAAGGGATTCCAGGTAGCTGAGTAACCGTCGTAGCGGCCGGCCGAGGCGATATTTGTTGACAACCTGCGATGCCAGCGAGGAATCCATGTCATAGAGATAGCGAAAGCCGAAAAAGGGCCTGAGAAACATGGCCATGAATACGCTTTCTTCAACGCAATGGAGCACGTCGTAGCGATTGCGCCGCAACAGCCGGATCAACTTGAAGAACAACCATAGATCGCAAACGAGTTTCTTGATCGAAGGCCCCGGCCGCAGATTGCGGACGCCAGGGGGTGCACTGATCCGAAAGATACGTACTCCCTCGTAGCTACGGTCCTCGCCTTCGTGGAAAGTGAGTACATCGACGGTATCGCCACGTTCGCTGAGCGCACGCACCAGCAGATCGACCGCGATCGGTGTTCCGCGTTCCTGGTAGAAGGGGTGGGGAGCGAGTACCAGTATTCGCATGGGTCAACCCGTCCTCTTCAGGCGTAGTCGGACCTGGTTCCGCAGAAAGCGGGTATTGCCCTGGCTGCGCCCGAACGGCTTGAGAGTGACCCCAGGGGCTCGGATGGCATGCTTGAGCGTAGCTACGGGATCTCCATCCAGTGCAATCGGATAGTCCAGCAGCGCGCCGAAGGAGCCGACCCGGGTCTGCTCCTCCGCCATGGGCAATGGATCCGTACCGGGGAGTATGCGGACACCACAGGCCCGGGCATACTTGAACTGGGCTGGCTCACTCCACGCAGAGGGGCGAATGCCGCTATCGCCCACAAGCACGCACTGGCGCACATGCTCGGTTCGTAACAGGCGTTCGATGATTGCGCCGCGTCGCCCCAGCCATTTGCCGACTCCCCAGGGAAGGACGGTCAGCGCGTCGTTCTCCACCCCCCATGCCAGCGTTTCGTCCATGGTGCCGCCGTCCGGGTAAGTCTCGGCGATTCCCAGCAGGAGAACCTCCAGGCGTTCGCGGGTAGCGACCTGGCGACCCGGAATGACCAGCAATGGCTCGCGGAAGGAATGGGTGAAGAGAACGGCCGGGCAGGGGTTTCCGATCAGACGGGCGCTCCACTCTCCATCGCTACCTTCCACGCTGGAGCTCACCAGATCCCGCCATGGTCCATCCAGCGTGTTCTGATCGCGCATATCGCACAGCATCAGGACACCCAGCCAGTTGTTGTCCGGGCCGGGCGTCGCAAAGCGGCGAAAGTTCGTTGAGGCAGCGTCAAGAAAGCGGCTGGGTTCGTAACCCGCATGGAAGTGCGCATGGCCGTCGATCATGGCGCCGGTAAATCGCGCGGTCACGTCATCCTCCCTGGGCCATCGGCTACCCGGTTGATCATAGCTTGACGTCCTGGCGGCGTATGTTCGTTCGCGAACACATCGGCCTCAAGGTGCGCCCGGTGTTCTTGTGGGAATGGAGAACTGCCCCAGGCTCAGCGTGTAGGTGAACCACCAGGGAAGCCAGGACAGAATCTTCAGCAACTGGCCAAGCAGTGCCACCGACAACGCTTCGGTGGTGGGCACGCCCACCAGTGCCAGCGCCAGCACGAAAACACCTTCGAACACGCCGATGCCTCCCAGCGACAATGGCAGTCGGCTGGCCAGGTTGGCAATGAACGTTGCGGCCATCACGGGCACGAACCCCACGTCCAGTTGCATGCCCCATGCGATGATGTAGAAGGCTGCGGAGGTAACGACCGTTTCGACCACGGTAAGCAGCGTGAACAGGCCGAGTTCCCGGCGGTGACGCGCGTATTCGCGGTAGGCCCCGTGCAGTTCCCGCAGGATACGCAGCGGCTTCTTGTCCGCATAGCGGGATAGCAGGCGGTCGTGAATCAGTGCGTAGATGCCCTGGGTCATGGACAGCCAAAGCCCCAGGGCGAAGCCCACCAGCAGCAACGCCGAAAGCCAGCCTGTCAGATACAGCGTGGTGCCAAGTGGTGCAATCTCGGCGAAGTAGAGCACCGCCACGACACAAGTCATCGCCACGATGATGAATCCGATGACTCGTTCGACAATGATCGATGCGACGACATCCTGGGCCCGCAAGCCCTCACGGCATGCACACACGGTTCGCACCGCGTCCGGCCCGATGGTCGCGGGCAGGAACAAGCCCCATACGTTTGCCGAACAGTAGATCTGGGTTGTCATGCGCAGGGGCATGCCGGGACCGCGGGCTTCCAGCAACCGTTTCCATTTGTATGCCATCAGCATCCGGCCTAGCGTGACGGCGACCAATGCCAGCAGCAGGCCTGCCGCGCTGAGCTGCGACATGACCTCCCAATGCGCTGCGACGCCATCTCCCATCCACACGAGAACCGCGATGATCGCCACCGCGACAAGCAGTCGGATCAGATATTTAGCCATTATTATTGAGCCCCGCTGTCAATTCGTGGGACTTGGGCAGGCCCATTACGCGGCAACATCCGGCAGATGCCCGTTCTGCCGATACCACGCCACCGTGCGCTCCAGCCCCTCGCTCAGGGTCACCCGGGGCTCGTAGCCGAGCACTTCCCGGGCCTTGGAGATGCGGAAAGCGCGATTGTTGCGGTAGAACCGAACACGCCGCCGGTGCAGCGGCGGTTCAATGCCAAACGGCACGCAGGCCGCCTCGCAGGCGGCCGCGGCCGCGTAGAAAGGGGAGTAGGGCAGTCGCAGCCAGGGAGCCGGCGCGCCGCCTGCCCGGGCCGCGGCGCCGACATAGTCGTTCAGCGGCAGGTACTCGGGCCCACCGATGATGAACACTTCGCCGGCAATGCCGGGCGTGGCAAGTGCGCGCATGAACCCTTCCACCGCGTCGTCGATGTACACCGCATGGAAGTTCTCGCGACAGGGGCCCAGCATCAGGAACCGCTTTCCGGAAAGCATGCGGAACATCTTCAGCATGCGCATATCGCCGGGACCATAGAGCGAGCAGGGCCGCACCACCACGATCTCCATGGCGCCGGAACGAGCGCGCTCCAGGCAGAGCTGTTCCGCTTCCATCTTGGTCTGCTGGTAGAGGTCGCCGGGATTATAAGGGGAGGTTTCATCGGCGGGTGTAGAGCGCACATGGCCGTGCACGCCGATGGTGGAGCAGTGTACGACGCGTCGCACGCCGTGCCGTTCGGCGGCGTCCAGTACCGTACGCGTTCCTTCCAGGTTGATAGCCCGATAGCTCGCCGGCGGGCCGGAGGCAGTGCGGAAGTTGGATACCAGATGAATGACGGAATCCACCGATGAAACCAGGTCGCCGACGGCTTCCTGGTCGCAGATGTCGCCGACAACCGTTTTCTGCACCCGGCCGCCGAATATGTCTGCCTTGGTGGCATCCCTGGCCAGGATTGCGACGTCGTAGCCGTCTTCCAGCAGTCGCGCAACCAGATGTTGTCCCAGGAAGCCCGTAGCCCCAGTTACCGCCACTGTCCGATTGCCCATCGCTGCGGCCCCGACCCTTGTTCTAATTTATGGCTCTCAGCTCAACACACAGCCTGACGCCCCACCATCAAGATGATTCGACACAGTACATGGAAAGGGGACAAAGGTATGTTCGCTAACGTACAGATTACAGGTCTTCGTCATCGATAAGCTGCGGGAAATCGCTGGGATATGTGATTGATACAACAGAACGAAAAACAGGGGGGCAGGGTGCCCATGAAGCGGCAGCCGAGCGAGCTTGCCAACTCCAGGTTCGATCTCGCGGTCATAGGTGGTGGGATCTACGGCGCCTGTATTGCCCGTGACGCGGCGCTCAGAGGCCTTCGTGTGGCACTCGTCGAGCGGGAGGACTTCGGCTCCGGGGCGTCCTCGCATTCCCTGAAGATCATACACGGCGGTTTTCGCTATCTGCAGCGAATGGAACTGCGCCGGCTGCGCGAGTCCGTGCATGAACAGCGGTACTGGTTGTGGGCCGCGCCGCACAATATCCGACCGTTGAGATGCGTGGTGCCTGCGGAGGCCAGGGGGCTGCGAGGCGCCGGTGCCATGCATGCCGCACTGCGTCTGTATGCCATGCTGGCCTGGGATCGCAACAACGGCCTGCTGCCGGACAGGCGGCTCCCACTAGGAACCCTGCTTTCGGCGGAGGCTCTCCGGGAATACATCCCCGGGCTCGACGAACGGCTTGCGGCCCAGGGGGGGCTGATGTGGTTCGATGCCCAGGTACAGGATACCGACCAGTTGCTGATCGGCTGCATCCAGGATGCGGTGAACGCGGGCGCGGTGGTGGCAAATTACGTAGAAGCCGAACGCCTGCTCCAGCGTCACGACACGGTTACCGGCATACGGTGCAGGGACAAGGAGTCCGATACCACGTTCGAGCTGCTGGCACGGGTCACGGTGAACGCGTGCGGGCCCTACGCCATGGCATTCCTGCGACGGCAACCCGGCCGCGAGGCAAGCAACGGGGAAACGCCGCCCCGCCTGGCGCGATGCACGAACCTGGTCACCAGGCATCTGAAAGCCGATACGGCCTTCGCGATCAGAATGAACGGCGGCGGGGAACACAACGCTTCGTCTCCCGGCCGTCTGGCGTTCGTCACCCCTTGGCGGGACTGTTCCGTGATAGGAACAGCCAATGCCTCCTACGAGGGTGATCCGGACATCTGCGCCAGCGATGACGACGAGGCCCAGGAACTCCTGTCCGCCGTCAACGCCGCGCTCCCTGGCGCGAACCTGACGCTGAACGATGTGCGCTACCGTCATTGCGGACTGATGCCAGCCGAGGGCGGGCGGGGATCAAGTGTCCAGTTGGCCTCCCAGGGGCAACTCATTGATCATGCCCGGAATGGTGGGCGTCAGAACTTGATTTCCGTCATCGGCGAAAAGCTCACCACGGCCCGCTCCATGGCCCAGCGTACGGTTGACCTGGTGCTGCACAAGCTGGAGATGAAGCCTCGCCCCTGCCTGGCGCTGGAAACGCAGTTGCCGGGGGCTCACGGTTTCACCACCCCCGCCGCGCTTGAGAAAAGGGCTCTGCAGGCGCTGGACCTGCGCCCCACCCAGCCTCTCCGGGAGCTGCTGGAACGATATGGCACGAACTACCTGGCGGTGTTGGAAATGGAATACGGCGATGCGGTACGGGGCACCGCACCCGGCTGGGAACTGCTGTATCGCCACCGCTGCGTGTACGCCATACGGCACGAAATGGCCAGGCGGCTGGAAGACGTGATCCTGCGACGGACGGACCTGGCAATCCGGGGCCTGTTCTCCCCGCAGCTGCTCCAGTGGACGGCGGGTCTCATGGGAGGCGAGCTCGGCTGGGGCGAGCCGCGGAAGCAACTGGAGATCGATCACATCACCAGGCTGTTCCCAGCGCTGCGCGGCGCCCCGTTGCAGGGCAGCGATTCGAGTTGGAGTTCGGCCAGGGAGCAGCGCTGATGGAGCTCTCGGTGATTGTTCCGGTCTTCAACGAGCAGGACAACGTCGTGCCGCTGCACCGATCGCTCACGGAGGTGCTCGCCGGTTTGGGCCTGACCTATGAAATCCTCCTAGTGGATGACGGCAGCCGGGACGAGACGGCTCAGCGGGTCATCGAACTCACCCGGCAGGATCCACATCTCCGATTGGTCAAGCTCCGGCGCAACTATGGCCAGACACCGGCAATGTCGGCGGGCATAGCCACCGCGAGGGGCCGCGTTCTTATCACCATGGATGGCGACCTGCAGAACGATCCGGCGGATATCCCCCTGTTCCTGGAGAAGATCGACGAAGGTTATGACCTCGTGGTGGGCTGGCGGCACCGTCGGCAGGACAAGCTGATCAGCCGAAAGATTCCGTCGCGGATCGCCAACTGGATGATAGGCAAGGTGACCGGCGTGCCCATCAAGGACAACGGATGCTCGCTGAAAGCCTACCGGGCATCGGTGATCCAGCAGGTGCCGCTGTACTCGGAAATGCACCGATTCATTCCGGCCATGGCCTCTACGGTGGGATGCCGAATCGCGGAAATCCGGGTGCGCCACCATGCCCGGCAGTTCGGCGAATCCAAGTACGGCTTGTCTCGCGTCTACAAGGTTCTGCTCGACATGCTGGTGGTCAAGACGTTGATCACATTTGCGTTCCGACCCCTGGTCTGGTTCTCGCTGCTGGCCCTTCCAGCCGCGCTCGCTGGCACGGCGTTTCTATTGCTATCCCTGCACAGCGGGCTGACAGCCGACTCGCCTTTATCCCTGCCGTTCGCCGCCACCGGCATCGTCTTTCTGGCACTGGCAGCGTTCCTCGGCGCCAGTGGCGCCATTGCCGAACTCTTGTTGAGGACCAGGCGGGTTTCCGCCGCGGACCGCGCGCTGCTGACCGCTGATGTTCTCGATACCGCTCGCTCCCGGCCGCCGAAGGAGGCGACATGACGTACGCTCAGTCCGCCATGGAAGGCCCCATTGCCGCGATCGTGGTGGTTTCAAGCCGCTACGATGACCCCGAGGCCGTCTATCAGGAGTATCGCGACGGGCTCCGGCCGATCGGGCGCCCAGTCGAGTTCACCTATGTGCTTGACGGTCCGTTTCCGGATGTGTACCAGGTCTTGCAGACTCTGCAGGAAAGCGGGGAACCTATCCGCGTGATTCAGCTGAACCGGGTGTTCGGCGAAGCCGCGGCGCTGTCAGCCGCGTTCCGGAACACCACGGCGCAGGATATATTGCTGCTGCCCGCATTCCGGCAGGTTCGGCCCGACAGCCTTCCCCGAATGCTGGAGCGCCTGGCGGAAACCGATCTCGTCGTGGCCAGGCGTTCGCCGCGGACGGATTCCACGTTCAACCGGCTGCAGACGCGAGCATTCTCAAGCCTGGTCCGCTTCCTGACCCGTACCTCGTTCCAGGATCTCGGCTGCAACGTGCGGGCACTTCGCCGCCGCGTGGCAGAGGAGGTCATGCTGTACGGCGATCAGCACCGCTTCCTTCCCATCCTGGCGTTGAACCAGGGGTTCCGGGTTGCCGAGCTGCCCCTGCCCCAGTCCCCTGCCGACCGACAGCTGAGAGCCTATCCGCCGGGCACGTACGTACGGCGCTTCATCGACCTGCTGACGGTGTTCTTCATCACCAAGTTCACTCGTCGGCCCATGCGTTTCTACGGCCTGATCGGCTCAGGTATCGCCGGGATAGGGGCCATTCACATGGCGTACCTCGTGGTCCAGAGGCTCTTCATGGGCACTCCGCTGGCCGACCGGCCCGCGTTGTTGCTGGCAGCACTGCTCGTGGTGCTCGGCGTTCAGATCTTCTCCATGGGGCTGATCGGCGAACTGATCATCTACGCCAATGCGAAACAGATGAACGACTACGCCATCGAGTCCATTGTCGAGGATGGCAAGAATCTGGGGCAGGCGGACACATCGGGGCGGGGCAAGGCCGAACACTCCCCGCCGGTGTTCCACCCATCGGGAACACCCTTGTCGTGAACCGGCCATGAGGGATTGGAGCCAGTAGCCGACGGACGCCAGAAAACAACAGAGGGACGACATGCAGGCATGACACACCCGTTGCACGTGACATTGCCATCCGTGAAGGCCGGCATGGGCGATCGCGCCAGCTTGTACGCTGGATCAACGCCCGACGCGCCCAAGCCCCAAGCCGTACTGCCGGAAGCCGGCGTTCGGGACCGGCCGCGCCGTTTCCTGGTGCTCGGCGGGGATTCGGACAGCAACCTGGGTGATCACGCCATTCTCCACGGACTGTGTCTCGCCCTGGTGCACTGGACGCCCGACGCGCAGATCACCGTCACCTCTCATCTTTCCCGGCACCAGGTGCTGGGTCGGGACATGCCGGGCGTCGTCGATGTGGTGCCCCGCGGGTCGAAGGGGCTGTTGCGCCTGCTGGCCGCGGCGTTGCGCAGCGACAGGATCGTGCTGGGAGGTGGAGGGCTGCTGCAGGATGACGACAGCCGGGTGAAGATGCCGTACTGGGCTGCCAGACTGGCATTGCTGGCCGCACTGAACGGCTCGCTCACCAGTACCAGCCTTGGCGCGGGTCCGATACGACGCAGGGAAAGCCGGGTCTGGGCCCGCTGGGCCGCGCGCAGTCTGGAACAGGTTTCGGTTCGCGACCCGTTCGCGGCGCGAAACCTGGAAGCCGCGCTGGGACGCCCGGTTGCAATCACGCCTGATCCCGCCTTTCTCCTGCCGGCGGCGCCGGCGGCACGGGCCCGGAGATATCTGGAAATGCTGGGCTTGCAGCCAGACAGACCCCTGATCGGTGTCAGCCTGCGGCACTGGTTCCATCACAGGGGAGGGTTGGTGCCGCGGCGCTACCGGCATCGTCTGGGGCTGGACCGAAATGACGGCAGCCATCAGATGCAAGCCTGCCTCGGCGAGTTGGCATCGGCATTGCGGGAACTGGCGCGTGTACAGGACGCACAGTTGCTGTTCATGCCCAGCTACCCGCTGCCGCACGAAGGTGATCTGGACGTCTGCATCTCTCTGTCACGACGCTTGTCGGAGGTGCCCAGCGCCATTGCCGTGATCGGCGATCCGCTGCTCTACAAGGCACTTTGCGGCCAACTGCGGCTGATGATATCGGCCCGCATGCATCCGTTGATTCTTGCCGCGAGCATGGGCGTGCCGGTTGTCGGCCTGGCTTACAACGGCAAATTCCGCGGACTGTTCGAGATGCTGGATACGCCGCCCAGATTGATACCGCTGGAGGACTTCCGGGATGGCACGGCCAACGCGGGTACCCTGGTGGGCCACGCCATGGACGCCTTGCGGGAGGACAGGGATCTGGCTGCCCGCGCCCGGCGGCTTGCTGAAAGGGCGCTGGGGGATATCGGCAAACAGGTTGCGCGCCTGCCCGGAAAAGCGAGGGCAAGCGCATGAGCGGCGCAGCCAGCCTGAGGGTGCAAACCGGCGCTGAGGTCTCGCGCAGGCTTGGCCGCGTGGTGTCACTGGCTGGGAAACGAATCCCCCTGTACCGCCAATTCTGGGCAGAGCAGGGCATGGAACCCGCCTCGATCGCCATCCGCGAGTTGTCGGATTTCATCCAGTTTCCGATCATCGACCGCACGGTGCTCGCGCAGACTCCGCTCGAGCAACGACGGGATCCGCGCTGGCCGTGGCGTCTGATCCACACCGAACGTTCCGGCGGGTCCACCGGCGCACCACTGGAGGTTCCCGTTGATCCGGTCAGTCACACGCGGCGGCAGTTGCGCTTTCTGCGCGCACTGGTCCAGTGCGGCTACATCCCCGGGGACCGGTTCCTGATGCTGAGCACCCGGCCCACAGGCCGGCATCCCATGCTGCCCGGCTGCTTCTGCGCCGATATCCGTTCATCCCAGCAGACGCTGCTCCGGCTGTACCAGCAGTTCCGGCCGCGCCTGCTGTACGGCCCGCTGAACACG
Organism: Paracoccaceae bacterium; assembly: GCA_020832445.1. GTDB lineage: Bacteria > Pseudomonadota > Alphaproteobacteria > Rhodobacterales > Rhodobacteraceae > Roseinatronobacter. The sequence goes on from JAFIEO010000029.1 coordinate 47,047, forward strand.
CTGCTGTTGCTCGGGCAGGCTTTGGATCAGGAGGAGGCCAATGCCATCCACCGTCCCCAGATCGTGGTTTCCACAGCGGAACAAATGGCACCGGGTGATCGCCTGCGGCTTCGCGAGGTGTTTGGTGTTGATCCCGCTGACTTCTATGGCATGAGTGAATGCGGACTGATTGCCTGGCGACCGCCGGAATCCAGCAGCTACCGCCTTGCCGACCGGGACCTGTTCCTCGAGTTCCTGCCTCTTGCGGAGGACAGCTCACTGGAGCGGCTGGTCATTACTGATCAGCATGCGGCCGTGTGCATGCCGCTGATACGTTTCGACACCGGTGACCTGGTGCAACGGGAAATGGATCTGATCAATGCACCCGTGGTGGGTTTCAGGGGGCGGGTAGTGGATTGCCTCTGGCGCCGCGACCGCAGCGCCGTCTCGCCCTACAGGGTGACGCTGGCGCTGGAGGACGCTGTGGATGTGTTGCGTTACCAGGTGATACAACGGCGCGATCTTAGTCTGGACGTCAGTCTGTGGGTCAAGGATGAGCTGCCCCAGCAGGCGGTTCAGCGCGTCGAAACCGACCTTCTCCGCCTGATGGGCGAGGGCGTCGTCGTGAGAGTAAAACAAGGGAGCCCCAATGCTGCGGCGGGGCTGCGCAAATTCCGACCGGTCCGGTCGGAGGCGGGGGAGGAGCCATGCGCATACTGACGCTTTGCTACGAGTACCCACCAGTGGGAGGCGGAGGGGGGGTGATGGCCGCTGCGCTGGCGCGCCAGTTGACACGGATGGGGCATGAAATCGAAGTCGTCACCTCCCGCTTCGGCCAGCAGCCGAGGCGGGAGGAGCAGGGCGCCGTGGTGATACACCGCCACGACTGTCGTCGCCGACATCAGCACTACACCACGGCCACGGAACTACTCTCCACGCTACGGCCGGCCTATCGGACGGCGGCGGCCATCGTCCGCGACAATCCGCCTCACCTGCTGCATGCCCATTTCGCCTTGCCCACAGGCCTGGTGGCGGAACAACTGTCCAGGAAGTTCGGCATTCCCTATGTTCTGACGGTTCACGGCTCTGACATTCCCGGCTACAACCCGGACCGCTTCCGATGGCACCACAGGATGATCAATCCGCTCTGGAAGCGGGTGATGGTGGGCGCCAGCGAGGTTGTCTCGCCGTCGAAATTCCTGGCGTCCCTGGTGCGCCGCCAGATAAACCTTCCAATGCAGATCATCCCGAACGGCTATTCCCGGGAGCCTCCGGGCAGTGAGTCATCCAAACGGCCGCTCGTGCTCGTCGTCTCCCGGCTCTTCCCCCGCAAGGGGGTACAGCATTTCCTGGAGGCCATCCGCGAACTGGATTGTGACTGGGAATTCGTGATTGCCGGCGACGGCCCCTACATGCCGGAGTTGCGCGCACTGGCTGCCACCGTCAGGCCCAACGTGCGCTTCACCGGCTTCATCGATCAAACGGCTTTGCATCAGCTTTATGAGCAGGCACGCATCCTGGTCTTCCCGTCGATCAAGGAAAACTTCCCCATGGTGCTGCTGGAGGGCATGAGCGCGGGCTGTGCGGTGATCACCACAGACGCGGATGGCTGTGCCGAAGTGGTCTCCGACGCCGGCCTGGTCGTGCCCGCTGGAAGCCCTGCGTCCCTGAAAGCAGCCTTGCTTGCGCTGATCAACGACCCCGCTCGTTGTGACGACCTGTCCCAACGAGCGCGTGTACGCGCGGAGCAGTTTCGCTGGCCCCATATCGCTTCGCTGTACCTGGAAGCGTTTCATGGCGCCATGCGATGGCGCCCCGGAGGCGCGCCCGCGGGAAGTATCTAGCCGTGGCACTGATACCGGATCGGCTGCAAACCCTGCCAGCCCGGCTCGCGCCTCTGCTCGGGCCGCGAAGCTTCTCGGTCATCCGCCTTAGCGGAACCGTGCACGATGGAAGCTCGGACCTCACGGCACTGTACCTGGGCAACGGGACCAACCGGGAATGGTTGCAGCGCCAGTTCTTTCGGCAGGCGACGGGGGAGGAACTCTGCAGGCCGTTCATCCCGTCACTCCCAACCTCGGCGCTTGCCCGGGACTGGGCCGGGGCGGATCTCCAACTCACGGATCTGCCCCCGGTCTGGAGCAGGCTCTGCGGTGCCCAGCCAGCCCTGCGCATCCCCGCATGGATTCGCCAGCAGATGGCCCTGCCGCCGCTAACGGCGAACCGGGCCTGGCCCATCCCGCGTCCGGCAGCGAAGGAGGTGGAACGCCTGATACGCCGTCACGACTATTCCTTTGCACTGACCCGGGACGCAGCGGCAATACGGCATTTCTTTCATGCCTACTACGAACCGTACGTTCGTGCGCGTTACGGAACGGGGGCGATGGTCGTATCCCTTAAGCGGTTCATGCGCGAGTCCCAAGGCGGAGAGCTCGCGCAGTTGCGGGCCGGGCGCGAAATGGTGGCCGGCATGATGCTCTTCCGACGGGCAGACCGGCTACGGCTGGGCTGGTTCGGCTGCCGCGCGGGCGCAAGGCCGCCGAATGGCGCCAGCGAGGTGCTGGATGCGCTGGTGCTCCGGCATGCCTGGCTGGACGGTGTGCGCCAGGTCAGCTTCGGAAGCTCCCGGCCATGTCTGGCTGATGGTGCCTTCCGCTACAAGCGCAGGCTCGGCGCCAGCCCGGTTCCCGCCCGCTTTCCCCAGGCGGTGCTGGGTATCGGGTTCCCGGCACGCCATCCCGCAGTGCTGGAGTGCCTCCGCCGGCGTCCCATGATCGGCACCGTGGAGGGGCAGCTTCGGGCCTACCGAGTGCGCGCGGAAACAGGAACCGGAGACTGGGTGTCACTGGAAAACATCGGCCATGGCGATTGAAGAGAGTACCTTGCCCGTTCGCCAGAGAGGATGGCTGCGGAACGTCGCCACCAGCTACGGCGACATTGCGGTTGGCGGGCTCGTATATATCCTGCTGACGCCCTTTGTCATCCATCATCTCGGCCTGGAGGCGTATGCCATCTGGGTCGTCAGCCACACCATTACGTTCTACCTGGGGCTGTTCGACCTGGGTTTCAGCCAGGCGCATGTCCGCTTCCATGCCCGACATGCGGCACGGCGTCGCCTCGCCCTGATGCGCCGCTTGGCGGCCACCGTGTTCCTTGCACTGGCGTGCGCCGGGGCGGTCGCCATGCTTCTGGCCCTCGGGCTGGTGCTAATGCCTATCGAACACTGGTTCCAGGTGTCCGCCGGCATGCAGGCGGATTTCCGACTGGTCGTTCTCGTTCTTGGGGTGAACCTGCTGTTCGCCCTACCAGGATCTACGCTGGAGAACATCTACGAGGGCGAACAGCGCTTCGATATCCGGAATCTGCGCTCCATCGTCCTCCGGGTTCTCACCGTCGCCCTGCAGGTGGGGCTGCTGGTGAACGGTTACGGGATCGTTGCGCTCGCGCTGGTTGAACTGGCGGTAACCCTGCTACGCATCGCCATCGACCTGGTAGTCACCGCACGACTGGTGCCCGGGCTGCTGCGCACACGACTGCGTTTCGACCGTGCCACCTGGCGGCGCATCAGGCCCTTCGCACTATGGGCGTTTGTCGACGACTTGCTGGTGGAGGGCACCGCCCATATCGACAAGCTGCTGGTGGCGCTGCTGTTGCCACTGGCGCTGCTGACGCCGTACGCGCTTTGTGTTGCCGTCGCCGGCCTGTTGATGCTGGCGGCGCAGCCTATGACCGAGACCTTCTTCCCCATGGCCTCGGCATTCCACGCCCGCGGCCGGCGGGCGGACATGGTCAGGCTGTTGCTGAGCGGCACCAAGATCAGTCTGGTCGTGAGCGCGCCGCTGCTTATCCTCCTGCTGTTCCACGGCGAGGGACTGATGCTGATCTGGGTGCCGGAGCTGGAAGGATATTTGCCCCCCGGACTGTTACAGCTCATCCTGCTCAATTTCTACCTGTCCGTCGGCTTCTGGACCGCAACCCTGATCCTGATGGCAGCGAACCGCATACGTTTTGTCGCTCTGCTGACAATCACGGAGCTGCTGCTCGCGCTGGTCCTGATCCTGCTGCTCGTTCCCTGGCTTGGCTTGAACGGCCTGGCGCTCGGAGCGCTGGTCGCCAACGCACTGATCGGCATGTTCTGGCTGTTGCCGACGGCATGCCGCCACTGCGGCACGAGCATGGCCGCGTTTGCCGCCTCGGCAGTGGGGCGCCCCTTGCTGATCTCGATTCCGGTCCTGGCGGTGGTGGGCACGCTCCAACTCGTGTTCACGGGCGGCGACTGGGCACTGCTCACCGGATCTTCGGTGCTGATTGGGCTGCTGTACGTTCCCGGCCTGCTGTTGTTCGGGCTGGACGGCTGGGAGCGTGCCAGCCTATACGCGTGGCTCCGCCGTTTGCGTCACCCCGGGAGTCCGCGGCTATCGGAGGCGGGCAAGACATGAACAAGGCCTACCGACTGAACTGGTTGAGGGCGGGCGATGCCCGGCAGGTCGCCCGGCTGGAGGCGAAGGTCTATCCCCGCAGCTACCGGAGTGGTGTACGGGCGTTGCGGGAACAATTGCACTATGCCGAGGCGGCGGGGGAGAACCTGTCCGTCGGCCTGTTTCTCGGCAACAGGCTGGTTGGCTATTGCCTGCTCTTCGCGGAGGAGCATCGTCAGAAGATCTGCGCCTATCTCGATATTTCCCCACCGCCCGGCCTGGAACTGGACGGCCCCGGCCTGTACCTGGCAGACCTGGCGGTACACCCCGCTCACCGCTCGCGGAGTTGGGCACTGGTCTCGCGGCTGGCCTGCGTTCTGGAGAGCAGGGACGACCTGCGTAGCCTTCCCATGGAAGCACTGAGCACGCCCGACATGCTGCGCTTCTGGAAATCCCGTCGGCGAGTACTGGCCAGCCTGGGCTTTGTACTGGAGCGAACGGTGGAGTTCCAGGAGGATGATGTGCCTTTCCCGCTACACTGGCTCCAGTTCGCGCAACGCCGCACGCCGCGTACAGGTGGCAAACGCCGGGGCGACAACGCCGGGCTGGACGACGCCGTCACGGTACAGAGCGACCGGGGAGCGTTTCGCGTCGGCGTCGTCAGAACGGATCAGGGCTGGAGCGGCCTTTCGGAGGACTGGGACAGGCTCTGTGCGGACACGCCGGGAGCCACAGTATTCTGCAGCTTCCCCTATCTGCGGGCGTGGTGGCGACAACTGGGATTGAACAGCGAACTGCGGTTGGTGGTGGTCCAGCAGGCGATCAGCGGTGAAATCCAGACCATCGCGCCCATGCAGGTACTGTTGAATCCCACCTCCAGTCCACACCGCCGCTGCCTCAGCTTTATCGGCCAGCCATCCGAAGTGGACAGGCCAACCCTGCTGACCCGGGGGGCGGATCCGCTCTGTGCAAGGCTGATTGCCGACTACCTGATGCGCAGTTACGGCGAGGACTGGGACAGCATGATCCTGTACGAGCAGCAGCCGGACAGTCCGTTCCTGGCACTTATGCAGGAACGGCTCGGTGACGCCGGCCTGCTGGTGGATGCCCCCGCTGGCCCGGATTGCCCCAGGGTGGACGTCAGTGGCTCCTGGGAACATTACCTGGCATCGCGGAGCCGCTCCCAGCGAAAGAGCCTGAAACGCCATATCGCGAAGGTGAAGGAGGCTGGAACCATGGAGCTGGATACCGTCGACGAGCCGTTATGTCAAAGCGAGGGGCTGCGGCGGTACCTGGAAGTGGAGGGGCGTAGCTGGAAGGCCGGTAGTTCGGTCAGCGTGGCACGGTCCTCTGCCCACCTCGGGTTTCTGCACGCCTTGATGTCTGAGCAAGAGCGCGGTGAGCAGCCGCAACTGCATTTTCGGTTTCTTAGGATCGATGGTCAGGATATTGCTGCAACCATCGGACTTTATTGGAAATCATGCCTGTACGCATTGCACGTCGCCCACGACAGCGCATTCGATGCGCTGTCCCCGGGCTTCGTGCTCACAGCGCTGGAACTGGAAGAAGCCTTCCAGCGGGATGACTACAGTGCGGTGGATTACCTGGGTGGATTCATGAGCAACAAGCGAGGCTGGGCCACGGAACTCAGAACCACGCGCGCCTTGTTCGCGCAACCGCCAAACCTGCCCGGTTATCGCTACCATCTCTACCATTTCCGCTGCAAACCCTGGGTCAAGCGGCAACTGGCGAAACGGCAGCTGCTGGAGCCCGTGCTGCGCTGGAAAAAGGCGCTGGGGCGACGTGAAGGGGGGTTGGCGTGAATCATGCCTACCGCGTCACCCTGATAAAGGACTTTGCCGAAGCCCGGCGCCTTGCCGCTGTCTGGGATGCACTGTACGAACGGACGACCGGCGCCACCCCATGGCAAAGCTGGCACTGGTTCGAGGCCTGGTGGACCAGCATGCGCGGCGATGCGGCATTATGCCTGGTGCTGGTGGAAGACGAGACCGATGGTTCCCCGGTGCTGTTGCTCCCGCTTCAGCGCCGCATTGACCGGATGCTGGGGCTGCCTGTTCGTATACTTGAGCCGCTGGGGATGCCGGATGAGATCAACAGGCCCAGGCTGGCGCTCGGCGAGTGCTCGCCGGCAGCCCTGTTCGCCGCACTGGCGGCTTTGCAAGACAAGGGCTCTGCCACCCGGGGGCCGGGCTGGGACATGCTGCGCCTGGATGAAGTCACGACCGAGGACTGGGCAACAGAGCCCCTGAAAGCCTTCAGCCGCCGCCGGAATCTTGGTTTGCACTGCGTCACCCAGCATCCGTGTCCCTATCTGGACCTGCGTCAGGACTGGGACACTTTCCTTGCAGGCCGTGGCAAAAAGCTGGCGAAGAATCTACGTGCGGCCGCCAGGCGCCTGGAAACAAGCGGGCCGTTGGCTCTGCAGGTGGCGCAGACCCCAGCGGAGATCGATGAGGGCTTCACGACGCTGCTCTCCATTCACGAATGCAGTTGGAAACAGCAGGCCGGCATCGGGTTTGCGCGGGGCGAAGGCTATGCGGCGTATTACCGGCGCTTCCTCTCCGCAATGGCGGTGCAGGGCAGGGCTCGACTGCTGGTGTTGAAAGCGGGCGAGGTAGCGGTGGCCGCCGCGATCGGCGTAACGGACGGGCGGGATTACTATGGAGCACAGATCGTCCATGATTCCCGCTATGATCAGTGCTCCCCGGGAACCCTGCTGGAAGCCATGGAACTGGAAGCGCTGATGCGGGAACAGCGCTTCCGTTACTACGATTTCTTCGGTGCCGCCTTGAACAACAAGCGGCGCTGGACCGACACCTGCCGCAATACCGAGCGATGGCTGCTAATCCGCGCCACGCCGGTGACACAGCTGATTCGTGCCTACTACTTTGCCTTCAAGCCCTCAGTGCAACGTCTGCGCCCCTATCTGGGCCTGACCAGGCCCCGCGCTTCGTGATGATCCGCAACGCCCGTTCAACCTGATTTTCAAGATCAGCACTATAACTTACGTAGCAGAACATCCCGGCTATGTGCGCAACCGCACAGACGGGAGCGACGCAAAAAACAAAAGCTGTCGATTATAGCTTGTTGTTCTTTCAATTCCGTGAACTGGGTCTCAGTTTGCGAATTTTGATGCCAAAGGGCGACAGCAGGGGGGCAATTGATGGCATGCGTTCAACCCATACCTGACGACTTACGTGCCCAACCGACCGAGAACAGACTGGTGGCTGCGATGTCCGCCGGGCTGAGGTCCCATCTGCTTCCGCTGATGGAACAGATTCCGCTGGCGCGGGGTGCGGTTCTATATGAATCCGGTGCCCCACAGCGTCATGTCTATTTTCCGACCAGCGCGATCACATCCGTGCTTTACATGCTGGAAGACGGCGCCTCGGCCGAGATTTCCCTGGTGGGGAACGACGGCATGATCGGCACGGCGTTGATCTCCCACGTGGATACAACACCGAGCAGGGCGATAGTCATTACGCCGGGGGCCGCGTTGCGTATCTCCGCCAAGCATTTCTATCGGGAAATGGACACGCAGCCGGAGTTGATGAGCCTGCTGCTACGCTACATCCAGATCCTGTTCATCCAGACAGCACAGACCGCAGTTTGCTACCGGCACCACTCCATTCGCCAGCAGATCTGCTGGCTGCTCCTGGAGGCGCTGGACCGCCTGCCATGCAACAAGATCGCCATGACGCACGAACTGATCGCCAACGTGCTGGGCGTTCGCCGGGAAGGGGTGACCGAGGCAGCGCGTCGCCTCCAGCAGGCCGGGGTTATCCAGTACGCACGCGGGCAGATCGCAGTGCTGGACCGGGAGCGGCTGGAGAAGCTGTCCTGCGAATGCTACGGCGTGGTCAAGAGGGAAACCGAGCGCGTACTCAAGATCCCCATGCATCATTTCGGGAACCACCACCGCTGAAACCTGTGGTGGCGGGATTGACTGCGTCGGGCGGCTGACCTCCTGTTGTTCAGATCGCCCCGCGTCCTCGGCTCATCCGCGCTGCCGAGGCTGGACATATGAAGCAGCGCACCGAGTATGATGCCGATGTTGGTGCCTATGACCAGCCCCAAGAAGAAGCTCAGCATTGCAGACATCCTGTTCATGATGGGCTGCTATATACTTCAGCCCGCCCCTGACCATCCTGTCTGTCCGTTTCCGCACGTAACAAGCCATCCTCGGCACCGCACGTGCATCGGCGCTGTTCCGCCCGGCGGATGCACTCAGTAACCGAGCGCGCAACCGTCCTTCCGGTGATCCGAAGCGCCGGTCAACACGCCATTTTCCCAGTCAAGCCAGATAGCCTGGGAACCTCCGATGGGCCGCGGCGGCTGAACCAGTCGATGTCCACGCTGCGCCAAGCCCTCGCGGACATGCTGCGGCAGTGTTTTCTCCACCTGCACCGCATCGCTGCCCGGCGGCGCGAACATCCTGGGCAAATCCATGGCTTCCTGCAGATCCAGGCCGTAATCCAGCAGGTTCGACAGGAAATAGGCGTGGCCGCTGGCCTGATAATGGCCGCCCATCACGCCAAACGGCATCTGCACGCGTCCATTGCGAACCAGCATGCCCGGGATGATGCTGTGCAGGGGGCGCTTGCCGGACGCGATGGCATTGGGGTGCCCGGGTTGCAGGGAGAAACTCAGCCCGCGATTGTGCAGAAGCACGCCAGTGCGCGGCGCAACCAGGCCGCTGCCGAAAGGGGAGAAGATGGAGTTGATGAAGCTGACACAGTTCCTGTCCTTGTCCACCACGGTGATATACACGGTGTCTTCGTTGACCGGTGCCGTTACCTGGGGCAAGGGATCCAGGCGCCGGGTGGGGTCCAGTTGCCCCCGCAACGTTGCGGCATGCTCCTCAGAGAGCATCCAGTCCACGGGAATGTCGGCCTGGGCGGGATCGCCCACCAGCGCGTTGCGGACCTGGTAGGCCAGGCGTCCCGCCTCGATTTCCCGGTGCAGCCGCTCAGCGGAGAGCAGCGGCACGTCGCCGGATTTGAAACCGGCCAGGATATTCAGTATGAGCAGCGCGATAATACCCTGGCCGTTGGGCGGACACTCGACCACCTCGTAATCGCGATAGCGCGACCGTATCGGCGTGACGTACTCGCCCTGTGCGGCCGCGAAATCCTCCATCGTATGCAGGCCACCCAGGCTTCGCAGGAAACCGACCATGTCCTCTGCCACGGGACCGGTGTAGAAGCCGCTGGCCCCCTTGGCAGCAATCGTCTCCAGCGTTTGCGCAAGCAAGGGCTGCCGGTGCAGGGCGCCGGCTGCAGGGGCTTCGCCGTTGACCAGGAAGATCTTGCTTGCCGTCGTGTCGCCGCGCAGCAGTTCCACGTGCTGCTGCCAGTCAAGCTGTTGTCTTGGTGCCACCGGGTATCCGTCCCGCGCATGGCGAATGGCAGACTGGAGCAGGCGCGCCAGCGGCAGGGTACCGTGGTCCGCTGCCAGTTGCTCCCAGGCCTGAACGGCGCCCGGCACGGTGACCCCGTGCGGAGACTGTACCGGCAATTGCGTGATGCCCTGATCCGCAAACCAGTCCGCACCGGCGGCGGCTGGTGCCCGCCCGGAGCCGTTGTACGCCACGATCTCGTCCCTGCCGCCCTTGGCGTACAGCGCGAAACAATCACCGCCAACCCCGGTGGAGCCGGGCTCGACCACACATTGCACCGCACAGGCGGCAATGGCCGCGTCCATGGCATTGCCGCCGGACTGGAGCACGTTCAGGGCTTCCAGCGTGGCCAGCGGATGCGAGGTTGCCGCCATGCCATTCACCGTGTGGACGGTGGAACGCCCCTGAAGCTCGAAATCTCTCATAACGCTGGCTGCCTTTTTCGGGGGGAGATCGATGAAGCATGACAGTGATTCAGCATCAAGGGGAAGCAGAGCACCAGAAACATGTCCATCTGGCGAACAGGAAAGATGACAGGAAACATTAAAATGCGAGTTCAAATAATTGATATGAGAAAAATATAGCATCACCGATCACTACAGATTATGAAGTATCTTTTGCGCAACCCTGGTGTCAGGCTGGTTACGGTCAAGCGCCGCAACAACGCAGAACGCAGCGCGAAACTCAAGCACGACAGCGTGAATACTTCAGCGCTTCCTTAAGGCTGCTACGAACAAAAGCGGTCGTCATATTCACGGGAGAACTCGCAAGGAGGAGGCCAACAATGAACGCACCCGATCCCGGCAACGCACCGGACCCTGAGAAACTGAAGCAGTTCATGGCCCGTTGGACCGCCGACCAGGCGGCGACATTCCACTCGGCAACCGTCGTTCTGGGAGACCAGTTAGGCCTGTACACCGCCCTGGCGGAAGGGGGCAGGCAGACCGCGGATGAACTGGCGAAGCGGACCGGCTATCACGCGAGGCTGGTGTTGGAGTGGCTTAACGCCCAGGTCGCAAGTGCCTACTGCGAATACGACGTGGCCAGTGGGTGCTATTACCTGACGCCGGAACAGACTGCCTGCCTGGCTGACCCGTCCAGCCCGATGTTTGTCGCTGGCGGCGCACTGGTTTCAAACGGGAATCATCAGGATGTCGGTCGGGTACGCCAGGCCTTTCTGGAGGACGGCGGAATCGGCTGGCATGAACATCACCATCATTTGTTCGACGGCACGCTTCGGTTCTTCGAGCCGATCTACCGCCGCCACCTGGTGCAGGACTGGATACCCGCCCTTAGCGGGGTGGAGCATCGACTGAAGAACGGCGCACGGGTGGCGGATATCGGGTGCGGGCAGGGCGCGTGCCTGATTCTGCTGGCCCAGGCCTATCCTCGTTCCACCTTCATTGGGTTCGACTACCACCAGGGCTCCATCGATACCGCCCGTGAAAACGCGGAAAAGGCGAATGTCGCGGACCGGGTGTCGTTCGAGGTGGCGGGCGCAGACACCTTCGGAGGCGATAACTACGACCTGATCTGTGTGTTCAACGCGCTGCACGAATGGGGGGACCCGGTGCGCGCCGCGAACCATATTCGAAAGTCCCTGGCTCCCGAAGGCGTGTGGATGTTCACCGAGCCGCTGGCTGACGAGCACCCGGTGGAGAATGTCCGGGCCCGCACCTTCTACTCGGTATCCACCTTTGTGTGTACGCCAAGCGCACTTTCGCAGCCGGGTGGAGAATCACTCGGCGCCCAGGCCGGCGAAAAGGAGATACGCCGCATTGCCGAGGCTGCCGGCTTTGCGCGACTGCGCCGGGCCGCCGAAACACCGATGTTCATGGTTCTGGAGGCCTCCTGACAACGATCCCGGGTCGCGCCCAGCTGTGGATCTCAGGCCGCCTTCCTGGCCAGAAGACTCATGCGGCCTCCGGTTCTCGCCAGGCGCTGCACGAAGGTGAGCGGGAGCAGGGCGGCAACCGCCGGAAGGTTGCGGCTGGAAAGCAGGAATTCCAGCCAACGCCCCTTGAGGCCTCGATCCTCCAGCCAGTACCGGGAGCTGACCAGCCAGTGTGTGGGGACCAGGCTGAAGCTTACCCGCTCAACCGTGAAATGCTCGGCATTCAGCAGTCGTTCCAGGCTCTGTGGCGAGAACAGGTTGAAGTGGCGGGGCATATCGTAACCGTACCAGCACGGCCCGAAAACCCGCCGGTCCCAGGAATCCAGGTTGTCGGTGGAAAGCAGCAGCAGACCATTAGGACCCAACAGGCCACGGATGTGATGGATATCATCGCGCGGAGACGGTACGTGCTCGATCACATTGCGCATCACGACCATGTCAAACACCGCCTCCCCGGTAACATCCGCCACCGTACCAGCCGTGATGTCCAGGCCATGATGCTCCCTGGCGTCGGCTGCCACCCTGGCGTTGAACTCCACGCCTGAGGCATGCAGTCCGCAGGCCCGCAGTTCCCGCAGCAGATCACCGGATGCGCAACCCACTTCCAGCACATGCGCCCCGGGCGCCACCAGGCGGGAGAGGCTTCGGGCTTCCCGACGTCGCATCCAGCGGGTGGCGATTCCCAGCCAGCCCGGTTGCCTGGTGTAGGGGGAATAGGTGTCCGGATAGTACATCCCGATGGACGAAGGGGCGGGCCGTGGGCTCAGATAGACATGTCCGCACGCGCGACATCGGATCATGGTGAAAATGCCAGGCAAGGGGTGCCTGCGATCCGACCCGTGGAACAGTGCGAAAGAAGAACTCTCCCCGCACAGATTGCAGCCTACCGTTTCCTTGGCCACCAAAGCCTGAACCTCCGAACGACGCGATCCATCACTACGTTCAGTGTAGCTAGCGGCCACGCGCAGTGTGAGTCTCCCGGAAGCGACGACCGTTCCCTGCCACTGTCGGGCTTTTCCTAGTCGAGAGGTGTCAGCAGACCGTTTGCGACACCGGTGGAAACGACGGCGTCGCACTGTCGCGAGGTCAGCGCGGTATTGCCGGCCGAGGTTTCAGGTCGCATCAGGTTGCCGGGTTTCTCCACATGCTCACCGCTGTCCATGAGCACATGCACCAGTTCGTGTGCGAGGGCGATGCCCGGATCCCGCGTCGCTTCCGTGAACCAGACGGTATCGCGAAGCGCGGGACGGGTTCTGCTGTTGCTTCTGCCGATGGCTTCGGCATCGTACGGGTCCGGCTGCAAGGTATCCGTTACGAAATAGACCGTGGGTTTTGGCAACTCCATCTGCCGGACAAGCTCGATGCCGATCAGGTCATGGAAATAGTGGAAAACGGCCGGGCCCTCGAGCATACGCACGCCCGCCCTGGGGACGTGGATACCGCATTGACCGAGTATCTGTGCCGCCTCCTGAGCATGTACGCGCAGCGCATCCAGGCTCCACCCCGAATTCCCGAAATAGACCAGGGTAGGCTCGAGCGCATATCCCTGCGAAGGAGCAGGGTGGTCGGCCCCGTAGAGGTCAGCGCCTGTGAGCACTTGGCGCTCGCGTTCACGGAGATCCCCGGCACTCGACAGCGGAGGCAGGTTCTCCGCCATTTCCGGGCGCGGGATAAAGCCCTGGGAAACGCCACTGTCATTGTCGGAGAAAGCCGGCAGCACCCGCTCGAATATGGCGGCTCTCAGTTCCGGGGCACCCCAACCGGGGTTGATCGCCAGCAGGCGTGCCGCCAGCGCGGAGACCCGCACGGCGGCGTAGCTGGAGCCTGACGCCACCACATCGTTTCCATCGAAATCCGTCACCCGCAGTCGTTCAGCCGGAACCAGCAGGTCCACCGACTCCGTCCCCCAGTTGGAGCCCCGTGCGAGCTGGCCGTTGGGCAGGGCAGAGGTGACAACGATCGTATTCTCCAATGGCAGCGCAGCCGGGTAGATGGGTTGTCTGTCGATATCCCAGCCGTTATTGCCGGCAGACACCACGAACAGCATGTCGGGGTTGGCCTCTGCTGCCCGGGCAAAGGCCCGCCAGTCATCCAGATCATCGCTGCCCATGGAGATGTTGATGATGCGAACCCCGTGCTCCGCTGCGTCGGCGATCAGGTCGGCCATGCGCTCCATGTCAGGGCGGGGATAGCGGTAGGGGACCAGCCGCGCTTCCGGCGCTTCCCGCAACAAAAGCCCACCGGTCCTGGTCCCGTGGCGCTGGGGGAAGAACGGCGACTGCGCCGGGTTGGAATCGAAAGGGCGTCGATTCATGTCCCAGAAGTCGTAGCCGAGGATGGAACCGGATTCATCCCGGGCCAGCCGCCGAGCGATATCAGGTAGCAGGTAGTTCACACCGGAATCCACATGCGCTACCGGCACCCCGCCAGGATCCTCACCCTCCGGCACGGTCGGGCTCAACGGTTCGATACGTTCCAGCGACTGTAGATCCTGGTCCAGATGTTCGATGGCGGCGGCCTCGGACGAGTCGGCGTCATACACCAGCCGGCGCCCTTGGCCGACGGCGCAGTCGGGGCCGGCAATCGCCGCGAGTTCGGGGCGTGGGTCGCCATCGGGGCCAAGTGACCAGTACTCCGCGGTCAGTCGCCGCAAACGGCCTTGCGGCGCAAACTGCTCGATGCGAATCTCCGAGCCGTCCGGAAGCGCGAACCGCCGCTTCCAGCCGATCTCCATGCCGCGCATGGCCAGCGGTTCCTCGCTGACAGCCGAAGCACCGCCAGGCATTCGCCCGGCCATTTCCTCGAGACTCGACGACGAATCCTCGCAAGCCGCGGTCACCGCTTGCTGCAGCGATTCCGCCGCATCGCTAGCGCTGTGCGCCGCTGCGGAGAGGCCGGCAGCACATCCCAGAAAGAGCATTTTCGCGAGGTGGCGCATCACACACTCCATATCGCAGAGGGGCAACCCCCGGTAGCCACATCCCAGCATGGCGACCCGCCCTCTGCCAGTGGCAACTACACTGGATAGTGTCCCATGCGAACGAGCAGCCCCGAAACGCATGCTTGCGCTTGGGACATAACGCGTCCGGCACTAGTGCAAAGCAAAAACCCGAGGAGACCTGCCATGACGAACACGAATACAGCCTACAAAGTCATCGAGATCATCGGCATCAGCGATACTTCCTGGGAAGAGGCGACCCGGAACGCGATCAGTATCGCAACCGAGAGCGTCAAGCATCCGCGTGTTGCCGAAGTCAAGGAAATGGACGTCACTATCGACGAGAACGGCAAGATCACCGCTTTCAGGGTCAAGATCACCTTGTCCTTCAAATACGAACGACACTAGTACGGAGATGAGCGCTCCCGGGATGCACGGGCAATGGTGTATCCCGGGAAGGCAAATCATCAGACGGAAGTCCTGCCCGGCGCTTCATCCCTGGTTACGATGCTGCTCCCCGCGACGTCGACAGGGCAGGGGGCGCCAACTACGCTTGCTCACACGTACCCTTACCGAAGAGCGCTCCGACAGTGAACAACATCATCTACATCATTGGGCTTATCGTGGTCATACTGTTCATCCTCAGTTTCCTGGGTCTACGATAAGACGTTAACCGGAAGGCAGCTCGCGTTACGCTGATCACTATTTCCCTGGCCATTCAGTCGAAACGGCCGTGTCCATCCTTGTCTCAAGGTTTATTGGCGCTCAGCGGCAGTGGCGTCTTACGGCCGGGATGATGATCGGAGATCTGCCTGAGCCTGCAACACTCGCCGCAGGGAACCGTCTCAAATTTCATGACCAAACGAAAAAGGATGTCAAAGATTGGGCGCAAGCACAGCTTTCGTGGCGCTGGCAGCTCTTTTCTGGGGGGTATCTGGCGGAATCGGCGGTATTCTCATGGCCGATGGTTGGGACCCGTTCGTGGTTTCATTCTACCGGGGTGCTATCGGACTGCTGTGCGTCCTTCTCTGGCTATCGCTGCGCCCGCAAGGCAGTGGACTGGCGAATCGCCGGTTATGGTTCTGGTCGCTCATTGCCGGGGTCGGCGTAGCAGGCAATTTCTCATTCTATTTCCTGAGCATCGCGCACGGCAGCGTGGCGGTTGCGGCTACGTTGATGTACAGCGCGCCAGCCTTCGTCTACCTCGTGTCATTCGCTCTGAAACTCGAAACCCCCACGCCGCTGAAGTGGGGCGCGATCGTGGCGGTGATGGTTGGTATCGCGTTACTTACCCAGATCTACGACACCGGGGCGAGCGGCGTCACAGCTATTGGGCTGGGCGCCGGGCTGCTTGCCGGGATGTCCTACGCCGTATTCATCTTCGGCTTCAAGTATGCGGCGCCGCACGGCAGCCCGCAGGCGATTCTGGTCATTGCGTTCGCTGTGCTTGCCATCATCCTGATCTGGCCCGCCGATACGAACCAGACCGTTGCCGCCCTGAGCACCCCGGACTGGCCGCTGTTCGCGGCGCTAGGTGTGTTCGGCGCGGGATTGTCATTCGTGCTCTACATCATTGGCCTGAATCATACCGCGCCTGCCGTGGCCTCAATTGTGGCCATGGTCGAACCGGTCACCGCCTCGTTGTTCGGTGTTGTGATCTTGAACGAAAACCTGGTTGGCACGCAGATCATTGGTATGGGGCTGATCCTGGTCACAGTGACCGCGCTGAGCATATTTACGCGCCCGAAACGCCCGGCATCGTAGAAGCACGCAGAAACCCACTGTTACAGGCGCGGGGCTTCACCGCGTGGGGGGTTCGCAGGATGGAGGGCGGCGGCTGCGTTAGTTCCTTCGTACAAGGTGGCTCATCGATCCCAGTGCTGAAAACCTGTTGTACTGCTGTCACAGCGAGCGGCAATATCAGGTCTCATTCCCGATGAAATCGGCGCGACTTTATCAATCAGCACCTTAGATGCTTTCGTCTCATAGGCTTCTGAGACTTGTCTCATGAAAAGTGAAATTTCCTCCTGACCATCTCATCGGCCGTGAAACCACCTTCCGATAGGTCTTCAAGAGGCTGTTATTGTTTGGAAAATAGGATTGCGCGTCGTCAAACGAGATTCAATGCAGTTCATTGGCAGGACCGGTAACATCATTAACATTCCAGCAAGCGCTACGTGTGCAGACGCGATCGTCTCAGGTCTCGAATGGTCTGAGAAATCCAGGGTAGGCGATGCCTACTCTAGAAGTCGCTCTACGAGATCTGCCGGCTCATGCTCGGCTGCAGGCGGTTGGCCCGACAAAAGCGTAGCCAGCCATCACTCCCATACTGCGAGCCTTGATCAGAATGCACCAGCACCTCCGACGCCTGGGCCTCGGTCTTGTCCGGTTTAACCGCGTCCTTGAATTCGGGTGAATAACGTTATGTGCTCATGGTGTCCTCCTAGGCTCGCTATATTGCCCGGAGGTGTCTACTGCACCGGGGGAAGTCCAATACCGCCTAGCCGCTGACCGTTCAATGCTGGCAGAATCAAACGTGTATGGATATTTTCTCGCGTTCTACGCGGGCGGAAGCAGCAGACAAGGAACCAATCAGTGGCCTCAGCCAACCCCCAACGGTTTCTGCGGTTCGCAGCAGATAATTATCCACTGCTCAAAGACATACTCGACGCCGGGTCCCTAGGTTGGGCGCAGCTCACCGCCCTGATCGAGCGCCGCCGACGAGCTACCGACCCGGAGCTGGAGACAATCCGGGAGAATCTCCTGGCGCTGGGCTTCCTTGAGCGGCAGCCGGACGGCGACATGCTGGAGATGCCGCAACCGGTGGAACGCTTCTTCCGGTACATCCACCGGGAGCATCACCTCACCTCGGCTGGGCAGATCCAGAACTACGTGGACGAAATCGCTCGCATCGACCGCGAGCTGATAGAGAGCCTGGAGGTAGATGCGCATCAGCGTCTGTCTATGCTGGCGGAGGAACTGGTCGAACGTATCGAGCTGATCCGTCACGACATCGGCGGCAACAAGGAAGCCATAACCGACGCGGTGATCCACTTTCAGGCGAACCGGGAGGAAGCACCGTTGCGGGACCTGTATACGCGGGTCATCTGGCTGTGGGAGCGCTATCTGGCACCTGTCCAGGATCTGATCGATACGGAGCAGGTGATGGAGCAGCAGCTCAACAGCCTGGACGGCAGTCTGGTGCAGGCCGAGCGCGGACTCACTGTGGAGCGGCCGGACCTTGCGGCCATGCTGCGGGACGCGCGGCTGCGACTGTATCGCATGCGCCGGCAGGTGGTGAACGACTTCCGCGAGGCCATGCTGGAGCTGCAGCCACTGTACCGGCGCGCCCTGCGGGAAAGCCGCACGGCCCGCGCCGCCAGCCGCATCCTGGA
Source organism: Paracoccaceae bacterium (assembly GCA_020832445.1). Lineage (GTDB taxonomy): Bacteria > Pseudomonadota > Alphaproteobacteria > Rhodobacterales > Rhodobacteraceae > Roseinatronobacter. The sequence goes on from JAFIEO010000029.1 coordinate 65,090, forward strand.
TCACGTACGACGGGAAGGCGTCTCTGGCCTGAACCTGGAACGCCACATCGGCGTGCTGGTCATGCGCCACGAAGGCCTTTTCTCCGACCTGGCAGCCAAGGCTTACCTGTACAACATCGCCGACTACCACCCCGATGCCGATGTGGAGCTGGACGACGCTGTTGACGGCGATGACAGCGCGGCTGTCGCGCGTGTCGACCTGCCGGCCATGCTGGAGCAGCTTCAGCAGGAACGCCCGGCTGATACCATGGCGTGGCTTTCCGGGCAGGTGGCAGAGCAGGGCGGCGGCGTCCGGGATCTGCTGATGGCCTACGGCCGCATTGTACGGCGCATGGAAACCACCGCACACGCGGAGCAAACCGAATACCGCTTCGGTGGGTACTTCTTGAGCGCCCGTCCCAGGACATTGACGGACAAGCGGAAAGCCGATGACTAGCACTGAAACAAGCCGTTTTGCCCTGCCGTATCTGGCGGAGATCTTTGCGGAGCTCGCCCGGGGACGGCACCTGTGCAACGAGGACGGCAACCTCTACCAGGAGCTCCAGGAACACGAAGCGGACTTCGAGCAGTTGTTCCAGCAACTGGGTTACCGGCTGATGACCGATGAACGGGGCTTCTATTACTTCCACGCCCTGGAGGGGCAGAACGTCAGCCCGCAGACGCGCCGTCTGGCCGTGTTCTTTCTGGTGTTGGTGGAAGCGCTCTGGTCAGAAGCCGGTGGTGCGGAGCCCCTGGAGGACATGATTCTAGACCGCAGTTGGTCCATTGGCGAGCTGCCCCACCTGGGACGCCAGCGGTATGTGGAGATCATGGGGCAACTGGAGAAGGAGCCCGACGAAGAGATGTTGCGCGAGGAAGTGAAGCGCTTGGTGCGCTTCGGGTTTGCGGCCTGGAGCAGTGATGAACGGTTCCGCTTCCGCGTGCCGGCGCTGCGCTTTCTGGACATCGCCCGGGAAGTGGCCGCCGGCCTGGAGGCGGAAGAGGGGGAAGCGGGCGAGGAGGCCGAAACGCCATGAGCACACTGGGCCCGAGCAAGCTGATCCTCATCAATTCCGGTCCGTATGACTATGCGGAGGTGGATCTCGACCGCAGCGGCCACTTGGTGGGTGAGAACAACGTAGGGAAGACTAGCCTGATCTCCGTGCTCCAGTTCCTGTATATGGCGGAGCAGCGAGACATGCGCTTCTCCGAGGACCTGGACGCCAGCCGCGCCTTCTACTTCCGGACGGAGCAGAGCTACATCGTCTTCGAGCTGAACACGCCCGAGGGCGTAAAGTGCCTGCTGGTACAGGGCCTGGGCCCGGCACAGATGCACAGCTTCGAGCGCTGGGTGTACAACGGCCCCTATCGCCGAGAGCATTACCTGGACGGCCGCCGGGTACGCAAGCCCTCCGAGATCCTGCGCGAGCTGGCGGCGGACAGTGACCCGCGCAAGCTCAAACCCGCGGAGCTGCGCCAGGCGCTGACCGGGCTTAGTCGCAAAAGCGGGGTGCCGCTGCTCGGCATCGTACCCGTTAAACAATCAGAGAATTACACGCGGTTCTTGAGTGTGTTTCGCAACCTGATTCACCTGGACCGGGTACGGCAGCACGAGCTCAAGAACCTGTTCATCGAGATCAGCCGCGGGCAGATTCCCAGCACCGAGATCAACCTGGCGGAGAAATACGGCAGCCTGTTCGACACTCTGCGGCGGGACACCAACACCCAGGGGGCCTTCGAACACGTGCGGGTCAGCATTACCGAGGCCCTGGACGCCGATGGCCGCCGCAGGCACTGGCGCGGCCAACTGGCACCGCTGTGGACGCGATACAAAGAGCTGTTCGAGGCGGAAACCCGGACCCTGGCGGAACAGATCCGAACAGCAACGGATACCGGCGGACGGCTGGAGGAAGAGCTGGCCGCCCTGGTGCGCCGGAACCAGGAGCTGGCCGACAGCCATGGCGAACTGAGCGAACACCTGGGCGCGGTAAAAGGCCGTTTGGGCACGCTTGAGGACAAGGACCGCGAACTTAACGAATTGGATGAAGAGTTCGAGCGTAATGCATTGAAAGTCACAGAACATAAACTCGAACAGGCGCGCAGGCGCTTGTATGCCGCAGAGGCCGTTGACTCCACGGAACGCATTCAGCGCCGGCTCGATGAAAACCGCGCACGACAAGCCGAGCTCCAGCAGCGCCTGAACAATGCCGAACGTTTGCTGGCCACTTGGCTGCGCCAGCTATACGACGACCACCAACTGGGGGATCTCTTCCGTCTGGTAAACCCGGCACTGCTCGGCCAGCCGGTGGACGGGAACGGCGTGCAGATTCACGACCAGGCCGCACTGCGTCGGCGGATCGACGCACTGCTGGCGCGAATCGAGGACCAGCGCTATTCGGACCCCGATATCACCATCGCGCTTCAGAACATGCCGGCGGAATCGCTTGAAGCCTTCAGCGATCCGGCCGCCATGCGCCAGCGCCTGCAGGATGTCGAGGCGGCAATCCGGGATGACACGGCCGCCTTGGTAGCGGCGCGGAATCGCGCGGACCTGGAAGCGGCGGTCAAGGAGTTGCAAGACCAGTTGAGCGCCACGCGCAGCAATCTGGCGGCGTTCGACCAACTGCGAGAGATGCGAACCCGGGCGACGGAGTGGCAGGCGGAACAGCGGATGCTGGAGCCGCAGATTGACCAACTGCGGGAAGAACTGAAGGCTCTGGAAGACCAGCGCGCGCAACTCCAGCGGAATGTCGAAGAAAACCACGCCCAGCTCAAGAAGCTCAATGAGCAGGACAGCGATCTACGCGACAGCCACCGCAGCCTGTTCGACCGCATGAACCAGAAACCCGAACGCTTCGACTGGCCACCCGAGGCGACGGACTGGCAGCCCGACTCGGCCAAGGAGGCATGTGAAACCGTTCTCAACGCACTCGATCGGGAAGAAGCGGAGAGCCGGAAGGTTGCCGAGGCTCTGGAGCGCATCAGCCGTCAGCCGCAGCACACGCGTTTCATGGGCGAGGGCCCGGAAGCGGAGCGCCTGCAACAGCTTCGCGAACGCACCGAGGCGGCCGAGGAAGAGCGGGCGGCCTTGCAGCGGCGCTGGGAGGGGCTGCTCAAGGGGCTGTCCCAGGAAGCCTCGCAGCTGCTGGCCGGGCTGGACGTGCTGGACCGCGAATGCCAACGCCTCAATACCCGTATAAGCAAGCTCGCCATCTCCAACCTGAAGGGCTTCACCGTGCGCGCGGAGCCGAACCGGGAACTGCTGGCACAGCTCAACGCGCTGCGGGACTACGGCGCGGAGCAGACCACTTTTTCCTTTGGTGCGGATGAGCAACTGGATATTGCAGAAGCGCTGGAGCGCGTGGACCAGGCCCTGCGGCAACGCCCGACCATCCGCCTGGCCGACGCCTTCGAGCTGGCCTTTGACGTGACCTTGGCCAGCGGCCAGACCCGGAGCTACGCGCAGCTCAGCCAGATCCAGTCCAACGGCACCACCGTGACCATCAAGGTGGTCATCAACCTGCTGCTCCTGCGCGGCCTGCTGGATCCGAAGCGGATCGCGACGGTGCCGTTCTACCTGGATGAAGTGGCGCAGCTATCCATCAACAACGTGCAGTCCATCATCGGCCTGGCCCGCTCCCAGCACTGCTTTCCGATTCTGGCCAGCCCATCCGAGCTGGAGGCCGCGGATGTGCTCTATCTGCTCAAACCCACCACCAACGGTCGCCTGGTGCTCACCGAGGATCACCGAGTGGAGCTGCGCCGGGCGACGCAGGCGGATCAGGCCGAGGCGGTGAATGTCTGAGCACCTGGACGCCTTCGCCGCCAGGCTAGCAGCCTTGCAGACCGAAGGCAGCCTGCGCCTGAGCGTGCTCGGTAGCGAGGCCAGAAGACGCCTCCAGCCGCTGCTGCATACCGGCGTGCTCCAAGTGAAGAAGTCGGGGCGCGGACAGCGACTGGAAGTAGTGGACCAGGAAACCCTCGCGCGCTTCATCCAGAGCCAGTATCCGGAAGGAGTAACCGCGCCGCGGCCGACGACTCGAGCGGACGCCGTGCACCGCCTGCGCTCAGCTAAGCGGGGAGGAAACCTCAGCCAATATAGAGGGATGTTTGTTCGTGTTCTGCAGCCTCACGCGCTTGACACACCCGGTCTCGATGGCAATACCCTGCATGACATCACGACTGCCGCTGGTGCGGTGGCCGTGGTGCTAGGCCGGGAGCCCGAGTGCGCCTGTCGTGGCACCGTCGTCACGGTAGAGAACGAAGATTTCTTCCACCAGGCAGAGGCACTGATCCCGGAAGCCGACCTCCTCATCTACACGGCCGGCCGAATGTCAGCACGGCTAATCGAATGGCTGTCACGCCAGCAAGGGATGGAGCAGGTTATCCACGCGGGCGACTACGATCCGGTTGGTATCCAGGAATATCTGCGCCTCAAGAAGGCCATAGCACACCGCGTACAATTGTTCATGCCAGCCGATCTCGAGACCCTGTTCGCCCATCATAGCGATCCCGCCATCCTCCGCCGCGAGAGCAACCAGCGTGCAATGTCACTGGTCCGCGCCAACCTGGACCCCGCCGCGCAAAAAGTCGCCGCACTGATCGACCGCTACGGTGCTGGACTGGAACAGGAAGTGTTGCTTACTCACTGAATCGCTTTCAGTAGCGTCTCGACCGGCTAGATCCGCCGAGGCCGACACAGCAGCGCGCTCTGGTAGTGGGCTCAGCCCAGTCAGTGGCGTCGTGGCAGGGCTGTGCTGAGGTCAATGATCCGAGACCAATCCATAGGGGTTACCGTGTCGCCCCTTCCGACAGTCCGCTTTACGTACATTATCACTGCTATCGCTCAGGACTGGCTCGACGTAATCGTGCGTTGGCGAGAAGAGGGTGCAGACTACCTAATCCCAGGGGCTTGGTTGGAGTAGCCTTGTGGCTGAACTCACCGCCGATAAGATTTAACATAATATACATTATGCGAAGTTTTATCTGTGCCGATTGCGCAATGGTATGCTCTCGCGGGCATACTCCTCCAGTGTAACCAGGCCAGAATGACTGATGCTCTCCACTGATCGACAGCATGCTCTGATGGATGGTCTTCGCGCCGTCGCACCGATGCTTCCCGGCGTGGTTCCGTTCGGGATGATGGCGGGCATTGCCGCCATTGAGGCAGGCATGGGTCCTCTGGCCGGCTTCGCCATGTCCGTCATTGTGTTCGCGGGGGCATCCCAGTTGATCATGGCGCAGCTCTGGGGCGACGGCGCCTTGCCCTTGGTGATTCTTTTCACGGCCCTGCTGATCAACTTGCGTATGGTAATGTACAGCACGTCGCTGGCGCCTTATTTTGGCGGCTTGTCGTTCCGCGGGCGCTCCATCATTGCCTATCTGCTGACGGATCAGGCCTATGCACTGAGCATCACGCGGTTCTACGGAGCTTCCCGCACAGACGGCTCTCAGGAAAACAGCCTGCGCTGGCGCTTCGATTATTACGTAGGCATTGCCCTGACGCTCTGGGTGGTGTGGCTCTTCGCCACCCTGGCCGGGATCTGGCTTGGCGCGAACATTCCCGCCTCCTGGCAGGTGGGGTTTGCGCTTCCCCTGGTGTTCCTCGTATTGCTGGTCCCCGTGGTTCGCGACAGGCCCAGCATCGTCGCCGCGCTGGTCGGCGGATCCGTGGCCGTGCTTGCCCATGAGGCGCCGTACCAGATGGGGCTCACCATTGGCGGAATTGCCGGCATCATCGCCGGCGTGATGGCGGAATCACTGCTTGAGAAACGCGAGGCCACTGCGGAATGAGCACGCTGACGCTTTGGGTGTTGATTCTCCTTGCGGGTGCCGGAACCTTCCTGATGCGGCTCTCGGGCATTCAGCTTTTCGGCGATCGCCAGATGCCGGCGGCGCTGAAGAAACCTCTCCGGTTCGTGCCCGCGGCGGTTATCTCCGCCATTGTGCTCCCAGCGATTGTCTACGGTGGACCGGAACCGGGATTCCATGCCGAGAACGTACGGCTGTATGCAGGCCTCATCGCCGCGGTGGTGGCATGGACCAGCCGCAGTGTACTCGCTACGCTGGGGGCTGGCATGGTCAGCCTCTGGCTTCTTCAGTGGCTGTTTCAGGTATTTGGAGTATCTGCATGATAGATCGTCAGTTTCCTCAGGCAGAGGATGTGATTTACCTGAATCACGCAGGTGTCGGCCCCTGGCCTGCGCGGACACGGGACGCCATTGTCGGCTTCGCGGATGCCAATGTGACCCGTGGCGCCGCCGACTACCCGGAATGGCTGCGCTGCGAGACCAGATTGAGAGAACGCCTGGCGCGGCTGGTCCAGGCGGACAGTCCGGACGATATCGCACTGATCAAGAACACCTCCGAAGGGCTCTCCTTCATTGCCTACGGGCTTACCTGGGAGCCCGGCGACGAGATCGTGATCAACCGCGCCGAATTCCCCTCCAACCGCATCGTCTGGGAATCACTGGTGGAGCGCTTCGGTGTGATTGTTCGGGACGTGGATCTGGAAGCCGGTGACACGCCGGAACAGGCACTGCTGGAGGCGATCTCCCCTCGCACAAGGCTTCTTGCCGTGAGTTCGGTGCAGTACGGCTCAGGGCTGCGGATGGACCTGAAACCACTGGGTGCAGCCTGCAGGCAACGCGACGTGCTTTTCTGCGTGGATGCCATACAGAGTCTCGGGGCGTTGCAGTTCAATCGAGCGGAAATCGATCCGGATTTCATTGTCGCGGATGGTCACAAGTGGATGCTGGGGCCTGAGGGCCTGGGGCTGTTCTGGTACCGCCCTTCCCTTCGCGATCAATTGCAGCCGAGCCAGTACGGCTGGCACATGATTGAAAAAGCGGGTGATTACAGTCGCAAGGAATGGGAAGTGGCCACTACCGCCAGGCGGTTCGAATGCGGAAGCCCGAACATGCTGGGTATCCATGGGCTGGAGGCCAGCCTCTCCGTGTTGCAGGACGAGGTGGGCATTGCCCAGGTGGAAGCCGGCGTGCTGCGGAACGCCGCCCTGCTGATGGAGGCCATCGAGCAGGAACCGGCGCTGGAACTGATCTCCCCCACTGCTTCCGATCGCCGCTCGGGTATCGTTACTTTCCACGCACGCGGAAAAGACAACCAGGCGCTGTACCGGCAGTTGATGCAGCGAGGCGTGATCTGCGCTGGTCGCGGCGGCGGAGTGCGTTACTCCCCTCACTTCTACACACCACGGGACAAACTGGAACGCGCGGTGACATTGGCAGCCGAACTCGCTGCCGACCTGTAGCCAGGAGTGAGGGCGCAGTTATTCGCAGATGGAGCGAGTACGACGGGCCGTTACAGCGCCTGAAAGTGCCGCGCCGCCGGGAACAACCGGTAGAAATTGTCCGTGGTGTACTCGGCGACGCCTTCCAGCGCCTCTCCTCGCACTTCCGCCAGGCAGGCTGCAACTTCGCGGACGAAGGCCGGTTGGTTCTGGCGGCCGCGATAAGGCGCCGGCGCCAGGTAGGGGCAGTCCGTTTCCACCAGCAGGGATTCCCTGGGCAACCTCTTCGCCACCTTGCGAAGTTTCCCGGCACCCTGGAACGTAAGTATCCCCGATAGCGAAATATGGAAGCCGAGATCCATGAAGGCGCAGGCGGATTTCCAGTTCTCGGTGAAGCAATGGATGATCCCGCCCACAGAGTCGGCGCCCTCTTCCCGCAGGATACGGGCGGTGTCCTCGGGCGCCTGGCGGCTGTGGATAATCAGCGGCTTTTCCGCCAGCCGCGCTGCCCGTATCTGGTCCCGGAACCGCTGGTGTTGCCACTCGTGGTCCTCCGGGCCTGCGATGCAGAGATAATCCAGACCTGTTTCGCCGATGGCGAGGACCTTCGGGTGATCGGCCATGGCCGCAAGCTGGGCTGGGGAAACCATACGCAGATGCTTGCCACAAGGGTGAACGCCTACGCTGGTGGACACCTGGGGGTAGTTCTCAGCGAGCTTCAGCAGGCCGGGAAAACTGTCCAGATCCACAGATACGGTAAGGAAGTGACCCACGCCCTGTCGCGCGGCCATGTCGAGATACGGTTCAGGGTGATCCGTTCCAGGCTCCAGCATGTGGAGATGGCAATGGGAGTCCACCAGTGTTGCGGTCATGTAGTGCCCAGTTAATCCGAGGTCGGGGCCCTACATGGTATGCGTGGGACGGTCGGATTCCAACGCGCCGGCCAGATAGTTCTCGATTTTGCTGCGGGCCGGGGCGCCGTCCTTTTCGCTGAACTGCAGGCCCACGCCGGCGGTCCTGTTGCCTTGCGACCCCTTCGGCGTAATCCACACCACCTTGCCAACCACCGGCAGTTTTTCCGCCTCATCCATCAGGCTCAGCAGCATGAAAACTTCATCGCCCAGACGGTAGCTGTTGTTCGTGGGAACGAACAGACCGCCGTTCTTGATATACGGAATGTAGGCAGCGTACAGGGCCTGCTTGTCCTTGATCGTCAGCGAGAGGATGCCCTGCCGGGTCTGCCCTCCTGCCGCTCTGCGCGCATCATTCATGCCTGTTCGCTCCATCATCCAGTTCTGTTTCACGCGCTCGAAGCGCGTACCGTCCCAGCCTGCCTGTTCAGGCGCACCCACCGCACGAACAGATCCTCCGCGGCCAACTGCGGGTTCAGCGAACGGTCGCTCAGGCCCCGTGTCCGGTAAAGATAGTCAACGTAGCCGTGCAACATCAGCGGGTCCGGACGGCTGGGCAGATGTACCGGCGGTGTCAGTACCGTTCCATCTCCGTCGTTCCGGACCAGTTGCTGAACAAGATAGGTCAGCAACTCCAGCAGCAACGCCTGGTCTTCCTTTGGCCAACTGGCCGCCGCATCTACGGCGCCAAGCCGGCCTGACGCCGTATCACCGAGTTGCGACGCAAGCCTTTCCAGTTTTTCCGGCACGCCCTGCTCCGCGTCCCTCAAGGCCCTCAGCGGTGCACCGCCGGCAAACGGTAGCAGCAGGGCAGCCTGCGCAGCCAGTTCCGGCGCCTGCGCTTCCAGCCATGAGACGGCTTGCTCCCTGCTGGGCGCAGCGACCGCCATCTGCTGGCAGCGGCTGCGGATAGTCGCCGGCAGCAGACTGGCGCGATCCGCAACCAGTATCAGCAACACCTTCTCAGGTGGTTCTTCAAGAGTTTTCAGCAAGCTATTGGCCGCATTGCGATTCATCCTGTCAGCGGGATGTATTATCGCAATCTTGTAGCCACCATACTGGCTTTTCATGCCGATGAATTCCGTGAGCGCGCGCACGCTATCGATACGGATTACGCGGCTTTCACCTTCCGGAGTTGTACGTCGGATATCCGGATGGCTGCCAGCATCAAGCAGATGACAGGCCTGGCATTCGCCGCAGGCCCCCAGCGAGCCCGGCTCTCGGCAGAGCAGTTGCGCCGCAAGCCGGTTGGCGAGCTGCAGCTTGCCCACGCCCGGCAACCCCGCCAGCAACAAGGCGTGGGGCAGACGCCCCGTTCGGCGTAGTTGCTGGAGCCGCTCCCAAAGTGTCTCGTGCCAGTCGAAGACAGGGGTCTGCCCGCTCATATCGTCGCCAGCCATTCACGCAAGGTCTGTCGCAGCGTTTCCTGGACCTGGTCCAGCGGTCTGGAGGCGTCGATGACACGAAACCTGTTCGGTGCCGAGGCGGCACGCTCCAGGTAACAGTCCCTGACCGTCTGGAAGAATGCGGCAGGTTCCCGTTCGAACCGATCGGGGATGCCCCTCATCGAGGCCCGCTGCAAACCCAGCTCTACCGGGAGGTCCAGCAGGAGCGTGAGATCCGGGGTAAAACCGGGGTGGACCCAGTTCTCCAACTGCGTAATGCGAGCAATGTCCCCGCCCCGCCCTGCTCCCTGATACGCGTAGGTGGCGTCGGTGAAGCGGTCGGAGAGCACCCAGGTTCCCGCAGCCAGACTGGGAAGAATGACTTGATGAAGGTGCTGCGCGCGGGCCGCGAAAACCAGCAAGGTTTCTGTATCGTCGGCCATTTCCCGCTGCCGGTGATCCAGAAGCAGATCGCGGATCTGTTCGCCGAGCGGTGTTCCACCCGGTTCCCGGGTAATCTGGAGCGGAACGCCGTGATCGCGGATCTCATCGGCAATGAGTTCCAGCGCAGAACTCTTGCCTGCTCCCTCGACACCTTCCAGCGTGATGAAACGCCCCTGCTGATCGCTCATGCGTTCAATATCCAACCACGTCAGTCGTCGCGCCCAAGAATATAGCGCCGCACTGCCCTGTTGTGCTCTTCCAGCGTCGCCGAGAAATGATGACTGCCGTCGCCCCGCGACACGAAGTAAAGGGCATCTCCAGGCTCCGGATTGACTGCGGCGGCAATGGCCGCGCCGCTGGGCATTGCTATCGGGGTGGGCGGCAGGCCATGCCGGGTATAGGTGTTGTAGGGCGTATCCGTTCGAAGATCCCTTGTTCGGATGCGACCGTCGTAGCTGTCCCCCATGCCGTAGATCACCGTGGGGTCCGTCTGCAATCGCATGCCCAGTTCCAGCCGACGCGTGAAGACGCCGGCCACTTTGCCCCGCTCATGGGGCTGGCCGGTTTCGCGCTCGATGATGGAGGCCAGAATCAGTGCTTCGTAGGGATCCTCCAGCGGGATGCCCTCGTGCCGCTGCTCCCAGATTCGCTCCAGTTGCCCTTCCATGGCTGTGAGGGCACGCCGCAGGATCTGCTCATCGGTGGTGCCCCGGGTAAAGCTGTAGGTTTCAGGATAGAACCAGCCTTCCGGATGCGTGTCCGCGCGGCCAAGCCGTTCCATCACCGCTTCGTCATCCTGGCCGTCCAGCGTATTCACAATACGGGGATCGGCCTCCAGCGCCGTCCGCAACTGACGGAACGTCCAGCCCTCGATCAACGTGAAGCGATACTGGATAACCCGGCCTTCCACAAGTTGGCGGAGCAGATCCGGCGGCGTCGCGCCAGCGGGTACATTGTATTCTCCGGCCTGTATGCGACCGGCCTGCCCGCTCTGCCTGGCCATGAACTCGAAGTAGCGAGGCCGGTCCACCAGCCCCTCCCGTTCCAGTTGCCCGACCAGGGCGCGGAAAGACGTGCCGGGGGGAACGTCCACGTATAGGGGGTCTTCCCTCTCGTGCACGCTGCTCTCCAGCCAGCGCTGGTAGTCCAGGTAGAGCACGCCGGCTGCAATGCAGGCCAGGACGAATGATACGAACAGGAGTTTGCCGAGCTTTCGAATCATGAATCCGGGGTATCCGTTGTCGTCGCGGCAGGCATCCAGGCCACGCCGTCCTGCTGCAAAGTGAGCTGCAATCTGCGTGTGACGGGGCCGACGGCAAAAGCGCGGCCGGAGAGTTCACGCACGGGCCAGATGCCGATCAGGCTGTTGGTCACGAAGAGTTCATCGGCCGCCAGCCAGAACTCCAGGGAATAATCCCCGATGTCCACCGGTAACCCGAGGCCGTTGCACGCCGTGAGCACGGTTTCACGCATCACACCCTGAACTCCGCAGCGGGTCAAGGCCGGCGTGTAAAGGCAGCCATCCCGGACCGCGAACATGTTGGTCACCGTGCCTTCCACCACGCGTCCGCCTGCATCGAGCAGTAACCCTTCCGGCATGTGGTCCTGTTCCCACTCGCGCCTGGCGAGCACATACTCCAGCCGGTTGCAGTGCTTGATACCCGCCAGTGCCGGCTGCTCTCCGAGGCGGAGCTGGCAAAGGTATAGCGCGATGCCATCTCGCCAATGTTGCGGGGGATAGGGAGGCGGCGGCATGAAGGCGCTGACCCGTGTCGGTGACGGCTGCCGGGGCCTGGCAAGGCCGCGTCCGCCAGGACCAGCTGTCCACTGAAGCCGCAAGACGCCCTCTTTCTCATCCGATTGTTCCAGCAGGGTACGAAAATCCTGCTGGAACAGCGCTTCCTCCGGCACCGGCAGTCCCAATCTGGCCGCACCCCGACGAAAGCGCGCGAAATGCAGCGCCCACAACGGCGCCCTCCCCGCTCTCACGCACAACGTTTCGAACAGGCCGTCGCCATAAACAAAGCCCCGATCCGCCGCTTCCACGGTGGTATCGGGGCTACCGTTGACTAGACGTACCGCCCGCATTCCGGAGAACGCCTTCAGTCCAGTTTGCGGAACAGTACCGTACCGTTGGTGCCGCCAAAGCCGAAGGAATTCGACAAGGCCACGCTGATGGACATCTCCCGCGCGGTGTGCGGCACGTAGTCCAGGTCGGCATCCGGATCAACGTTGTCCAGGTTGATCGTGGGCGGCGCCACCTGGTCCCGAATCGCGAGAATCGAGAATATGGCCTCGACGCCGCCGGCTGCACCAAGCAGATGGCCAGTCATGGACTTCGTGGAGCTGACCGCGAGCTTGTAGGCATGGTCGCCGAAGGTGCGCTTCACTGCATTGCTCTCGGCCACATCGCCAGCCGGCGTGGAGGTGCCATGAGCGTTGATGTAGTCCACCTGGTCGACGCTGATACCGGCATCCCTGAGCGCAATGTTCATGCAGCGGGAGGCGCCTTCACCGCCCTGGGACGGCTGGGTCATATGGTAGGCGTCGCCGCTCATGCCATAGCCGGCAAGTTCTGCGTAGATGGTGGCACCGCGCTTGCGGGCATGCTCGTACTCTTCAAGAACCACCACTCCGGCACCGTCGCTGAGCACGAAGCCATCGCGGTCCTTGTCCCAGGGGCGGCTCGCCTGCTCCGGCGAGTCGTTTCGGGAGGAAAGCGCCCGGGCAGCCGCGAACCCGCCCAGACCGGTGGGAGTGGTGGCGAACTCGGCGCCCCCGGCGATCATCACGTCCGCGTCGTCGTAAGCGATGATGCGGGCGGCTTCGCCGATGTTATGCGTGCCGGTGGTGCAGGCTGTGACCACGGAAATATTCGGCCCCTTGATTCCATGGATAATGGACAGGTGGCCTGAAATCATGTTGATGATTGCGCCGGGAATAAAGAACGGAGACAGCTTCCTTGGGCCGCCGTCAAGAAAAGCCTTGTGTCCGTTCTCGATCCAGTTGATACCCCCAATACCCGAGCCTACGGCAACGCCGATACGCTCCGAATTTTCGTCGGTTATCTCCAGCCCGGCATCAGCAACAGCCTGATTTGCTGCCGCAATTCCGTAATGAATGAACGGATCCATCTTGCGGGCGTCCTTCGGATTCATGTGATCCTTCGGATCAAAACCCTCGATGGTACCGCCGAAACGCGTGGAAAAAGCCTCGGTGTCGAAGCGGGTAATAGGACGGATTCCGCTTTTCCCCGCCAGAATATTCGCCCAGGCTTCCGGGACGGTATTGCCCACCGGTGAGATGATGCCCAGGCCGGTGACTACAACACGACGTTTAGCCAAGGGAGTGTCCTCATGCCTTGGGAAGCACCGACGGCGGGTTCAGAGACCGCTCCTCCAGCGCTTCCTTGCCTGCCAATAAACTCAAGAAGGGCGCCCGGCCCGTCGCCTGCGCCCTTCCCGAGTCTGTCCGGTCACTAGCAATCAGCTGGACGCTTACTGATCCAGATGGTTCTGCACGTAATCGATTGCCTGCTGGACCGTGGTGATCTTCTCGGCTTCCTCGTCAGGAATTTCGCATTCGAATTCCTCTTCCAGTGCCATCACCAACTCCACGGTGTCCAGGGAATCCGCGCCAAGATCGTCCACGAAAGACGCTTCGGGGGTCACTTCTTCTTCCTTGACGCCCAGCTGTTCAACCACGATTTTCTTGACGCGTTCTTCGATGCTGCTCATAAGCTTGTTACTCCCGATTTTCGCCGGTCCAGACTGTGTTGACGGCGTATTCTATGAAAACAGATTCGTACTTACCATAGCGCATTGGCAAAACACGCCGATGCGCTGTGTTCATCCCATGTGCATGCCGCCATTGACGTGCAGCGTTTCACCGGTGATGTACTCGGCCTCGTCCGTTGCAAGAAAGCCCACGGCAGCGGCAATGTGCTCCGGCTGACCCAGCGTTCCCACAGGGATCTGCCGCGTCAGTTCCGCACGCTGATCTTCAGCCAGCGCGCGCGTCATGTCGGTGTCGATGAAGCCCGGCGCAACCGCGTTTACGGTCACCCCCCTGCTGCCCACTTCGCGGGCCAGCGATTTGGTCAGGCCAACCAAGCCCGCCTTTGCCGCAGCGTAGTTGGTCTGGCCGGGATTGCCAGTGGCGCCCACCACCGAGGAGATGTTGATAATGCGCCCCCAGCGGGCCTTCATCATGCCGCGCAGGCAAGCCTTGATCATGCGGTAGGCGGATGTAAGGTTGGTGTCCAGAATGGAGTCCCACTCCTCGTCCTTCATCCGCATCATCAGGTTGTCGCGGGTGATGCCGGCGTTGTTCACAAGGATGGTCGGTGTGCCGAACTCGCCGGAGATGGCCTCCATCACCTGCTTGATGCTGTCGGCATCGGTCACGTTCAGGACCATGCCACGCCCCTGGGCGCCGGCTTCCTGCAGGTAATCGCTGATGCCCTTGGCGCCGCCTTCGCTGGTCGCCGTGCCGATGACCACCGCTCCCTGGCTGGCCAGCTTCAGGGCAATTGCCTTGCCGATGCCACGGCTGGCGCCGGTCACCAATGCCACACGCTGCTCACTCATTCCTTACTCTCCTCCCGTCAGCGCCTTGTCCAGGCTCGCCGGATCCATTACGGGGATTGCCGTGAGGGATTTGTCGATACGCTTGGTCAAACCGGCCAGCACCTTGCCCGGACCAGCTTCGACCAGGCGCGTCACGCCCTGCGCCGCCAACCACTCGACGGTCTCCACCCAGCGCACGGGCTGATAAAGCTGTTGAACCAGACGCTCGCGGATGGCGTTGGCGTCCGTGGCGAGGCTGATATCGACGTTGTGGACTACCGGGACTGCCGGGGTCGATATCCGCACGTCGGCCAGGATCTGGGCCAGGCGTTCCGACGCCGGACGCATCAGCGCACAATGGGAAGGCACGCTGACCGGCAGCGGCAACGCGCGTTTCGCCCCAGCTGCTTTCGCTGCCTCACATGCGCGCTCCACGGCGGCACGATTCCCGGCCACCACCACCTGTCCCGGCGCATTGAAATTCACCGCCTCGACCACTTCGCCCTGTGCCGATTCCGCACAGACCTTTCGCACGGCGGCGTCGTCGAGGCCGAGAATGGCCGCCATCGCGCCCTGCCCTTCGGGGACCGCCTCCTGCATGAAGCGCCCCCGTTCCGCAACCAGTGTCACAGCCTCGGAGAATTCCAGTGCGCCGGCGCATACCAGCGCCGTGTATTCGCCCAGGGAATGGCCGGCCATGAAGTCTGGCTGCGCGCCTTCCCGACCGATCCAGGCACGCCAGACCGCAACACCGGCGGCAAGCATGGCCGGCTGGGTGCGGTCGGTGCGATTCAGCACCTCTTCAGGGCCTTCCTGGGTCAGCTTCCAGAGGTCTTCGCCCAGTGCTTCCGACGCTTCGGCAAACGTGTCCCGAACCTCGGAACTGGATTGCGCCAGCTCGGACAGCATGCCCAGCGACTGAGAACCCTGTCCGGGAAACACGAAGGCAATCTTGTCTGTCATTGCAGCTCCTTGTCTCATTCACTACCGCTGCCTCGAACTCGAACCGGCAACGGTCTGAAAATCAGTAACGAACCAGCGCCGAGCCCCAGGTGAAGCCGCCACCGAACGCTTCCAGCAGCAACAGATCCCCTCGCTTGATGCTGCCGTCGCGAATGGCGCTATCAAGGGCGAGCGGAATCGAGGCCGATGAGGTGTTGCCGTGATACTTCACGGTCTGTACCACCCGCTCCATCGGCAGGCCAAGCTTTCGGGCAGTGGCCTGGATAATACGGATATTGGCCTGGTGCGGAACCAGCCAGTCCACGTCGGCCTTGGTCAGTCCGTTTGCTTCCAGGGTTTCATCGACGATGCGCCCAAGCGTGCGCACGGCCACCTTGAACACCTCGTTGCCTCGCATCTTGATCTTGCCACTGGTGTCGTCCAGTGCCTTGTATCCACGACCGACACCCCAGGGCACGTGAAGCAGCTCCTCCTGGCTTCCGTCCGCATGCAGGTGCGTGGAGAGGATGCCGGGCTGGTCGGAAGCCTCCAGGACCACTGCGCCGGCACCGTCGCCGAACAGCACGCAGGTGCCGCGGTCGGTCCAGTCCAGCAATCGGGTCATGGTCTCCGAACCGATAACCAGAGCGCGGTGCGCGCCGCCGGTTCGAATGAAACGGTTGGCGACGTCCAGGGCGAACACAAAGCCGGAGCAGGCGGCCGACACATCGAAAGCCGGTGCCCCGGATCTGATGCCCAGGGCCCGCTGCACCAGGCAGGCGGTACTGGGAAAGATGCGGTCCGGCGTGCAGGTGCCCAGCACCACGAGATCGATGTCCTCCGGTGTGACACCGGCGCTTTCCAGCGCCGCCCGGGATGCTTCGATGGCCAGATCGCTGCAGCTCTGGTCGTCCGCCACGACACGACGCTCCGCAATACCTGTCCGTTCCCGAATCCAGGCATCGCTGGTATCCACCAGCTTCTCCAACTCGGCGTTGGTCATGACGCGCTCGGGCAGATAGCTGCCCGTTCCGATAATGCGTGTGTGAGTCACTTGTCGTCTCTTTCTGAGAGCATCTGGTCCAGACGCTGGTCAATCAGCGCCGGGACACCTTTCTCGACCTCGAGAACAGCCGTTTCAATGGCATGCTGGAACGCGAAGGCGTCCGCGCCACCATGGCTCTTCAGCACGATTCCGCGCAAGCCCAGCAGACTTGCTCCGTTGTACTGCCGGGGATCGATGCGCTTGCGCAGATTCCGCAGCACCGGCAACGCAATCAACCCGGCCAGCTTGGTCAGCAGGTTGCGCTGGAACTCCTCCCGCAGATAATGGGCGATAATAGAGGCCACGCCCTCGGATGTCTTCAGCGCCACATTGCCCACGAAACCGTCGCAGACAACCACATCCACGTCGCCCTTGAAGATGTCGTCGCCCTCGACATAGCCAGCGTAGTTGAGTTCGCTCTGGGATAGAATCCTGGCCGCCTGCTTTACCTGATCGTTGCCCTTGATTTCCTCTTCGCCGATATTCAGCAATCCCACCTTGGGGGTGCCGCGGTTGTCCAGCGCCTCGGCCATCACCGAGCCCATCACTGCGAACTGGAACAGGTGTTCGGCGGAGCAATCCACGTTCGCGCCCAGATCCAGCATGCGGGTGTAGCCACCGATGGCGGGAATCGTTGTGATAATGGCGGGGCGATCGATTCCGGGCAACGTTTTCAGCACGTAACGGGCCGTCGCCATCAGCGCACCGGTGTTACCGGCACTGACAATGGCGTCGGCCTCACCGTCCTTTACCAGGTTGATGGCCACGCGCATGGAGGAATCCTTCTTCAGGCGCAGCGCCTGGGACGGCGGCTCGTCCATTGCGACGGTCTGGGAGGCGTGGTGGACTCTGATACTGTCGATTCCGCTGCCGCCGTGCTGACGCAAGGCGGCTTCCAGCACCTCCTGGTCTCCGACCAGGATCTGGCTGACGTGGGAATGACTCTTGGCGACGGCAACGGCGGCGGGCACAACCACGCTGGGTCCGTGGTCACCCCCCATCGCGTCCAGCGCAATGGTGACAGATTCGGTCATCGGCTTCCGAAAATAGACGGTGAATCCCGGTTCCAGCTGGACAGACAGGCACGGCGCCCGGAACTCGCGGCGCCGGCCTGCTAACACTTATTCTTCGTTATCGTTGTTCAGCACCTTGCGGCCGCGGTAGAACCCATCAGCCGAGATGTGGTGACGACGATGCGTCTCACCAGTGGTGCTGTCCACGGACAACGTGGGGCCCGAAAGGGCGTCATGAGCACGGCGCATGCCGCGCTTGGAACGGGTTTTCCGATTCTGCTGAACCGCCATGGGTCACTCTCCTGTAAATACTAGCTGTCGTCCCGGCGCTTCAGCGCACCAAGAACGGCGAACGGATTGGCCTGCCGCTCGTCATCAGGTTTTTCCGATTGCGGCGCCGGGGCACTTAACTCAAGCGGCCGGCAATCGGGGTCGTCTTCATGCCTGGCCAGCGTCGGCAGCGCCAGAATGAGTTCATCTTCAACCAGTAGCGCCAGCCGCAACGGATCATCCCCGATCATGATCGGGTCATAGGTTTCCGGCAGGCTGTCGGCATCCTGCTCGGAATAGCAGCCCGCGAGCAGCACCGTTGCCTGCAAATCCCAGGGCATGGGCCTGAGACAACGCTGGCACTGCAGTTCGACATCGGCGCTGATATTGCCGCGGATGAGCAGGCGCCTGCCTTCGTCCCGACCGAACTGCAAGACTACCTTCGCCGAACCCTGCCCGCTCGTCAGGCTGTCACATAATCGTGGCAGGCTACCCACAGGCAGTTCACCCCGAAGCTCCTCCTGCCGGTCGGCAAGACGAACCACATCGACGACAACCGGTAGCGACTGACGAGTCATAAGGGGCGCATATTATCTGCGCAGTTGTGCACTGTCAAAGCGCCTGACACCCGGCTCGGGACAAGCTGGCAGCGCCTGTTCCCTGGGTGTTGACCCGCGGCAGCGGCTGGTCTTGAATGCTTCGGCAATCCCATGGTTCCACCTTTCACTCTTCCACCGGAATTCCGAGCATGCGCACTCCTCGACTGATCCTTGCCTCCAGTTCCCGTTACCGCAGGGCACTGCTGGACAGACTGCATCTGGATTACCTGGCCGTATCACCGGATATAGACGAGAGCCGGCTGCCGAACGAACCTCCCGCCGAGTACGTTCGCAGGCTGGCGGAAGAAAAGGCTCGCGCGGTGGCCCGGCATCATCAGGACGCGCTCATTATCGGCTCCGACCAGGCCGCTGTGCTGGAAGACAGGGTGCTGGGAAAGCCGGGCACCCTCGAACGGGCCACCGAGCAGCTCCGGCAGGCCTCCGGCAGACGCGTCGAGTTCCTCACCGGCCTCAGCCTCTACGATGCCGCGGCGGACCGGGCGCTGTCCGCCGTGGTTCCCTTTGCCGTCCATTTTCGGGAGCTCGGTGACGCGGAAATCAAACGGTATCTGGAAAAGGAACCAGCGCTGGATGCCGCGGGCAGTTTTCACTCCGAAGGTTACGGCATCAGCCTGTTCCGGTCGCTGGAGGGTGACGACCCCACCGCGCTGGTGGGCTTGCCGCTGATCAAGCTCTGCGAACTCCTGCGACAGTGCGGGGTCGCATTGCCCTAGCCGACAGGTGAACCACCCCGCAGGACACAATGACCGGGCCTGCGCTAGCGCAGGCCCGGCTCGCCAAGCACCATCTGGGCGATCCGTTCTCCGATGCTCGACCCCAGCCGACCGCTCAGTTGCTGCAGGATGTTCTGTCGGGGTGTGAAGTCGCGCACGTTATCCACGCCAACCACTTCGCGGGCAACGTAGCTGAGGCTGCCCAGTTCGTCCGCCAGCCCAAGCTCGATGCCCCGGCGCCCAGTCCACACCAGCCCGGTGAATAACTCGTCATTGTCGGCCAGACTGTCCCCGCGCCCCGTTCTCACGGCATCGATGAACTGCTGATGCACCTCATCCAGCACGCTCTGGATCCACTCCACATCCTCCTCCCGCTCCGGCGAGAACGGGTCCAGCAGGGCCTTGCTCTCGCCGGCCGTGTAGAGCCTGCGTTCGATGCCGAGCTTCTCGATGGCCTCTTCCAGGCCGAACCCCTGGGCAATCACGCCGATGGAGCCGATCATGGTGCTCTGGTCCACGAAGATGCGGTCCGCCGACACTGCCAGGTAATAGGCCCCGGACGTGAACATGTCCTCGGCCACCGCATAGACCGGAATATCGGGATACTCGTCCTTGAGCCGGCGTACCTCGTCATTGATCTGGCTTGCCTGCACGGGGCTGCCGCCGGGGCTGTTGATATGGAGCACCACCGCCCGCGTGCCGTCGCTCCGAAATGCCTCGCGCAACCCGCGCGTGATCAGCTCCGCGGAGTTGTTGCCGTCGGGCAGCAGCATCCCGTTCACCTTGACCACCGCCGTGTGCTCCGTCGGCGCGGTGTCCGAGGTCAGCCCGAAATCCACGCCCCGTATCGCAAACAGCACGAACAGCAGATACCCGAAGAACAGGAGCTTGAAGAATATTCCCCAGCGCCGCGCGAGCCGGCGCTCACGAATACCTTCCAGCGCGATCTCCCTCAGCGCCTGCCGCTCCCAGCGTTCATCATTCATCATTTAAGTCCTTTTGCTCATTTCGGCTGGAGCTGCTCAAGGACCTGACGAAGATCCGGGCTCAACTCCGCGGAATAGACGTGTCTGTCGCCGGTCTGGGGATCCGTGAACTGCAGGCTGCTTGCATGCAGGAAAAGCCGCCCCAGGCCAAGCTTCCTGAATCGCTTGTTTACTTCGGGATCGCCATACTTGCTGTCGCCTACGATCGGCATCCCGAGATGTGCCGCATGCACGCGGATCTGATGAGTGCGGCCGGTATCGATACTGACCTCTGCCAGGCAGCAACCATCATAGCGTTCCAGGCAACGGAAAACGCTTCTCGACGCCTTCCCCTCGCTGGAAACCTGCACCATGCGCTCCCCTGCCCTTCGGCCTCGCCGGTCAAGTGCGGCCTCCACCGGCACCGGCCCCCGTGGCAACTGCCCGGACAGCAGCGCGAGATAGCGTTTCTCCAGCCCGCCATCGCGAATGATCTGATGCAACTGACGCAGCGTGCTCCGGCGTCGTGCGAGCAGCAGGCAGCCGCTGGTTTCGCGATCCAGGCGATGCACCAGCTCCAGGAACGGCTCTTCGCCCCGAAGCTGCCGCAGCGCCTCGATAAGACCAAACCGAAGGCCGCTACCTCCGTGGACCGCCAGACCGGCCGGCTTGTTCACAACCAGCAGCCGCGGATCCTCGTGAATGACGCTTTGTCGCAAGGCTTCGGCCAGCCCCTGCGGCAGTTCGCTGCCCCCCTGCACGGGTGCCGTTGTCCGAATCGGGGGGATACGCACGACCGCTCCGGCCTTCAAGCGGTGAGTCGGCCCCACCCTGCCTCCATCGACCCGAACCTCACCCTTGCGCAGCAACCGGTAGATCCGCGTACGGGGAACACCCTTCAATTCCCGCATCAGGAAATTGTCCACGCGCTGCCCCGCACCCTCGCTGTCGACGGTGACATGGCGAACCCCCGGACGCGCTGTACTTCCTGTGCTGTTCACGCCGCGATCATACTAACCATTCCATCAGTATTGCCAGGCCCGGGCACGCATGGATCATGCGGTTTGCGACCAATGGCGCCGTTTGCTGCGGTACCACATCACTGTTATATTTACGCGACGCTCGCGCCCGACCGTTTGATGACTTTCGGGAACCCGCGGACGACACAGAACAGACTGGGTTTCGCACTGCCCGCCCCGAGGCGAGCAGTTTCTTGATTATCACGGAGTGCCGCCCTATTCCGGCACGGTAACACGCTCCCATGCCTACACCCCGGATCGTCTTCATCAACTTTATAGTCTGGCGTCTTGCCGCCGCGCTGCTCGGTTCGCGCGATGCGATGCATGACGCTCGCCCGGCGGCCCCAGGCTGCCAGGCCGGCAAAGTTCGACGTCCTGTCGGGAATCTGCGCATGGTCGAGCGTTGGAGACAGGAACTGTATGAAAAGAATGCTAATCAATGCCACCCAGCCGGAAGAGCTGCGTGTGGCACTCGTCGATGGTCAGAAGCTCTATGACCTTGATATAGAGACCCCGTCCAGGGAGCAGAAGAAGTCCAACATCTACAAGGGCCGCATAACGCGCGTCGAGCCCAGTCTCGAGGCGGCGTTCGTGCAGTTCGGCTCCGAACGCCACGGCTTCCTGCCGTTCAAGGAAATCGCTCGCCAGTATTACACCGGCAACGGCGGCGGCGATTCCTCCGGCCGCACCTCCATCAAGGACGTCATCAAGGAAGGCCAGGAAGTCCTGGTCCAGGTGGACAAGGAAGAGCGCGGCAACAAGGGCGCGGCGCTGACCACCTTCATCAGCCTGGCCGGCCGCTACCTCGTACTCATGCCCAACAACCCCAGGGCAGGTGGCGTGTCACGCCGCATAGAAGGTGATGAGCGCGACGAAATCCGCGAGGCGCTGAGGCAACTGGATGCCCCCGAGGGCATGGGGCTTATCGTCCGCACCGCCGGCGTGGGCCGCAATATCGAGGAATTGCAGTGGGACCTGAACTACCTGCTGCAGCTCTGGGACATGATCCAGAAGGCCGGCGAGGAGAGACCGGCGCCATTCCTGATCTACCAGGAAAGCAATGTCATCATCCGTGCGCTGCGTGATTATCTGCGCTCGGACACCGGCGAGATCCTGATCGATGATCCTGTCGTACACCAGCAGGCCATCGAATTCGTGCAGCAGATCATGCCGCACTTCCTGCCCAAGGTGAAACTGTACGAGGACACCGTTCCCCTCTTCACGCGCTACCAGATCGAGTCCCAGATCGAATCCGCGTTCGACCGCCAGGTGCAACTGCCATCGGGCGGCGCCATTGTCATCGATCACACCGAAGCGCTGATCTCCATCGACATCAACTCCGCGCGTGCCACCAAGGGCAGCGATATCGAGGAAACCGCGCTCAACACCAATCTGGAAGCTGCAGACGAAATCGCCCGTCAGCTCCGGATTCGCGATCTGGGCGGCCTGATCGTCATCGACTTCATCGACATGGGCCCCAATCGCAACCAGCGTGAGGTCGAGCAACGTCTGCGCGAAGCCGTGAAGATGGACCGCGCCCGGGTGCAGATCGGGCGCATCTCACGCTTTGGTCTGCTCGAAATGTCCCGCCAACGCCTGCGGACCTCGCTGGGTGAAGCCAGCCAGGAAGTGTGCGCCCGCTGCAACGGGCAGGGAACGGTACGCAGCGTTGAATCCCTGGCGCTCTCCATCCTCCGCATCGTCGAGGAAGAGGCGATGAAGGAGAAGACGGCCAAGGTGATGGCGCAGGTCCCGGTGGATGTCGCCACCTTCCTCCTGAACGAGAAGCGCCAGGCGGTGAACCTGGTGGAGCAGCGTCACAACGTGCACGTGCTGCTGATCCCCAACAGGTCGCTGGAGACGCCGCATTATTCCGTGCAACGCATTCGTTCCGATGACAGCTCCGCCGACGACACCAGCTACAAGCTGGTCACCGCCGAAGAGCCCGAGGCAGTGCCGGAAAGCGTTGCCGCGCGCCCCCGCGCGGAGCAGCCGGCGGTGAAGTCGGTTACTCCTGCGATGGCACCGCCTCCGCAGCAGCGGGAACCGGAGAAGCCCGCGGCAGCAGCCGAGGCGGAATCCGGGCGACAGGAGCCCAGCCCTGGAATGAAAGGCTTCTTCCGCTGGATCGGCTCGCTGTTTGCCAGCGAGACGGACAAGGAAGGCGCCGCCGCAACGCAAGGTTCGGGCGACAATGGCAGCCGCGGCGGTGACAAGGGGCGCGGACAGAAGCAGGAAGACGGCGGTGGCAGGCAGCGCCGCAATAGCCGCGGCGGCAGCCGTCGCAGCGGGAGCCAGGGCGAGCCACAGGCGCGGAAGGAACGCGCCGGTGGAGACCGGCCGCAAAAGGAGAAGAAGGAGAAGGATCAGTCCGAGCGCAGCGCCGGCGGCGAGGACAGTCGCGAGCGCAAGCAGCCTGCTCCCAGACAGCGCAAGGATAATCAGGCTGCCGATGCGGAGCCGAATAAGCGCGAAGAGGCAAGCGTAGACGCTGCCTCCCAAGGCCAGGACGGAGACGACCAGGGCAGCGGCACCGGAAAGAGCCGCCGTGGACGTCGCGGCGGCCGCAGGCGCCGGCGCGGCGGCGCGCAGGGTGCAACCGACCAGAGCCAGCAGTCGGCAAGCGCGGGCAGCGAATCCGCGCAAGCGCAAGCAGATGGTGGTGCCGCCGCTGACAGGGAGAAATCCGATCAGCCAGCGCCGGCCAAGGCTCCCGACGCCCCGGCCAAGGCTCCCGACGCCCCGGCCAAGGCCCCCGACGCCGCGGCTCCGCGCGACCCCCGCCAACGCGATGGCCGGCCACGGATACCCGCCGGGCAGAAGGCTGCAGCCAAGGATTCGGCGGCGCCTGTCAGCGCGGGTTCCGAGCCGAAGCAGGAAGTAAAAGCGGAAAGCAAACCCTCTGCACAGATCGAGCCGAAGCAAGACCAGCCGACCGGGCAGCAGACCGGGATCGAAAGCAAGGCGGCAACGCCGCCAGCTTCCAAGCCGGAAGCTGACACCAGAACGGACGGCACTGCCGGGGGAGCCGCTGACAGCGCAGCGGCATCAAACCCG
This sequence comes from Paracoccaceae bacterium, assembly GCA_020832445.1. Lineage (GTDB taxonomy): Bacteria > Pseudomonadota > Alphaproteobacteria > Rhodobacterales > Rhodobacteraceae > Roseinatronobacter. The sequence goes on from JAFIEO010000029.1 coordinate 89,270, forward strand.
GAACCTGCACCGAAGCGTGATGCGCAAACCCAGTCCGATACAGAGAATGCTGGACGGGAGAAGGCCACCGGAACCAGTCCTTCGAAGGACGCCACATCGGGAACCGGATCAGAGCCCCCTGCTCCCGAGGCAAAGGCCGAACCAGCCAACCAGACCGACGCAGTGCCGCCGGTAGAGGAGGAGCGCAAGCGGCAGCCGCGGTCCGCGCCCTCCCCCGATCCCGATACGGAGACCAAGACGGAGAGTCCCAAGGGGGGGGCTGAGGCCAGGCAGGGGGACACCGGTACCGCCCAGCGGACGCGCGGTTCCGCTAGCGCTGAATCGAAACCCGATTCCGTCACCGAGGAAAAGACGGGGCCCCGGGAGGAGAAGACAGGGGCAGGATCCGGCACCGAGGCCGCCGCAGCGGATTCCTCGTCGCAGGGAACGCGACCGGGCACGGAGCCGGAGCCAACGGCCAGGGAGCACCAACCGGAGCCCCACACGCCTCGCAAGGACTGAAAACAAAACGCCGTCGGAAACCGACGGCGTTTTCATTTCTAGCGGGAATACATGTTCTCGGTCTGCTGTGTGCAGCAGATCGCCTCAGATCCCGTGCCTGTCCCGAATGGCCTTGAGCAGACCCGCGCTTCCGGCTCGCACGAGATCCAGCACCTGCTCAAAGCCAGCAGATCCCCCGTAGTACGGGTCCGGCACCTCGTCGGCCCCGGTGTGGGGCGCAAAATCCAGCAGCCGGTACACTTTCGACCGCTGGCTCGCGGGGCACTCCGCCACCAGGTTTTCCAGGTTGTCGTTATCCATCGCGACTATCCAGTGAAAATACTCGAAGTCCGAGAGTTCCACCTGACGCGCGCGAAGGTCGCTGATATCCACGTCCCTTGACCTTGCCGCGGCCTGAGCCCTGGCGTCCGGCGGGCGCCCCACATGGTAGCCGTGGGTACCGGCGGAATCGGTTTCCACGACATCGGCCAGGCCTTCCTGCTTGAGCAATTCCCGAAACACGCCTTCCGCCGTGGGCGAACGGCAGATATTGCCCATACAGACGAAAAGCACCCGAACCATTTCAGTATCCGACATCGTTCCTCTCTCTGTGCTCGTTGCGACTCTCTGTGATCGTTGCGCTCAGCCGCTGTCGCGCAGCAGCGCTTCGACTCTCTGCAGGTCATCGGGTGTATCGACCCCGGGACCGGCGCCCTGTTCCACGGTGGCCGTGATGATCCGGTAGCCGTGCCACAGCACGCGCAGTTGCTCCAGCGACTCCGTGCGCTCAATGGCCGGAGTCGACAATGAGGGGTAGCGTTTGAGGAAGCCCACCCGGTACCCGTAGATCCCCAGGTGCCGCAGCCAGCCTCTCCGGTCGGCAGGCGGTCGGCCGCCGAAGTCCCGGTCCCAGGGAATCGGCGCCCTGCTGAAGTACAGGGCGTAGCCGTTGCCGTCGACAACCGCCTTGACCGCATTCGGATCGTGTAGCTCGACGGCAGTGTCCAGGGGCAGCACCAGCGTGCTGACGTCGGCGGCTGGATGGAGCCCCAGCAGATCCGCCGTCAGCCGGACATGGGCGGGCGGCATCAGCGGCTCGTCACCCTGCAGATTGACGACAATCTCGTCATCATCCAAGCCCAGCATGACCGCCGCCTCGGCCAGTCTGTCCGTGCCGGACTGGTGATCCGGGGAGGTCATCAGGCACTGAAGACCAGCGTCTTCCGCCACCGCGGCAATGCGGGCGTCATCCGTGGCGACCGCCACAGTGGAGGCACCGCTAGCCCGGGCGCAATCGCAGGTATGCAGCAACATGGGCTTGCCGCCAAGCCGCGCCAGCGGCTTTCCAGGAAAGCGGCTGGACCCGAAACGGGCCGGGACGATCACCGTAAACGGCACACTCATGATTGTCTGCCGGCCATACGTTCCCGAGCCAGGGCCCGTCTGCGCTTCCGCCACTGGACGTCCAGTGCAGCGCGGATCTTGGCGATCAGGGCGCGTTCCGTCTGAGCTGTCAGCACGGTCTCCGCCGGCACCACCCAATGGCGTTCGCTGGCGAAATCAACGCACTTCACCGCATCCTTCTCGGTCATCACCACAGGCAGTGTATCGTCGAAGTGGATATCCTTCTTCTGGAACGGATAATGGTCCGCAAACGGGTGCGGGATCACCTCCAGCCCGAATCGGGCCAAAGCGGCAAAGAAACGGTCCGGGTTGCCGATACCGGTCACCGCGTGCACTTTCATGCCGGAGAATTCGGCGAGGGGTTTGACCGTCTCGGGATTCACCAATTGCCGGGCCTTTTCCAGGCGCAGAGTGAAATAATACGGCGTGAGCCATGAAGGCCCGCCGTTGGCGATCAGCAGATCCACGGCCTTCAGTCGTCTTGGTGGTTCGCGCAACGGTCCGGCGGGCAGGCATTGGCCGTTGCCAAGCCCCCGGGCCGCATCAATCACCACGATCTCCAGATCGCGCCGCAGGCGGTAATGCTGCAAGCCGTCATCGGAGACGATGACATTGCAGCCGTAATGCTCCAGCAGTGCCTGCGCCGCCTGAACACGATCCGGACTGGCGACAACCGGGCAGCCGCTGCGCTGGGCCAGCAATACGGGTTCGTCGCCGACCACCGCCGGGTCGCTGTCCGCTTCAACGAGTTGCGGCCAACGCGCTGCGTTGCCTCCATACCCACGGGTGATGATCCCCGGCTTCAGTTGCCGTGTGCGCAGGTGGCGGGCCACCCACAGCACCAGCGGCGTCTTGCCGGTTCCACCGACGAAGATGTTCCCGACCACGAGAACCGGGACAGGGAGGCTCATGCGCTTCAGCAGGCCGCTCTTGAAGGCCAGCCGTCTTGAAACCACGACGATCCGGAACAGCCAGGACAGCGGCAGCAGCGCCAGTGAGCGGGGCGTGAGCTTCAGCCAGAACTCCGGAAAGGCGCTCATCGGTTCAGCACCCCACACTGCCGTTCACGGACCGCCGTACCGGACGCTGGCAATAACGGCGGCCGGTGGCGTTCATTCATCCGCCTGCGGCACCGTTGCGATGGACAGACGGGACAGATTGGCCTGACTGGCGGCATCCATGGCTGTAACCACGTTCTGGTGAGTGGTCCGTGCATCGGCCCGGATCAGCAACGGCGCGTCCGGCGCCTCGTCACGTGCCTGCTCCAGTGCTCGGCGCACGGTTTCAAGCTGGCTGTTGACCAGTGCCCGACCATTGACGAAGAACTCGCCGTCGGCATTGATAGCGAGTTCGATCGGCTCGATGGCGCCTTCCGTGGGCTCGCGACTGGCCTCCGGGAGCGTGACCTCCAGGTCGGCCTGGCGCAGAAAGGTGGTACTGACCATGAAGAAGATCAGCATCAGGAAGACCACGTCGATCAACGGGGTGAGAGTGATCTCCGGCTCGTCCTGACGGCGGGGGCGAAGATTCACTGCCCGACCTCCGTGCGGGCGCCCCGCTGCCCCTGGATGACCTCCACCAGCTTGAGCGCTTCCTGCTCCATTTCGACAATATACTTGTCCACCAGCCCGCGGAAGTAGCGGAATGCAATCAGCGCCGGTATCGCCACGGAAAGGCCGGCGGCAGTGGTGATCAGCGCTTCGGAAATACCTCCAGCCAGCGCCGGGGCGTTGCCCACGCCGTGGGCGGTAATGGCACTGAACACCTTGATCATGCCGATCACGGTACCCAGCAGGCCCAGCAGCGGCGTGATCGCGGCGATGGTGCCAAGCGTGTTCAGGAAACGCTCCAGCCCGTGCGCCTCATGGCGGCCAGCATCCTCGATGCTCTCCATCATGATCTCGCGGCTGTGCTGCATGTTGACCAGGCCGGCAGCCAGGACCCGGCCCAGCGGCGACGCCTCGCGCACCTGCCGGATCTGCCCGGCGTCCAGTTGCTTGTTCTTTACCTGGTGCCAGAGATGGGCAACCAGGTGCGACGGAATCACCCGCTTGCGCTGAAGACTCCAGAAGCGCTCGCAGATAATGGCCATGGCCACGATGGAGCACGCAATGATTGGCAGCATCAACCAGCCGCCGGCCCGAATGAGTTCCAACACGGTTGCAGTATCCCTTCCGTCATGAATAAGGTCTGGGACGGCATGATACTAACCTTCCGATGAGCAATGCCAGAACAGGCGCGGTCACGGTTCACAGTTTTGGCCTCGGGCTTGACGCCACCAGTAGCGGCCCCGCTCCGTGGCCGTTACTTCCGCGCCGTTCCCCAGCCTGACACTCAGGGCGCCGTCGCAGCCGGTCACCCACAGGCGGCCGCCCCACTCGGTAACGTTTGACCTCACTTCCGGATGCGGCAGCCCCCAGCGATTGTCAGCATCGGTGGAAACCAGGACATCGGAGGCGGCGATCCGTTCCAGCAGATCCGGCGTCGCAAGGTCGCGATGACCATGTCCCGGCGCGACGAGTACTCGGGCCGGCGGGAGCTGATCAAGGCCTCCAGGGGGCAGACGCTCCAATCCCTGAAGTGCCAGCAAGGGGTCTTCCCCTGCGGTGACCAGCAGACCGCAACCTCCGGAAGCGGAGGGCGCCAAGGCAAGGACCCGGAAGCGCACGCCGTCCCATTCCCAGTCGGATGGGAGGTCACACAACGGAGTGGCGGCCAGGCTCCTCATGTCAAAGCCTCCTCTGTGGCCGGCACGGTCGCGGCTATAGGCCAGTGACAGCGACGCTCCCTGGCCCGGGATCCCCGGTGAGCGCCCGGCCGGGCCTGCATCCAGCCAGAGTTGGTGGTCCCGGGTCCGTATCTGCATGGCATGGCCATGGCCCACATCGTAGAGAACGACTTCTGCCTGGCCTCGGGGTATTCCTCTGTCAGAAGCCAGTAGCAGCGGCGCGAGCAGGGGAAGCACCAACAATCGGCCTGGAAAACGGCTCGGCAGTATCAGCAGCGTGGCGCCAGCCATCGCCGCGAGGGCCAGCCACCAGGGTAGTGCCTCGGTGGTGCGGTGGAGCTCCACCAGACTTCCCAACCAGGCGGTGAACGCGTCCAGACTCAGCAACATCCACCCACCCCACTGCCAGAAAAAAGCGGCCAGCGGGGGCCAGACGGGAAGGGACACGGCGCCGGCCAACAGGACAGGCACGACAAGTGCTCCCACCAGTGGTACCGCCACCGCGTTCGCCAACGGAGCGGCCCAGGCGATCTGCCCGAACCAGTAGGCGGTGACCGGCGCCAGGATGACCAGCAGCGCGAGTTGTGCGCGCAGCCAGCCTGACACCGGCGCATGCTGCCAACGCAGCGCGGCCACGATCAGGGCGGCCACCGCCAGCGAGGAAAGCCAGAACGTAGGGCTTGCCGGCGCCAGAGGATCATGAATCAGCATCAGCGTCACGGCGGCGAGCAGGCAATGGCCGGAGTGCAGACTGCGTCTGGTCAGCAACGCCAAAGCAAGCACTCCGAACATCAGCACCGCTCGCTGTGTCGGCAACGAGAAGCCGGCCAGCATCGCGTAGCCGATAGCGGCCGCCAGCGCGGGCCAGGCACCGGCCAGGGGCGCAGGATAGTAGCGAACCAGCAGAGGCAGGCAGCGCCAGGACGCACCCACCAGCAGCCACACAGCACCGGCAAGCAGGCTGACATGGAGCCCGGAAATGGCAACCAGATGGTTGGTGCCGGTCGCCAGCAGGCTGTGCCACTGGCGATCGGACAGGTATTGCCGGTCGCCGACCACCAACGCGACGGCCAGTGCTCGTGCGCCAGGCTGCGGGATAGCCTCGGCCATGGCATCCGACAGCGAGCTCCTCCAGGCGTGAATGCCCCGGGGCGGCGACAGCCGTCTCGGCTCCAGGCCACCGGCCACACTGGCTCGGGCGTGGATCCGCTGCGTCAGTGCCCAGCGCTCACCATCGAAGCCACCGGGGTTCCAGCTCCCTGACGGCCGTCGCAGGCGCAGTGTCAGCTCCCAGCGTTCTCCCGCCGCGGGCATCTCGCCCCTGCCGTGCCAGTACAACTGGACGCGTTGCGGCGCCAGATCCTCCGGGGCCTGCTCCAGCACCAGCGTCAGGCGGGCGCCCTGCTCCAGATGCGTAGGGAGGTCGGCGACCCTGGCGACAACCCGGACCTCCCTGCCCTGCTCCTCAACGGGGAGCCACCGGGCCATCTCCCGTTCGGCGTGCCAACCTGTCCAGGCACACCCGAGCGCAAGGCCGGCAAGCAGAAAACGGCGGTTCCAGGCGAGACCCAGGAATGCCGACAGCAACAGGGCCAATGGCAGCGTGAAGGGTGCCGCCGCCGTGGCGGCGGCACCAGCGGAAAAGCCGGCGAGGAAATGAAACATATTCCTTCCATGGACAGTTCGTGGATAATGGCAGCGTGCTGGAGGTCCGCCTTCCTGGCGACCATCAGGGCCTCCCGACCGTCCCGAGGGGCCGGTCGGTTTCCATGTTTAGCGCCTGTCTCACGAAAAGTCCATGCCAAGGAAGTTTCTCCGCAGATATCTACCCAGCTCAGCTTCCGTCAGGGCGCATCCCCGGTTAAGGGTATTGGGCGTGCTGCTGCATGATCCCAACCTTTGGCATCTGAACCGCCACACCGTGGCCGGGGGCGTGGCACTAGGCCTGTTCATTGCGTTCATACCCATGCCCATGCAGATGCTGGTGGCGGCGGCATTTGCCATCCCACTTCGCGTCAATCTGCCGATCGCGGTGGCTATGGTCTGGGTGTCCAACCCGCTGACCATGCCTCCGATGTTCTTCTTCTCCTACCGGATCGGGACATGGTTCATCGGCAGTCCGGTCAGGGACCGGGGGTTCGAGCCAAGCCTGGAATGGTTCTGGTATGAGCTGGGGAACATCTGGCAGCCGCTTTACCTGGGCAGCATCATCTGCGGCGGGTTGGTCGGACTGGCGGGCTATGGCCTGGTGCACATGATCTGGCGCTTGCACATCCGTTCCCACCTGCGACGGCGACGGGCCCGGCGCCGTCCTGCCGAATAGCATCCCGCCCAGGCTCGGCTCCACGCCCTGGGCCGCCTACAGCAACTTGCCGTCGTCCATCGTGACGGTGCGCTCCATGCGTGCAGCCAGGGCCGCATCATGAGTGACCATGACCAGGCTGGTTCCCTCTTCGCGGTTCAGCTCCTGCAGCAGATCGAACACCGAATCGGCCGTCTGGCTGTCCAGGTTGCCGGTGGGCTCGTCAGCGAGCACGCACCGGGGTCGCGTTACCAGCGCACGGGCGATGGCAGTCCGCTGACGTTCGCCGCCGGAGAGTTCGGAGGGCTTGTGGCTCGCGCGTTCCGCCAGACCAACGCGCTCCAGCAGAGCAGCTGCAGCCTTTCTCGCCACAGCGGCCGATTCGCGCCGGATCAGCAACGGCATGGCCACGTTTTCCAGCGCGGTGAACTCGGGAAGCAGATGATGGAACTGATAAATGAACCCCAGCGTGCGGTTCCGCAACCGTCCCCGCTCCGCATTGCCGAGATCGTAGACCGGCTCCCCCGCGATGCTCACCTCCCCCTCGGTTGGCTTCTCCAGCCCACCCATGATGTGCAGCAGCGTGCTCTTGCCGGAGCCGGAACGTCCGACGATGGCCAACTGCTCCCCTGAGCGGACGCTGAGGTCCACACCCCGGAGGACGTGTACCGGACTGGGGCCTTCCGCGAACACCTTGGACACCCCCACGCAGCGCAGCACCGGATCATGATCATTCATAACGCAGAGCCTCCGCAGGTTCCGTCCGGGCAGCCCGCCAGGCCGGGTAAAGCGTAGCCAGCAGAGAAAGCACCAGGGCCACACTGGAGATGCGAATCACGTCGGAGCTGCGCAGTTCCGACGGCAGATCGCTGATGTAGTAGACATCCGCCGGCAGGAACTGCGCGCCGAACAGGCTTTCAATGGCGGGCACGATGGTTTCCACATTCAGGGCCAGCGCAATGCCCCCCGCGGTGCCGAGCAAGGTGCCGAACACGCCGATGACGGCGCCCTGTATGACGAATATGCGGAGTATGCTGCCCGGGGTCGCTCCCAGCGTTCGGAGGATGGCAATGTCGGCGCGCTTTTCGTTCACCACCATGACCAGCGTGGACACGATGTTGAATGCCGCCACCGCGATGATCAGCGTCAGAATCACGAACATCACCGTCTTCTCGGTCTGCACCGCGCGGAAGAAATTGGCGTGCTCGCGGGTCCAGTCCCTGACGCGGTAGCGTCCATCCAGGGTCAGCGCGAGTTCCCGGGCCAGCCAGGGGGCTGCCATGAGTTCGTCGAACTCCAGGCGCAGGCCGGTGGCGCCCTGTCCCAAGCGCATCACGGTGGCGGCATCCTCCATGTGCACGAGGGCCAGACCACGGTCGTATTCGTACATGCCGATATGGAAAGTACCGGCAACCTCGAACCGCTTGATGCGGGGAACGATGCCCGCCACGGTGGCACGCGCCTCGGGCGTGACCACCGTGACCATGTCACCCACGTCCACACCAAGCATGCGCGCCAGGGCACTGCCCAGAACGATACGGTATTCGCCCGGCTGGAGCGCCTCCGCCGAGCCGGTGGCGATCAGTTCCATGACGCGCGAGACGTCACCTTCGAACTCAGGCACGATGCCGCGCAGCATGGCGCCGCTGACATCACCGCCTCGCGTCAGCATCACCTCACCGGTAACGTAGGGTGCGGCGCCGGTCACACGCGGATGCTCCAGCACCTCCTCCCGCAACCCCTGCCAGTCGCTCAGCGGTTCCCCGGCCCCCTGGATGGTGGCGTGTGCCACCATTCCCAGGATGCGCTCCCGCAATTCCCGCTCGAAACCGTTCATCACCGAAAGCACGGTAATCAGTGCCGTGACCCCCAGGGCGATACCCAGCATGGAGCTCAGGGAGATGAACGACACGAACTGGTTACGCCGCTTGGCGCGGGTGTAACGCAGGCCGATGAACAACTCCAGTGGTTTGAACATGTTCTTCCTCGACAACTGGAAGCCGGATCTCCGGCCACCTAAGGACACGCAACCGGTATACGCGCATCCAACCTGATGCCCTGCTGGGAGACGCTGGCTCTCAGCGCCTCCACCACAACGCCTTTCCCGATGACTTCCCGCAGCGCAGTCCCATAGTCGGGATCGATCTCGTCCGCCGGCCGCACCTCGCGGACATCGGCGCGCTGGACAGCGAACACCAGCACGGCCGGGACACCGCGCTCAACCAGTTTGCCCATCTCCCGCAGGTGGCGTGTACCGCGCACGCTGACGGCATCCGGAAACAACGCCACGCCGCCCTCGACCGCTGCAGTGACATTCTTCACTTCCACGAAGCAGGCTCCTGCTCCGTCCATGGTACTCAGCCGGAAATCCAGCCGGCTGCGTGTGTCCGGCACACGTGCCTCGGCCCGGATCACGGGGTAACGCTGCAGCGCGGGCAGCATGCCGGCCTCGATCGCCTCGCGAACCAGCGCGTTCGACCGGCCGGTGTTTACCCCGACCAGCACCCCCTCCGCCAGCTCAACCAACTCCCAGGTAAAACGCGTTCTTCGACGCGGGTCACGGGAGGGGCTCAACCAGACCCGGGAGCCCGGCGTGCAGCAACCGATCATGGAACCGGTGTTGGGACAATGCGCTGTGACCGGCGTTCCGTCCTCCAGAACAACGTCAGCGAGAAAGCGCTGGTAGCGGCGACGCAGTGTTCCGGGAATCAGGCGATCGGGAAATTCCATGCGTTTTGCGCTCTCGTTCTCATTTCCGAACATTCCTTCCCCCGGATGCCGCGAGGAGTCTACCAGACCAATTGCCCCTCCAGAACGGATGTAATAGTCTTGCGGCATGCTTGCAGGGAGAAACAAGAACATGCACAAGGGAATCAAATCGGCCATGCAGGCCACGCTCGCCGCCGCCATACTGCTTTTGCCCGCGGCACATGCTGACAGGCTGCTGATCGACGCGGTACAGGAAACGGAGTCCGCCAGCATGGACCGTCCCCGTAACGGACAGACCATGGATCAGGTGGAACGCCGGTTCGGCGCCCCGAACGACCGCGTGGCCGCTGTCGGCGAACCCCCGATCAGCCGTTGGATCTACGGGGAATACACCGTCTACTTCGAACATGACCGCGTCCTGCGCGCTGTCGAACGCCGCGACTGAATTGACACCTGATGCCGAACCGCAGACTCCCCGCCGAGTGGGAGCCTCAGACTGCCGTGCTTCTGACCTGGCCCCATGGCAACGGCGACTGGGGCAGTCATCTGCGTGACGCAGAGCGCGTTTTCGCCGCCATGGCCGAAGCCATTGGCCAGCGCCAGCGGGTGCTGGTGGCCTGTCACGACTCGCGCAGCCGAGACCAGGTCCAGAAGATTGCCGCCGCCCACCCTGCCGTCAGCGCCTTCGACGTACCGTCCAATGACATCTGGGCCCGCGACCATGGGCCGATCACGGTGCTGGATGACGGCGTCCCCGTGCTGCTGGATTTCCGCTTCAATGGCTGGGGCAACAAGCATTCCTCCGAGCTGGATGACGCACTGACCGCCAGACTGGCACCGCTGGGGTTGCCCGGGGTGGCGCTGGAACGGATCGATACGGTCATGGAAGGAGGCAGCATCGAAAGCGACGGCGCGGGCACCATCATGACCACCAGCCGCTGTCTGCTGCACCCACAGCGCAATCCGGACCTGGACCGGGGCCAACTGGAAGCGCGGATGTCTGCCTGGTTCGGGGCACGGCAGGTGCTGTGGCTGGATCATGGCGAACTGGAAGGTGACGACACCGACGGGCACATCGACATGCTGGCCCGCTTCGTGCCGGGCAATACCATTCTGTACACCGCCTGCGACGATCCCAGGGATCCGCATTACCAGCCGCTGTCGCGGATGACTGAACAACTGCACGCATTCCGCAATGCCCGGGGAGTATCCTACAACCTGATCCCCCTGCCCTGGCCCCCCGCCAGACACGATGAAGACGGACACCGGCTGCCGCTCAGCTACGCGAACTTCCTGATCATCAACGGCGCCGTGCTGGTGCCTGTCTACCAGGTACCCACCGACCAGCAGGCGCTGGCAGTTATCGGCAACGCATTTCCCGACCGCACCATTGTCCCCGTGGACGCCCTGCCCCTGATCCGCCAGCACGGCAGCCTGCACTGTGCGAGCATGCAGATCCCGGCGCCCGCCTGAAACAAACCCGTATCAACACCGGCCTCAAACACAGGTACAATGCGCGGCTCGCTCATGCAACGATGCCGTGGCAGCTGTTCGCCCTGGTGTCCGGCCACCGATGGTGTGGAGGGGGGCGAAGACAGACGGCGACCGCAGCCCTGGTCACCGGAAGACGGGAGTGCGATGAAGCGCTCGCCCTCGACCAGGAACCGTGCAGACGCGTGGGGAGCCGAGGCTAGCAATGGGAAGGTTGGTATGGCCAAGCAATCACTGACCGTGGGTCTTGTCCAGCATGCCTGCGGCGAGAATCTCGACGAAAACCTGGAGCGCAGCCTTGCCGGTATCCGGGAAGCGGCTGCCCAGGGCGCGCGATTGGTCCTGCTGCAGGAACTGCACCGCAGTCGTTACTTCTGCCAGCAGGAGGATCCGGCCGTCTTCGACCTTGCCGAGGCCATACCAGGCCCCAGCACCGAACGCCTGTCCGCGACCGCCCGGGAACTCGGGGTGGTCATTGTCGGCTCACTGTTCGAGCGCCGCGCCCCGGGTCTTTACCACAACACTGCCGTGGTCCTGGACAGCGATGGCCGCCTCGCCGGGCGGTATCGGAAAATGCACATTCCGGACGACCCGGGCTATTACGAGAAGTTCTATTTCACGCCGGGTGATCTCGGATTCACGCCGATCGATACCTCGGTGGGCAGGCTGGGCGTGCTCGTCTGCTGGGACCAGTGGTTTCCGGAAGCCGCCCGCCTGATGGCCATGGCCGGCGCGGAGCTGCTGCTGTACCCGACCGCCATCGGCTGGGCTGACGAGGATGACGCGGACGAGCAGGACAGGCAGCGGGATGCCTGGATAACGATCCAGCGCTCCCACGCCGTGGCCAACGGGCTGCCGGTGCTGGCCTGCAACCGGATCGGCTTCGAACCCGACCCCGCAGCCCCTGATCAGGGTGCCTTGTTCTGGGGCAGCAGCTTCGTGGCAGGTCCGCAAGGCGAACTGCTCGCCGAAGCCCCCACCGACCGCGACTGCGTACTGTGTGTCGAGATTCCCACCGGGCGCAGCGAGGAAGTGCGACGAATGTGGCCCTACCTGCGGGATCGCCGGATCGACCATTACGGCGATCTGCTACGGCTCTTCCGCGACTAAACCACCTTAAGAACGGCTGACAACATCATGATTCTCATACTTGAACCGGACGTTGACCGTCACAGTGATGCGTTCCACGCCTTGCTGGAGCACCTGAACCGCCTGGAGGGCATCAAGCACCGCACGCATCAGGTGAAGGGCTCTGAACAGGTACTGACCGAGATCTACCTGATCGGCAACACGGCGGCGCTGACCGAGGAAGAGATGAGCGCACTGCCCTGTGTGGAGCGGGTGATCCGTATCTCCGATACCTACCGGGTGCTCGGCCGGCACAAGGACGATCATCGCTCCAGCGAGTTCCACTACAACGGCGTCACATTCAGCCAGGACAGCTTTCACGTGTTTGCAGGCCTCTGTGCGGTGGACAACCCCACCAATGTGGAACGGATGTTCCAGGCCCTGCAGGCCAATGGTCAGACCTGCGCACGCATGGGTGCGTACAAACCCCGCACCAACCCGTACTCCTTCCAGGGGCACGGCAGCGACTGTCTGCCCTGGGTATTCGAACTCGCCGGCAAGTACGGCATCCGCGTGATCGCCATGGAAATCACCCATGACCGCCACATCGCGGAAATCGAGCAGGCGCTGGAACAGACTGGCAACCCGACCGGCGTGATGCTGCAGATCGGCACCCGCAACACGCAGAACTTCGAGCTGCTCAAGCATGTTGGGCGCCAGACCCGCTTCCCCGTGCTGCTCAAGCGCGGTTTCGGCATCACGCTGGAGGAATCGCTGAACGCGGCCGAATATCTTGCCAGTGAGGGCAACAGTCACGTGGTATTCGCACTGCGCGGCATGAAGACCAACATGGGAGATCCACACCGCAATTTCGTGGATTTCTCCCATGTCCCGGTGCTGAAACGACTGACCAGGATGCCGGTGTGTATCGACCCCTCCCATTCGGTGGGAACCCGCGCGGCGGACCCGGAAGGGATCATGGACATGATGCACGTGACCGCTCAGGGCGTCATCGCCGGGGCGAACATGGTGCTGGTGGACTTCCATCCGGACCCCTCCCGCGCCCTGGTCGATGGGCCACAAGCGCTCACCCTGCCCGAGCTGCCCTGGTTCCTGGAAGACGTGGGCATCGCCCGCGAAGCTTATCTGCGGCGCAGGGAGCTCGCTGCACGTCCCCGACTGGTGAAGGATGCCTGAGCCCCGGATACCGGCAATGAACGACAGCCTGCAACACCCTCTTCAGCCGTCCCTGCCCCGTCAGCCCGGACGCACCCTGTACTGGGCCGGACTGCAAGGGAGCGCCCCCGCGCTGGCCCTGTGGGAGGCCACCCGGCGGGCGGATACCGGGCTGATGCTGGCGGTCACCGCCTCCAGCCAGGAAGCGCAGCAACTGGAGACCGAGCTCCGTTTCTTCGCGGGCAAGCAGGCCGCCGCGGCCATCCACAGCCTTCCCGACTGGGAAACGCTGCCCTACGACGTATTCTCCCCCCATCAGGATATCGTCTCCCAGCGGCTCGCCACCCTGCACCGCCTTCCGACGCTGGAGCATGGAGTCCTCATCGTGCCGGTGGCGACGCTGATACAGCGGCTGGCCCCCAGGCACTACCTGGATGGCACGGCGTTCACGCTGGCCACTGGCGATGCACTGGCGCTGGAATCCACACGGGAACGACTGGAGCGCGCCGGCTACCGATGCGTACCCGAAGTCATGGAACACGGGGAGTTCGCCGTCCGCGGCGCACTGCTGGACCTGTTCCCGATGGGCAGCGAACACCCCTACCGCATCGACCTGTTCGACGACGAGGTGGAAACCATACGGGTCTTCGACCCGGAAACGCAGCGCAGCTCCCACAAGGTGGAGCGCATCGCGCTGTTGCCGGGCCGGGAGTTCCCTGTCGACGAGCAGGCCATCACCCTGTTCCGGAAACAGTTCCGCGCCAGTTTCGAGGGGGATCCGACCCGCAGCCTGATCTACCGCGAAGTCAGCGATGGCGTGATGCCCAACGGCATCGAATACTACCTGCCCCTGTTCTTCGAGCAGACCTCCACCCTGTTCGACTACCTGCCCTCCCGCACATGCCTGTTTCTCAGCGAGGGCGTGCGGCCAGCGGTAGACGAGCTGTGGGAGGAAATCAGCCATCGCTACGAACAGCGCCGACACGATCAGGACAGGCCCTTGCTTGCGCCGGATGCGCTCTTCCTCGAGCCCCGGGAGCTGGAAGCCCGGTTCACCGGCTCTACGCTGGTTGAACTGCACCAGGAAACGGAGGAAGCGCTGACACACGGCCCTGCCTCGGGCGTCATCCGCTATGACACGGAAGCGTTGCCTGCCCTGGGCATACAAGTGACCGGCAAGGATGAACGCAGGCCGCTGGCCGATTTCCTGCCGGACCGGCCCGGTCGCATCCTGTTCGTTGCCGAAACCCCCGGGCACCGGGAATCGCTGCTGGAAGGACTGGACGCGCTGGGCATTCGCCCGCGGGAGGTCGCGGACTGGCCCGCCTTTCTGGCGTCGGACGACCGCCTGGCCATCACCGTCTCGCCGCTGGAGCGCAGCCTGGTTCTGAACGAACCTGCGGTAACTGTGATTACCGAGGCCGCGCTGCTCGGTAACCGCGCACAGCAACGCCGCCGGCGCCGCAGGCAGGAACGTGATCCTGCCCTGATGATTCGTGATCTCAATGACTTGCGGATCGGCGCTCCAGTTGTACATGAGGATCATGGTGTCGGTCGCTATCTTGGGCTGCAACGCCTGGAGGTGGGCGATTATCCCACCGAGTTCCTGACGCTGGAGTACGCCGGAGGGGACAAGCTGTACGTGCCGGTGGCCTCGCTGAATCTGATCAGCCGCTACACGGGCGCCGAGGATGAACACGCCCCGCTCCATCGGCTGGGCAGCGAACAGTGGGAGAAAGCCAAGCGACGTGCCGCCGAGAAGGTCCGGGACGTGGCAGCGGAATTGCTGGATCTCTATGCCCGCCGGGCCGCCCGCACGGGCAAGTCCATCCAGTGCGCGGCGACCGAGTACCAGCGCTTCGCCGAGGCCTTTCCATTCGAGGAGACCCCGGACCAGCAGGACGCCATCGATGCCGTGATCGCGGATCTGGCCTCGTCGCAGCCCATGGATCGCGTGGTCTGCGGCGACGTCGGCTTCGGCAAGACCGAAGTTGCCATGCGCGCAGCTTTCGTGGCCGTACAGGGGGGGCATCAGGTGATCATCCTGGTTCCCACCACGCTGCTCGCCCAGCAGCACTACCAGAATTTCCGGGACCGTTTCGCGGACTGGCCCATCAGGGTGGAATCGCTGTCCCGTTTCAACAGCGCGAAGGATCAGGCGGCGACGCTGGAAGGACTGAAGAACGGCAAGGTCGATATCGTCATCGGCACCCACAAACTGCTGCAGACAGGGCTGAAGGCGAAAAACCTGGGCCTGGTCATCATCGACGAGGAGCACCGTTTCGGTGTCCAGCAGAAGGAGCGCCTGAAGCAGCTTCGTGCCGAGGTGGATCTGTTGACGCTCACCGCCACGCCGATACCACGGACGCTGAACATGGCGCTGGCCGGGATGCGCGACCTGTCCATCATCGCCACCCCGCCGGCCCGCCGGCTGGCGGTGAAGACCTTCGTCAACGAATGGAACGATGCGCTGATCCAGGAGGCCTTCCTGCGCGAACTGAAACGCGGCGGCCAGGTGTATTTCCTGCATAACGACGTGCAGAGCATCGAGCGCGTTGCCAACCAGTTGCATGAACTGGTGCCGCACGCGCGCATCGGTATCGCGCACGGGCAGATGCCGGAACGCGAGCTCGAACGCGTCATGCTGGAGTTCTACCATCAGCGCTACAACGTGCTGCTGTGCACGACTATCATCGAGTCGGGCATCGACGTACCCACGGCCAACACCATCGTGATCAACCGCGCCGACCGCTTCGGCCTGGCCCAGCTGCACCAGATGCGAGGCCGCGTCGGCCGCTCCCATCACCGTGCCTACGCCTACCTGATCGCGCCCCATCATCGCGCGATGACGGCAGACGCGGTCAAGCGGCTGGAAGCCATCTCCGCACACGATGATCTCGGCGTGGGCTTTCTGCTGGCCAGTCACGACCTGGAGATTCGCGGCGCCGGGGAACTGCTGGGCGCCGAACAGAGCGGTCAGATCGGGGAAGTCGGTTTCAGCATGTACAACGAACTGCTGGACCGCGCCATCAAGGCCCTGCGCTCCGGCAAGGAACCCGCGCTGGATCAGCCGCTCTACCACGGCGCCGAGGTGGACCTGCGGATTCCCGCCCTGTTGCCGGAAGACTACCTGCCGGATGTCCACGCCCGGCTGGTGCTCTACAAGCGCATCGCCAATGCCCGTAGCAACGAGCACCTGAAGGATCTCCAGGTGGAAATGATCGACCGCTTCGGCTTGCTGCCCGATCCGGCCAAGAACCTGTTCCGTACGGCCGCGGTCAAACTGCAGGCGGAACCGCTGGGTATCCGAAAGATCGAACTCGGCCCGGAAGGCGGCGCACTCACCTTCGGCCCCGAAACCGAGCTGGATCCCGCGGCGCTCGTGGCACTGATTCAGAGCGCGCCCGATGTCTACAAGCTGGAAGGTCAGGAGCGGCTGCGCATTCGCCGCAAACTGTCGGACCCGGAGCAACGGTTTGCACTGCTGGGCAAACTGTTGAATGATCTGCGGCTGGAAGCCGCCTGAAACGGACGCATGGGGGTCCGATGCTGAAATCTGTTGTCAAGCTCCCGAGCCGCCTGGCCCGGACATGCAGCCACCGCCGCACCCAATTCCTGCTCGCCCTGCTGCTGTCGGTAATGCTGGTGCCGGCACCGGTCGCGGCCGATCAGGAACTGTATGACGTAGAAGTGATCGTGTTCCGCCACCTGGACAGCGGCGGAATGCGTTCCGGTGAACGCTGGCCCCGGACCGTTCCGGTGATCAACCACGAGCGCTATGCGGAGTTGGAAAGCGGCGCGGAACCCGGTAGCGAGGTGTTCATGCGTTTGCCGGAAGGCAATCTCACGCTCCGCGACACCGCACGACGACTACAGCAGGACAGTGGCTACGAAGTGCTGATGCACCTGGGCTGGCGTCAGCCAGGCTTTGCAGAGCAGGATTCCGTCGCCATTGCCCTGCCGCTGGGCAGCCGGCCCTCTTCCGAGGCGGCCGCTCCCGGGAACGGTCTGGGCAGCGTTTCAGGGGAAGACGATCAGCGCCCGATGGAATTCCTGCGACCGCCGGAAGGTCTCTCCGGCCAGATCCGCATTGCCCGTGAGCGCTTCCTGCACGCCGATATTGATCTGCGCTACGTGGAAACGCGCAACGGCGGGGACAGCCGGCGCGCCGCGCTACCGCAATTCGACGACCTGGACCCGATCATTCTCATGCAGGAAAGGCGGCGGATGCGTAGCGACCAGTTGCACTACCTGGACCATCCGGTACTGGGAGTGCTGATCCGCATCACCCGAGCCGACTGAGGCCGGCGCAACGCCAGGGAAGCGCTGAAGTATTCACGCTTCCCTAGACGGTCGGAATCAGCTCTCCGAGCAGCGTGCGCACGCGTTCCATGCCCAGGCGCAGGTTCTGCTCGATGTCCTCCATGGTGATCTCTTCCGAACGCAGACCGGCACCCCAGTTCGCGACCACAGCGCAGGCCGCATAGGCGATGCCCAGCTCGCGGGCCAGGGCGGCCTCCGGCATGCCGGTCATTCCCACCAGATCGCAGCCGTCCTGGCGCAGGCGGCGGATTTCGGCGGCAGTCTCCAGCCGAGGGCCCTGGGTGGCGCCGTAGGTGCCATGGGGAACCACGTCCAGTTCTGCTCGCTCGGCCGCCTCGATCATCAGTTTCCGCAGTGGCGGATCGTAGGGATGGGTGAAATCAATGTGCGTGACGTGCGTCAGATCGTCCTCGAACAGCGTATGGGACCTGGAATAGGTGTAATCGATGACCTGGTCCGGCACCACCAGTCTGGCTGGTTCCATGTCCTCGCTGATCCCACCCACGGCGGCCACGGCCACCAGCCGCTCCACCCCCAGATGCTTGAGCGCCCACAGGTTGGCCCGGTAATTCACCTTGTGCGGGGGAATGGTATGGCCATAGCCATGACGTGCCAGGAACATGACGTCCCGGCCATGGAAGACGCCGTGCGTAATGGGCCCCGAAGGTTCGCCATAGGGTGTGTGGACCACCTCGCGGCGCTGAATCTCGAGGCCTTTCAGCGAGGTAAGTCCGGTTCCGCCGATTATTGCAACAGCCATGTCATTCCACCCCTCGGAAACTCATTTGTCGGCCACGGCATAGATGCCGGGGGCATTGCGCAGCATTTCCCTGTAATCCATGCCGCTGCCGAACACGTAGCGATCGTCCACCGTCAGCCCGATATACTCGGCGGCAACTTCCGGATGGCAGCGATCATGCTCCTTCTTCACCAGCACAGCGGTGACCACCCGCTCCGCTCCCTGGGCGTAACAATCGTCGATGATGCCGCGCAGCGTATGCCCTTCGTCCAGAATGTCATCCACGATCAGTACGGTCCGGCCCTGCAGCGATGTTCTCGGCCGGGCAATCCAGTGGAGTTCCCCGCCGGCCGTGGCGCCCCGGTAACGGGTGGCGTGCACATAATCGACGTCCAGCGGAAAGCCCAGTTTCGGCAGCAGGCGTCCCGCAGGCACCAGCCCTCCGATCATTACACAGAGCACGAGCGGGACATGGCCACCCAGATCGGCGGTAATGGCCAGCGCCATCCGATCCAGCGCTGCCTCCACCTGGCGGTCGTCATACAGCCTTTCGGCGGCGGCTAGTGCCGCCGTGGTTTCGTCTCGATTCATTACCCGTATCCCGATCATCATGGGGTTGCAGCGGAAAACAGAGCCGGGCCCCCGCGCTTCCCGGATGGAACCATAAACGCTTCCCTGTCGCCACTCCGGGAAAACGGCGAACCATACAACAAACCGACGCCACAATGAACGCCGACAGCCATCACTCGCCCGGAAAGCGACAGTGCGGGAGCCGATCTGCGCTTCCCTGGCGTTTGAATCGGGACAAAATCCGGGTTTTCATGTACCCTTTGCGCCCATGAATAATGACCAAGTTTCAGAAGTTTCCTTCAAGTCCCTCGGACTGACTCCCTCCTTGCTGGACAGCCTGGACGAGGCCGGCTTCACGCATTGCACGCCAATCCAGGCGGCGACGCTGCCCTTGATCCTGCAGAAGCGCGACGTCGCCGGCCAGGCGCAGACAGGTACCGGCAAGTCCGCCGCCTTTCTGCTGGGGACCATGCATTATCTGATGGAAACCCCCGTCGAAGAGGACAAGGTCGGGCCCTGGGTACTGATGCTCGCGCCCACGCGCGAACTGGCCCTGCAGATCCACAAGGATGCCGAACTGCTGGGCCGGTTCACCGGCCTGAAGTCCGCCGCCATCTACGGCGGCACCGGATACGAACAGCAGCGCAAGACCCTGCAGGATGGCGTGGATCTCATCATCGGCACGCCCGGCCGGGTGATCGACTTCTTCAAGCAGGGCGTCTTCAAGCTGAACAACATCGAAGTCGTCGTGCTGGACGAGGCCGATCGCATGTTCGATCTCGGCTTCATCGATGACATCCGCTACCTGCTGCGCCGCATGCCACCGCCGAACCAGCGCATCAATCTGCTGTTTTCAGCCACGCTGTCCCAGCGGGTGCTGGAACTGGCGTACGAGCACATGAACAATCCGGAAACGGTGCGCATCGAACCCGAGCAGATCACCGCGCAGCGGGTTACCCAGAAGCTCTATCATGTTTCCAAGGAAGAGAAGATCCCCCTGCTGCTCGGTCTACTCAATACCCATGACCCGCGCCGGACCATCGTGTTCGTGAATACCAAGCGCGGCGCCGACATGGTGACCGGCTATTTGCGCGGCAACGGCTTCGACGCCCAGGTCATCTCGGGCGATATCCCCCAGAACAAGCGGCAGTCCCTTCTGAAGCGCTTCCAGGATGGGGATCTGCCGATTCTGGTCGCCACCGACGTGGCCGCTCGGGGGCTGCACATTCCGGGCGTCAGTCATGTGATCAACTTCGACCTGCCCCAGGAAGCCGAGGACTACGTCCACCGCATCGGCCGCACGGCCCGTGCCGGTGCCAGCGGGGATGCCATCAGCCTGGCCTGCGACGAGTACGTGTATTCGCTGCCGGATATCGAGGCCTACATCGAACAGAAGATCCCCTCGACCTTCGCCGATGCAAGCATGATGGTGGCAGACCCGAAACCGCCGCAGAAGATGGAACGCCGTGGCGGAGCCAGCGGGCCAGGAGGCCGCGGTCGTCGCAACGGGGGCAGCGGCTCCCAGCGCAGCCGAAGCGGGAGCGGCGGGAGCGGCGGCAGCCGCCGTCGCAGCGGCAACGATGAAGCCGGCGGCAAGTCCGAATCCGGCAACCCGGTGGAAACCGACTAGCCCCGTTCAAAAGACGCTGAAGTACCCACGGCGCCGCGGGAAGTTCGTGTCTTTCCCGGCGCGCTCAGGTTCTCACCGGATCACCTGTCGCTGCGGCGCGCAACGTATCCGGCAGCGTATAGTAGGGTGCGGTCTGTCCCCGGGTTTCACGCGCCCGACGCAGCTCCTCGCGCGCCACTACACCCAAGTGCACCTCGTCCGGGCCGTCCAGAAAGCGCATGGCCCTCCCCCAGGTCCACAGGTAACTCAGCGGCGTATCCGGCGTCAGGCCCATGGCGCCGAACACCTGCATGGCACGATCGACAATGCGCGTCTGCATGCGTGCAACCACGACCTTGATTCCCGAGACGGCGGTACGCGCCGCCTTCGCACCGTGATTGTCGATCATCCACGCGGCCTGCAGTACCAGCAGCCTGGCCTGGTCGATTTCCAGCCGCGATTCGGCTATCCAGTCCGTCACGTTACCCCGATCCGAAAGGTACTTGCCGAACGTACGCCGCTCCCCTGCGCGCTCGCGCATCAGTTCCAGGGCCACTTCACACTGACCGATGGAGCGCATGCAGTGGTGAATGCGGCCCGGACCCAGTCGGGCCTGAGCCATTGCAAAACCGGCACCCTCCTCTCCCAGCAGGTTACCCGCCGGCACGCGAACGTTGCGGAACACAAGCTCGAAGTGCCCCTCTGGCGAGTGGTAGTGCATGATGGGAATGTTGCGCACACGCTCCAGCCCGGGGCTGTCCATCGGCACCAGCACCATGCTGTGGCGTCGATGTGGTTCAGCATCGGAATCGGATATTCCCATTACGATCGCGAACCTGCAGTTCGGGTGTCCCGGCCCGGTGATGAACCACTTGCGCCCGTTGATGACGTACTCATCGCCCTCACGGCGGATGCTGGTCTGGATATTCGTGGCGTCGGACGAGGCGACGTCCGGTTCGCTCATCGCGAAGCAGGAACGGAGGCTTCCATCCAGCAGGGGTTCCAGCCACAGGCTGCGCTGCTCGGGCGTCGCGAACAGGTGTAGCAGCTCCATGTTGCCGGTGTCCGGAGCGCTGCAATTGAATACCTCCGACGCCCAGTGCACACGCCCCATCGCCTCCGCCACAGGCGCGTAATCGAGATTGCTCAAGCCGACCCCGGGAGCATCGTCGGGCAATCCGGGGAGGAACAGATTCCATAACCCATCCCATTTCGCCAGATCCTTGATGTTATTCACCAGTTCCAGCGGGTACGCGCCCCGCTCGACCTCCGCGTGCCACTGCGCATTGTAGGGCAGCACGTACTGCTCCATGAACGTCTCGACCTGCCGTTTGAAGCTCTGCGCGCGCTGGCTGTAAGCGAAATCCATTTTGTCCTCCGGTATCGCGTGGGATGTTCCCAAGGATGCGCTGCTTGGCGCTTCTCTGGCAGTATTTCCCTTTCGGCCAGGCTACGGGATGATGCAGGTCAAGCCTCGGACATTTCACGAGTGTTCCATATGAACTATCTTGCGCACCTCTACCTGGCAGACTCCGATGATGGCCACCGGCTTGGAAACATGGCCGGAGACTGGGTGAAGGGAAAACTGGGCAACCAGGACCTCCCCGAGCGCGTCGTATCGGGCGTGCGCCGGCATCGCGCAGTGGACCGCTACAGCGACCGGCACCCGTTGATGGTGCGGGCGCGGGCGCGGCTGCCGGATCATCGGCGTCGCGTCTCCGGGATCATTCTGGACATGCTCTGGGACCACTTCCTGGTACGTCACTGGAGCCAGTACAGCAACCAGCCCCTGGAGGACTTCCTGCTGGACTGCTACCGGAGCCTGGAGCGCATGGAGCCTCATTGGCCGGAACGTGCCCGACGCGCACTGCCGCGAATCATTCGCGAGGACTGGCTCTCCGCCTATGGCGATCTCGACGCCGTCGCGTTCAGTCTGGACCGCATTGCCCTTCGATTCAGCCGCGACCCCGGGCTCGCCGGCTCCATTCGAGACGTGCGCGCGCAGTACCCGCTGCTGGAACAGGATTTCCTGACGTTCGACCTGTTGCACACGCCGCTCGAACAACTGGACCAGCACCTGCACGAGCGGGAAGATGGTGTGTCAACAGATCCCAAACCCCGCTAGACTGGGATGAATCACTGCCAGTCCCTCATCAAGACCATAGGTGCGTGATGCCGCTGATCAAGCTGCTGATTCTCTCATCCGCTCTGATCCTGATGGCCGCTTGCGACGGCTCCGGAAACGGCGCGGCGGACGACCCCACCACTGCCTACCAGAGTTTCTTCACCGAGTTGTCCCGCGGCAACACCCAGCAGGCACTGGAGAAACTGGCGCCGGAAGGGGCGCTGGGCAGTACCTTTCACGGGGCCAGCTACTACATGATGGCGCAGACCGTGGAGCAGCAGTTCGAAGAGCACGGAGGCTTGCAGGAGATCGTCATCGACCGGGAAGAGCATCAGGACGAGGAAAGCGTCTCTGTTGAGGGACGGCTGATTCTCCGCGACGGCACGGAGATCCATCGCCGCATCCTGTTCATCAAGGAGGGGGAGCGCTGGGTCGGGAAGGTCTGACCCCCGGCCGCACGACACAGGTCCTAACCTGCCGCCCATGCAGAGCCACCGCCGCTTTTTGTCTCGCATCCTTCACCGCGTTATAGTCTGCAGCTTTTCCGTCAGGGCTATTGCATGGAAGGCACCCCCGAAACGTTGCTGGAACTGCGCGCGGGTCCGGCCGCGCTGCGCCGCATTCGCGATCAGGGCCTGAACCCGGGCATGGTAAGAGGCCTCGCCGGAGCGGCCGGCGGACCGAAATGGCTGGTACTCAACCACCTGGACAGAATGCTGTTCGGTGAATGGCTGCCGCGTGTGTCCCGCCCGCGCTTCCTGATCGGTTCATCTATCGCCACCTGGCGCTTTGCCTGTGGGGCCCAGCGCAACCCGGAAGCGGCCTATCAGCGCTTCGAGCACACCTATATCCATGAGCAACGCTATGGCCACAAGCCGTCCCCCAGCGAAGTGAGCGCCGAGGCACGGCGACTGCTGGACGTTCTGCTCGGTGAAAAGGGGACCGGCGAGATTCTCTCCAGCGCGGCCTACCAGCTCCACGTGATGACGGTTCGCTGCCGTGGCCTGCTGACCCGCGAAGGCAAGCCGCTGTTGCTCGGGCTGCTCGGCGCCGCGGCAAAGAACAGTGTTTCCCGTCAAAAGCTTGGCGCGTATTTTGAACGTGCATTGTTCTCTCTTCCCGATGCCATGGATGCCCTGCCCCAGTTGCAGGGGTTCGGGCTGTCACGCCATCGCCTCGGCCCGGAGAACCTGCGCGCCGCGCTGCTGGCATCCGGCTCCATCCCCATGGTCATGGAACCGGAGCACGACATTCCCGGTGCCGCCCCCGGTGTCTACCGCGACGGGGGGCTGCTCGATTACCAGATGGATATCGCTTACGGGGTCACGGACGGCATCGTGCTCATGCCCCATTATGCTGCCAGCATCACGCCAGGCTGGTTCGACAAGATGCTGCCCTGGCGGCGGGCGCGCGGGGGGAACGTCGATCCGGTCCTGCTGGTCGCACCCTCCGAGTCCTTCGTTCGTCAGCTTCCCAGGGGGCGCATACCGGACAGAAAGGATTTCTACCGTTATGCCGGCGATGATGCCGGCCGCGCCAGGGACTGGCAGCGCATCACCGATGCCACACGCCGCCTGGCCGATGGGTTTCTGGAGCTCTGCGAGAGCGACCGCATCCGCCAGGTGGTAAAACCATTGGGTAAAGACTGAGATCGCCTGCCCGCCGACTCCGAAGCGGGCGGCGGCCGGACTGGATCTGCGCTGAGTGAGGCGCCGCCCTGGCGGCATGCGCCTTCCAGCGTTTCACCTGAACACCGGGAGCCGTGTTACGTGAACAAGCAATTCCTGGCCCTGTTACTGGCCCTCCCCTTGTCCATGCCCCTGTACGCCGCGCTGGACGAGGACAACTGGATCGTGGACGAGGACCAACTGCCGTTTGACGCGCTGCCCGACGTCGACACGGAACGCCGATGGGGCCTGCTGGATGGGGCGGGCTACCGCTGGGAGATCCCCGAGAACTGGAACGGCGATCTGATCATCTACGCGCGCCCACTGCGCGGCAGTGACAACCGCACGCTGGAAGTGGTCAATCCGCCCCGGCGCGAGGCGCTGCTGAAACGGGGCTACGCCTGGGCGGCCTCCAGTTTCGACTTCAACGGCTACCACGTGAACTCCGGCGTGAAACACAGCCGGCTGCTGCTGGAACATTTCTCCGGCGAGCATGCGCCCCCCGGTTCCAGCTATATCATCGGTCACGACCTCGGTGGCCAGGTGGCCGCAGCCAGCGCCGAGCAGCATCCGGACCTGTATGCGGGCGCGCTCGCCATGTGCGCCCCACTGGTGGATACCCAGGGGCTGAACTACCTGATGGCGTACAACCTGGCCGCGCAGGCGATAGCGGGGCTGGATTCCCGCTTTCCGGACATGGAGTTCCAACAGGACACGCGGGAGGAATTGCTGGCACGTCTCGGGCCGGAATTCCCCGGGCTGCTCTACCCGGCGGGCGAAGAGCTGGTTTACCTGCACACCCGGCTCAGCGGCGGCCCGCATGCCCTCAGCCACGAGGCGGTGGAAGCGTGGTCCACGCTACTTTTCGACTTCGGGCACATGGACGGCACGCTGGGTGGCCTGGAGGCCGGCAACGTCATCTCTACCCGGGACGTCCGCTACGCACTGCCGGATCCCGAGAGGGAGGAATGGCTGAATGAGAACGTGCTGCGACTGGAACCTGATCCGCAGGTGGTGCGGGGCGGAACCGCCGCAATCCCTGCCACCAGCGGGGAGATCGGCATTCCGGTGTTGACGCTGGGCTCGCTGGGCGACCTGTATACGCCGCTGTCAATGCAGCAGGCCTATGCGCAACGGGTAGCCGGTGCGGGTCAGGAAGCGCTGCTGGTACAGCGCGTCGTTCGCGACGTGGGCCACTGCACCTTCACCGAGGAGGAAGAGTTGCAGGCCTTCGACGACCTGACCGACTGGGCGGCGAATGGAAGCCGGCCGGAGACCCCGTCAACGATCCCGATGCGGCGGCCGGCCCAGCATTCGGTTGTGCGCACACACGCGGGCAGCGCGAGGGTCTTCCCGCCTGTCCTTGAGGAAGTACTGACTAACTCCCACGATCGCGCTGGAGCCCGCATCGTTCGCGACTGGAAGCAAGCCACCGCAGGCAGTCATTCTACCTGCGGTGGCTTGCGACAACGCTGCGGGCTTCAAGCCGCCTGACAGCGCTCTAAAAATGGACGCGGACGCCGGCGCTGCCCACGTAATGCAGCCTGGCGTCCCGTCCGAGATACTGGATGCTGGCGTCGGTGAGCAGGTCGAGACGCCGGTTGATGCTGTAACCCAACCCCAGGCCTGCGGCCAATCGTCCCTGATGGCGGCCAGCCCGGTGCGATTCGTCCAGGTAGCGGTACGCGCCGCCGAGCCGTGCGCGGAAGAAGACGCGCTCGGTCATGAACGTATTCGCGGCAAGGTAGACGCCAGCCGTGGTGACATCGCCCTTGATCCGGTCTGACCCGCGATCACGCCGGTAGGATTCGAATGTATCGCTCAGTTCCAACTCCAGGCCGAAGTAGGAGCGTGGTGCTCCGGGGCTGGAATACGCCAGACGCCACCCAAGGTTCAGATAGCCCGCGTAGCCCTCACGGCCGCCTTCCGGCGCCACCACGGCAGCACCAGCCCCCAGCGACCATCGCGGCGGCTCACCCTCGTCATCCGCCGCCTGCAGACCGAGACTTGCTCCCAGCAACACTGCGGACAGCACATAACCGATCATCCCCTTCATTGTTCGTTCCCCTGAATGCGGCGCTCTTCCCGCTTGGCGGCCTCCCAGGCCTGCTCGCGTCGTTCAAAATCCACCCTGTCCAGCGACAGCCCCTGCCCGCCCAGCGCGCGCTCCATATGCCGGAACCGCGACTCGAACTTGGCATTGGCCCGTCGCAGCGCGGCCTCCGGATCAAGCTTCAGGTGTCGAGCCAGATTCGCGGTCGCGAACAACAGATCCCCCAGTTCCTCTTCCAGCAGGTCCTGCCGTTCCGGCGTTTGCCGGTAGGCCTCCTCCACTTCGTCCAGCTCTTCGCGGATCTTCTCGAGCACGCCACGCGCATCCGGCCAATCAAACCCGACCCGAGCGGCTCGCCGCGTCAGCTTGACCGCCCGCAGCAGGCCTGGAAGTGCGACGCTGACATCGGACAGCGCGGACACATCCTCTCCCCTGGCTTCCAGCTTGCGCGCGCGCTCTTCGGCCTTGATCGCCTCCCAGCTCACGGATACGTCATCTACCCGGGCCTGTTCGAACACGTGAGGGTGGCGCCGCACGATCTTGTCACGGATCGCCGCCGCAACGTCGGGAAAGGCGAAATGGCCATGTTCCTCCGCCATGCGGGCATGAAATACCACCTGGAACAGCAGGTCACCCAGTTCGTCGCGCAGATCTTCCAGATCATTTCTCTGGATGGCGTCGGCAACCTCGTAGGCTTCCTCGATGGTGTAGGGGGCGATGGTGTCGAACGTTTGCTTCACGTCCCACGGGCAGCCACGCTCCGGATCACGCAGCCGCGCCATCACGTCCAGCAAGTCTTCAAGCGGTTTCACACCTCGTCTCCCTGCGACAATCAGCCTGTGGCGGCAAAGCATTTCAACACAGCCCCGGGGATCGCGCACGACCGCCGGGCAAACATGGCACATGAACCAGTTGACAGGTTTTCCCTGGTTCAATAACGTCAGAGAGTCGATATCACGATACAGAGGATGGACCGTTGGCCAAAACCAGCAAAAAGCCCGTGACCGCACGCGGCGAACTCACCCGTCAGAAGCTGCTGGCCGCAGCGGAGAGCGAGTTCGGCGAGAAGGGCTTCCATACGGCTTCGGTCAGTAGTATCACCCGGCGCGCCGGCGTTGCCCAGGGCACCTTCTACATCTACTACTCCTCCAAGGAGGAAATACTTCGGGAGCTGGTCCGCTTCATGAGTCGCAAGCTGCGTCATGCACTCACGGAAGCGACCCGCGGCGTCTCCGACCGCATCGAGATCGAACGTCTGGGGCTGCTGGCCTTCCTCAAGTTCGCCGTGGAAGACAAGAACCTCTATCGCGTGGTGCTGGAATCCCAGTTCATCGACGAATCCATCTACCGCGAATACTACGAGCACATGGCCAATATGTACCAGATGCGGCTGGAGCGTGCCCAGCAGGCCGGTCAGATCCGCAAGACCTCGGCCTACGGCCAGGCCTGGGCGCTGATGGGCATCGGCTCGTTCCTTGGCCTGCGTTACGGGGTATGGGAAGACCGCGTGCCGCCGGACGATGTCATCGAGGCGGCGCTGGCGTTTATCCGCGGCGGCCTGATGCCCGAGGAGGCCACCCGGCAGGCGCTGTCCTGAGCGTCGGCGGATTATTCATCGCCCTCTGTGTTCTGTTCGCAATCGCATTCAACCGCGATATCGACGGTCTGGATCAGGTCCACCAGCAAGTAGGCCAGGAAGCGGTCGCTCTGGGCAACCAGGGCTGGCCGGTTCATCTCTCTCCTGCCCTGCCGTAACTGCTCCGCCCCGCGACGGATCATTACCAGCCCCAGGTTGTGCCGTGCCTCGGGGTAATCGGCTTGCAGCTCCAGTGCCCGCTGGTAGCTCTCGATCGCGTTATCCAGTTCATCCTCCCGGCTCTGCAGATTGCCCAATCGGTACCAGGCCAGTGCGCGGTCGGGGTCAGCGTCCACCAGCCGCTCGTAGGCATCGCGGGCGGTAGCCCAGTCCTCGGCGTGGTAGGCACTCATCGCCTCTGCGTTCAAGGCCAGCACATCCCGTGGCGCCGGCTGTGTGGTGGCGCACCCCACCAGCAGCAGACAGACCAGCGACAGTCCGAGCCCTTTCCTGTTCTTCAGCACACCCGTTCCTCCTGTTTACTCATGCCAGCATCAGTACCTGCTTCAGCGGCATCTGGCAATCACTGCCGTAAGGTGAGTATCATGTCGCCACCTCCTTGCGACGCAATTCGACAGCATGGCCTCAAACGGTTTTCCTCAAAGACGACGCTCCGTAGCCGTCTCCATCGGCGGTGTGATGGTGGGCGGCGATGCGCCCATCGTGGTGCAGTCCATGACCAATACCGACACTGCCGACGAAGTGGCAACCGCGGTGCAGGTGGCCAATCTGGCGCGGGCCGGTTCCGAGATCGTGCGCATCACGGTGAATAACGAGGAATCCGCGGAAGCCGTCCCCCGCATTCGCGACCGGCTGCAATCCATGGGGCTGGACGTGCCGTTGGTGGGGGATTTCCACTTCAACGGCCACAAGCTGCTGACCCGCTATCCGGCCTGCGCCGAGGCGCTGGCCAAGTACCGCATCAACCCTGGCAATGTCGGCCGCGGGGCAAGACGGGATACCCAGTTTGCCGAGATGATCGAGATCGCCTGCCGGTACAAGAAGCCGGTGCGCATCGGGGTGAACTGGGGCAGCCTGGACCAGGACCTGCTGGCCCGCATGCTGGACGACAACGCGGCTCTTGCGGTACCCAGGGAGCTGCCCGAGGTGATGAAAGAGGCGTTGATCGTCTCCGCACTGGGCAGCGCCGAACGCGCCGAGCAATTGGGACTTGGCCACGACCGCATCGTCATCTCCTGCAAGCTGAGCGGTGTACAGGACCTTATCGCCGTCTACCGGGACCTGGCCGGCCGCTGCGATTACCCACTGCATCTGGGTCTGACCGAAGCGGGCATGGGCTCCAAGGGCATTGTCGCCTCCTCAGCCGCCCTGGCGGTATTGCTGCAGGAAGGGATCGGCGACACCATTCGCATCAGCCTGACCCCCGAGCCGGGCGGTGACCGGACGCGCGAGGTCGTGGTGGCCCAGGAGCTGCTGCAGACCATGGGGCTGCGGGCCTTCACCCCCCTGGTGGCGGCCTGCCCGGGCTGCGGGCGCACCACCAGCACCGTCTTCCAGGAACTCGCGGACGATATCCAGAACTACGTCCGCAGTCGCATGCCGGAATGGCGCAAGCACTACGTAGGCGTCGAGGAAATGTCGTTGGCTGTCATGGGCTGCGTGGTGAACGGGCCCGGCGAAAGCAAGCATGCCAATATCGGCATCAGCCTGCCTGGCACCGGCGAGCGGCCGGTGGCCCCCGTCTACGAGGACGGAGAGAAAACGGTTACGCTGAAAGGCGACAATATTGCCGCCGAATTCCGCGACATCATCGAGCGTTACGTGGTACGGACCTACGCCGCGCCTGCGGAGCGCAAGACCGGCAAGGCCGGTTGAGTCTCAGCGCAGCCGCTCGATCGCGGCCTGATCCACGGTATGCAGATGGTTCACCGGGCCGCCTCCCTGGCCCAGCCCCGGCGCCTGACGGATCGCTTCCAGCAGGTACGCCCTGCCGCGGCTTACCGCCCTTTCCAGCGGCATCCCCTGTGCCAGCCCGGCGCTGATGGCAGAAGCCAGCGTGCAGCCTGTTCCATGGGTGTGACGAGTGTCGATACGCTGGTGGCGGTACAACCTCAGCTCCTCTCCGTCAGCAAACACGTCCACCAGATCGTTGCCGGGCAGATGCCCTCCTTTCAGCAACACCGCGCCGCCAGTCATGGCCTGCAGGGCGCGCGCCGCCTCCGGCATGGCATCGGCATCCGGTATTTCCTTCTGTAACAGGGTCTCTGCCTCCGGAAGGTTCGGTGTCATCAGCGTGGCCCGCGGTAGCAGCAGCTCCACCAGCGCCTGCACCGAACTGCTCTGCAGCAGGCTGGCGCCGGTTTGCGAAACCATGACGGGGTCTACAACCAGCGGCGTATCCCCAGCCGTGCGATCCAGGAAGTCCGCCACCACCCGGATGACCTCGGCGTCATGTAACATGCCGGTCTTGAAGCAGTCGGCACCGATATCCGCCTGCACAACCTCCAGTTGCTGACGCAGGAAATCCGGCGGCACCGGGTGCACGCCGTGCACGCCCATTGTATTCTGCGCGGTCAAGGCCGTGATCGCCGTGGCGGCGAAGGCGCCCAGCGCGGATACTGCCTTGATGTCGGCCTGAATCCCTGCACCGCCGCCGGAGTCGGAGCCGGCGATGATCAGCACCCTGCCCTGAATCCTCATGCACCCCGCTCCCCGAATTCCGCCGCCAGCGCGCCACGGTTCAGCTTGCCGGCGCCGGTCATCGGCAGTTCGTCCGACAGTCGAATATGCTTCGGCACCTTGAACCCCGCCAGTTCCCGGCGGCAGTGGGCCATCAGTTCCTCCACCAATCCCTCATCCGCGCCAGGCGCCACCACCACCGCGGCGGCCACCTGTCCCCAGCGCTCGTCGGGCAGAGGGACCACACCCACCTGGACCACCGCCGGATGCTGGTTCAGCACGTTCTCGATTTCCTCGGGCGACACGTTTTCCCCACCGCTGATGAACATGTTGTCGGCGCGCCCGACGATGTAGACGAAGCCCTCGTCGTCCTCCCGCGCCAGATCGCCGCTCCAGACCCAGCCGTCATCCAGCAGCGCCTTGCGCGTGCGCTCGGGATCGCCCAGGTAACCGCCGAAATTGTGCATGCTGCGCATGCAGAGCACGCCGGTCTCGCCGCGCGGTACCGGCTCCAGGGTATCCTGGTCGACGATGCGGTAGTCGCAGTGCATCATGCTGGTGCCGATGCTGCGATTATGTCGCCATACCTCGTCCAGCGGCGCGTCCAGGGGCGAATAGATGAAATTGGATGGCCCGGCTTCTGTCAGGCCGTACGCCTGGGTGATGGGGATGCCGCGCTTGATGAACGCTTCCATCACCGGTTCGGCACAGGGCGCGCCGGCGCTGGTAATGCCCTGCAGACTCGAGAGGTCGGTTCGCTCGAACGCCGGGTGGGCCAGCAGAAAGCGGAACATGGCTTCGACGCCACCGAAGTGTGTGATGCGGTGTCGCGGGATCAGTTCCAGTAGTTGCCCCGGATCGAACTGTCGCATGAGCACGGCGAAACCGCCGGTATGCAGCACCGGCGTGAAGGAGTTCCAGCCGCCGATGTGGAAAAACGGAAAGGTGATGATCAGCCTGGCCTCGCCGGGCATGCCGCCGGAGAAGACCAGATCGATGGAATTCCACACCATCTGACGATACGGCACGATGCAGACCTTCGGCGTTGCCGTGGTGCCACCGGTGTGTATGTAGAGAAAGGTCTGCTGCATGGACAGCGGCCGGTTCATTTCCGGCGCATCCCCATGCAACAACTGCGCATGATAGTCGCTGTCCTGGTCCGCGATCCGGATCCGGCGAACCTCGCCTGGAATCGTCAGGTCCTCCACCAACGCGTCGAACACATCCTCCTGGAACAGGGCTTTCGGTTGGATCCGCTGGATCAGTTCGTTCAGTTCACGCGGTCGCAGGCGGTAACTCAAGGGCGCAAGGATCACACCGAGCTTGCCGCAGGCCAGATAGATATCCACGGCTTCGACCCGGTTGCGACAGATCAGGCCGACCACATCACCAGGTTGCAAACCAGCATCGGTCATCCAGCGGGCCACCTGATTGGCTCGCCGATTCAGTTCACCGTAGGTGTAGACCGTATCGGTGTCCGCATCGCAGAGCGCCGGGCGATTCGGACGCATGGCCGCCCATTTGCCCACCCAGTCGCCAATCCAGTTCATCGGCTGCTGTTCCGGTCCGGCCCCCATCTGCATGGTTGGTGCTCCCTGTGGTTGTCAGTGAATGCGTACTTGCCGAAACCATACCCCAGCGGTCCCCCGGGGAGCCAGACCTGACAGCACTGGGGCGAAAGCGTCATAATCGACGCCAAATCCGAACCGGGAGCAAGTGTGGCAGACCAGCGTATGCGACTGATCGATATCGGCGTCAACCTGACCAATCGCAGCTTCAACGAGGATCGTGATGCAGTCATCCGCCGTGCGCTGGATGCCGGCGTGGAACACATGATCGTGACGGGGACCAGCCTGGAGGAAAGCATCCGGGCCCAGGAACTGGTCCGCGAGTTTCCCCGGCACCTCTCCTCCACCGCCGGCGCGCATCCCCATGTGGCCAGGGATGTGACCAGAGAGACGCTGTCATCGCTGGAATCGCTTTGCGCGGAACCCGGCGTGGTGGCGGTCGGTGAGACCGGTCTGGACTTCAATCGGGACTTCTCTCCGCGACCCACGCAGGAAGCGGTATTCGAGCAGCAGTTGGACCTGGCCGCCCGGACCGGCCTGCCGGTGTTCATCCATCAACGGGATGCGCACGACCGGCTGTACCCGATCCTGCGAACGTTCCGCGACCGGCTCAGCCAGGCCGTCATCCACTGCTTTACCGACCGGCGCGAGGCGCTATGGGATTACCTCGACCTGGACCTGCATATCGGGATCACCGGCTGGGTGTGTGACGAACGTCGGGGCAAGGAGCTTCAGGCACTGGTACCGGACGTGCCGGCGGACCGTCTGATGCTGGAGACCGATGCACCCTACCTGCTACCGCGCTCGCTGACCCCGAAGCCGGCGAAGAACCGCAACGAACCCGCCTGGCTACCGCACATCGCGGAAACCGTGGCGCGGCTCCGGGGGGTCGCCCGGGAACAGTTGGCGGAGCAAACCACCACGAATGCCGAACGCTTCTTCCGGCTGAGGTAATGGGATGTATCAGACTGCTTTCACCATCGGCACCGACGGGCGCGGCCTTACCGAGATCACCGACAAGGTCCGGGAGGCGGTGACCGAGGCCGGCGTCACCACCGGCCTGTGCCACGTGTTCGTGCACCACACCAGCGCCTCCTTGATCATTTCGGAGAACGCGGATCCGTCCGTCTGTCGCGACCTGGATCGCTTCATGGCCCGGCTGGTGCCGGATGGAGACACCCTGTTCGAACACGACGCGGAGGGACCGGACGACATGGCCGCGCACGTGCGGTCCGTACTGACCCGCAGCGACCTGACAGTGCCGCTGACAGCAGGCCGACTGGCACTTGGTACCTGGCAGGGAATCTGGCTCTGGGAGCATCGCTACCAGGCACACCAGCGACGGGTCACCGTGACCGTTCACGGATAACGGAACGGCACCGGAGATCCCGCCGACTGGTTCTCTCATCGCTTGTCATACGGCAAGACGGGGACTGACCGGCATACTTGTGCGCCTCACCCCTCCAGCTCCGAAAGCCTGCGCTGCAGGAAACGGCGCTCCGGCTCCTGCAGCGCACGATCCAGCGCCTGGCGATAGGCATGCACGGCCCCGGATACATCGCCCATGCGGCGGCACAGGTCGGCGCGCGCGGCATACAGCAGGTGGTAATCCGCAAGTTCCCCCCGCTGCTGTATGGCATCCACCATCACAAGGCCGTGCTCCGGCCCGTCCCGCATCGCCACTGCCACGGCCCGGTTGAGCTCGACCACCGGCGAGGGCGCAACCCGCATCAGCACGTCGTAGAGCCCGACAATCTCCGACCAGTCCGTTTCCTCGGCACTGGGCGCTTCCGCATGTATCGCGACAATGGCTGCCTGCAGTGTGTAGGGGCCGACCTGGCGGGTCGCCAGCGAACGCTGGATCAGCTCCACGCCGAGGGCGATCTGCTCCCGGTTCCACAGGGACCGGTCCTGGTCCTCCAGCAGGATGATTTCTCCGTCCTCGGTGGCACGCGCCGCCCTGCGCGAGTCATGCAGCAGCATCAGTGCCAGCAAGCCCATGGCTTCGGGTTCGGGCAGCAATTGCACCAGCAGCTCGCCGAGCCGAATGGCTTCCGCGGACAGATCCCGCCGCAACACCGACGCGCCGGAGGATGCCGAATAACCCTCGTTGAACAGCAGGTATACCACCTGCAGCACGGCATCCAGCCGTGCCGGGAGTTCCTGCGCCGCCGGCACCTCGTAGGGAATGCCGGCGTCACGGATCTTGGATTTCGCCCGCACGATGCGCTGGGCCATGGCGGACGTCTTCACCAGATAGGCGCGGGCAATCTCTTCCGTGGTCAGGCCGCAGACTTCGCGCAAGGTCAGCGCCACGCGGGCATCGGCGGACAAGGCCGGATGGCAGCAGGTGAAGATCAGCCGCAGGCGATCGTCGGCAATGTCATCATCATATTCCCACTGCTCGCATTCCCCTGCCTGCTCCTCGAGCTGCCTGACCAGCTCCGAGAGCGAGGCCTGAAAGCGCGAGCGTTTGCGAATGTTGTCGATCGCCTTGAAGCGGCCAGCGGAGACCAGCCACGCTCGGGGGTTGGAAGGAATGCCGTCGCGACCCCATTGTTCAAGGGCCGCGGCGAAGGCATCATGCAGGCCTTCCTCGGCCAGCTCGAAATCCCCCAGCAGGCGAATCAGGGTTGCCAGCACGCGGCGGGACTCCCGCCGGTAGATTGCCTCCACCGCCGAGCGGACTTCAGCTGTTCTGCGGCTCCGGTCGTTACTGTTCATGGCGCTTGTCCCGCGGCCAGCCCGCTGGTGTCCCGTCCCACGCACTAGCTATCCAGCAGCGGCCGGACCTCCACACTGCCGATGCGGGCCGGCGGAATACCGGAGGCTATCCGCAGAGCCTCGTTCAGATCCGACGCCTCGATCAGGTAAAAGCCACCCAGTTGTTCCTTGGTTTCGGCGAAGGGCCCGTCGGTGAGTGTCATCTTCCCATTCCTGATACGCACCGTCGTGGCGGTGCTGACGGACTCCAGCGCCTGTACCGCCAGGCACACCCCGCTGTCCATGAGCTGCTGGCAGTAGACTTCGCACTCATCTCCCAGGGCCTGTAGCTCATCCGGATCCATCGTGTTCATCCGCTTCTCATCGCTGTATATCAGGCACAGGTACTTCATGTCCGCCTCCGTGATATCGCCGGGAAAAGGCCACTGTTTGCCGGCCATCGCCGGCGACCACCCCATGACTCGTTACCTTCCCTGGTCGTTCCGGCGGTCACGGATTCGACAGACGCAGGTTCAACGACACAGCCGTTCGTGCGCATCACCTGGCGACATGGAGCGACCCGAGGGGATGGCAGAGCTGGCATCCCCCAGCCAACCCGCTATGTCCGCATGCGTGGAGGCGGCCTGCGTGTAGCGGGTCAGCATATGGTAGCCCTCCGGGTAGAGAACCACCTGCATCACCGGACCGGGGTGCTGCGGCAATGCCTCCAGCATCAGACAGATCGGCTCCCGGGGAATGACCTCGTCCTGCTCACCGTAAAGTATCAGCGAAGGCCCTGGCAGGGATCCAGAGGCCTCCAGCGCCGCATCCATCATCTTCGCAAGCTGCTCCACCACTTCCACCTTCACGGAATCCTGCACCAGTGGATCGTCCCGCATGGCTGCGAGCACCTCGGGATCGTCACTGGGATCCACGCCGATCAGGTCGCGCAGCCGTATCGCCAGCGGCATGCCAGGCACGATACGCCCCCCAACCCACAGGCTTAGTTGCTGGTACCAGGGCATGACGTCCTGCCCCCAGACCGCCGGCGCGATCAGCACACTGCCGTTGACCGGCGGCGCATCCTCGCCGGTAAGGGTGAGAATCGCCACCGCCGCCCCCATGCTCTTGCCCACCAGATAGATCGGCGTTCCCGGATAGCGCTCACGCAGCAGCCCGGCCACGGTTCGTGCGTCGCTGGTCAACACCTCCTGTCCCGGCCATTGTCCATTATCCACCGTGGCACCGAAGCCACGCTGGTCGTAGGCATAGACCGAGACGCCCGTGGGCTGCAGTGCCCTTGCCAGGGTGTCGAAGCCGCCGCCGTAGTCGGTGAAACCATGCAGGGCCAGCACCACCACCTCGGTGTTTCCTCCGACCGCGGGCCAGGCATGCAACGGCAGCACGTAACCGTCCCGTGTAAGCACGTGGTCATCGGCCAGTGCCGCCTCCTGGAGCGGCGGGCCTGCGTACACGACCCGGGGACTCGAGCAGCCCAGCAGCAGGGCCAGCGCGAAAACCAGCAATAAGGATTTCATGTTGTCAGTGTATCGCTTGCAGATTTATTCGAGGCAATGCCTGCCCTGGAAAGCACCGTCCGCTCCAGTGGTTACGCTCAGGCCTTGAGTTTGTAGCCGGTCCGGAAAATCCAGCTCACCACTGCCAGGCAAGCCACCAGGAACAGCGCGATCATGCCCACGCTCGCCGCCAGGCTGACGTCCGCAATACCGTAGAAACTCCAGCGGAAGCCGCTGATCAGATAGACCACCGGGTTGAACAGCGTCACCGTCTGCCAGAACGGTGGCAGCATGTCCACGGAATAGAACGTGCCCCCCAGAAACGCCAGCGGCGTGATGATAAGCAGGGGCACGAACTGCAGTTTCTCGAAGCCGTCCGCCCAGATCCCGATGATGAAGCCGAGCAAGCTGAACGTGAATGCGGTCAGCACCAGGAACACCACCATCCAGACGGGGTGCGCGATCTGGAGCGGCACGAAGAAACCTGCCGTGATCAGGATGATCACACCGATCAGCAGGGATTTGGTCGCGGCCGCACCGACAAACCCGAGCACGATCTCGAAATGGGAAATCGGCGCCGACAGCAATTCGTAGATAGTACCGGTGAACTTCGGAAAATAGATGGCAAAGGAGGCATTGGACACGCTTTGTGTCAGCAGCATCAGCATGACCAGGCCCGGCACGATGAAGGCGCCGTAACTGACGCCCTCCACTTCGGTGATACGGGATCCGATGGCGGCACCGAACACCACGAAATACAGCGATGTGGAAAGGACCGGCGACACCACGCTCTGCAGCAGGGTTCGCCCGGTACGGGCCATTTCGGACACGTAGATCGCACGCACTCCATGGATGTTCATGGGCGGTTCCTGACCAGATTCACGAAGATATCCTCCAGCGAGCTCTGCTTGGTGCGCAGATCCCGGAACTCGATTCCCGCCTGATCCATGTCCCTGAGCAGCTCCGGAATGCCGGTGCCCTCGCTCTGGGTATCGTAGGTGTACACCAGCTCATAGCCCTCCGCCGCCAGTTCAAGCCCGTGATGACGCAGCGGTGCGGGCACCGCCTCCAGCGGTTCGGGGAGCTGTAATACCAGTTCCTTGCTACCCAGCTTGTCCATCAGCGCGCTCTTCTCTTCCACCAGGATGATCTCTCCATTGCTGATCACCCCTACCCTGTCGGCCATTTCCTCGGCCTCCTCAATGTAATGGGTGGTCAGAATGATGGTCACCCCGTTTGCCCGCAATGATCGGACCACGTCCCACATTTCCCTGCGCAACTCGACGTCCACACCGGCCGTGGGCTCGTCCAGGAAAAGAATGCGCGGCTCGTGAGACAGGGCCTTGGCGATAAGCACGCGCCGCTTCATGCCACCGGAGAGCATCATCATCTGCGCCTCGCGTTTGTCCCACAGCGTCAGATCCCGGAGCACCTTCTCGATATGAGCGGGGTTCGGTGGCTTGCCGAACAGCCCGCGGCTGAAACTCACCACCGAGTGAACGGTCTCGAACGCATTGTTCGTCAACTCCTGCGGTACCAGCCCGATTATCGAGCGCGCGGTGCGGTAGTCCTTCACCACGTCGTAACCCTCGGCCAGCACCGTGCCCTCGCTCGCATTGACAATGCCGCAGATGATACTGATCAGCGTGGTCTTGCCGGCTCCGTTGGGGCCGAGCAGAGCGAAAATCTCGCCACGCCGGATTTCCAGATCCACATTCTTCAATGCCTGAAAACCGGATGCATAAGTCTTGGACAGACCGGAGACCGATATCGCCGGTCTGTGTAGCGCGGTAACCGAGGCCTCCCGCTGTACCGGTCCGCCACTGCCAGTCTCGGCTCCTCTATAACGAACCGGATGATCGCTGCTCATTGGCCTCGTGCCTGTCTTGTTCGAAAACGTTTAACAGTGTAAAACCTCAAGTCAACTTGAGGAAAACCATATGGATATTCCCGCGCATCGGAGATGGCGACGCAGGGGAGTATCCACCCAGGGGCGCAATGCCGACCCAGGCTGTGCCCGGGCAAGCATACTACGCATTCATGCCGGCCCAGAGCCGGAGCGACACAGGGGCTCCGATGAGCAAGCGCGATCCGGGCAGCATCAGCAAGGTGCTCACCGTTGGCCAGGTGGCGAAACGCAGCGGCGTGGCGGTGTCCGCCATCCATTTCTACGAGTCCAAGGGACTGATCAGAAGCTGGCGCAACGCGGGTAATCAGCGCCGTTACCCACGGGATGTGCTGCGACGCGTAGCGATTATCAAGGTAGCACAACGCACCGGCATTCCACTGGCGGCGATTCGCGAGGCCCTGGCCAGCCTGCCGGAGAACCGCACCCCCACAGCGGAGGACTGGTCCAGGCTTTCAACACTCTGGAAAGCTGATCTGGAGGAACGGATCGAGCGACTCTCGCGCCTGCGGGACCAGTTGGACCAGTGCATAGGCTGCGGCTGCCTGTCGCTGGAGAGTTGCCCGCTACGCAACCCCTGGGACGAGTTGTCCGGCCAGGGACCGGGGCCCCGACTGCTGGACCCGGACTGATCAGCCCGCCAGCTGTTCCTGAGACCGCGTGCGCGGCACGTACTCCGCGGCCTTCTGCAATACCTCGACCCCGGCGCCTGGCCGATGCGCATTCTCGCTGATGTGGCGCCGGAACCTGCGCGCGCCGGGCAGGCCCTGGAAAAGCCCCAGCAGATGACGGCTCATCGCCGGCAAAGCCGTACCCGCCCGCAACTCGCGTTCAACGAACGGCAGATAGGCCTCCAGCGCCTGATGCCGCTCGGCAACCGGCGCCTCGGTGCCGAACAGCCTGTGGTCCACTTCCAGCAGTAGCGCGGGATTGTGATAAGCGGCCCGGCCCAGCATCACCCCGTCCACGTGCAGGAGGTGTCCGACGCAGTCATCCAGCGTCTCGATGCCGCCGTTGATGATAATCTCCAGTTCCGGGAAATCCTGCTTCAGCCGATAGACCCTCGGATAATCCAGTGGAGGAATCTCGCGGTTCTGCCTTGGACTGAGCCCCTGCAGCCAGGCCTTGCGGGCATGAATAGTGAAGCTGCGGCAACCAGCGGCTGCCACGCGGCCGACGAAATCCACGAGTTCCTGGTACGACTCCCTGTCGTCTATCCCGATGCGGGTTTTCACGGTCACCGGGAGCGACCCGGCGTCGATCATGGCCGCCACGCAATCCGCCACCCGTTGAGGCTCGGCCATCAGGCATGCCCCGAAACGGCCGGACTGCACTCTGTTGCTGGGGCAGCCCACGTTCAGGTTTACCTCATCGTAACCGAACCGGGTTGCTTCCCTGGCACAAAGGGCCAGTTCAGCCGCGTCGCTGCCGCCAAACTGCACCGCCACCGGATGCTCCGACTCATGGAACGGCAGGAACTGCGATGACTTGCCGTGCGCTATGGCGGCGGCGGGCACCATCTCCGTGTACAGCAAGGCATGCCGGCTGAGCAAACGGAGAAAATAGCGGTCGAAACGATCAGTACACTCCATCATCGGAGCAACCGAAAAGCGGCGATTCAGCATGGGAACGTTGGATATTTCGCAATTGAATGGTACAAAACGGCATCGAGTTCGGCTGCCGGAGCATCGTCCGGCCCGAGTATACCCGCTACAGACGGAAACTGCATGACTGTACACCTGCTACTCTATGGGACAGAAGGCTGCCACCTCTGCGAAGATGCCGCCCGTCTGCTGAGCGAGACGCTTTCCGCGTATTCCGTCACAGTCGAGGAAGTGGATATCGTGGAAGATGGAGCTCTGCTGGCGCGCTACGGGAACCGTATCCCGGTTCTGAAGCGCGTCGGCGGCCTCGAAGAACTGAACTGGCCATTCGGGCATGAAGACATCATGCAACTGGCCAGACCCGAGCAGGCTGTGCAGAATTGATACCAAAGATCGACGGGCACGAATGAAACACTTCCGATTGCTGATTGCGCTGACGCTATTCTGGATTGCTCCGCTCTCCAGTGCCGACTACACCCAGCCGGCCAATTACATGCCTCCCGCCATGGCATACAACGGCACCTGGTTGCTGGTAGATACGCAAGCCCGGAAGATTCAGGTGTTCGAGAACGACATCCCCGTCATGCAGATCTCCTCCATCGCTCTGGGTCGTGGTGGCCCATCCGAGGATCGGCTTCGCGGCGATCGTCGCACACCGCTGGGGGACTTCCGAATCGCCTGGATCAACCACGATAGTAAATTCCATATTTTTCTTGGACTGGATTACCCCACCTACCAGCATGCTCGTCGCGCGTACAATGCCGGCGATATTTCGCTGGACGAATTCCTCTCTGTTGCAGAGGCGATTCGTGCCAGGCGCGTGCCCCCGCAGACAACCGGACTCGGCGGCCATATCGGCCTGCATGGCCTTGGCCCGGCCGATCCTGATATCCATCGCATTGCCGATTGGACCCAGGGCTGTATCGCGATGACCGACGAGGAAATCGAGAAGCTGTCCCGGCTGGTTCAGGTGGGAACGCCTGTCGTTGTTCGGTGACACACCCTCTTTCAGCTATTTCCCATTAGGCTGCACCTTTTCATTCCTG
This sequence comes from Paracoccaceae bacterium, assembly GCA_020832445.1. GTDB lineage: Bacteria > Pseudomonadota > Alphaproteobacteria > Rhodobacterales > Rhodobacteraceae > Roseinatronobacter. The sequence goes on from JAFIEO010000029.1 coordinate 130,334, forward strand.
ATTATTGTGCCTAGAATGACACGCAGTTGCCGTTCATGGAGTTCGGCACGACAACAACAGTGAAAGGAGATTGCCCAATGTCCGATAGCCTGAAGAATCTGCTGAAGATTGGTGCCCTGGGTGCTTCCATGGCGTTCGTAGTCGGTTGCGCCTCCACCGCCGACGACGACGAAATGGCTGTGATGCTGGAAGATGCCCAGGCGAAGGCTGAGGAAGCTCTTGCCGTGGCCAACGAAGCGCGTGACACCGCTCTCGACGCTGAAGGCACCGCAAACGCCGCTCAGTACCAGGCCAACCGTAACAGCACCCGGATCGACGAACTGAACGAAAAGATCGACCGGATGTTCGAGCGCTCCATGACCAAGTAAGGTCACTGGATATAAAAAGCCCCGCCAAGTGCGGGGCTTTTTATTGGCTGCTGCTGATAGAATAGCGCCTGGAAATATCGGCTAAAAGCGACGTTTATCGGCTTTGAAACATCCGCACAGGCCCGGGTCCTTTATCCGCGTTTCCACAATGATCGCTCAATCCAGTTTGGCGGTTGCATTGCCAAGCCCCATGCGCGAGACGCTGCGCGGAAGCCCGTCGGCGGTATTCACCACAGCCTTCAGCCGTTCGTAGTCGATGCGGCCGGGTCGCTCCTCGAGAATCGAGGCCACGCTCTTTACCGCGGCGGAGTACTTGCCCGCCTCCAGGTCCTGATGCTCTTCCAGCACTGGATAGGCCTGCACGTACAACTCACCCGCGAACCAGCCCGCCTTGTAAGGCTCGTTTATGATCCGCACCTCGGTTCCGATCGGCAGCCGGAAGACCAGCGACTCGATATCCTCCGGGAACATGCGAATACACCCATGGGTGGCGCGCATGCCGACACCGTAGGGCCGATTCGTGCTGTGAATGAAATATCCGGGAACATCCAGGCCGATAGCGTACTTGCCCAGCGGGTTGTCCGGGCCGGGATCGATACGTCGCGGCAGCGTGCGTCCCTCGGCCGCATGTCTGTCGCGGACCGATTGCGGCGGGAACCAGGCAGGGTTTTCAATACGATTGGTCACCCGGTGCGTGCCGATCGGCGTGTTCCAGTCCATGCGGCCGATGCTGACCGCATAGGTTTCCACCACGCGCTGTTGACCGCGTTCGGGCTCCGGGTAGTAGTAGATCCGCATTTCCGGCAGGTTCACCACCAGACCGCGCCGGGGGCCGGGGGGCAGTATGAAGCGCGTAGGCACCAGCACCTCCGTGCCCTCGCCCGGCATCCAGAGATCCACGCCTGGGTTTGCCATGCGCATGGACTCGAAGCCCACACCGTAGCGCCGACCGATATCCAGCAGGGTGTCGTCGGCGGTCGCCTTGACCATCTGCAGTTCGCCGATTACATCGACGTCGGCGGGCGGCAACGGGTAGACGTTGCGCTGAATGGCCTCAGCGGATTCGTCACCGCTGACGCTGTCGCCTTCGATCTGCTCATCCGCCGACCAGACGATGGACGGAATGGCGAGTGGCAGCAGCACACCGGTGGCCGCTCCTGTTAGAAATTTCCGCCTCTTCATGTGGCTTGTAGAACCTCTTGCATGTGGCAGGCGTTCGGACAGACGAACAGTCTACACCAACTACTCTTCCGCGAGCAGCTTGTAGAACTCCAGCAGGATGGCGGCCGTGGCGCCCCAGATATAGTAGTCCTTGTAAGGCATGGCGTGCAGGTGGTAAGTCCGGCCATCCCGCTCGATGGTGTGCGGATGATGATTGACGGGGTCCAGGAAGAACGCCAGAGGAACCTGGAAGATCTCCTCCACTTCGGAGGGGTTCGGCCGCAAACGTATCGTTTCCTCGATCAGCCCCACGATCGGATGCACCAGGTAGCCTGTACCGGTCTGATAGGGTCGCATCGTACCCAATACGTCCACACGTGACGGCGGCAGGCCCACCTCTTCGTTCGCCTCCCGCAGCGCCGCTGCTTGCGGATCACGATCCGTGGGGTCTATCCGCCCACCGGGGAAACTGATCTGGCCGGCATGCTGGCGGAGGTCCGCGCTGCGTCGGGTCAGCAACACGTGCAGCCCGTCATCCCGCGCCATCAGAGGCAGGAGCACAGCCGCTGGCCTGAGATCATCCAGAGGCTTGCCGAACGGAACCACCGGGCGCGAAACATCATGCCCGGCCAGACGCTCGGTCACGCGATCGCGGAAATCCTGGGTCAGTATTAGCTCCATAAGGAGGTTCGACACCCGTATCAGGCCGATGTCTCAATATATTAACCTTTTCCGGACTCGTTCCACGAACTGTTCACATTTCACGACAGTACCCCACCGCCAGGCGGCTGCCTGCTGCCTGGACATGCGAACCCTCGGTCAAGGAAGCACTGAAGTATTCACCTGGCCGTGGAATGACCACGGCGCTGCGCACCGTGCCTGGCACCGCGAAAAATCTGGCCGTAACGCGGCAGCAGAGCTTCTTTAAGTCGTAACGTCCCCAGGGGCCTTCAGCGTCGCAGTCGCCGCCTCTGCCACCACCAGATCAGCCCCAGCAGCGCCAGCGCTGGCAGAAAAAACCAGCGGCGGTCCGGGCGATCCGCCGGCTGCAGCACCCGGGTGATGCGCTGCCCAGAGCTGAGCGCCTGCCGGTCCGCGGGACTACCGTAGCTGACGTTGCTGATCTGGACCTGGTCACCGAGGCGCATCACCATCAGACCGGATTCCTGCAGGCGCTCGAAGCCCTCCCCCTCCGCGCCCAGCGGCAACATGACCACCCTGGATACATCGCGTCCGTCGCTGTCCATGCCTTCCACCCGGAACCGCAGTGGCGCGCCCTCCGGCAACTCCTCGATGGTGGCCTCCGCCGCGGGGACTTCCTCGAACTCCGGCTCGATCATGTCCATCCAGAAGCCAGGCCGGAACAGCGTGAACGCCACCAGCAGCATGGCAGCGACTTCGTACCAGCGGGTACGGGTGACGAAATACCCCTGAGTGGCTGCGGCGAAAACCAGCATTGCTATGGTGGCACTAACGAAGGTCAGAATCAGATCCCAGGCACTGTCCACTCCGATCAGCAGCAACTGCGTGTTGAAAATGAACAGGAACGGCAGCGTCACTGTCCGCAGGCTGTAATAGAAAGCGTGCAGACCGGTCCGGATGGGTTCACTGCGGGCGATCGCCGCGGCCGCGAACGAGGCCAGCCCCACCGGCGGCGTCACATCAGCCATGATGCCAAAGTAGAAGACGAACAGGTGAACGGCGATCAGCGGCACCAGCAGCCCGGCCTGGGAACCCAGCTCAACCACCACAGGCGCCATCAGGCTGGCCACGATGATGTAGTTCGCTGTGGTCGGCAGGCCGAGACCCAGTATCAGACTGAGGGCCGCCACCAGGATCAGCATCAGCATCAGGTTGCCGCCCGAGATCACCTCGACAAGCTGGGTCAGCACCAGCCCGACCCCGGTCATGGACACGGTGCCGACAATAATGCCCGCCGCAGCAGTGGCAACCCCGATGGCCACCATGTTGCGTGCCCCCTGGCTCAGACCGTCCAGCAGATCCAGGATCCCCTGCCAGGCCGCGGAGGCGTAGTCGTGACGACGCCGGAACAGGGCCAGCAGAGGACGCTGGGTGAGGGCCACGAAAATCAGGAACGTCACCGCCCAGAACGCAGACAACGCGGGCGACAAGCGCTCGACGACCAGCGCCCAGATCAGCACCGCGATGGGCAGCAGGAAGTGCAGACCGCTGTTGATCGTGGGCCCCGGCGCAGGCAGCCTGAGGATCGGCTTGGAGGTATCGTCCATCTTGAGCTCAGGGTAACGCGCAGCGTTCCACAGCAGCCCAAGATAGGCCCCCAGCATCGCTATGCCGACGATCACCGTCGCTGCCGGTCCGAACACGGTGCGCGTCCAACCGATACCGTAGTAGATCAGCGCCGAAAGAACGATCAACCCGACGAGCACGGTGGCAAACACGAAAAGCTTCCGGAACAAGGGAGTCTCGACTGCCGGAGGCAGACCTTTCATGTCCGCCTTGATCGCTTCCAGATGGACGATATAGAGCAGCGCGATATAGGAAATCACCGCCGGCAGCAACGCGTGGCGAATGACTTCCAGATAGGTAATACCCACGTACTCAACCATCAGAAAGGCCGCCGCTCCCATCACCGGCGGCATCAACTGGCCGTTGACGGAGCTGGCCACCTCCACGGCCCCGGCCTTTTCGGGCCGGAAACCAACGCGCTTCATCAGCGGAATCGTGAACGTGCCGGTGGTGACCGTATTGGCAATGGAAGACCCCGACACGATGCCGGTCATGCCGGAGGCCACCACCGCCGCTTTCGCCGGCCCCCCGCGCAGATGCCCCATGAGGGAAAAGGCCACCTGGATGAAGTAATTGCCCGCTCCGGCACGGTCGAGCAGCGCGCCGAACAGCACAAACAGGAACACGAAACTGGTGGAAACACCCAGCGCAATGCCGAACACACCCTCACTGGACAGCCAGTACTGGGACGCCGCGCGGGAGAAGGATGCCCCGCGATGGGCGATCATATCCGGCATGTAGGGGCCGCCGAAGGTATAGACCAGAAAGACAACCGCGATAATGGCCAGCGCAGGCCCCAGAGACCTCCGGGCCGCTTCCAGCAGGGTCAGCATTCCCACGCCGGTGGCCACCAGATCCATAAAGACGGGCCTTCCGGGCCGAGCCGAGAGCTCCGCGTAGAACAGGTAGAGATACAGTGCCGACAGCCCGGCGGCGGCGCCGAGCAGCCAGTCCACCCAGGGGATACGATCATGCCGGGGCGGGAGCATGGTGCTGATGGTGATCAACACCAGCGTCGCCAGCATGACCAGCAACACAGGCAGCGACGGCGCGGGACGCGGCGCCTGCCCCGTGGCCACCACCACCGCCAGCCAGGCACAACCCAGGCTGAGAATCAGGTAAACCCAGCCGCTGACCGGCCGTCGGTGAGCACCGGAGCGACCGGCGAACAGCAGGAAGACCAGGAAGACGGCGAAGGACAGATGGATGGCTCTGGCCTGAGTGTCGGGAAACAGGCCGAATCCCACCATGTAGGGCAACGGCGAAGCGATCCAGAGTTGGAAGCAGGACCAGGATAGCGCAACCAGGTAGATGAATCGTGCGGTCAGGCCCGTCGGTGTCCGCCCACCGGACTCGCCCCTGAGTATGGCTTGCGCCGCCTCGTTCCCCTGCCTGTTCTGCTTGTCGGCCAAGAAGGATCTCCCTCACGGAAGCATGGCGAAACGCCTTCCACGCGTTCCGCGCGGGCCCGGGGGGGGGGGGGGGGGGGGGGGGCCACTTTCAGCGGCCCGCCCCGCCCGCGCAACGCGCAATCCGCCCCGCCCCGATCTTCGCCCGCCCAGTCTTCGCAGGCGCGAAAGGCAGGCAAACACTCTGCAAAGCCCCAGCCGGTGCAGCCAAGGTCGCGCCAGCGGTCATAATCGGCAGGGTGGCCGCGATACCACATCATCGCGTTCGTGGTGCCGCAGCCGCCCAGAACACGGCCCCGCGGAATGGGAATAGCCCTGTTCAACGTGGCGGGGTGGGCGGCATAATGATGGCCCCAGTCATGGCGGCTGGCACCAACCTGCATCCAGCGGGTGGGATCTTCCAGCAAGGGGTCACCACGCCCGTCCCCGCCTGCTTCCAGCACCAACACATCATGGCCCGCATCAACAAGCCGCCGCGCCACCACAGACCCGCCAGACCCCGATCCGACGATGATGATGTCAAACGCATCGGGGATATGGTGCGGGTCAAAACTCATCAGTTGTGCTCTGACGGGCCCATGATGGTAATGCCTTCTGTCGCTTCGACATGGCGCACAAAGATATATTTGTCCTCGCGTCCGTCCGAATGCTTGCGCTTGATCCCCGGTTGCAGGCCCGTGGCCACTTTGGCGACCACCAGATAGGGCACATCTGCGGCCAGACCTGCGGCGCAATGGGCATCGAATTCGTCCAATGTGCGGGCAGTATGGGCCTGCTCCAACCCGGCGCCGCGCGCAATCGCGGCCAGATCGACACGCCCGGCCGCCGTGTGGGTGGGGGGGCCGCCAATGGATTGGTAGCATTCATTGTCCCACACCACGATGAACAGGTTGGCGGGCTGTTCATTGCCCAATGTGGCCAGAATGCCCAGATTGAACAATAGCCCCCCATCAGTATCCAATGAGATGACACGCCGGTGCGGCAGCCCCGCCGCCAGCCCGAAGGCTTGCGGTGTCACACAGCCCAGTTGTTGCTGAAACAGAGAGGCCGGGCGCATATGCGGGGCGGCATTATACCATTCGTCCACACTGCCCCCCAAGGACAGGATGACAAGTTCATCTTTCAGTCGCGGCGCAAGGGCCTGCATGCAGGCGTAACGTGTCATGCTCATCGTACCACCTCGCCGCCCAGAACGACCGCGCTGTGATAATAGGCAGAATAACTCCATTCATAGGCGTCAATGATGGCCTGTTCTATGCCCGCTTCTTCGCGCACAATGCGGTAGGGCATGCGCAGCGCCTGCATGACAGGTTCCATGGTTATGCCATGGGGGATGGCCCACCAGTTATTCTCGCCCATCTCGCCACGATAACTCATCAGCATGACAACGGGGATGCCCGCGCCAAGCCCCATCCGCGCCAGCGGTTCAACAGAAGCGCGCAGGCCGGAATTTTCCATCACCAGCACGGCACGTTTGCCCGACAGGAACACGCCCCCGCATATCGCGGCCCCTTCGCCTTCGTTTGTGACAGGGATGGTGCGCAGCCCTGTGCTGGCATCCATCGCAGGATAAAGCGGGCGAAACAGCGAATCCGGCAGATAGCAGGCAACCGATACCCCCGCCCGCTGCATCCCGCGCAACACCGCATCCACGGCTGTCTGTTTCATCGGCATTGTCCCTTCATTCTGTATTCACTTTTATTCTTGCAGATTCTTGGCCCAAACTGCCAACCGGTCAGCATTATTCTGGCAGGTGGATTTCGCACCGGATAGTCCATCATTTTCGTCGTTAGTGTTGCGTTTTACGCAACACTACTCATCTGGGGACAGCGCATCCACGGCCTGACCCAACGCGGCACTCAGCGCGGTGGCCGCTTCGGATAATTCGGCCTTCGGGCGGGCCATCAGCATCAGGCGGCGCAGCCCGATGCGGCGTTCGTGCAGGGGCAGAAACACAAGCGAGCCGGCTGCGATTTCGCGTTCTGCGCCCAGCCGTGTCTGCATCACCGTGCCAAGCCCCAGTTCCGCCAGTTCGATCATCAGGGCAATGGAATTGGTGCGCCCACGCCTTGCAAAATCGACAAAGGCATCGCCCATCGCAGCCTCGACCGAACGCCCCAGCGTCAGGCTGGAATCCGACAGGATGACCCGTTCACCCGACAGGTCCGACAAGGCGGGGCCGGGGGTGATTTTTGTCAAACGGCTGCCGGGCGGAACCAGAACCCCCAAAGCAAGCCCGGCCATAGCGATCCGGCGCAGATTGCGCGATGATTGCTGATCAAAACTAAGCGCCAGATCGGCGTCACCTGATGCAACCATAGAGGCCGCATCCGCCGAACTGGTCACGCGCACATCTACGGCAATTTCAGGGTTGCGCGCCCAGAAATCCGCCAGCACCCGTGGCAACAATCCCCGCGCAGCACTTTCGATGGACACAAGCGTCACAGTCCCGCGCCGCAACCCGCGCAGATCGGCAATGCCGGTAACCGCACGGCCCAGCTCGACCGTGCTCTGGCCCAGATGATACAACAGCATTTCCCCTGCCGAAGACAGGCGCAACTGCTGCCCGCCGCGCTCGAACAGCGGCGCGCGCAGGTCATCTTCGAGGGCGCGAATGGACCGGCTGACTGAAGATGGCGTCATGTTCAGCGCACGCGCCGCAGCACGGATGGACCCCAGCCGCGCGGTCAGCTGGAAGTGCTGCACGCGGGTTGAAATAAGTCCTAGTCGATGCAGATCCATAATGCCTCAGTGATAGTCCGGTATGCCCGGCATGGTGATAAAGCCGTCAAGCTGGCGAACCCTGCGCGCCCATAGCCGCAAGGCAGGAAAAGCGTCATGATCAAGGTTGAAATCACGGCACAACGCAAAGGCAGGAAACAGCGCGATATCCGCAACCGTCGCACGCGCCCCCGCCACGAAGCCCTGCCCCCTGAACCCCTGCGCGGTCATATGATCTTCCAGCAGGCGCAACCCGTGACGTGCAGCGTGGTTCAGCGCGCCCGCATCACCCGCAGCGCCCAGCATGGCGACCGCACGCGCCTGCGATGGCGCGGCCAGATCACGCGCGCCAAAGAAAAGCCAGTCCCGCATACGGGCCGCACCCGCATCATCGGATGGGACAAACGCCGCCCCGCGCGGACCAATGCGCGCCAGATGCAAAAGGATGGCTTCTGTCTGGCACAGGGTCAGCGCGCCATGTTCCAGCACCGGCAACCGGCCAAGCGGGTTCAGTGCCAGCATTTCATCGCCCAGATGCTCGTTTCCGGGAAAAGCATCAACCGAACGCAGATCCAGTGTAACCCCTGAAAGCGACGCCATCAGCCGCACGCGGTAGCATGCATCGTCCAGATCGTAGTTCCAAAGTGTGGGATTGGTCATCATGCAGCCCCCGCAACGCCGGTTTCCGCCAGTCGTCGCAGCGCGGCAGTTGCGGGCACAAGCGCGGCCAGCGCCTGTTGCGTGCAGGCCCCTTCCACCGCGATATGCAGCATACTTGTCGCATCGTCCACCGGGTGCAGCCCCGCAACAAGCCGCACCGCGCCTTGTGTCAGGCGAATAACCGCGCCATCGGCCACCACATCGCGCACAAGCCCCAGACCGGGCAGTCCGTGGGTGACAAACACTTGTGTCAGTCGCGCCAAGGGCGCATCAACCTGCAGGCTTCGCAGCGCGTTCACTTGCGTTTGATCCACGGGCGCGGGGCCAGGTTGGTCTAGCGGCGCAACCCATATCATACCAAGCGCTTCGACGGCCTTGTATCTGGCCACACGAATGGTTGCAGGCACGTCCAGTTCGGGATGGGCAGGAATATAGCGACAGGCTGCCGCACTGTCATATTCCCATCCATGATACAGACAGGCAATCCGGTCCCCGCGCACGAACCCGAAACTTAGCTTCATGCCACGATGGGGGCAGCGATCTTCCCACGCGTGCACCCGGCCCGCACTGTCGCGCCAGATGACGATTTCATCGCCGTTCCAGACGGTTCCGGCAGATGTTGCTGTCATAATGTCGGACGCAAGCGCAAGCGGTGCCCAGCCTGCGGTATCATTCAAGGTTTGCGGCATCGTCACCTCCGGGGGGTTTGCAGCAGTTTTCCTGACGGCGCACATCGCGCACAATGCAGGTATGTGGTCCAAGGCTCAGCGCCATTTCAAATGCATCTACCAGCGCTTCGGGGCCGGACAACTGCACCAGCGCACGCCCTGAATCCTGTTCAATCATCCGGTGGCTCAGCGACAGGCGTGCAGCGCGGTGGGCCGCAAATTCGGCAAAGCTCGCCTCTGGCAGATCCCCCAGAAATTCCAGGGTAACATTGGTGTTCATCACGGTTTCCATCACTCTGGCGGCGCGCGGGTGCGGCCACCTTCTGCGCGCTTCAGATTGTAACTTTTGGCGCGGGATTGAAACCGTCAAGTGTTGTGTTTTGCGCAACAACACCCGAATACCGCCACATACGAAATGCGCGAAAATTGCGCGCACTCGCATCAATTATGTGCACTGGCAGCACGGGCGCGCAGGCACATATCCGATGGCGGCTTGCATGCAGCTGCCCCAGTTGACTTTATGTGCCCGACCCGCGCAAGCTGATGTCTATGATGATCATCAACAAGGCTGATACAGATGACGGACAAGGCCGCGCTGGACCAATGGTATTGTCTGGACCCAGTGGACACAATTCCACAGGGTTACAGCAGGAATATTCTTCTGGGACAGTCGCTTGACATTCATCGCACAGCGCAGAATTTCACCCTGCACACCCAAGGCAGGCGCGTTGACCATAAGCTGGCCTTTGGCCATCTTTGGGCAACGCTCGGCACACCGGAAAGCGGTCTGCCAGCAATTCCCGAAGCCGAAGAACCGGACCGCCGCCATGTGCCATGCGGCGGGGTAACAGTGCGGACCTCGGGGTTGCGCATTATCGAGAACTTTCTGGATATGGCACATTTTCCGTTCGTGCACACGGATATCCTTGGGTCAGAACCCCATACGGAAGTGTTGCACTACGCGTGCGAAATCCGGCGCGATGTTGACGAGGTATGGGCCACGGATTGCAGCTTCGTGCAGCCCAAGGCCGCGCTTTCAGCAACCGATGCCATTGATACGCGCTATATGTACCGCGTGGCCCGCCCGCTGGTGGTGATGCTGTATAAAACCTGCCCGTCCGACCCCGACCGCTGGGATGTGATTTGCCTGTTTGTTCAGCCCCTGGCCCCTGATTTGTGCCGCGCCCATGCGATGATGTTCCTGATTGACGACACGTCGCATCAACGCGACCTGATCGGGTTTCAACAGGTCATATTCCTGCAAGACCGCATCATTCTGGAAAACCAGCGCCCACGGCTGTTGCCGCTGGAACCGCGTCTGGAAACCCCCACGCGTGCCGATGCCTCGTCCATCGCATATCGACGCTGGCTGAAGGAAAAGGGGTTTGTCTATGGCACCACCCTTGGCCCTGCGACGCACCACCCTGCCCCGTGACTGCGCAGTAGCACGAACAGCTGCGAACCCAGCTGTGGGGCATGGGATGCAATCACACTGTGGCGCGCGGGCCAGAATCCCCTGCCCGTCAGGCATGATATGCACAAACATTTTCCGCTCAGGCGCAAGCCCTGATTCCACGCCGCGAAACAACAGGAAAATCCATGACCCATCCGTCCCTGACCGGTAAAGCCCTTGTCGCCAATGCCTTTCATGCGCCTGATTGTGGCGCCGTCGAATTTCTGCCCGATGTTGCGATTTTCATTGATGCCGATGGCCGTATCGAGAAGGTATCGCATGACATTCCAGAAAATGCGGTCCGGTTGCCAAAGGGGCAGTATCTGCTGCCCGGTCTTGTCGATCTGCACGTTCATGCCCCGCAATTCCCGCAACTGGGATCGGCGCTGGATGCCCCGCTGGAAGACTGGTTGCAGATCTATACCTTCCCGCTGGAAGCAAAATACAGCGACACCACCTTTGCCGCCGAAGTCTATGGCGCGCTGATCGACCATATGCTGCGCTGCGGGACCACAACGACGCTGCATTTTGCCACCATACACTTGCCCGCAACCCGCATTCTTGCGGATATCTGCATCACGAAGGGGCAACGCGCCCTGATTGGCAAAGTTGCGATGGACCACCCCGACACCTGCCCCGATTACTACCGCGATGCCAATGCCGACACGGCGGTCGCAGAAACCCGCGCCCTGATCGACTATATCAACACGCATCCCGAAAACGCCGCCGGACGGGTGATGCCCGTCATCACCCCGCGTTTTGTGCCCGCCTGCACGGATGCCTGCCTGCATGGTCTGGGCCAGCTTGCCGCCGAAACCGGCACCCGCATCCAGACCCATGTGTCTGAAAGCGACTGGGAGCATTCCCATGTCCGCGACCGCATGGGCATGAGCGATACCGAAGCACTGGATCATTTCGGCCTGCTGCGCGATCATACTGTGCTGGCGCATGCAAATTTCCTGTCAGGCCGCGATATGGAACTGATTGCTACGCGCAACGGCGGCATCGCGCATTGCCCATGGTCGAATATCTATTTTGCCAATGCCGTCTTTCCGTTGCGCGAAGCCTTGGCGCGCGGGGTGCAGGTGGGGCTTGGAACGGACATTTCGGGCGGGCCAATCGGCACCATATGGGAAGCTGCCCGCATGAGTGTTGCTGTATCGCGTATGCTGGACAGTGGCACGGACCCTGCGCGCGCCCCGCAAGATCGCGGGCGGGCCGGGTCGCGCATCGACATCGCAACGGCCTTTCACCTTGCCACGCGCGGCGGGGCAAAGGCGCTGGGGCTGGATGTGGGTACGTTCCAGCCGGGGATGCGCTTTGACGCGATTGCAATCGATCCGGCAGCGCCTGCGGGCCAGATTATAAGCCACGGCAACCCGCCACCGCTGCAAATGCTTGAAAAGATAATTTATGGTGCGACCAAGGCCAATATTGCCAGTGTCTGGTCGGACGGGGTGCAAAGGGTCCGGGCATAGCTTGGCAGGCACCCCTTGAACTGCGGTCATGTCGACGGGCTGGAGCATATCACGTTCATTCGCATTCACGAGACATGCTCTGACTTATTGATTTCGCATGTTCGAGAAGCACAAAACCGGCGCCGACTTTTAAGCAACGTGCTCTAGATGCGGATGCAGGCGGCCTGATGCTGCGGGTCACCCAGCGGGCGCAGTTCGGGCACCACATTGGCACAATCAGCGGTGGCAATGGGGCAGCGCGTGCGGAATACGCACCCGCTGGGCGGCGAAATCGGGCTGGGAATGTCGCCTTGCAGCAGAATGCGCGCAGTCTTGCGCGGTTTCAACTGCGGGACGGAGGATAGCAATGCCTGCGTATAGGGATGCTGCGGGTTTTCATAAATCTGGCGTTTGGTGCCGCTTTCCATGATGCGGCCCAGATACATCACAAGGATACGGTCGCACAAATGTTCAACCACGCCCAGATCATGGGCAATGAACAGCATGGTCAGGTCCAGATCTGTCTGCAAATCCTGAATCAAATTCAAAACCTGTGCCTGAACAGAAACATCCAGCGCTGAAACAGGCTCATCCGCGATGATAAATTCAGGCTCCACTGCCAGCGCGCGTGCAATGCCGATGCGCTGACGCTGGCCGCCGGAAAATTCATGGGGAAACCGGCCTGCGGCTTCTGCATCCAGTCCGACCTTGCGCAGCAGCGCAGCAATCCGGTCGGGGCGGTCCCTGCGGGTGCCTATGGCATGAATGCTTAACGCTTCATTCAGGATTGCGCCCACACGTTTGCGCGGATTCAGCGAGGCGTAGGGGTCTTGAAAGATATATTGCATCTTGCGACGCCACGGCTTGAACGCCCTGTCGCCAAGCGGCGTCAGGTCGGTGCCGTCAAACCGGATTTTACCCGAAGTCGGCCGTTCCAGCCGGATCATGCTGCGCCCCACGGTGCTTTTGCCCGACCCGCTTTCACCGACCAGACCCAGAACCTCGCCCTTTTTGATTGTGAACGTGACATCATCCACTGCACGCACAATCTGGTCGCGCCGGATGGGAAAGTGCGTTTTCAGGTCTTCGACACTAAGCAGAGGAACAGCCATTCAGAATTCTCCGATGCGCAGGCAGCTACATTTGTGACCATCGGAAACCGGCACGAATGGCGGGCGTGTTTCGCGACATTTTTCCAATGCATGCGGACAACGGGGCGCAAACAGGCAGCCCGTCGGGCGCGTGGCCGGCGATGGAACACTGCCCGGAATCGCATATAGTCGCTGGCCGTCGCCTGCGGGAACACTGGCCAGCAGACCATGCGTATAGGGGTGCGCGGGATTGTCCAGCACGTCACGGACCGGCCCTTCCTCGATCACGGTGCCGCCATACATGACGATCACGCGGTCCGCAATTTCCGACACCACCGCCAGGTCATGCGTGACAAACAGAATAGACATGCCCAGATCGGCCTTCAGCTTTATCAGCAAATCAAGAATCTGCGCCTGTATCGTGACGTCCAGCGCGGTGGTGGGTTCGTCTGCAATCAGCAATTGAGGGCGGCAGGCCAAGGCAATGGCGATCATGATACGCTGGCGCATTCCGCCGGATAATTGGTGCGGATACTGTCGCAGCCGATCCTGCGGCGCGGGAATGCCGACCATACGCAGCAAGTCCAACGCTTCGGCGGTGGCCTGTTTCCGGGTCAGTTTGCGATGCTGCAAAACGGCCTCGGTGATCTGTCTGCCAACTGTCAGAACGGGGTTCAACGATGTCATCGGTTCCTGAAATATCATGCCGATTTCATTGCCGCGTATCTGGCGCATCTGCTTTTCCGGCAGGGTCAGCAAATCGATGACATGACCATTGCGCTTGCAGAATTTCAGACATGCCGCATCCGACTGCGCATTGCGGGCAAGTAAACCCATGATTGTCAGGCTGGTCACACTTTTGCCCGACCCGCTTTCGCCCACCACTGCCACGGTTTCACCGGGATTGATGGTGAAACTGACATCCGTAACCGACGGAACCGGCCCGCGTTCGGTCACAAACGTCGTATTCAGACCTTCGACCTGTAACACCGGCGGCGCTGTCATGATTGCGCGCTTTTGAAATAAACCTGCGGGGACCAGTCGAAACCCTTGTCGAAAGGGTAGGTTGGCGCGGGTTTGTGATTGCGTGGCAGGCGTTCGATATACTGATCCACCACCCCTGGGGACAGCAACATCATCGCGGGATTGGCCAATGGGGCCAGTTCCGGCGACAGATACCCTGATTTGACAGCAAGGATGCGCGCAGATCGGGGATCAAGGCCCAAGGCCGCGAAATCAGCTATTTTGTGATAGGGGCGGCGGCGCGCGGACAGCACCAATCGCACACCCGCGATCTGAACCACAGCCTGACGCTGATCGTCCCTGTCGCCGGGGTGCAGGCGCAGCACTGTGCCGCTGGCTGTCACGGGTTTGGAACCGGGGTCCAGTGTGCCGCCAATATTCAGCGTGACATCGGCGTTTTTGCCCGCAGCAAAACAGGCATCAACTGCCGGCAGATCACAGATACCGGCAAAAATGACGTCTTGCGCGTGCTGGTCCAACAATTCACGCAGCAATTCGGTCCGGTCGCCCACCCCGCCACCTGTCGGGTTGTCGCCGCTTTCGGCCAGAATGACAGGCCGCGATGTGGATGCGACTGCCCGTGTCACACAGTCTTGCACACTGCCCGTGTCCATCCCGAATGCAAACGCGTCGCGCGCGTCCCAATATGCCTGTGCCAGATCCTGCGCCGCCGCCTGTGTTTTCGCGGGGTCGGTTCCTGTAATCACGGCGGCCGCAGTGGCACGCGGCTCATCCGCCCAGACATAACCAACCATCAGCGATGCGTCCCAGATTTCAGGCGCGGACTCCCTGTCTTGCAGGCTGGCATATAGCGATTTTGCGGGTTCATCTTCGGTCGAGGTCCGCTCTCCCGGCAGCAGCACCGGAACCGGTGCCCAGGCCAGACAGGGTTTCTGCCCGGTTTTCAGGCAGCGAAACAGCATATCCAGCGTGCGCTGCTGGGTTTGCGGAATGTCGATATGCGGGGCCGTGCGGTAGGTTGAAAACACATCAATCGCATCAATTATACGCTGCGACAGGTTTCCGTGCAGATCATAGCTGACCGCAATGACACAGGACGGCCCGACCACGTCACGCGCGGCGCTGATCCAGTCACCTTCGGCGTCATGCATCCCCTCGACGAAAACCGCGCCATGCATCGCCAGATACACCCCGTCCAGCGGCATGGCATCGCGCAGGCGTTGCACGAAATCCGCCTTGAAACGGTCATATGTTGCCCTTGCAACGGGTCCACCTGCGATGTTGCGCGCATAAAATGTTGGCAGATATGTCGCATCATGGCGCTTCAACACATCGAAATAGCCCTGACGCAGCATCTCGTCACCGACCCAGATGGTGAAATCATGATCCGTCATTTTGACAGGGTTATAGCTGCTGCATTCCGTATGCAGCCCGCCGATCGCAACGCGCATCAACTGGTCCTTTCCTGAGAGGGGGGCGCCAACAAGAACCGGTGCGTCGCGATGGACGCGGCCCCCGCCGCATGTGCCCCGAAGGGTGTTTTGGCGACATCAATCCGTGTCCTGTTGCGCATCTGGGGCAATACATTGGCATCAACAGTTTGTTGCATGACCGCCGCGAACAGCCCGTTGCAGCGTTCCGCCGACAACCGGATCAGCACGCGTTCGGGGTTCAGCATCTGGACAATCTGGGCGACAATGGACCCCAGCGCGTCACCTGCGGCATGCAGGATTTCAACGGCCGCCGGATCCCCTTGGGCGGCGGCGGCTTCCAGCGCATCAAAATCTGTTTCTTTCAGATTTGCGCGCCCGGCTGCCAGCTTCATTGCGCGCAGGCTGGAAATCGTATCAAGGCAGCCGCGTTTGCCGCATTGGCACGGAATGCCACCGGGCGTGACAGTGATATGCGCAACTTCGCCCGCGCCACCGGCAAACCCGCGAAACAGGTTGCGCCCGATAAACACCGCGCCGCCGATGCCGTCATCAATGTCGATCAGTGCAAAAGACGCCGCCTCGGACGCGGCACCAAAAAGCTTCTCGCGCATGGCCAGCGCGTTGGCGTCGTTTTCAATATGCACCGGCAGACCCAGATAATCGGCGGCCATTTTGCCCAATGGCACGTTTTCCCACCCCATCAGGGTTGATCGCACGCAGGTATCCTGTTCGGCATTCACAACACCCGACACCGATATTCCCACACCCATGACTTTGTCAGGGTCGAACCCTGTGTCGCGTGCCAGTTTTTTGATCGCCGAATCCAATAGCGGCGGTATGCTTTCGGGGGTGCGCATGCTGGGCAAATCGGCGGTGCCCATGATGTCGCCCACCGCATCACACAACACCAGCCGCGATCGGTCGGGGCGCAGCGACAACCCTGCAAACAGGCATGACCCTGATGAAAACGCAATCAGTGTCGCTGGCCGCCCTGCCCCGCGAATGGAGTCGGTTTCGTGCAACAACCCCTGCGCAATCAGTTCCTTGACAGCGCCGGTGACGGCGGCTTTGGACACACCCGCCATTTCCGAAATCTCTGTCCGGCTTAGGGGTCCTGCCTCTGAAATAGCCCAGAGGATGCGCCGGTGATGTGGGGCGGGCGAGTCCATGAAATCTCCGAATGGCGACCTAAAAGTGTCTTGACTTTTTTAATACACTCAAAGCAAATACGCAAGCTAGTTTAGTGGCTAAATTAAGATTCGTATCTTTCGGCCATAAATGAAAATAACTAAACAGGGTGCTGCTCATGAACAAACTTCCGATCCACGGCCTTCGCCGGATACTCCTCGCCTCTAGTGTCAGTCTTTTGGCCATTGGCGCACAAGCACAGACACTGCGCATCATGCAATCAGAACCACCGCGGTCCATGGACCCTGCCGACCAGACCGCATCGTTTACCCAGGTAGTGCTGGCACCCATGTATGAGGGCCTGATCGGGCGTTCATCCGACATGGAAATCGTGCCTGTTCTGGCGACCGACTGGTCCCATGACGACAGCGGACTGGTCTGGACATTCAATCTGCGCGAAGGTGTCACCTTCCATGATGGCACCGCGCTGGATTCGGCAGCGGTGGTCAACAGCTTCCAGCGGTTGCTGGACCCTGCGCGCGGGCTGGCCGCTGCAGGACGCATGCGCGCAGTTCTGGCCGATGTGGAAGCTGATGGCGACATGCAGGTCAATTTCACCTTGCACAGCCCCTATGCCGGGTTTGTGGACCTTATGGCGACCGCCGTAGGCTGGATCGTCAGCCCCACCGCAGATGGTGCAGGCAATCTGGGCACCGCAGCCGTTGGAACCGGCCCCTTCCGGTTTCAGGAATGGGAATCGGGTGAATATGTCAGCCAGACCGCATTTGACGGCTATTGGGGGGACCAGCCCCAACTGGAAGGACTGCATTTCACATGGTCATCAGAACCGTCAGTCCTGTCGATGGCCGTGCAGTCGGGCGAAGTCGATGTGGTAAACCCGCTGCCGCCAATCTTTGCGCAAACCATCGCCAACAATCCTGAACTGGACCTGATCGACCAGCCCGGATCATCCATGTTCTGGGTGTCGCTGAATGTTCAATCTGACGCGCTGGAACATCAGGCAGTCCGTCAGGCGCTGAATTTCGCAACCAACAAGGACGCATTGGTGCAAGCCCTGCTGCGCGGATACGGCACCCCTGCCACATCCCCCCTGTCGCCCACAAACCCGGCATGGGATGACACGCTTAACCCTTATCCGTATGACGTTGAGAAAGCCCTCGAACTGCTGGACGCCGCCGGTTTTGCAGACGGGTTCAGCATGTCGGTCGCGGTGCAGGAACCCGAGGCATCGATTGCCGAGGCACTTCAGGCCATGTGGGGCGAAATTGGCGTAGACCTGCAAATCCGCCGACTGGAATCAGGCGTCTGGTCCGAAGCAGCGTTTAACGACCCTGACGCCAAGGCCGCAGACGGGCTGGACGCTGTCATTGCGTCCTGGTCATCGGGTTCTTTCAATTCCGATCTGCAATTCCGCCCGCTTTATGCCACATCGTCATGGGCACCGGGCGGGGCAAATCTTGGGTTCTTTTCGTCCGGGGCGCTGGATGATCTGATTGACCGTGCTGCATCGGAACTGGATGCGGATGCTCGCCGCGATCTGTATGTCGAAGCCCAGAAACTGGTGAATGAAGAAGCGCCACATGTGCTGTTGTATTCCACCCGCGATCTGGCCGCCATGCGGCAATCGGTCAATGGTGTCTGGCTTATTCCGGGCGGTGTGGTGCAGGTTGCAGGCGCGTCGATCACAGATTGATAAACTGGTCAGGGGGCGGGCAACCGCCCCCGCCGACCGCTGCAAGCGAAAGCTGTCATGAGAAATTATTTCCTGCGCAAACTGATGATGCTGCCCCTGATCCTGCTGGGCGTGTCGTTTATTGTCTTCATGTCTGTGCGCGCCTTGCCCGGCGACCCCGCCCGCCTGATGGCAGGACCGGAAGCCACGCAGGACGCGGTGGATGACATGCGCGTGCGGCTGGGGCTGGACCGGCCATTGATGGTGCAATACGCAGCCTTTCTGAAGGGTGCGGCCACTGGCGATTTCGGCACATCAATCAGGTCACAACGTCCTGTATCGCAAGAACTTTCGCGCAGGTACAAAGCAACGATGGAACTGGCGACAGTCGCCTATTTCTTTGCCACAATCATAGGCGTGCCCGCCGGCATGATTGCCGCAATCTGCAAGGGCCGTGCGCCCGACCATGTGGTAATGGTCTTTGCTATTTTGGGGGCGTCAGTGGCCAATTTCTGGCTGGCACTGGTGATGATGGATTACTTTTCTGTGCAGAAGGGCTGGCTGCCCCTTCTGGGGTCGGGCAGTGCTGCGCATTTCGTGATGCCTGCGATTGTGCTGGGATTGCTGCCCATGGCCCTGATTGCGCGCATGACACGGTCTTCCATGATTGAAACGCTGGATCAGGACTATATCCGCACCGCGCGCGCCAAGGGCCTGGGGGCGTTTCAAGTCTATCAGCGCCATGCGCTGCGCAACGCGCTGATCCCCATTGTCACAATCATTGGCCTGAATTTCGGGGCGGTCATCGGGTCTACAGTTGTGACCGAAACCGTGTTCAATTGGCCGGGCATCGGGCGGCTGTTGGTCGATGCGGTCCGCTACCGCGATTATCCCATCATTCAGGGCGTGACATTGCTGGCCGTGGTCAGCGTTGTTCTTGTCAATTTCTTTGCGGAATTCCTGATTTCCGTGCTGGACCCGCGTGTGAGGTTTAACTGATGCTTGTCGCACAAAGACGGCCATTGTCCACGGCTATGAACTGGTGCTTGCGCCGCCCGTCACTGGTGTTGGGTGGCTTCATTGTGGGTGTTCTGGTGCTGGCCGCAGCCTTCGCACCATGGCTTGCGCCCGCAGACCCCTATCAGCAAAACCTTATGCTGTCGCTGATGCCCCCATCGGCAGAACACCCTTTGGGCACCGATGCCTATGGCCGCGATGTTCTAAGCCGTATCTTGTATGGCGCGCGCCTGTCGCTGCTGGAAATCAGTCTGGGGGTCGGTGTCGCGCTGATTTTCGGGGTCCCGCTGGGATTGGTGGCAGGTATGTCGGGGGGCAATATAGATGGCGCAATCATGTGGGTGATGGATATTATCTTTGCCTTTCCCGGCATCATTCTGGCAATCCTGATTGTCTCGATCCTTGGCCCAAGCCTTTTTAACATGTTGATGGCCATCGCTTTGTTTTCGCTGCCTGTTTATGCAAGGCTGACACGCAACCTGACGCTGGGACTGAAGCGGATGGAATATGTGCAGGCCGCGCAGGCACTTGGCGCGTCCCGCCTTCGGGTGATGTTCGACCATATTCTGCTGAACGCTCTGGGGCCGATCATCGTGCAGGCAACGCTTACGGCGGGAACCGTGGTGCTGACTGCGGCCAGCCTGTCCTTTCTGGGGTTGGGCGCGCAACCGCCAATACCCGAATGGGGTGCCATGATGAGTGATGGCCGGAACTATCTGGGTGTGGCCCTTTGGGTTTCTTTCTTTCCCGGACTGGCGGTTACGATCACGGTTCTGGGGTTCAATATTCTGGGCGATGGTCTGCGTGACCTGCTTGATCCGCGCCGGTGATGATGCGAGTTTGTAACGTGGAAAAAATCAACGCCCTCGCGGCGGATATAGGCGGCAGCTACATACGCATGTCGCGCGTGGATGACTGCGGCGCATTGCACGGCCCCGTCCTGCGGCGGTCGACGCCAGTTGACGATCTGGAGCAGTTTATACAAACGCTGTCGGATCTGGTTGCAGAACTGCGGCAGGACGCAGGAAACGGATCGCGGCTTGCAATTGCCACGGCCGGATTGTTGAACCCTGCAACCGGCGTGATGCGTGCGGCCAATATTCCCTGCCTCAACAACATTGCACCAGCGGCCGCGCTATCGGAAAAGCTGGGCTGTCAGGTTGTGCTGGTCAATGACGCAGACGCATTTGCCCTGGCCGAGGCCACGCGCGGCGCGGGCGTCGGACATGTCACTGTGCTGGGGGCAGTTATCGGCACTGGTATCGGTGGCGGGCTGGTGATTGACGGGCGCGCGGTGCGCGGCTCGGGGGGGGTTGCGGGGGAATGGGGGCATGGACCAATTGCCAGCCACCACCCCCATGTGCTGAACAGGCCGCTGAAGCGGATGCAGTGCGGCTGCGGCCAGCATGGCTGCGCCGACACGTTCGGGGGCGCGCGCGGCATTGAACGTCTGCACAAGCTTCTTGGCCACCCGCACCAGACCACAGCCCAGATCGTCACAGGCTGGAAGGGTCGCGCGGCTGCCGCGTCGCAAACCATTGATGTCTGGGCAGAAATGCTGTCCGAACCCCTGTCGCTGGCACTAAATGTGACCGGCGCGTCCATTGTGCCTGTTGGCGGCGGTTTATCATCAGAACCCGCGTTGGTGGCCAAGCTGGATCAGGCCGTCCGCGCACGCATTCTGAATGAAACCGATCAGGCACTTCTGGTGCCCAGCCTGCTGGGCGCAGATGCCGGATTGATCGGTGCCGCGCTATTGGCCCGCCAGATCAGCGAAGGCCGCCCATGACAGCAACACTGGAAATATGTGTCGATACACTGGACGGATTGGACGCAGCAATCAAAGGCGGGGCCGACCGGATAGAGCTGTGCGCAGCGCTGGATGTAGGCGGGCTTAGCCCTGCGCCATCCCTGCTCTATGCAGCGCAGTCTGCACCCATACCGGTTTACTGCATGATCCGCCCCCGCGCGGGCAGCTTCATCTACACCGCGCGCGAGCTGGATTTCATGTGCGCCGAAATCACGCTGGTCCGCGAATTGGGGTTTGCAGGCGTCGTGCTGGGCTGCGGGGATGAAAGCGGGCTGGATATCGCGGGTTTGTCGCGGCTTTGCGCAGCCGCAGACGGGCTGGGCCGGACATTGCACCGTGTGGTTGACCTGTTGCCGGACCGCCGCGATGTTCCCCGTCAGGCCGCATCGCTTGGGTTCGAGAGGATCCTGACATCGGGCGGCCAGCCGCATGCGCAACAAGGCATGGCAGATATCGCCGCAATGGTGCGTGCTGCACCGCAAGGCGTGTCCATAATGCCCGGCAGCGGGGTCAGCGCGCAAAATGCAGCCGGTATCCTGCGCGATACCGGTGCGCGCGAAATCCATGCCTCGGCGCGGGGGCAGGATGCGCGCCACAACGGAACGCGCCTGACATCGCTGGGGTTTTGTGCAGCCCGGACCAAATACACTGATCCATCACGGGTTGCGGGCCTAAAGGCGGCGTTGGGCGCATCAGCACAGAATTCCGGCTGAAGGGCACATGGGTGCAAACACGTTGTTGCTGGACAAACACCCCTGATTTGTGCACCCTGCCGGGTATGAGAACCTTGTTTCAGAAAATCGGCGCGCGGCGTCACATCCGAATTACAACCCCGGCCTGACAGCCCGGGCCGGATGGTTGATTTCTGAACGTCATATGCGCAACTCGCGCCATACAAGGTTAAACTTATGTCCAATACATCTGCGACATTGCACATGTTGTGCGGAAAAATCGCTGCTGGAAAATCTACACTTGCATCACGCCTCGGGCGCGCCCACGGAACAGTTCTGCTGGCCGAGGACGACTGGCTGAATACCCTTTTTTCCGATCAGATGCGGTCGGGCGCGGACTATCTGCGGTGCGCAGCGAAACTACATGCGATCATGGCCCCGCATATCATGTCGCTGTTAAAGGCCGGCGTTTCGGTTGTTCTGGACTTTCCTGCAAATACCCTTGCGCAACGGGACTGGATGCGCGGTATCATTGCTGAAAGCGGCGCTGCACACCAGCTTCATGTGCTACATGCATCCGATGAGCTGTGTCTGAAACGACTTCGCGCCCGCAATGCAAAGGGCGATCATCCATTCGCTGTAAGTGACGCGCAGTTTCATCAGTTTTCAAAGCATTTTGTCGCGCCATCCCCGGACGAGGGCTTCACGGTCGTGGTGCATAACGGCTAAACATGCATTGCGCGTATAATGGCGCTATTGCGGGTGCAGCCCCCGATGGGGCTGCGCCTGAGCATGGCTATGCCAGCGCGCACAGATCAGGCAGAAATATCAACGGCGCAAGCGTGCCATTTCATTTGCGTCGCGTGTCGACACTGCACACCCGTCTGACAGTTGATGGAGTGTGACGCGTTTGACTGCACATGCTTGTATTGCTTTCTGTAAACTTGTAATATTCCAACTGTTCTTACCAGCACGTGGGCATCATGCGGCTACTCTTGATTTCGGACGATCTGACAGGGGCGCTTGATAGTGCGGTAGCATTTGTTCAGCGCGGCCTTTCCGTTATATGTGCGCTTGATGAAAACGCCATTCCTGCCGCTGTTGCGCAAGACCCTGATGTGCTTGCTGTATCGATAAACAGCCGTGAAATAACCGAAAAACAGATGAAAATTCGCCTGTCCGGCGTGCTAGATACCATTCAGGGCATGCCCCGGTGGCGCGATGCGGTCCTGTTCAAGAAAATTGACAGCCGCCTGAAGGGGCATCTGCGGGCTGAAATGTCCATGCTGGCCTTTGCACGCCCCGAATTGCTGGTCTGCCCTGCTGTTCCGCGGCTGGGTCGGGTTGTAAAAGACGGCTATCTGCAAGGGGCTGGTGTAAGCGCCCCGCTTGATATCGCCGGAAAACTTGGGCTGGACAGAAGCCATGTGACCGACGCGCAAAACGCGGATGATCTGAACGCCGCTTTGCGTGATTGCAATCCAGCAACAACCTTGTTTGTCGGGGCTGCGGGTCTGGCCGATGCGTTGGCGTGCAGGATGCACCCGGATGTCAAGCCTGCCACACTGAAACCCTTTTCGGGGTCATCGGTTTTCGCAATCGGCTCGCGTGATCCGGTTACACTTGATCAGCTGGCACCACTAAATGTCACAGCTGCACCGAACGGGGCCGTACCTGCCATACCTTCCGCGCGCTTGTCGGTCATTCAAATGACCAACAAGCGGGCGGTGCCTGTTGCGCCTGAAATCGCAGGCGCGGAATTTGCGCGCGGAATTGCGCAATTCATAAAGCTGCACCAGCCTGCAAATCTGCTGGCATGTGGCGGGGAAACTGCTGCTGCCATTTTGCGCCAGCTTGGGGCACGGCTTTTGCGGGTTGATGCGGAATTGCAGGCTGGTGTGCCGGTATCACAGTTGCTGGACGGGTATCCGGGCCTACGTTTGATTTCAAAATCGGGTGGATTTGGCGGGCCGGACACGCTTGCGGAAATCGCCGATATGTTTAGGCTGCCAGCCACAAACTCTTGATGAAAGGCCACATTTCCTGTGTCTGTCCCTCGTACTTCCGGCGGTGTTGAGAAACCGAAAGCAACCTTGTCAGACAGGGTTTATTTCGCGCTTTATAGTCGCATATCAAACGGCGATTACGCGATAAACCAACGCTTGCCGTCGGAAAATACGCTGTCTGGCGAATTGGGTGTCTCGCGGCCTGTTTTGCGAATTGCACTTGAGAAGCTGCGCAGTGAAGGCATCATCTATTCGCGGCAAGGTGCTGGAAATTTTGTTCGTGCGGCGGCGTCCAAACCGGTTGGGTTTGCGCGGGTCGAAACACTGGCCGATGTGCAACGCTGCTACGAATTTCGCATCACAATTGAAACGGCTGCCGCAGAATGCGCTGCATTGCGTCAGAACAAGGCAGTACTTGATGAAATAGAACACGCGCTGGATATGATGCGCATGGCGACCGGCAGCCGGGAACACCGCGAGGATGCTGATTTTGCGTTTCATATGGCAATTACCAAAGGCGCGAATAACCAGTATTTTGAAGCATCAATGCGCGCCTTGCGCGAACATATTTATGTTGGAATGCGCATGCATGGCGAATCCCTTATGACGGATGGGGCGGTGGCACTTCAGGAAGTGCTGGAAGAACATGCCGCCATTTTTGATGCCATAAGCGCCAGAAACGGCGCGTTGGCCGCAAATCTGATGCGCACACATCTGGAGCATTCCCGCGACCGCCTGTTTGGTGGGGGGCTGCTGGATCTAAGGATGAAAGACCACCCCCCCGCCACCTGACAGTTCCGGACGCTGGCGCGCATTCAGTCATATTTGCGCGCCATATGAACCAGCGCATGTTGCTCAAAACTGGGAACCGATTTTGAGCTTCTCGAACATGCGAAATCAATAAGTTAGAGCATATCTCGTGAATGCGAATGAACGTGATATGCTCTAGCGGCCCGACACCGCCAGCTTACCTGCATAGTCCAGCGCGGCCAGCATGTTCACATGATTTGCGCGCCCGCTGCCTGCGATGTCGAAGGCCGTTCCGTGATCGACTGAACAGCGATCAATCGGCAAGCCCAGGGACACATTGACGGCCGTATCAAATGCAATCAGCTTGATCGGGATATGCCCCTGATCGTGGTATTGTGCAATGACAAGGTCAAACGCACCGGTATTTGCGCGGTGAAAAACCGTATCGGCGGAAATGGGTCCGGCAACGTTGATCCCCTCGGCGCGCGCGGCGGCGACACCCGGCGCGATCTGTGCATCATCCTCGCGCCCGAACAGACCATTTTCGCCACAATGGGGATTGATGCCTGCAACCGCGATCCGCGGGTTTTCCAGCCCCATACGCTGCAAATGACGGTGCCCCATGCGGATTGTGTCGCGGACGCGTTCGGGTGTTGCGCGACCGATTGCATCCTTTAGGGATACATGGGTCGATACATGCAACACATTCAGCGTGGGCGATGCCAACAGCATCCAGCTGGACCCCGCATTCGTCAGGTGGGCCAGCATGCCCGTGTGCCCGTCATAGTGATGACCGGCAAGGTTAAGCGCTTCCTTATTGATCGGGGCGGTCACGATCCCCTGCGCCTGCCCCGCCATGGCCAGTTTCACAGCGGTTTCAATATAGCGAAAGGATGCTTCGCCACAGGCGGGGGACAAGATGCCAAACTGCCCCGGCAAATCCGGCACATCCACATGAAGCACGCGCAGCGCACCCATGGCCGTGGGTTGGTCGAACGGCGACAAAGCAAGCGACAGGCCGCACACATCTACCGCACGCGACAGCGTTGGCAAATCCCCGATGACGGCATAGCGCGCGCGCTGCTGCGCGGGCAGCGCGGCCATTGCCTTGACGGTGACTTCTGCGCCAACGCCGGATGGATCGCCCATGGTAATGACAATGGGGGTCGTGTTCATACTATGCTCCAGTTCGTGAATCGCGTGCGTGCAGGGCGTTGGCGTTCAGGCAGCGGTCTGGCAAATGGCCTTGTTCCAGCGTGGCAATATCCTGCAACACCATCAGCCCGACATTTTCAACAGCCTCTTGGGTGTCGGCGCCCGAATGCGGGGTGAATACAGCGTTGGGGTGCGAAAAAACCGGATGGCTGACATCCGGAGGTTCGCTTACGAAGGCGTCCAGCGCAACGCCACCCAACTGGCCGGACTGAAGTGCGGCGGCAACCGCATCCAGATCGACCACTTCGCCGCGCGCAAGGTTGATCAGCCGCGCCCCCGGTTTCATCTGCGCAAGTGTCGCTGCATTGATAAGGGCCGCAGTGTCAGGGCCACCAAATACATGCAGCGATACATAGTCCGACTGCCCCAGCAGCGCGGGCAGATCCATCAGGGTGATCATGTGGTCGCGCGCAAAATCCATGTCGGCAAATGGGTCTGTTGCCACAACACGCATACCCAGCCCGCGCGCCATCACAGCCAGCCGCTTGCCGATATTGCCCAAGCCGACAATGCCCAGAACCTTGTTTCCCAACTGGCTGCCCACGCGCCGGTTCCAGCCCCCTGATATGACTGACCCGTGGCCCTGCGGGATGAAACGCGCCAGCGAAAACATCAATCCAAGGGCCAGTTCCGCCACCGCATCGGCATTGGCGGCAGGCGTGTTGCACACTGGCAGGCCCCGCGCATTACAGGCGGAAATGTCGATATTGTCTGTCCCCACGCCATGCTTGAGAACCGCTTTCAACCGCGATGCGCCGACAAGCGTGTCCGCAGTCACCGGCGTCAGCCCGACAACCAGATAATCCGCATCCCCTATATATCGCGATACCCCGCCATCATGCAGGTCGGGGTCTGTGCAGCGAATAAGCGTCCAGCCTTTTTGCGCGATTATGCCCGGCACGCTGCCATGTTTGCCAAAACCCGGCGATGTGGTGACAATAACTGTCATGGCCGCAACCCGCGTGCCTGCAATATCGCGACAATAGCCTTGTCCTGTTGCGGGTCGGGCAACAGGGCTGGTTGGCGTGACAAACCCACTGACGGATCATTCATATAAAGTGCGCGTTTGACCAGCGCAGGCGGGAACCCCAGCGCATACAGATCCTTGCGCAAACCTGCGAAATTGTCCTGCGCATGGCGTGCCGCATCCAGATCGCCGGAATTAAAGCCCGCAACGATGGCCGCCAACACATCAGGTGCAACATTGCCCAGCCCCGACACAACCCCGGCGCAGCCCTGCTCCAACCCCCACAGAACCAGATGATCGGGGGCGCAATACACTTCACACCCCGGAACATCACGGGCGATGGCCAGATACTCCAGCACTGTTTCGGTTGATCCACCGGAATCCTTTATTCCGGCAATATTCGGGTGACCGGCCAGCCGCCGCGCAGTTTCCGGTTCAATATGGTTCTGGGTGCGGGCGGGTATGTCATACAGGTAAACAGGGGTTGTCACAGCATCCGCGATGGATGTGAAATGGCGTTCCAGCCCGTCCTGTGTGCAGGCAATGAAATAGGGGGTGATCACGGACAGCCCGTGCAGGTGCAAACCATCCACGGCCCGCGCGATTTGCAAGGTTTCATACGTGGACGGGCAGCCGATATTGGCGATGATCTTCACACGGCCCGACACCTCATCCGCCACTTCTTCGATCAGACGAATCTTTTCAGCTTGGGTCAGGGCGCTGAAATCGCCGTTCGTCCCACAGACCATCAGGTCATTTCCTGCCGCAACCTGACGGCGTGCCTGCGCGCGTGTGGCATCATAGTTAATGGTTTCATCTTCATGAAAGCAGGTTACAAGGGCAACATGGGCGTTGCGTTTCATACAGACACTCCGTCAGTTCGGTTTATGGATACGGGCCTGCGCCAAATGACGGGCAATCACCGGCCCGAACAGGGAAAACAGCGCAAGGCCAAGGAAAAACAGCGTTATCGGACCAGAGATGAAGGCGAGAATATTATCACCTGTCTGCAACATGCCGCGCCGCAGATTGGATTCCATCATCGGCCCAAGGATCAGTGCGATGCATAATGCAGCCTGCGAAAACCCGAATTTCTGCATGCCCCAGCCAAGCACACCGAAACCCACCATCGTATACAGGTCAACAGGGTTAAGGTTGATGGAAAACGCCCCGATATAGCAAAAAATCACGATGGACATTGTCAGCAACCTGCGCGGCACCATCAGGATGCGCGCGAAGACAGGGATCAACGCCATCCCGAACACGAACATGAAAATCGTTGCCAGAAAGGTGCCGCCGAATATTCCCACGATGACATCAGGGTTGGTCTGAAACAGCATAGGGCCGGGGGCCAGTCCCTGTATCATCAGCCCACCCATCAGAACCGCTGTCACCACATCGCCGGGAATGCCAAGGGCCAATAGCGGGATCAGGGCCGCCGCACAAACAGCATTGTTCGCGCTTTCGGTGGCGGCGATTCCGGGGGCATAGCCGGTGCCGAACTTTTCAGGGGTTTTGGAACTGCGGCGCGCCTCGTTATAGGAAATCCATGAGGCAGTTCCAGATCCGGTGCCGGGAATAATCCCGATCAGCGTGCCAATCAGCGAACCGCGCACAAGCGCGCCTTTGCTGTCACGCATATCCTGCCGCGATGGCCAGCGCCCCTTGACCAGCACCACGGCCGGTTCCTGCTTGGCCATCCGTTCAATCTGGGTGAACACCTCTGACAGGGCGAAAAGCCCGATAAGCGCAGGCGTGAACGCAAAACCGGACGCAAAGCCCTGTATGCCGAATGTGTAACGCATGACACCCGCAATCGGATCGGCACCCACCGTCGAGATCAGTATGCCCAGCACACCGGAAATCGCGCCCTTCAGCAGATCACCTGACAGGCTGGCAATGATGGTCAGTCCAAACAAGGCCAGCGCAAAATATTCTGCGGCCCCGAATTTCAGCGCAATTCCTGCCAGTTGCGGGGCCAGCGTTGCCAGAACGACTGCTGCGATCAGCCCACCAATCGTAGACGCCACTGTCGCCATACCAAGTGCGCGCCCTGCCTCGCCGCGCGCGGCCATCGGATAGCCGTCCAGCACTGTCGCCGCAGATGCAGGCGTGCCCGGCGTGCGCAACAGGATTGACGATACACAGCCGCCATAAATGCCGCCGATATATATGCCGATCAGCATGTTCAGCCCCATGACCGGCGACATGCCAAATGTCAGCGGGATAAGAAGCGCCACGCCCATGGTTGCCGTCAGTCCCGGCAGGGCGCCAATCAAGATACCCCCAAGGACACCCAACGCAATGATACCAAAGACCTGAGGTTGCAGCAGCGGGGCCAGATAGGCGATCGTTTCCATCATCGGACTTTCCTAGTGCAGGAAAACATAACAGTGGGGCGGCCGCGCACACGCCGCCCCCCGCATTGATCAGGCGCGCTTCAGTTATTCACGCCCAGCATATCCAACGCATCCAGCACCGAATGCGCCATGTCGCCATCGCGCCTGACGCGCGCCTCAAAGGCAGGGCCGTCTTCATATGTGACGAATTCGCCCATCTCGGTCATAACCTCGATGAATTGCGGGTCGGCCACGACGTCTGCAATGGCGGTGCGCAGCCAGTTCAGGGTCGCATCGTCGATACCCTTGGGCGCGATGATGCCCTTGTAGGACGACCATGTGAAATCCACACCTTTTTCCACGGCGGTAGGCGTTTCGGGGAACAGGTCAATACGTTCGTCTTCCATCACGAAAAGTGGCGTCATCTGATTGGAGTCGACCGCAGAAAGGGCCTCGGCAGGGGATGCGACCATGGCGTGGATATGCCCGCCGATACAGGCAGTCCGCGCTTCGGATGATCCGCCAAAGGGGATGGATTCAACTGCGATACCTGCCGCTTGCGCGAAGGCTTCGGCGGAAATATGGTTTGCGCCGCCCGCGCCCGAATTGCCAATCTGCGGCGCGCGTTCGGCAGCCGACGCAATGAAGCTGTCATAATCGTCAAACGGCGCATTCGCACAGGCCACCATCACTTGCAGGGACCGCGCATAAAGACCTACAAACTCGACATCATCGATGCTGTAATCAGTTCCGCCAAGATGCGGAAGAATTGCAATCGGACCTTGTGCGCCTGCGCCCAGCGTATAGCCGTCACTGCGTGCATTCACTGCAGCCGACGTGCCAATCCCGCCACCGCCACCGGGCTGGTTGCGTACCACCGCAGTGGTGCCCGGATACAGCCGCTCCAACGTTTCGGCCACAATGCGCACGGTCAGGTCGGTGGACCCGCCCGCGGCATAGGGAACGATCATTTGAATGGGGCGCACAGGGAAATCAGCCAGCGCCGCCCCCGGCAGGGTTGCCGCGACCAACGCGGCAAGTGAAATCGCCTTTTTCATCAAGTTTCCTCCTGTTTTGATGATACGTGCTTATGGAAGCCAGACAGACAGCAGCTTCGTGAATAGGAAATATATGATGGCGGTCATGGCTACCGGAAAACCTAACAGCATCATGGGCTTGCGCTCTCCGATCAGCCAAAGGCCCAACACGAATGCCGCCAGCGTTGACCACAGATAGCCCACTGGAAAAAACGCAACCGCATACCCTGCCAGCAGCACCACAAAGCCTGCCAGCCGCAAGGCCGTCGCACGGTCCGGCAATGCAATGACGGGCGCATCAGCAGATTTGCGGGCCGACAGTCCTGCGCGCACCAGCAACGCAACCGACAGCAGCACCAACAGCGCAATCATCACCCATGGCAGGAATGAAGGCCCGGCAATAGAGCTGCCAAATCCGCGCCTGATCCCCAATGTGCGCCACGCGGCGAAGCCACTGAACGCCAGCAAACCAACAGCGATGATCATATCGCTTTTGCTTTCACGAATTGCCGCCACAGCCATGCTCCCCACGCCGCCTCTCCTGCTGGAACGTGAAATAATGTTGATAAGTTGTTAATAGATAATGTCAGCATTGCACAGAACGCCCCCGGCCACCCTCGGCCCCACCGCGATGGCAAACACTCGCAGATACATACAATAGATACTGATTTTAATACATACAGTATACTCTGGTTCTTTTGATTTTCTCTTTTTGAACTTTTTTCTGACCGCAAACTGTCGTGAATTGCTGTTGA
This sequence comes from Paracoccaceae bacterium, assembly GCA_020832445.1. Taxonomy (GTDB): domain Bacteria; phylum Pseudomonadota; class Alphaproteobacteria; order Rhodobacterales; family Rhodobacteraceae; genus Roseinatronobacter. The sequence goes on from JAFIEO010000029.1 coordinate 161,395, forward strand.
CAGGTTGTAAATTATTGACCTAGTTATCGTTCCAATACGGCTTACCTATTTACAGGTTTACAGAACAGAATCAAGCTGGAGTGATCACATGCTACCCCTCGACACGGCGCTAGAACTGAACCGCCCGCATACTGTCCGATTCGGATCAGATACGCTGTCGACACTGCCTGCATGGGTTCAGGACCAAGGGTATCGGCGCCCGTTTGTCGTGGCTGATCCGGTGAACGCGGCGCGTGTCGGCCTGCTGGGCATCGATGCTGCTGCCGTTTTCGGCGAGGTGCGCGGCGAGCCTGATCTGCGCATGCTGGAAGCGGCACTTGCGCAAGTGGCGGACGCGGATGTGCTTATTGGGTTTGGCGGCGGCTCGGCGATGGATCTGGCCAAACTGGTGGCTGTTCTGGCCGCCAGTGACCTGACGCTTGACGACATCTCCGGTCCAGGACGCGCGCCAAAACGAAAGCTGGGGTTGGTGCAGGTTCCAACAACCGCCGGAACCGGTTCCGAGGTGGGAACACGGGCATTGATCACCGACCCGACAACCCATGCCAAGATTGCCACCGAAAGCCCGCATCTGCTGGCTGATCTGGCAATCATTGACCCAACCCTGACCGTATCGGTGCCCGCGCCCATCACCGCGACCACGGGGATTGATGCCCTGGCCCATTGCGTCGAGGCATTCACATCCAAAAGGGCACACCCCGTAATTGACGCATACGCTATGGAAGGGATCAAACTGGTCGGGGCATATTTGCACCGCGCCGTAGCCGATGGCACCGATCTGGAAGCGCGGGCAGGTCTTGCGCTGGCATCATTTTACGGGGGCATTTGCCTTGGTCCGGTCAATACCACCGCAGGGCATGCCGTGGCCTATCCTTTGGGCACACGCTTTGGCCTGCCGCACGGGCTGGCCAATACGCTGATATTTCCGCACACGCTGGCGGTAAATGCACCCGCGACCCCTGAAAAAACGCTTTCCATCTGCACAGCACTTGGGCAACCGGTATCAGACATTGCGCAGGTTCGCAGGGTCGCACGACACTATTGCGAATCCTTGGGCGTTGACATGACGTTATCCGCGCATGGTGTGCCTGACGACGCGTTTGGGTCGCTGGCCAAAGATGCACATGCCATCCGCAGGCTACTGGATTGGAACCCCGTCGATCTGACGCAGGACGACATTCGGAAAATCTATGAGGCCGCAGAAAACGCCGCTTAAGGACGCCGCATTCCCACCGGAACGACCGTGCAGAACACTGCCATATTGTGACGGTGGGCGTCAGTTCGCGCGGTATCGGCCCGAACACCCCCCTTTGGGGGGCATCTTTGCGGATAGCCATGAAAACGTGCAAATGTAGTGCTAAATTAACATCGTCCTGTTCATCCTGTCCGGGACAATCTTGCCAATAGCAGCCGTCCACGATATCCAATGCGTAGCCATGTTGTTCTGACAGCCAGCTAGTTTCCTTTTTCCTGCTGGCTGGAATAATGATCAAAACCTCTCAGATCGATAAGATATACATCGCCGAGCGTGGGCGCTTGCGACGACTTGTCATGCGTTTGACAGGCAACCGTGCCACCGCCGAGGAACTGGTGCAGGATGCCTTCCTGCGGTTGATCGCCGGAAATACAGATCACGACATCAGATCGTATGAAGCCTATCTGACACGGATTGCCCGCAACCTTGCCCTGAACCACATGCGTCACTTGCGTCAAGGCGTTGAACTGCCCTGCGAGAACGAGATGCTGGAGGCGATGAGCGATGAACGCCCATCGACCGAGATGACGTTGATTGCCCGCCAGACGCTTGCAAATACCCTGAAAGCAATCATGGCATTGCCACCCCGCCGCCGCGAGATATTCATTCTGCACCGATTTGAGGAACTCACCTATAATCAGATCGCGGCACGATTGGGCATTTCACGCAATACCGTAATGGTTCAGATCGTGAACGCGCTTGCGGATTTGCGCAACGCAATGCGGTGAATTCTGTCGCATCTGCGCTGGCAGGGGCGCATCGCCACGCCACGCTTACCGCCTTGAAAACATGACCGGCACGGTGATGGTGCCTTGCACACCGGGGGGCGGCGCGGGAACAGGGGATGCGCGACGCACAAGGTCTGTTGCGGCCTGATCGACATCGGCGCGACCGGATGAACGTGACAGCCGGATGGCCGAGACATTTCCTGCCGCATCAATCTGAAAGGTGACATGGGCCTGCCCCTGTTCCCCGCGCGAACGGGGTTTGTGGCGTTCCAGATGGGCCAGCAACCGCGATTGCCATTGCACGGGGCTGATGCTGCGGCCCGCCCCTTGCGCAGATTGTCGGGCGGCATTGCGGGTGGAGTGTTGCGCCTGCTGGTTCTGCGCCCTGACCGAAGATTGAGAGGCCGCTGTCTGCTGCGGCACGGGGGGCGCAGGGTCACGTTGCGGATTCTGCCGTGCGGTTTGTGTCACCGCAACCTGTTGCGGGCGCGGTCTGGGGCGCGGGGACACGGACAACACCACCTCTGCTTCATGCGTCACCTCATCGGGCTGCGGGTCTTCGGTTATTTCTTCTTCAACTTCTTCTTCTACGGGTTCTGGTTCGGGTATCGCTACGGCCTGCGCGGGCGCACTTGCCTGTGCGTCCTGTATGTCCTGGGAAAGCACTGTTTCCTGCGTCTCCGTCGCCTCGGTCATCGGGGCCAGTTCGATCATGATCGCAGGGGGCGGGCTGTCAGCGGCAACCATGGGCAGGGCACGTGTTGCCCAGATGACTGCGCCAGCATGGGCAGACATGACAGCTAGGGCCGCGCCGGTCCATAACAGCGCGTCGCCCAGCCATCGGACCCGCCGTCGTTCATTCACCGGTTTCCTCCGCCGCCTGTGCCAACTGTTCCAACCCGACCAGCGCGATTTTCAGGTAACCGGCACCGCGCAACAGGTTCATAACCTCCATGAATGCGCCGTAATCCACGCTTTTGTCTGCCCGCAAAAAAATCCGAGTGTCGCGATTGCCGTCGGTGATGCGATCAACCTCGGCCGCAAGCGTGTCATGCGCAACCGCCGCATCGCCCAGATGCAGCGACAGATCCGCCTGCACCGTCAGGTAAAGTGGCTCGTCGGGGCGTTCGGCGGGTTGTGCCGTCGATCCCGGCAAATCCACTGCGACATCCACGGTCGACAAAGGTGCGGCCACCATGAAAATGATCAGTAGCACCAGCATCACATCAATGAAGGGCGTGACGTTGATTTCTGCATTCTCTGCCAGATCATCGGCGCTTTCCCTGATTCCACCAGCCACGCCTTAGCCCCCCGCCTGCGCTACGACCGGTTCTGGCACCAGCCGACGGTCCAGATCGCGGCTGACCAGTCGCGTGATCCGTTCCCCCGCGTCGCCAATAAGCAACCGGTAGCCCGCGATAGAACGCGCAAACATGTTGTAAACCACCACCGCCGGGATCGCTGCAACCAACCCAAGTGCTGTGGCCAGAAGCGCCTCGGCAATCCCCGGGGCGACGACGGCTAGATTGGTGGTGTTGCTTTCGGCGATTGAGATGAAACTGTTCATAATCCCCCAGACTGTCCCGAAAAGCCCGACAAAAGGCGCGGTTGAACCGATGGTTGCCAGAACGCCGGTGCCGCGCGCCATGCGCCGCGCCGCCTGCGCCTCGCTCCGGCTTAGGGCAGCGGCAACACGCTCTTTCAGGCCCGCTCCGCCTGCATGATGCAGGGCGGGCAGCGACTGCTCTACCTCTTGCACTGTCTCGGCCAGCATATGCCCGACAATGCCGCGCCCCGCCTTCAGCCGGTTCTGCGCCTCGTTCAGGGTGCTTGATCGTGCCAGCACCTTCAGCGCAGACCGCGCCCGTGCCCGCATCCCCCAAAGCTCCAGCGTTTTTGCCAGCCAGACGGTCCATGTCACCAGTGAAGCGAAAACCAGCCCCAGCATCACAAGCTTCACCACAATATCGGACCCGCGATACATGCCAATGGGCGACAGATCATGCGCCTCGCTTTCTGTTTGCGTCAGCAACCAGCGGACCGCACCCACAGGGTCAGACAGGGGCGCGGGAAACGGGTCTTGTGTGATCCTCTGTTCAGGCGCTGGAATGCCGGCCTGCGCGGGGTCCGGCGTCGTGCTTTCCAGTGGAAACAGAACCAAGGCAGGATCATCTTGCGGCGCCCCATCCGTAGTGGCTGAAGCGGATGGGACCACAGCACGCGGTTCATCCTGTCCTTGGGGTGTGACATTGGGCGTCCCCCCCTCCTGCGCGATGGCTGGACAGGTCAGAATCAGGCTTAGCGCACAAAGCGCCGCTGCCACGGAAAACGAAAGCGAAAGTCTGTAGGACAAGGATATTCTCTTCGGGTTGGGCCGTCCGTCTGTGCCATGCACGCGCACGAACAGGCCGGAAGTAACATGCATTAATCAGGTCAGGTGCTGTGCGACCAGTTCCCGCACATGAGCAAACGCTGCTTCAGCACCAGCGATGGCATGCTGCTCGTCCGCCCCGTACAGTGCAATGCGGTCCAGCCCCCCCTTGAAGGCCCGCCAATACCGCGCGCGCCCCTGCGGGGGTTCCGCCAGATGCCGGGCGCCGTGGGTTTCTGACAGGCCCATTGCTTTGGCGTATTTCAGCAAAAACGCAGCGCCAAGATTGGAGCCTTCGACAACATAGAGCCAACCTAGCGCTTGTGGCAAAGCAGCCACGCCCCCATCCGGCGCGGTGCCATATGACGGCACGGCAAGCCCCAGATCAGCCAGGTCCTGTTCAACCGCATTCAGCCGAGAGTGTAAGGACATATCGGAAAACAATGCCGCCAGATCAGCGCGTGTGTATAGCGCGGACACTTCACGGTGTATCCCGTGCTGAACACACAGAAAGCCGCGATAACTCCTGACGCTCTCAAACGGGCGCGCGGCCATGATGGACCTGTCAACGCCCTCATGTGTGTTGTGCGTCGCTGCGCGAAGGCGGTCTGACAGCGGGCGGGTGGATTTCAAAACGATGGCAGGGGATGCGGACAGAACCGCTGGATCATGCGACATGGTATACCTTTATGAAGGGCATCGGGCAGGCCGGAACCTGCCAGAAAAGCGGTTCAGAATTGCATTCTCAATCCGGCGGAGAACGTGCGGCCCGGCCCCGGCTGGGTCACAAGGCTAAGCGGATCGACGTAGAACGCGTCGGTCAGGTTCTCGACCCTGAAATGTGCGTTCACTGAATCGCTGATTTTGTATTCGACAAACACATCCGCCAATGTATGGGCTTCCCAATCCACCAGCGAAATGAAGCTCGATGCACCGGCGGCGGTCACATCCCCATGCCCGATGGCGCGACGGCCCGTACGGGTGACCTGTCCGCCAAGCGTCAGACGGTCATCCATCAGCTTCTGAGTAAGTGACAGGCTAAGGCTGTATTTCGGCGGCACCTGATTTGTCGCATAGTCACCATAAAGCGACTTGCCCTCGCAGGTGGACGCCGTGCGGCAGAATTCCACCTTGGTGTAGTAGTTTGCCGCAAAATCTGCCGTGAACCCGCCGGTTTCATAGGTTGTGGCCAGTTCAAGGCCCGCAAAACGGGCTTTGTGGATATTGTTTATCTCAATCAAGAAAGGCTGCGTTGTGACGACCCGCGCCAGATAGTCATCTACAGTAGAGTTGAAATACCCCAGCTTCACGCGAATATTGTCATCTGCCGTGAACACCCCGTCATGGGTATAGTTTGCGCCAATCTCCCAGTTCCGCGAGCGTTCAGGACGGGCGTTCGCATTCACGTTGAAAGAAAACGCCGATGAGGATTCAAACAGGTTGGGCATGCGCGCCGTGTTGGAGTAGTTTGCGTAGACTTGCAGATTTGGCGTCACATCTGCCGCCACCCCCAACGAGCCGCCCCACGCGCCACCATCAAGTTTTGCGCCATAGGTATAGCCGCGGCGAGGAAGGAAGGGATCAATATTGCGGTCCCTGGACCAGTAATGCTGATATCGCAGCCCGCCGGTCAATGTCAGCCAGTCATTCGCCTCCCATTCGGCGCGCACATATCCCAAAGCCTCGTGACGGCGGGCGTCGCGCAGATCAAGCCACGTTTCCACGTCCCGCGTTCCCGGAATTGGCCGTGTATCTTCCATGCGCCACGATACGCCGTATTCCAGTTTGACATTGCCCATGCCGGTGAACAGGCGCGATGTGTTGGACAGTTCCGCCCCCATCATTTCTGTCTTGGAACCGGGCAGGAAATCCGCAGGCAAACCGACCGAGACCGGATCACGCCCCCCGCCCCGTGGTGCGTTCCGCTGTTCCAGCCCTGTCCAGTAGAATGACGCCCGAAAATCGATCAGATTGCTTTCCGCAGGACGCCAGCTGTAGTGCAGGCTGACACTGTCCAGATCCGTTTCGGTCATCTGTTCGCGTTGCGTTGCGCTGCCGTCGGTCAGGGTCTGGCGGCTGGCCATGACATCGCCATTCTCGCCACGAAACCCGGTATAACTCAGCCTGAGGCTATGACCGTCCCCGAAGCTCAGGCCGCTTTTGATCAGCCAGCTTTCGGTTGCGGACTGGCTGTTCAGCACCTCTTCGCCTGCGCGGTAGGGGGCGATTCCCTCAAGTTCGACATAGTCGAGGTAATCCTCACCCGGAAAACAGGTGGTGAACCAGCAACGCTCTCGCGGGCCGGTGAACACCGGCGTTACTGCGGGGCCTTTGGTGCCTGCATGGTAGTTGCCGCGTTCCCGTCTGGCATATCCTGCAAGAAAGTCGAAATTTCTGTCCTGTATCGCACCAATCATGGACCACGAGCTGCTTGTGGGCTTCAGGGCCGAAGGTCGGTTCATGCCAGTTGGCGAACCGACGGCGGTTCCCACCTCTCGCGGCTGGTTGGTGACGGTGTAGCCGGACCTGCTGCCTGCCACAGGGTCAGACGTATTGCCGCTTGCTTCGACATTAAAACGAAACCCTGTCTTGCGCCCAGGTCTGACAATATCTTCGGCGGAAACCGTCCGCATGGCGATGTTGCCTGCATTACCGAACGAACTGATATTCGCGCCTTTTTCAATGTCCACGCCAGCTATGAAATCCGGATCGACATAGCTGCGGTTGGAAACCCCTTGATATCCTTGATAGACCAGCAAGGAATTCTCTGCGCCGTCCACAGTGGTCTGCACGCGCCCCATCCCCTGCATACCGCGGATGTTTGGATCAATGGCGCCTGCACCATTGCGGGCCTCGCCAGAGGAAACCCCGGGTGTGCTTCGGAACATATCTGCCGGGCTGCTGCCACGGAAACGTTCAATCCGCTCGCCCGGAATATTGGCCACCGCGCCGGGTGTGGTATAGACGGCCGCCTGCCCCGTGCCCCCGATCACCGTGATCGGGTCCAGCAGAATCGTGCCATCGGGCGCTAAATCATCAACCGGCGTCGCGACCGGCCCGCCCGTTATGGTGACCGTGTTTGCATTGGTGAAGCGATAATTCAGCCCACTGCCCGACAGCAATCTGGCCAATGCCACATCTGCACTGAGAGCACCATTTACAGCGTTGCTTTGCAAACCCGCAGTGATCCGGTCATCTACGAAAACCTGTAGGTTGCTTGCCCGCGAAAACTGCACCAAAGCCGTCGAAAGCGGTTGCGGTGCGATGGCATAGCTGTGCGTCGCTGCCGCTTCTTGTGCAAAGGCGCCTGATACGCCGACAGGTCCCGTCAATGATGTGCTCAGCAGCAAAATCGTGGCAATCTGGCGCGCAGGCGCGCATCTGGGTGTCGCGGCTCTCATCCGGTTAATTCCTTCCTCGTTCTTGTCTGTCCCGGAAGGCGTTTCATGCGCCCTCATATGAACAGACCCGCGAGAGGAGGAAGGTAATTATAAAGCTTGATAAAAATTATCAACTATAGAGAACGGCCACATTCGCGGGAAAATCAATCAAGGTCAGGCCAAGCGAATCCGCAATGGTTCTAAGCGCGTCATCGGGGTGATCCGCCTCGAACACGGCAGTGATGGGAATACGCGCGGTTGCTTTGCCCAATACCGCAATCCGCCCGCCACGATACCGTGCAAGTTCATCAACCACATCCTGCAAGGGCACAGACCGGAAGATAAGCTGTCCCCGTCGCCACGCCCCTATTTCGGTTTCATCAACTTCCGTTTTCGCAAATACCTGCCGGTGGTCAAAGCTGGCCTGCCACCCTGCATTCACGCGAACCGGCATGCCACTGGGCTGCCTGATGGCCACCTTATGCGTTGCAACGGCAAGCTGTGCCCTGTCCGACCAGATGCGCAGGTTGAAACCCGCGCCCGCTGCATCAATCTCCGCCCCCATTGCCGACACTGAAAAAGGGCGGTGCGCATCGGGCGCAATGGAAAAATACGCCTCTCCGCGCAGCAGGGATAACCGGCGGTGATCCGGCGAAAAATCTAGGGCAAAGGCCGAACGACCGCCCAGATTGACCCGCGACCCGTCTGCCAGCGTTATATTGCGGGTCTCGCCTGCTGCTGTCTGTTTGTCGGCGCGAAACCCGGGACGGGTGACATGCCAACCGGCGGCTCCCGTCACCGCAGCACCTGCCAGAACGCCCAATGCATGGCGACGGTTTATCGCCTTGTCCCTTTTGCGCAAGGCAACCATTTCATGACGAACCGGATCGAAACTTGCCCAAAGGTCCTCTGCCTCTGCCCATGCGGCGCGATGCTCTGGCCCGGACTGAAGCCAGCGGTTGAATGCTGATCGGGTAGCATCTTCGCATTGCTCGTCGCGCAGCCTGACCAGCCATTCCAGCGCTTCGCGCATATGTGGTGTTTCGTCGTTCGTGTTTTGCATCAGATTCAGGCCTGTGTTCCCTGCCTTTCTGACACCCGAGAGCGGCGATAGAATTATCGGATCGGCGAAATAAATTCCAAACGGGACAGTTTTCAGCGCAAGCGACCGGCGGGGCTGCGGATTACCAGACGGCCCCTAGCGCATATCACGCTCATTCGCATTCACGAGATATGCTCTAACTTATTGATTTCGCATGTTCGAGAAGCTCAAAACCGGTTCCCACTTTTGAGCAACATACTCTAAATATCGAAATTCGACGGCAAAACGATCCTATCGCGAATAGTCACATTTCGCGGGCGGGCCATCATCTTGCCGGACATGGCCAGATCACGCCTGATACGGATGTGACTCACATCCATAAAGGACAATCAGCCAGCAGGCATTTCGATCTGGATTTTTACATCAGTCTCTCGTGCCTCGACCGCGCGCCCGAACGCGGCAATGCTGTCCCTGAATGCGAACGTTTCCGATATCAGCGGCTTGAGATCAACCTTGCCGGTCCCTATCAATTCAATCGCGCGGTCATAGACATTGGCGTAGCGAAACACGGTTTCAATCCGAAGCTCTTTGGCCTGAAAACCGACGATGTCCATGGGGACCGGCTCTACCGGCATTCCCACCAGCACGACAGTTCCACCGGGCCGCGCAAGCGCTGGCAAGCCAAGAACTGCCGCGGCAGCACCACTGCATTCGAACACAACGTCAGCGCCCCAGCCACCGGTCGCCGCGGCGATCGCCTCTGCGGCAGAACACTGTCGGATGTTAATCGTATCGACCCCGTCATAGGCACCTATGATATCCAGTTTGGGCTGTGCCAGGTCGGCAACAAATACCTTCGCGCAGCCCCCGGCCAACGCGGCAAGTGCGGTCATCATCCCGATAGGCCCTGCCCCTATGACAAGGCCAACGTCGCCGGGTTGAATCCGCGCGCGCAATGCACTTTGAATACCTATTGCGAAGGGTTCAACCATTGCGCCCTCGGCAAAACTCATATTATCCGGAATGCGATATGTGAACGCGGCAGGGTGAATGACCTCAGGCGTTAAACAGCCATGGACTGGCGGAGTGGCCCAGAATTTTACGGACGGGTCAACATTGTAAATCCCGAGTTTGGAGGCTTTTGACGTTGCATCAGGAATGCCCGGTTCCATGCAAACGCGGTCACCAACAGTCAAATTCCGGACCTCGGTGCCTGTTTCCAGCACGACCCCCGCTGCTTCATGCCCAAGCACCATTGGCTCTTGCACAACAAACGGCCCGATCTTTCCGTGCGTATAGTAGTGAACATCTGACCCGCAGATACCGACGGTCCGGATGGCAACCCTGACATCGTGCGGCCCAACTTTTTGCTGAAACGGAATATCCCGAAGGGACAGCTTCCCTTTTCCTTCAAGCACCAATGCTTCAGCCATATGCGACCCTTCTATCTTTCTTTCTACGTTCGGTTCAAAAACCGGCATGTACACCATTCCATGATGGGGCGGAGTTCGCACAGTGTAAATGCCGGCGTGGCGCGCGGGCTTTGCGCGGCACAAATGCAGCAATTTTCCTATCAGACCTGCATGAAGCAGGTATCACAGGGTGCTGCCGACAAAAAGGACCGCCAGAAACAGCCATTATTCGCTAACTGAGAGTCTTCCTGAAGAATACACAATCTGCGGTGGTGCAAAGAAACTTTGCTGGCATGCCCCCCCCCCGTTCCCCGCGCGCAGCCTGACGGCGGGGCCGCGATAGACCCGACGGGAAGGGCTGTGCTGCGCAAAAGAGTGTCGGGGCACAGAATGATGCTTTTGCACCAAAACATGCACTTGCATGTTATGATGGCATTGCATAAAACGCCCTCAGCCAGGTCGATGCCAAGCAAGCCACCATTCCAGCAGGAGCTTGCCATGACCCCCACCCTTGTTCCGGGCTACAACCGGCCACGCGCAGCATTCATCACATTGCTTTGCACCACTGCCCTAAGCATAGCCCACGGCCCTGCGGCCTATGCGCAGCAGTCCGGCGAATTGCATTTGGGCCAGTTGGTACTGGACCCCGCATTCATGCGCGCGCAAGATACGGACGGCAACGCCGCAGACCGCGGAAACAGTCATTACGTTGCCGACGCAGAACTTGACCGCGCGCGCATGGGCAACCTGCGTGACCTGTTTTCGGGCATCGCCTCTGTGTCGGTTGGCGGTGGTATACCCGTGGCGCAAAAGATTTTTGTGAATGGCGTTGATATGCTTAACCTTGGCGTAACGCTTGACGGTGTTTCGCAAAACAACCGCATCTTTCACCACACATCCGCAAACGCCTTTGACCCCGGCCTGATGAAATCGGTCCGCGTGGATGCTGGTGCGGCAGCGGCAGATTCCGGGCCGCATGCGATGGCTGGCGCGGTTGTGATGCAAACCGTCGATGCAGCGGATATTTTGCTTGCTGGCAAATCTGTCGGTGGTAATTCGCGGCTTTCATACGCCAGCAATGGCCGCACGACAAGCGGCTCGGTCACTTTGGCCGCGCGGCATGGCGGGTTCGAGGGGGTGGGCTATCTGAAGCGCGCCGAAGGGCGAGAGTATCGCACTGGGGCAGGTGACACAGTTGCAGGCAGCGCCGCAGACATGACATCGGGGCTGCTGAAATTCGCATATGAAACACCCGAAGGGCATCGGCTTGAACTTTCAGGCCTGCGGATGATTGATGACGCCTTGCGCCCGTTTCGCGCGAATATGATTGGTGTCGGCGCACCGAGAGAGCCGCGCCGCTATAACACGACACGCGACACATTCTCTTTTTCTTATGAAAACACCGCTGCCGACGGGTTTTGGGACCCGCGCATAGTTCTGGGGCGCTCGCGCGTGCGTGTTGGCGTGGACCAGCCATTTTCGCCTGCATTGGGCACCAGTTGGGGCGACAGTTCCACGCTGTCGGGCAAGGTAGAAAACCGCTTCCATCTGGGTGATCTGGGGTCGGTCACGGCGGGTGTGGATTACTATGACCGCAGCAGCGTCTACCGCGACAACGCCACAGCAGACCTGAAGGAATCCGCCCGAAATACCGGCGTCTATGCGCAGGCACGACTGGACCCGACGGACGCTTTGTCACTGTCATTTGGCCTGCGGTTTGATCGTCAGCACTTCACTGGGGTGAACGGATGGCAAAACAGCTTCAGCGGCTTTAGCGGCAATATATCAGCCGCTTACGCATTCACCGACGCGCTCAGCTTGCGGGCCGGGGCCTCCTCGGTGTTCGGGGGGCTGTCGCTGGAGGACAATTTCATTTTCAATCCGGCATGGGATTACAACGGCATGCGCGCCGCGCGTTCCACAAATTATACTATCGGGTTTGACTATGAGGCGGACCATCTGCGCCTTGATGGTGAACTGTTTCTGACACGGATCAATGATGCCCGCGTCAGCGTATATGCCGGCAATGCCATCGGCGATGCCCAAAGCCGGGGTTTCAATCTGGGATTGGGCTATGGCTGGGACGGGGGATATATGCGTGCCAGCTATTCCTACAGCAAGGTCAACGTGGATGGTCAGGCAGCAAGCAGTTATGCAGCACTTGATCTGGGCGCACCACTGGGCGGGATTCTGGCAATCGAGGCACAGCACCAACCCCTTAACAGCGATTTCGCTTTCGGCGGCAGTGTGCAGGCAGCGCAATCCTATCGGACCATTGCCGCAGGGTCTGACCGTGCAATACCCGGTTATGCCGTTGCCAACCTGTTTGCGGAATATCACTCTCCTTACGTCAAGGGCCTTGTGGTTCGCGCCGAGGTCAACAACCTTTTCGACAAGTTATATGCTGATCGTGCAACCTATGGTGCAGATTATAACAGCGTAACACCATTCTATGAACCGGGCCGCAGCTTTTCGCTGACAACCGCCCTGCGGTTCTGACCAAGCGGTCCACCGATGCAACAGCGCAGCCCCGCAGCGGTGGACTGAAAAACCGATCTGTCACCGCGTATCACGGATACAAGCGGTTTAGCACATCAAGCAAGGCATAGGCTTCTTGTGTGTCCAGCTTTGGCGCAAGGGCCGCGCGCACCTTGTCGGAATAGGCTTTCCACACACGGTCTTGCAGCCCGCGCGCAGCATCGGTTACGAAAATAGTCTGCCCTCTCCCTTTGCCGGATGCCGCCTTACGGTGAACCAGCCCGGCATTTTGCATCCGCGCGATATGGCGCGACACGGCATATTGCGGCACGAACAAGCGGCGTTGCAGATCCAGCATCTGCACCCCCCGTTCCCCTGCTTCTTCGGCGGCCAGCAGTATTTCATACCAGATGGGGTCGGCAATGCCATGCGCACGCAGCAGCGACTCGATCGGGGGCATATGCGTACGACTGATCCGCATCAGGGCAAAATGCACGCGTAAATAAGCAATCTGTGGGTCACTGTCGCCATAGCGGGCCTGTGCGCTGGACACGCGGAACGCGGGCTGTTCATCTTGGGTGCGCATGCTACCTCGCTGGTCGGTCAGATTTGTCAGGATGCGATCATGTTAATCCCTTAGGCCATGATGCGCGACAATCCTACCAGATGCATCAGGTAGTCAAGCTATCCCGATGCATCTGGCGTATCACAAAGATCCGGCAAGCGGCAACTCTCACCATTCCCTGGCACGGCGCGGCTGACTCGTATGATTTATCACCCGGCGGTTCAAATCGCATGATCGACATTGACGCCAAGCTCCTGCATGATCTGCGCAAGATCGCGCGATGAAACAGGGTAGCGCACACAGAAAAATACCGCGAACCAAACTGCCTGTCTTGGATACTGCATGCCCTGTAAATCGCCCCATGTACCAGATCAAGGCGCCGTTCCATGAGAGACATAAATCTAAAAGCGACGGAATATTTCGAGGCCGTGGCGCGCCTTGGCACTGTGACCAAGGCGGCACAGGAACTGGGCGTTTCTCCCTCGGCGGTCAGCCAGCAACTTGGGGTATTGGAAAGCCAGTTTGGCGTGCGTCTTTTTCGTCGTGAAAAACGCCGTCTGATCCTGACACTGGATGGCGATCGCCTTTTCCAGACCACAACGCAGGCATTCAGCGCATTGCGCAATGCCCGCAATTCCATCGCGCGCCAACGCGATGCCCGCGCCCTGACGCTGCGCGTCAGCCCCAGTTTCGGGGTGCGGTGGCTGGGACCGCGCATTGCCAGTTTTGCTGAAGCAAACCCTGACTGGAACATTCGTATCGATGCCACGCCCGATTTTTCCGCCTTCGAGACCGAAGCCGTGGATTTCGATCTGCGTTACGGGCTGGGCGGCTGGACCGGGCTGACCGTCGAGCGGGTCATGTCCGATCTGGTATTGCCGCTTTGCAGCCCCGGGTATCGCGAGCGCATGCGCCAGCATGGCGAAAGTGCAGCACAGATTTTGCCCCACGCCCGTCTGATCGACAGCGTGAAGACGGTTTATCGCTGGGATGTCTGGCTTGCCGTGCACCGGATAGATCTGAAGAATATCGCCTATCCTTTCCGGTTTGACCGGTCATCCATGTCGATTGAAATGGCCAAGCAAGGCGGGGGTGTCGCACTGGACAATGCCCTTCTGTGCCGTGGCGAGCTTGCGCGCGGCGAGTTGGTTCCGCTTTTTCTGGATTGTCCGGTGATCGAATTTCCGTCCTATTGGTTTGTCTGCCCTCCGCGCCATCTGAACCGGCGCATCGTCAGGCGATTTCTGGACTGGATCACCGCCGAGGCCCGGAAGGACAGCGACCACACCCGCGCGTTGCTTGCACAAGCGGGATGCGATTTTCGTCAGGGGGACATCCAGAACATGCAGGTGCTTGCGCCCAATCTTCTTTAGTAGATTGTCAGTGCAGGAACATATGAAATCAGTGCCAGAACCCCCAGCGCCACCAGATAAAAGGGCAGCAATGCACGCACTGTCGCACCGATTCCCACGCGCGCAATGGCAGCAGAGATGAACAGAGTTGTGCCAACCGGCGGCGTATAAAGCCCTATCGACAGGTTCACGACCATCATCAACCCCAGCTGAACAGGGTCCAACCCGATAGCCTGCCCGATCCCTACAAAGATCGGCCCCAGCAAAAGCACGGCAGCAGGCAAATCCAGAACTGCGCCGACCAGCAGCATGACCAGATTCAGGGCCAAAATGATCATCCACGGTTCTGACAGGGTCATGCTGACCCAGGCCGCAAGGTTTTGCGGAACACGTTCAAAAGTCAGCACCCATTGCACAGTAGATGACGCCATAATGATGATCATCACCGCCCCAGTCATCATGGCCGTGGCCACAGCCGCCTGCCAAAGTGCCCGCCATGTAAGATCCCGGTAGATCAGCGCGCTGACAATTAGCGCATAGGCGACTGCCATAACGCTGACTTCGGTTGGTGTCGCAATTCCAAAGCGCAGCGTGCCAATAACAAAGACAGGCATCAACATCGCGGGCACTGCCACGGCCAGCTGGCCCTTGAACGCCGCAAACCCGCCTTCCAGTGGGGCGCGCGGCAAATCGCGGCGCATACCAATAATTGCAACCGTGATCATCATGCCAACAGCCAGCATGACCCCCGGCAAGATACCTGCAATGAACAGATTGACGATCGAGACGTTTGAAATCAGCCCATACAGGATAAGCGGGATAGAGGGCGGAATCAGAACAGACACAGTGGACGATGCCGAATTGATTGCTGCGGCAAAACTTGCCGGATATCCTTCTTTCTTCTGCACCGGGATCAACGCGTTCCCCAGTGCCGATGCATCCGCCACCGCAGAGCCGGACACACCCCCGAACATAACCGATCCAAGGATCGACACCTGCCCCAGCCCGCCCTTGAACCGCCCGACCAGCAGCCGCGCCGTATTGACCAGATAGACGCCGAACTTGCCCGACATCATCAGGTTGCCCGCCAGAATGAAAAACGGTATCGCCAGCATCGGAAAGCTTTGTGTGGGCGTGTAAAGCCGCTGTGCAAGCACCGCCATCGGCTTGCCGTCCAGCCAAAGCGCCATTGCCACCCCGCCCAGCATGGCAAAGGCCACTGGCACGGAACACAAAAGCAGCAATACGAACACCCAGATCAATGGCGCTGTCATGGCATTTATCCCCCAGAGGTTGTCGTGATGACACGATCAGCTGAAACTTGCTGCCTTGTCATCCGGCAGAATTGATGGGTCGCCGGTCAGCAGACGCAGCAGATCGCACACGGCAATCAGCCCCATACCTGCAAAGGCATAGATCAGACTGGAATAGCCCCAGACCTGCTTGACACCCAAAGTTGACAGGGTCTGAAAACTAGAGGCCCTCACAACCGGCTGGCTTGTCCAGATTACTGCCAGGGATATGGCCAGAATGACAGCCTGAACCATTGCAAAAACCCACCGGCGTGCAGCAACCGGCAAAAGATCAGGCAGCAGGGTGACAGCAATATTGCGGTTATGCGCCGCAGCGATCACCAGCCCCCCGGCGACCAGCCACGGCAACAAAACGGCATGAATTTCATAGGCCATTGGCACACCGGTACCGAACGCATAGCGCAGGATCACGTTCAGCAACAGCGCGCCAAACATCACCGCCATACAGGCCACGGCAATGACCCTGCCACTGTAATCAAGCCCTTTGGACATCCAGCAGGCAGCCTGAACAAGAGGGCGCAAGCGCCCCCTTGTCTTGTCGTCACCCGAAATGCTCATTCGGTCTGCGCGGCGTCGCGCAATGCGGCAACAATCTCAGGGAAGTTTGCCGCATATTTGTCATAGACAGCTACGGTGGCCTCGATAAAGGCGTCGCGATTGGCTTGCGCAAATTGCGCGCCCTCGGCTTCCATAACGGGCCGCAAGGCTTCGTCGGCATCCAATGACATCTGACGTTGCATTGCACCAGCTTCCGCAGTGGCATCCAGCGCACAAGCCTGCGTCGCCTCGTCCAGACCCGACCACCATGCCAGACCTGCCACCACCGGCGTGGATTCGTATTTATGGCCGCTGATCGTCACATAAGGCGTAATTTCATGCAGGCGCGCGGAATGGATATTCGTCAACGGGTTTTCCTGCCCGTCAAACGCCCCAGATTGCAACGCCGTAGGCAGTTCCGACCACGCCAAAGGTGCCGGAGATGCGCCCAGAGCCTCGAAAATATCAATCGTCATCTGGTCAGGTGGTGTACGGATCTGCATTCCGGCAAGATCTGCCGGTTCTGTTACATGCTTGGACAGATGCGTGATATTGCGAATGCCGTTATCCCAAAAGCCCAGCACCTTCAGCCCCGCCGATTGTGCGCGGGCATCCAGCATCTCGCCCAGGTCACCATCCATAACGGCCCATGCACTGGGAAGATCGGAAAACAGAAACGGCAGGCCCAACAGGCCAATTTCAGGCACGATCTGGCTCATGGCACCTTGCGAATTGGCCGTAATCTGAATGATTCCGGCAGTGGCCGACGTCAGCATTTCCACGTCATTGCCCATTGTCGCAGAAGGTGCCACATTGACTGAAGCGCCAGTGCAATCGGCATAAAGCTCTGCCCATTTTTCGGCTGCGACATAGCGTGGATTGCCCGGGTTTTCCCCATGCGCAAAGACCGCATCACTGGCCTGCGCCGCGCCTGCAATCAGGGTCGTGCCCGCCAGAATGGTTATCAGTTTCATCTTCATATCGTGTTCCTCCCTTGAGTGAAGATTTTATGCTCTCGCGCCCCTCACGCAAGAGCGGGTGGTTAGTGAATCAGTGATCCTCCGTTCACATCGACCTCGGTGCCCGTGCAATAAGATGACAGGTCCGACGCCAGAAAAAGCGCGCAGCCAGCAACATCATCAGCAGTGCCCGCGCGCCCCATCGGAATTCCTGCGAGCACCTGAGCGTGCATCGCGTCGGTCAGTTTTCCGGCCGTGATGTCCGTTGCAATGAAACCGGGACATATCGCATTGGCGCGCACCTGATCGGGCGCCAGTTCGCGTGCCATCGCCTTGGTCAGGCCCAGAACTCCGGCCTTGGCGGCCGAATAATGCGGTCCACCAAAAATGCCCCCGCCCCGCTGCGCCGAAACCGATGACATGTTGATGATGCTGCCACGGTTCTGCGCGCGCATGGCAGGCGTCACAGCCTGACTCATGTAAAGTGTGCCACGCAGGTTAACATCCGTCACGGCGTCGTAATTCTCGGGTGCAATCTCCATCAGTTTCAGCGGCTGGGTGATGCCTGCGTTATTCACAAGAATGTCGATCCTGCCAAAAGCCTCCAGCGTGGTCTTGGCAACCCGCGTGCAGTCGGCCATGTCGCAGACATTCCCGCCAAGGCCAAGATGCCCTGTTCCGGGCAAATCTGATGCAGCACCTTGCGCGTGCGCTTCATCAAGATCCATGATGACCACTTTCGCGCCATGCTCGGCGAAAAGCCGTGCCGTCGCCTTGCCAAGGCCGCGCGGGCTGGCCGCGCCGGTGATAATCGCGATTTGTCCGTCCAATAGGCCCATATGACCCCATCCTCCCTGTAGATATCTTCGGCTTATAGCCAGCTTTTGATTTGCGCAGCCACCCGGTCGACTGACAGGCCATACATGTCATGCAGGGTCGGCAGGGCGCCCGCCTCCAGAAACTCATCTGGCAAGGCAATCATGCGAAACGGCACATGCACGCCTGCCAGCATCAATTCACGCGCCACAGCTTCACCCAGGCCGCCGCATTCGGTGTGGTTTTCGGCAGTGACAACCAGACGCCCGCCTTTTGCAGCCTCGGCCAGAATGGTTGTCTTATCCAACGGCTTGATCGTCGGCACGTGCAGCACCGCCACGTCCACATTGTCTGCGGCCAGTCGCTCAACAGCGTCCAGCGCACGCATGGTCATTATGCCTGACGAGATGACCAGAACATCACGCCCCTCGCGGATCATCTGTGCGCGGCCCAACTCGAACTTGTAATCGGGCTTATGGCGGCGCAGCACATCGGGCACCTTGCCACGCAAAAGCCTTGCATAGACCGGACCGTCATGTGCAATCATCGCAGGGACCATGCCGGCCACGTCGGCAGCATCACAGGGATCGATCAGAACCATGTTCGGAAGGCCCCGGAAAATCGCCAGATCCTCTGTCGCCTGATGGCTGGGACCATAGCCCGTGGTCAGGCCGGGCAGCGCGCAGACGATCTTGACCGGCAGGTTTTCTTCCGCAATTGCCATTGCAATAAAATCATAGGCACGGCGGCTGGCAAAAACAGCATAGGTCGTCGCAAACGGGATAAACCCTTCACGCGCCAGACCAGCGGCTGCGGACATCAAAAGCTGTTCCGCCATGCCCATCTGGTAAAACCGCTCTGGCATGGCCTGCGCGAAGATATGCAGATCCGTGTATTTCGAAAGATCCGCGGACAGGCCAACGATGCGATCATTCTTGCGGGCCTGTTCGACCAAGGCGTGACCGAAGGGTGCCGCAACTGTTTCATACCCCTCTGCTGCCAGGGACGCGATCATCGCAGAGGTTACAACTTTGGTTTCCGGCACGTTGCGCGGTTCATATTTGCGCGCCATGGATGCAAGTGTCATTGCGGCTTTCCTTCTTCCAGAACGGCCAGCGCCTTGGCCCATTCATCGGCTTCAACGCGCACGAAATGGGTGATTTCACGCGCCTCCAGAAAGGGCACGCCCTTGCACATCGTCGTGTTGGCGATAATTACGCGCGGGCGCGGGTCAGTCAGGTTGCGCGCCGCATCAAAGGCCGCGACGAGCGCGTCCAGATCATTGCCATCCACTTCCTGCGCATGCCAGCCAAACGCTTCCCATTTCGGGGCTTGTGCGCCTACGGCCAGCGCATCGCGGCTGGGACCATCGGCCTGCTGGTTGTTGAAATCCACAAGGCAGATCAGGTTATCCAGCTTCCATTGCACCGCCGACATCACCGCTTCCCAGGTCGAGCCTTCGCCCAACTCGCCATCCGACATAAGGTTGTAGATGAATGCGGGGTTGTCCTTGCGCTTCAGCCCCAAAGCCGCACCTACCGCAATGCCCAGCCCATGCCCCAGTGATCCGCCCGTGATTTCCATACCCGGCGTATAGGATGCCATGCCTGACATCGGCATGCGGCTGTCATCCATTCCATAGGTTTCCAGCTCATTCTCGGGGATGATACCCGCTTCCATCAGCGCGGCATAAAGCGCAATCGCGTAATGGCCGATAGACAGGTAGAAACGGTCGCGCCCTTCCCATTCGGGGTCTTCCGCGCGATAGTCCATCGCATGAAAATATGATGTTGCCAGCAGGTCGGCAACACCCAGCGCCTGCCCGATATAGCCCTGTCCCTGCACTTCACCCATCAACAACGCCTTGCGCCGTATGTTCCAGGCACGCATGGCCAATGACATGTTGGGACGCGCCGTAGCACGGGCTTGTACATTCATGCTATTCTCCCTTCGACGTGAGAAGACACGCCACCCTCAACAAAAGGGGTAACAGCAAAGTTGTTCAAAGAAACGTCGGAAAAATTTAATACCTTGTTAGGAAAACTTAATAACTTTCCAGAACCAAACCCGTTATCAGACAGTCAGAAAGTTTGAGGGAGGAAACATGGAACTGCGATTTGCGGATAATCTGGCACGTCTGGGCACTGAATCAGCCTTCAGCGTGCTGGCCCGCGCGCAAGCGCTGGCGGCACAGGGGCGTGACATCATCAATCTGGGCATCGGCCAGCCTGATTTCCCCACACCGCCGCATATTGTCGAGGCTGGCATCAAGGCCCTGCGCGACGGTCATCACGGCTATACCCCTGCCAATGGTCTGGTGACACTACGCGAAGCTGTCGCGGCCGATCTGCACAAGCGCCACGGCGCAACCGTCAACCCTGACAATGTGCTGATCATGCCCGGTGGCAAACCCACCATGTTCTTTGCCATTCAGATGTTCGGCCAGCCGGGTGCAGAAATCCTGTTCCCCGATCCCGGTTTTCCCATCTATGAAAGCATGATCCGCTACAGTGGTGCCACGCCTGTGCCCATGCAGTTGCACGAAGCGGACGGCTTCGGCTTTCGGGCCGAGTCGGTGCTGTCCCTGATTACACCGCGCACATCTTTGATCATCATCAACTCACCTGCCAATCCCACCGGCGGCGTGACCCCCAAGGCCGAGATAGACAAACTGGTTCTTGGCCTAGAGGCGCATCCGCATGTCACCATCCTGTCGGATGAAATTTATTCGCAAATGCTGTATGATGGTGAAAGCCATGTTTCGCTACTGCAATACCCGCAAATACGTGATCGCCTGATCCTGCTGGATGGATGGTCCAAAACCTATGCCATGACAGGCTGGCGTCTGGGCTTTTCAGTCTGGCCTGACGCGGCGGTTGATCACGCCACGCGGCTGGCGATCAATTGCCATTCCTGCGTAAATGCATCGGCGCAATTTGCCGGAATAGCCGCGCTGACCGGACCACAAGATGCCGTACGCGCCATGGTGGCAGAATTTGACACCCGCCGCCGGATTATCGTGGATGGGCTGAACACGCTGCCATCAATCAGCTGCACCACCCCGCGCGGGGCGTTCTATGCCTTCGCAAATATCAGCCGGACAGGTTTGACCGCAGCACAAGCGCAGGATCTGTTTCTGGACAAGGCAGGCGTCGCAACAATTGCAGGCACGTCCTTTGGCGCGATGGGGGAAGGATTCCTGCGCCTGTCCTATGCCAGTTCAGCCGACAATATCCGCATGGCACTGAAACGTATGGCCGCTGCGCTTGAGGGCCGCACATGACCAATATACAGCACATGGCGCTGTCCATCCGTGCGCTGGCCATCGATTCCATCCTGAACGCAGGCGAAGGGCATCAGGGCGTGCCCCTTGGCATGGCCGAAATCGCTGCAACCCTTTTTGCACGCCACCTGAAGGCCAATCCGGCAGACCCGCTGTGGCCCGACCGCGACCGCGTTGTGTTATCAAACGGGCATGGCTCCATGTTGCTTTATGCGTTGCTGCATCTGGCTGGCTATAAGGCAGTTTCGCTGGAAGCCCTGCGCAATTTTCGTCGCCTTGGGTCGGTCTGCGCGGGCCATCCGGAAATCGAACAACACGCAGGCATCGAAATCACCACCGGCCTTCTGGGTCAGGGCATAGCCTGCGCCGTTGGCATGGCCGTGGCAGAGTCACGGCTGGCCGCAGAATTCGGGGCAGAACTGGTCGATCACCGCACATGGGCCTTTGTCGGTGATGGGTGTTTGCAGGAAGGAATCGGACAGGAAGCGATTTCGCTTGCCGGGCATCTGCAACTTGGCAAACTGACATTCCTTTGGGACGACAACCAGATCACGGATGACGGCGCAACCAGTCTGTCGGTTTCCGAAGATGTGCCTGCCCGGTTCCGCGCGGCGGGATGGCAGGTGATCGAACTGGACGGGCATGATATCGCCGCGATTGATGCGGCACTGATACGAACAAAGTCTGACCCGCGCCCTGCCCTTCTTGCCTGTCGCACAGTCATTGCGCGCGGCATTCCACGGCTGCAAGGCCAGCGCGGTGGTCATAGCGCGCCGCTGATCGCACAGGACCGCACGGATTTCGCAAAGCTGACGGGCTGGACGCACCCGGCTTTCGACATTCCACCCGCCATTTACGATGACTGGGCCAAAACCGGGCTGCGCGGCGCGCAGGCGCAGGCAGGCTGGGCCGCGCGACTGGCCACCCATCCCGGGCAAGCCGCATTTCAGAATTGGCACTCAGGCCGATTGCCGCAAGAAGCCATGGCGCAACTGGCCACGCTGCGCAAATCTATGACACGCGATCCGGTGCCACGCCCGACCATCCTTAGTTCGGGCGACATATGTGACGCCTTAACCAATGCCCTGCCCGATTTGCAGATCCTGTGCGCCGATCTTGAAGCCCCCACAAACCACAAACGCAGCCGAAACAGTTTTACCGCACAAAATCGCTCTGGCAGCTATGTGCATTGCGGTGTGCGTGAACATCTGATGGGTGCTATGGCCGACGGAATTGCCGCCCATAAGGGCCTGCGTCCCGTGAATGTCACATATCTGGCCTTCGCCGATTATGAACGCCCCGCCATGCGCATGGCGGCGCTGATGGGGCTGCCGGTCACCTTTGTATTCAGTCACGATTCAATTGGGATGGGCAGCAACGGGCCAACCCACCAACCCGTCGAGGTTCCGGCCTCTTTTCGGGCCATGCCAAATTTCCGCGTTTTTCGTCCGGCAGATGCACTGGAAACGCTTGAGGCATGGGAACTTGCCCTTGCCCACCGTGATGGCCCCTGCTTGCTGGCGTTGTCGCGCCAACCGGCGTCGCCGTTACCAGAACGCCGCGCCGGGAACATGACTGCCAAGGGGGCCTATGTGGTATGCGGCGGGCAGCCGGACGAAAGCCGCGATGTAACGCTGATCGCGACCGGGACCGAGGTGGCGCTTGCGGTGCAGGCGCGCGACATACTGGCACAATCCGGGATCACCGCTGCTGTCGTATCCATGCCTTGCTGGGAATTGTTCGAGGAACAACCCGCAGACTACCGCGCCAAAGTTCTGGGACACGCGCCACGGGTCGCCTGCGAAGCCGCTTTGCGCTTTGGTTGGGACAAATGGCTTCGCCCGGAAGACGGCTTCGTGGGCATGACAGGTTTCGGGGCGTCCGATAAGGCAGAAGCCCTGTATGACCATTACGGGATAACTGCGAACAGGCTGGCGAAAGTCGCACAATCACTTTTGTGCGAAATTGCGTCGTCCGAATGCGAATGAACGCGCCAGAGCGGGCGAATTGTGGCACGCATGGATGAAACGCAGCCCCGGGTTTGGGATCGCGGCGGCTTCGTGTCATGTGACGTGGGCGGCCCGAAGCAGATAGATCGCACAGCATCTTTCATCCGGGGTTTCTGGACACATGCTCCAGATAGCGAAGCAGCCCCTCCGGTGTTGTTATACGCTGGGTAAACCCGATGCGGATATTCTGATCTTCCGAAGCGAAGTCCATGCCTTCAGGGTCAATAGTTGCAAGACGCCAACGCCGCCGGACCCCGCCTGCCCTGTCCAAAAAAGGTGCCAGCCTGTCAGGGTTCTGTTCCAGAAATGAAATCAGATCTTCTTCATGGCGCGTCAGCATTTCAGCGCCCTGCAATGACACACGAATACTGTCGAGGTGCAGATCATCCCCAAAATCAGAAGAACATGCCCTCACGGGCCCGATATACGCGCCACTGGCGGGTTGCATGAACCCAAGCAGGCAGAAAGACCAGCTGCGAACCCATCACTATCATATCCGCCCTCAACCTCCAATCCTTTCATGGTTGTAGTTCCGTCGCGGTTTATCCACATCGCGCGCGGAAAACCGCCCCCCTTTTACAGGTTTCCGGCACCATGATTGGCACGCCGGCCAGCTTGACTTGTACGCCAACAGATGCCACTTCGGCGCTGGGTCGAGTCCGCACGCCCTCTGCCAGCTCCCTCTCCCGCAAATTTTCAATCAGGCCACAGACAGCCTGTAATGATGAGGGAAAGCCATGCAAAAAACCAATGCCTATCTGGATCTGCCCGCAACCCGGTTTCTGCCGCAGCTTTGCGCCCGTGCCGAAGAGCTGGGGGCAGAAGTCGCGCGTATACATGACGGGCATGCCATCGTCATTGCCACACTTGGCACGATAGAAGCGCACACCGAACAGGACGGGTTGCGGCTGCTGGTTTGTGCCAACGATGCAGGAAGCCTCGCCTCTCTGACGGGGCATCTGGACGGTCTTGTAGCGGCGGCCACCGGCAAGACACCCGTCTGGGCCGGTCGGGCAGGCCCACGGCTGACGATGGCGCGCGTGGACAATATAGACCGGATATCCCCCTCTTTCCGCCGTCTCAGGCTGGCGGGCGATTTCTTGGCCTTCCGTGATGGCGGGGCGCATTTCCGGCTGCTTATCGGTCCAAAGGGGGCCGCATGGCCCAGCGAAACCGCCAACGGGCTGAACTGGCCCGGCGGCATTGATGCATGGCACCGCCCCCCCTACACCATCCGCCGCATGGACCCGCATGCGCGCTGGATCGATGTTGATATCTTTTTGCATGACGGCGGGCGTGTGACAGAATGGACAAAGATCGTCCGCCCCGGTGACGAAATCGCCCTTACAGGTCCGGGCGGGCGCAACGTTAAACAGGCGGCATGGATGGGATTGGTGGGCGATGAAACAGCGCTGCCGGTGATCGTACGCGCGCTTGAAGCCGCACATCCCGACACGCGCGGGCAGGCCTTCCTCATGATCGCGGACCCGGCTGATGCCCAGCCCGTCGACCTGCCCGAAGGGATGCAATTAACCTGGGTGCTGCGCGAAAAACACAAAACCCTTGCAGGGCTTTTGCACCGGTTGTCCCACCCTGACGGAGAGGGGCGCCACATTTTTTTCGCGGGCGAGCGCCAGCAAGCCGCAAAAGCCCGCGTGATTTTGCATGACATGGGATTGGCAGCGGGTGAATTTCACACTGCGACCTACTGGACAGCAGGCTAAGCGCCCCCGACCCGACACCGCCAATACCCGTCGCGCAAAAGGTGAACAGTGCAACAAACTGTTTGCGCAATGCATCTGCGCCCCGCACCCTGGCGGTGTTGGGTCAAACTGAACCAAGCTTGCCCTACATCCGGTCAGCATCCGCCCTAGCAGAATGTTCCTGCGCGGACCGCTTTCGTTTGCTGATCAACAACTGACCAAGGATGCTCAAACCTTGGCATGACCCTTTGCGATAAAAACTTTTTATCAGCAGGACACAAAAATGACGATTTGATTCCACGACAGCTTCCTGCCTAGGTTGAGTTATATCCCTGGAATGGAGAGATCACATGAATATGACAGTTTCGAAATACGTTGGCAGCGCGGTAACGTTGGCTATCGGTCTTAGTGCATCCAGCGCGGTGGTCGCCCAGACCTGGCGGATGTCCCACAAGATGCCACCTGAATCCATCGAAGGTAAACTGTTTCAAATGTTCGCCGACGAGGTGGCCGAACGCACCGGCGGCGAACTGAGCATCGAGGTTTATCCCAGTGAACAGCTGGGGTCTGACGATGCCGTGCTGGAGCAGATCCAGCTGGGGACAATCCATATCTACCCGGAAGGCATAAGCTATCTTCAGAAATGGGTCCCCGAGATGCAGTTCACCTCGGCGCCCTTTCTGTTCGATGACCGGGACCATTGGTCGCGTTTCATGTCATCGGACATGGTTCAGGGCTGGCTGGGGCGCGTCGAGGACGAGGCCGGGATCATCGTGCTGGGCGACTCCACCGCGTTTGTGCGCGGCCCCTATCGTGTAATGCTGTCTTCGCGCGAATTCGAGACGCTGGAAGAAATGGATGGCATTAGACTGCGCATGCATCCCGATGAATTGGCCGCCGAAAGCTGGCGCCATCTGGGTGCCGAAGTGCGCACCCTGGCCTGGACAGAGACTTATGAGTCTATCGGGCGCGGCATTGTCGAGGCTGTGAACAGCCCGATCGCACTGGTTGAGTCCATGCGGTTTCACGAAGTTGCGCCCCATATCCTGCGGCATGACGAATATGAACAAGGTATGGCCTTCATGATGAGTGCCGTTTCATGGAACCAGCTGGACGAAGAAATGCAAGGCCATCTGCTGGATGCATATGACGCGGTGGCGCAGGAATCCGCGCAGGTCATGGGCGAAATCGCTGACGAAGCCATCGAGCGCATGAAGGGCGAGGGCGCGACGTTCAGCGATCTGGATACCGCGCCATTTGTTGCGCGCATGGCAGAAATGTATGCCGCAATGGACGCGGCCGGAAACCTGCCCGAAGGCTTCCTGGATGCTGTAAACGAAACGCGCGAATAGCGGTCGCGCAATGCTGAAACTGCTGGACCGCTTTTTGGGGCTGACGGAGAAGATCTTCTTCGTCGGCGCCAACGGTGCCCTGATCGTCATCCTGTTCATCAATATCGCAAATATCGGGTCCCGTTTCATGTGGGAGCGGGGCTTGATCTGGGTGTTCCCCTGGACGACGGTTTTGTTTGTCTGGATGGTCTTTCTGGGGTTTTATGTGATCTATCGCCGCAACAGGGACATCAAGGTTGATATCGTGTATCGACTGATGCCGCTGCGGGCGCAAAACGCGGTCACCATCCTGACGAACCTAATCATTATGGCGCTGATGGGTGTGATCCTGTGGCAGGCCCAGACGCTGCTGCCGCGTCAGGTGGGCAATATGGATTATGTCGGCCTGCAACGCTACTGGCTTTCAGTGCCGTTCTATGCCTCCTGCGCCCTGATCTTGCTGGATTTTTTGCGCGACACTCTGGAACGGTTGATCAATGGCGCGCCGTACGAAGGTGAATCAGTTTCCGCAAACGTGCCTGGGGGTGTGCAATGACTGCACTGATGCTGTTCATGGGCTTTCTGGTGCTGCTGGCGCTTCGGGTTCCGATTACCATGGCGATCGGCATCTCGGTGCTGGGGTCGCTGATTGCAGCCGGTTATGACAATACGTTGTGGATTATCCCGATGCGCGTTCAGGAAGGGGTGAACAATTCCTCCCTGCTGGCTATTCCGTTCTTTGTGCTGGCAGGCAATCTGATGAATGCCGCGGGCCTGACAGAGCGTCTGTTCAACATGGCCAACGCGCTGATCGGCCATTTCAAGGCCGGTCTGGCGCAAGTCAATGTGCTTGCATCAGTGCTGATGGCGGGCGGCACAGGGGCTGCGGTGGCCGATATCGCAGGACTGGGCGTCGTGGAAATACGCGCCATGCGCGAGCGTGGCTATACAGCGTCATTCTCGGCGGCAATTACGACTGTGTCTGCCATTCTGGCACCGTTCATCCCGCCATCAGTTCCGCTGGTCGTCTATGCGTTTCTGGCCAATGTATCGGTTGCGCGCATGTTTCTGGCGGGCATCGGACCCGCAATTCTGATCGCGGTCGCGCTGATGATTTACAACCGTATCTATGCATCCGTTGTGGATTTGCCGACCCAGCCCAGGGCAAGCGGGCGCGAGATCTGGATTTGCATCCTGAAGGGCACGCCGCCCTTGGCCGCCCCCGGCATTATCATGGCGGGTATTCTGACCGGAACGACCACCGCAGCCGAGGCAGGCATTCTTGCCTGTGGTTATACGCTGCTGTTGTCGCTGTTCTATGGCAGCTTCCGGTTTTCGGCGATCTGGAATGCCGTCAGCGACACCATGCTGATTACCGCGATGATCATGATCATCATCGGCTTCGCCAACGGCATGGGGTGGTTGCTTGCAGTGGAACGCATCCCGCAAGATATTGCAGCCGCTGTGCCGGGCCTGATTGACCAGCCGTTCCTGTTTCTGATGGCGGTGGTTGGCATCGTTCTGGTGGTGGGCTGTTTCATTGACGGGGTGACTGCGAAACTGTTGCTCGTGCCGATCCTGCTGCCATTGGTCGATGCCTACGGGATTGACCGCATCCACTTCGGCATTGTCATGCAGATGGGCCTGATCCTTGGACTTGCGACACCGCCCATGGGCATCGGCCTGTATATCGTTGCCCGCATTGCCGAAATTCCAGTGGAACATGTGGTACGCGCAGTGCTGCCCTTCTTCATCCCGCTGCTGATCGTCCTGACGCTTCTTGCCGCAGTGCCGCAGATCGCATTGTGGCTGCCCAACACCGTGCTTGGCCCGCGCTAGGGTCGGCCATCCCCCCTTTTCAACTGACTATGGAGAGTATCTTGAAAGTATCCCTGATCCAGATGAACACACGCGACGACAAGGCCGAAAACCTGCGCGTCGCTCGTGAACTGATCGTGGCCGCAGTGGAACATGACAATCCCGATATTGTCAGCCTGCCGGAAACCTGGACCTCGATGACCGGAAATTTTGACGTGCAATACGGAAACTCCGAAACAATCCCCGATGGCGATGCCTGCCAGATGATGGCCGGACTGGCACGAGAGCACGGAATTTATGTGCATGGCGGCAGCATTGCGGAACGTTCGGACGGAAAGTGCTTCAATACGACGCTGGTGTTCAATCCGTCAGGCGAAATCATTGCACAATACCGCAAGATTCACCTGTTCGACGTGGACGTGCCAGGCGGCATTTCCTACCGGGAGTCGGATTCGATGAAGGCTGGATCAGACGTGGTGACCTGCGATGTGGGTGACACCACAGTTGGGCTGTCGATCTGTTATGACATGCGGTTCCCCGAATTGTTCCGCGCCCTGCGCGATCAGGGGGCAAAGGTGATTTTTCTGCCCGCGGCATTCACCATGATGACCGGTAAGGACCATTGGGAAACCCTGATCAAGGCCCGTGCCATCGAAACGCAATCATGGGTGGTCGCCACCGGACAGGTGTTCGACCACGATGGCGGCAGCAAGGTCTGCTATGGTCGTTCGATTGTCGTGGACCCATGGGGCACCGTCGTTGCCAAAGCGCCCGACAAGGTAGGGTTCATCACTGCCACCATTGATCCGTCATATGCAGACGATGTGCGCATAAAAATGCCCGTCATGCAGCACCACCGTTTGGGCAAGACCCCGACAGCACAGCCGGTTCCGGCCTGAACAGACCAATAAAGGAAGATACCAGATGTACACAGTCAAGGATATGCCGCAGCAGATTTCCAAGGAAATGGCGGCAAAGCTTGCAACATGCGAAACCGCAACCATCGGCCATTTTCTGCACGATGTTTTTGTGGACCGCGAAATCCGCGCCGTGCTGCCGGGCAAGCGCATTGCCGGAACTGCGGTAACGCTGCGGCTGGCGGGGCCGGATTCGGCATTGCTGCATTACGCTGTCAGCATCGCGCGTCCCGGTGACATCCTGATCATCGACCGCGCAGGTGATGACAAGCACGCCTGCTGGGGCGGTGTGGTCACCCATGCCGCGAAAAAGGCCGGTGTGCTGGCGGCGGTGATTGACGGCCCTGCAACGGATTTTGAAGAAATCCGCGCGCAGGACATGCCAATGTGGTGCCGTGGCCCCGCGCCCATCACGACCAAATTGCTGGGGCTTGGCGGGGGCATGAACATCCCCGTATCCGTCGGCGGCCAGTCGGTGGAACCCGGCGACGCGGTGCTGTGCGATGAAAGCGGCGTTATTGTCCTGAAACCCCATCAGGTAGATGCGGTGGCCGAACGTGCCCTTGGTATGCAACAGCGCGAGATTGGCCTGCTGGAAAAAATTCACGCGGGCGAAAAGCTGGCGGACCTGTCCGGGGCGCGCAAGATGGTCGAAGACAATCTGGCACCCGTCTGATCACAGCGACCGACCATGGCGGGCCCAGAAACGGCCCGCCTCCTCTCGGGCCAAGGCCGCGATAACCCCCGGCGCTGCGGACCCCGAAGCGGTGTAATGGACAGCGTGGCATTCCAGCCCCGGAAATTCCTGCTTCACCGGAATGACCTTCAGCGTTCCCTCTGCCAGTTCACGTTCGATCATGACCGGCGGAATGGCCGCAACACCAAACCCGTCCGCCGCAAGCCGGATAAGTGTCGACAATGAATTCGAGCAGTTCAGCTGCAACGTCCGCGCACTTGTCCCGACCAGCGTGCGGTCAATCATGCGATAGGGTTTCGACCCGCGCGGGTAAGAGATTATGGGGTAGTCGGCCAGTTCGGTCACATCAATCGGACCTTCGAACGAAAACCGGCGCGGATTGGCAACCCAGGCCATCGGAAAGGTGCCAATGCCGACATTCTCGATGCCTTCCTCGTCGACAGGGCCCATCACAAGGGCGATGTCAATCTCGCCGTTCTTCAGATCATCGATCAGCCGGATCGAGGTGTCGGCCCGCACCTCTAGCGTGATGCCGGGGTTTTCGGTCTGCAAACGCTCAAACAGGTCGACCAGCCAGCTGGAGATGATGGTGTCTATGGCACCGATGCGCATTGTGCCCGTAATGCGCGGTTCCGCCTCGAAGATCGAGTTCAACCTGTCGGTCAACTCGATTATCGGCTTGGCATAGCGCAGCACCTCAAGCCCGTCGCGTGTCACACGCACGCGTCTTGCCTCTCGGTGTAGCAATTTACGGCCGAAATCGTCCTCCAGTCCGCGTATCCGCGCAGAAATTGCCGGTTGCGTGGTATTCAGATGCGCCGCCGCCTTTCGAAAACTCTCCAGTTCGGCAACAAGTATAAACGCGCGTAAGGCTCTCAATCGTATCATCGGTTTGCCTTCCTGTGAAATTGTCTGCGCACAGCACCCTCCGGAAACCCTGACGATCCGCCCGCAACTGGCACGCAGCGACGGTCATTGTCTGAAACTCAGACGTGCTGGCCGCCGCTGATATGGATCTCGGCACCGTTAATGTAGGACGAAGCCTCCGTGCAAAGGAAGTGGATAGTCGCGGCAACTTCGGACGTGTCCCCCAATCGCCCCATCGGCACCTCGGATGCGATCAACTCTTCCGTGCCCGGTGACAGCATCGAGGTCTCAATCTCGCCCGGTGCGATGGCATTGGTGCGCACACCCCGACGGCCAAATTCATGCGCCATCTCGCGTGTCAGTGCCGCAAGGGCCGCTTTTGACGCTGCATAGGCAACACCGGCAAAGGGATGCACGCGCGACCCCGCGATCGACGTGACATTGACGATAGACCCGCGCGCGCGCTCAAGTTCGGGCAGCAATTCGCGGGCCAGAAGCGCGGTCGACACCAGATTGACATTCAGTACCCGCGTCCATATTTCCGCGTCCGTCCCCATCAGCCCCAAGCGTGACTGGTCAGGCCCCTTGGGCGAGATGCCGGCATTATTGACCAGCGCGTGCAGCTTGCCATGTGATAATCGCGCGCGAACCTCGCGCGCCAGTTCACCAATCTGATCAATTTCCGCCAGATCGGCCTGAATGTGGCTCTCGCGCGCGTCAGGCCAGGCGCAATCCTGCGAGAATGGCTGGCGCGAAACCGTGAGGATCCGCCAGCCATTTTTCTGGAACAGCTTGACCGTCGCATGACCAATTCCCCGACTGGCGCCGGTCAGCAACATGGTAGGTCGTTCATCACTCATTTCATACCTCGGGATTTGTGGTCAACGCCATCTGGCCGTGATCAGTTGTGAAACGCACAGCCACCATTCAAATGGCCCGACTCGGATCATACCCGGCCGGACAGCGGGCAAGCGGCGGGGTCACCCGAATGAACGATCAGACCCGCCCCCTGCTGACAACTCTGTCGCTGCCAGCATCGGATGTGCCCAGCGTGATTCAGGCGCGTCGCTGGACAGACGCCCCTTCGCGCAGGCAATTCTTTCACTGTGACAGAATTCATTGATTCATACGGATGATTATCATAATATACGAACAACATGAAGATTGCATCAGAAAATATGAACTTAAATCTTCGCCATCTGCGCGCGCTTCATGCCGTCGCCGCAGAAGGTTCGTTCAGTGCAGCGGCGGAACGACTTTGCGTCGTTCCATCGGCACTGTCGGAATTGATCCGCCAGCTTGAAGCCACCATCGGCGCCCCGCTTTTCGACCGGCGCACCCGGCCTCCGGCAATTACCCCGCTGGCCGAGAGTTTCCTGCGCGACACCGAACCGCTGCTTGATGGAATGGATCGCGCGGTCAGCAGATTACGCCAAAGTGCCGGGTTGGAGGATGGCACGCTTCTGCTGGGCGCATCACCTTCGGCAATTTCTGAACTTCTGGTCCCGATCCTGCTGGATTTTCTGGACAACCGGCCGGGTCTGCGTTGCAAGCTTCATGACGACATTGCCGAAACACTGGCCAGAATGGTGTCTGATGGGCGGCTTGATCTGGCGGTAGCGGGGCGCGCCCAGCATTCAGCGGATTTGCATCAACAGGCCATCATGCGCGATCCGGTGGGCCTGGCATGTGCTGCCAGCCATCCGTTTGCCCAAAAAGAGTCAGTCGAACTTAGTGATGTGGGCGCGGATATGCTGATCGGTCTTGACGCAAACACCGGCACCCAGCATCTGCTGACAGGCTGCCCGGACATACCGCGTGCCTTCCTGACACCGCGCTTGCAGGCCCATTCCACGATTGCGCAACTGTGCATGATCCGCGCAGGGCTTGGCGTTGCGCTTTTGCCACGCAACGCTGTCATGCTGTTTCGCGATCCTCAGATCTGCTTCGTACCGGTCCGGGGCCTTGATTTATGGCGCAGCCTTTATTTGCTCGAACCAGCGCGCCGCCCTCTGACAGAAGCGGCGCGTGCCTTCGTGACGGCCCTCAAAGCGAAAGTACCGACTTTTCCCGAAGACTGACGGCACATCACCGGCTCAGGAAGGACCAAAAGCACATGACCCACGACGCCACATCGCCCGCACTGCCATTTGTTTGTCGCAAGGCCCCTGCAAGCAGCCAAGGCGGGATGGTTGTGACAAACCATCCGCTAGGCTCGGCCGCAGGGCACGAGATGTTGGCAGCAGGTGGGAATGCCGTGGATGCCGCTGTTGCCGCGCTATTGGCCTTGACTGTCGTCGAACCAATGATGGTGGGTATCGCAGGCGGCGGGATTGCGCATCTGCGACTGGCAGATGGCAGGCATACAGTGATTGACTGCATGTCGCATGCCGGGGCCACTGCCACACCCGACATGTTCCGCCCCCTGTCAGACACCCTGCCCGACTATATGGAAACGCAAGGACGGCGCAATCTTGTCGGGCCATCGGCGGTGGCCGTGCCTGGCAATCTGGCAGGGTGGTGCAGCATGCACGACCAGCACGGCATTCTGGAATTTGCCGACGTGATCGCCCCCGCAATCCGTTTGGCCGCAAGCGGATTTCGCGTGACCGGATATCTAAGCCGGAATATCGATCTTCACGCCGGGGATCTGGCAAAAGACCCCGTAATCGCGTCACTGTTCCTTCCCGATGGCAGCCCGCTTCAGCCCGGACAGAAGCTGATCCAACCCGATTATGCCGAAAGCCTGCGCCTGATCGCCCGACAGGGGGCCGCGGCACTTTATGGGGGGGCATTAGGTCAGGCACTGGTCGGCCGGCTGGGCGCAGATGGCAGTGTATCAATGGACGACCTGAGGCATTACAAATTGCGCGCGAGAGAGGCTATTTTCGCAAGCTATCGGGGCTTCGACATCGCGGGTCCGCCGCCCCCTGCGTCATCCGGGGTGCATGTGGCGCAGATGCTGAATATGCTGGAACGCTTCGATATAGCGGGCATGGGATTTGACAATCCCGACCGCCTGCACATTCTGGCCGAAGTGATCCGTGTCGGTTTCGAAGACCGCCGCGCCGCATCGGGTGACCCTGATTTTGTCGATATTCCGGTGGAGCGCCTGATTTCAAAAGCCTACGCCCGCGACTGTCAGGCCCGTATGCGCGATACCGGCACAGCAAAACTTCTGGCGGCGGGGGGCTATGAAAGCCAGTCTACGACACATATCACGATTGCCGACAAGGACGGCAACATCGTTTCAGCCACGCATACGATCAACGGTCTGTTCGGGGCGCGTTTCATGGTGCCGGGGGCCGGGTTTATTCCCAACAACTACATGTATAACTTTGACCCGCATCCTGGAAAGGCGCTGTCAATCCAACCGGGCAAACGCGTTCCGACATCGATGGCACCGATGATCGTTCTTCAGGATGGAAAACCGCGATTTGCCCTTGGGCTGCCAGGGGCATTGCGGATATTTCCATCAGCAATGCAGGCCATCGTCAATCTGATTGATCACGGTATGACCGCGCAACAAGCCGTCGAGGCACCGCGCCTATGGACCGAAGGGGCGCATCTTGAACTTGAACCTAGGTATGCCCATCACGCCGACGCATTGCGGGCCAGAGGCCACGATGTCAGGCTGGTTCCGCATATCGGCGGGGGCATGAATGCCATTGTGTTCGGGCCGGACGGGCTGATGACAGGTGCCGCTTGCTGGCGTGCCGACGGGACAGTTTCGGCACTTGGCGGGGGGCTGGCCGATGACGGCGTTTCATTCAGCATCTGAACCGGAACCCCGTATGTTGTATCCCGCACCATACAACGCCTAGGCGCCTAATACCCCCGTTCAGCATCAGCAACATCAGCACAGGTGCCGCTTCTGGCAAATTCCAGAAGGTTCGCGGCGATAATCTGCCCTCCGGTTTCCGCATCAATCTGCGATGCGACATGCGGCGTTACAGTAACCGCCGGATGTGTCCAGAAAGGATGATCCGTTGGCAACGGTTCGTGATGAAAGACATCAAGCGTGGCTTGCTTGATCTGTCCGCTGTCCAGCGCCGCCAGAAGATCACCATCCACAAGATGCGGACCGCGGGCGCAGTTAATCACACAGGCACCCTGTGGTAGCCGGTCGAACAGGCTGGCATCCATTATGCCTCTGGTGTCATCGGTAAGGGGCAGAAGGTTCACAAGAATTTCGCAGCCGTCAAGGAAAGCGTCAAATTCCCCTGCACCGGCGTAACATTCCACCCCGTCAATCGATTTCGCAGACCGCGCCCAGCCACGGGTAGAAAAACCAAGACCGGCCAGTGTTTGGGCCGCCACCGCACCAAGATTGCCCAAGCCCATCACCCCGACGGTGCGACGGCCAGCCACTGGCACAACGATGGCGTGCCAGTCCAGTTCGGCCTGTGCGCGCAACTGGCGCGGCATATCACGATGATGACGCAACACATGCAATGCCACATATTCCCGCATCCGCTGGGTCAGATCAGATCCCACAGTCCGGATGATCGGAATGCCCTTCGGCAGGGCTGCATCATCAAGAACATGATCAATACCCGCCCCAATCGAGATAATAGCCCGAAGGTTTGGAAACCGTGCCAGATCGCCGGTGCGCGGACGCCAGACCACGGCGAAATCAATGCTCTGCGGATCATCGACGCTGTGCACAGGTATGACATCCCAACCGGGCAAAAGACCTTGCAGCATGTCGACCCACCACTGGGTCTTGTCCTCGGCGGGAAGGTAAACGGCAACTCGCATGAAAGTTCCTTCTTCGTGCTGAACAAAAGAAGCATACGATGAATTTCAGGCAACTTGAAGCTGCTACTGGCCAACCCGGGATTGGAATGACACGCAATTCGCCGAACGGCTGGAATTGACACAGCCAGCGCTTCTGGATGACATCGATCCGTTGCAACATGACCTTAAAAAAGGGTCTGATCTACCCCCACCCCCCCGCGCGCTGGGATGGCCGGTTTCGCAGCACCCCCGATCACCGCTTCAGTGTTTTGGCATAGCTGACAAGCTGGTCCGCAACTGTGGCCCAGCCGCTGAAGAACCCCATATCTTCGTGTGACTGGCGCGCATCTGGTGTGCGGTGGCGGGCAATGGCGGTGTAGCGGGTGCCGCCATTGGGCGCGTCCTCGAACAGGATGATTGCGGTCATGAAGGGGTTTTCGCTTGGTGCCCAGCCTTCGCTATAGCCATCGGTAAAGACCAGTTTTTCTTCAGGCACAATCTCCAGCCAGACGCCTTCGTTCTTCATCTCGGTGCCATCCACATCGAACACAGTGTTGAACCGCCCGCCCACACGCAGGTCAATCTCGCAGGCTTTGACCAGATGCGGTTTGGGCACAAAGAATTGCTTGATGTGTTCCGGCGTTGTCCAGCATTCCCACAAAAGCGCGCGCGGCGCATCAAGGGTGCGTTCCAGTTTCAGATCAGTTTTCGGATTCAGCTTCATCTTGTCTTCTCCTGTGAAGGCTGCGGACATAGTCATCATGGCGGTCAAGCCGGTCGGTCCACAGTGCGCGCTGCGCTTCCAGCCATGTTTCAATCGGCGCGAAGGCACCCGCCGACAGGGCGCAGGACCGGATGCGGCCTGCCTTGGTGGTGGTGATAAACCCCGCATCTTCCAGTTTGCGCAGGTGTTTCATGAAGGATGGCAGCGCCATGTCATGACTGGCGGCCAGTTCCGTCACGCTGGCGTCCTCTTGCGCAAGGCGCGTCAGAATCGCGCGCCGCGTCGGGTCGCCAAGTGCGGTGAACAACAGGTCCAGTCGGGAATCATGCTTAGCCATATGGCTAAGTTATGCGGCGCGGATCAAGGTGTCAATAAAAACTTATCCGATGGGCTAAGTGATGCGCAGCCGCAAGGGTTTGGTGTTCTCTCTGGCAATGATTCCCGTGGCTTCAAGGTCAAGCTACACACCCCCGACCCGGTTAAGGCTGCAAGTTTCTTCAACTGGACCGTGATGGGTCGCTGGACAGATGCTGACGCCGTTATTGCGGCACCGCCCCATCCGCATATTGCGCCAGAAACTCGGCACTGGGGGCGATCGGGGTAATCACATCGATCAGCACGCCTGCGGGGTCGCGGGTGATGAAATGGCGCTGGCCGAACGGCTCGTCCCTTAAGCGCAACAGGATCGGCAGGCCCTTGGCGCGAAGCGTGTCGTAAACTTGCGCTGCGTCCGGCACTTCGAAATTCAGCAACATGCCAGCCGCTTTGGTGTTTCGCGCAGCGGCGGGAATGGTGTCGTGATGGCAATCCAGAATGGCCAGATTGACGGAGTCATCCCCGGTGGATTGCAGATGGATATACCAGCCACTGTCAAACAGCGGCCTGAAGCCGAAATTGGCCTGATAGAACGTGCTGACCGCTGCTACATCCGCGACCATCAGCACAGGATAGTATTGCGTTACTTTCATTGCTTGCCTTTCCTGAAAAAAACATACAGTGTGTATGTATGTGATCAATTAACATACAGGCTGTATGTATGCAAGAACGACGTTCAAATTCCGACAGACGCGCTGAAACGCGCAGCGCGCTGATCAGATCAGCGCGCGCATTATTTCTGGAAAAGGGCTTTGCCGCGACAGGAACGCCCGAAATCGTGCAACAGGCGGGCGTCACGCGCGGCGCGCTGTATCATCATTTCAAGGACAAACAGGCGCTGTTTCTGGCCGTGGTTCGGGCTGAAGCCGCGCAACTCGCGCAGGAGATCGAGGCAGGTGCGTCGGACGCGCAGTCCCCGATGACCGCGCTTCTGGACGGCGCGCACGCCTATTTCAAGGCGATGCGCCAGCCTGGACGTGTTCGGTTACTGTTGCTGGAAGGGCCAGCCGCACTTGGCGCTGAAACCATGCGCCGGATTGATCTTGACACCGGCGGGCATGAATTGCGCCGTGGCCTGTCGGACGTGATGGGTGCGGAGATGGACGATGCGCAAATCAACGCGCTGGCTGACATGATTTCCGCCATGTTCGACCGCGCAGCCCTTGCCTGCGCCGCGGGCGCTGGGTCCACTGCCTATGAAGATGCAATCAACAGCGTGCTGCATGCACTGCACAGGCACAATACCTGAATTGCGGCGGCTGTTGCGCCCCCTGCGCTTTGGGGGCCCAGTCGGTTTCAGGCGCTGCGAATAGCCATTCAGTGTGTGCAGCACATGCGCACTCTGCGATCCGCTGATCGTTCGGCTTGTTCGCGAAAATTCTGCGGGAAAAGGCCAATGTCGCTGTAAAGATCGGGGTCGATTTCGGCAAAAGCTTTCAAATCCTGCCGGATCAGGCGACGGCGCTGCGCGCGCATCCGCCATTTCTGAATAAAACTGTTGAGGGGCATGTAAGCCTCCATCTTGAGGGGTCGGAACTGATAGACGCGGCGCTGCTTAGCTGCGCGATGACTGTGCCAACTTTTGCGGCGTGGAATGCAAAGCCCGCACCGGCGCGGCCCAAAGGCGGCGCAACGCATGCGCTGCGGCTTGAACCAGACGCGCTGTCCGGCGCAAACCCTGATAGAGTGCGGCGGCCTGCGCTTCATTGGCCCGCCGCCGCGTGCCGTTGGCGTCGTGGTTGATCATGTTGACATAAGGAAGCATGTGTCACCTTTGTGGGTTGGGGTTGAGGTTGTGCTGTCTGTAGGCAAGGAAAGCTAATTCTAAAACTGGCCAGACTATCTTGTGATTCACTGGCCACGCTCTAAACATGGGGAAAATCAGGCATCGTGACAAACGATGCTTTCTGCGCTATGCATTAGTTATTCTTGTTCATGAGGTCCCCATGCGCCAGCTACCGCCACTGAACGCCCTGCGCGCCTTTGAAGCGGCGGCACGACATATGAGCTTCAGCAAAGCCGCCGACGAACTGAACGTGACACCTGCCGCCATCAGCCAGCAGATCAGGGCGTTGGAGGACATTGTCGGGGTGAAACTGTTTCGCCGCCTGACACGCGCGTTGTTGCTGACGGATGCTGGCCGGGTTGCCTTGCCTGCTTTGACCGCAGGGCTGGACCTGCTTGCCGAAGGCTACAATGACATGCGCCGGCAAGAGGACGCGGGCGCGCTGACAATCAGCGTTGCGCCGTCACTGGCGGCGAAATGGCTGGTGCCGCGGCTGGAGGGGTTTCGTGCCCTGCACCCGCAGTTCGATATCCGTATCGATGCCACCGACCGGCTGGCCGATTTCCAGCGTGGCGATGTTGATGTGGCGCTGCGCTATGGTGATGGGCAATATGACGGGATGGAAGTGCGCTGCCTGATGTCGGAACTTTCGGCCCCTGTGTGCAGTCCGGCGCTGCTGCAAGGGGCGCATCCGCTGCGCAAACCGGCCGATCTGCGCCACCACACACTGTTGCATTCGCAATGGCGCATGCAGCACGCCTTCGCGCCCAATTGGCGCATGTGGCTGAAAGCCAGCGGCTTGGCCGATATCGACCCCGAACATGGCCCAAGGTTCAGCGAGGATGTGCTGGTGGCACAGGCCGCGATTGCCGGACAAGGTGTGGCGCTGGTCGGGCAGGTTGTCGTGGCCGCTGATCTGCGTGCGGGGCTGCTGGTGCATCCGTTCGGAACCCCGTCAGACATGCGCCAGAACTATTGCTATTATGTCGTCTACCCGCAAGAGGATGCGACCCGCCCCAAGGTGCGGGCCTTCAGGGATTGGGTTCTTGCAGAAGCCAAGGCATCTGATCCGGCGTAACGCGATCCGCTACGCGCCCAGTGCTGTTTCATGAATGGACCATGTGAAACCACATGTGGAATTTTGGTTTTTCCACTTGACCTAAAGCGCACTTGAACTTGTAGCAATGGCCCCTGACAAGATTTCAGGATGAGCAAGATGGATATGAGAGTGCAGGAAAACCCACACGAAAAGGGCCTTTTGGCCTATTTCGAGCGCCGCGTGGACCCGTTCCCCAAAGACGCAGCGCTGCGCCCGCCCGCGCGGCTGTTGCCGTTCCTGCTGCATTATTCGCGGCCAATGGTGCCGTGGCTGGTGGTGATGTCCGTGCTTACAGCCGCGATTTCGGTGGTTGAAATTGCCATTATCAGCATGATGGGCCAACTCGTCGACTGGCTGGCGGGGGCAGAGCGCGCGGGCTTTCTGGACGACAATCTTTGGCGTCTAGTGGGCATCGGGGCGCTGTTTGTGATTGGCTACCCGCTGATCGTGCTTGCGCAATCTCTGGTCACGCATCAGACGATTTTCGGCAATTACCCGATGATCGCGCGCTGGCTTGCGCACCGCTATATCCTTGGGCAAAGCATGAGTTTCTTTCAGGATGAATTTGCCGGTCGGGTCAGCCAGAAGGTCATGCAGACAGCACTTGCCATCCGCGAGACAGTGATGAAGCTGACCGATGTGCTGGTGTTCATGGTGGTTTATTTCATTGGCGCTGTGGTGCTGGTGGGGGCGGCGGATCCGCGCCTGACGCTGCCGCTGATCGTTTGGCTTTTTGCGTATATCGCCATTGCCCGGTATTTCGTGCCGCGCTTGCGCGCCATCTCGATGCAACAGGCCGATGCGCGCGCGCAGATGACAGGGCGGATTGTTGACAGCTACACCAACATCCAGACCATCAAGCTGTTCGCCCATACCCACCGCGAGCAAGACTATGCACGCGACGCGATGAGCGGTTTCATGGTGACTGTGCACCGCCAGATGCGGCTTGTAACCAAGCTGACTGTTGCATTGCAGTTGATGAATGCCATGCTGCTGGCCGCGACCGCTGGTGTGGCGATCTATGGCTGGTATATGGCCACCATTTCAATCGGCGCTATTGCGGTGGCGATTGCACTGGTCACGCGGATCAGGGCAATGTCGGAATGGGTCTTGTGGGAAATCGCCGGATTGTTTGAAAACATAGGCACAGTGCAGGACGGCATGAACACAATTGCCCTGCCGCAAGCGGTGAATGACAGGCCGGATGCACAAGCGCTGGTGGTGCCAAAGGGCGAGATCAGGTTTGACCGCATCGCGTTTCACTATGGCCAGCGCGGCGGGGTAATCGGTGACATGTCGCTGACCATCCGGCCCGGTGAACGGGTGGGCATTATCGGGCGGTCCGGCACGGGCAAGTCTACGCTGGTGAACCTGCTGTTGCGTTTTCACGATCTGCAAGGCGGACAGATCAGCATTGATGGTCAGGACATCGCAACCGTGACGCAGGAAAGCCTGCGCAGCGCCATCGCCGTTGTCACGCAAGATACCGCCCTTTTGCACCGGTCCATCCGCGAGAACGTGGCCTATGGCCGCCCCGATGCAACCAACGCCGAGGTGATCGCAGCCCTTGAACGCGCGCAGGCATGGGATTTTGTGCGCGATCTGGTCGATGCCAAAGGGCGTCGTGGCCTTGATGCGCATGCGGGCGAACGTGGTGTCAAACTGTCGGGCGGGCAGCGCCAGCGGATCGCCATTGCCCGCGCGCTGTTGAAAGACGCGCCCATTCTGGTGCTGGACGAGGCCACATCCGCGCTGGATTCCGAAGTGGAAGCCGCGATTCAAGAGCAGCTTGGCGCATTGATGGCAGGCAAGACCGTTATCGCCATTGCGCACCGGCTGTCGACCATTGCAACGCTGGACCGGCTTGTGGTGATGGACAAGGGCCGCATCGTGGAGCAAGGCAGTCATGATGACCTGCTGCGCCACGGCGGGCTTTATGCCGATCTTTGGCAGCGCCAGTCAGGTGGTTTCCTAAGCGGTGATACCGATGCAGTGCCGGATAAAGCGCCAGCGTAATCGCAGCGCCCGAAAATGCCAGACCCGCCTACATGGCGGGTCTTGGCGTTCTATCTGCGCCGGTAAAGCCACAAGACCAGCGGCGCCAGTGTCAGTGTCAGCACCACAGGCGCAATCAGCGCCAGCCCGATCTGCGTCAGGGTTGCGGTGCCCGACATCAACCCGCGTAGCGCCGTTGCCATCAGTGACACGGGGTTCACATCGACAAAACTACGCAGCCAGTCGGGCATAGTGGCAGGGTCAACCATGATATTCGACGCGAAGGTGATCGGGAACAGGATTGTAAACCCAAGCGTCATGACTGTCATCGGCGTGCGCACCAGCAGCCCCAGCACAATAAACACCCAGCCCATGCCAAACCCGATTGACAGCAGCATCGCAAATGCCAGCACTGTGCCAACCGCCCCCGCTTCAGGCCGGTAGCCAAGGATCAGCCCGATCCCCAGAATAATCGCGCCTGCGATCAGGTGGCGCAGCATATCGCCCACCATCAACCCCGCGAAGGGGGCAAGCGACCAGATCGGCAAGGTGCGGAAGCGGTCGAACAGCCCCTTCTGGAAATCCGTGGACAACCCCATGCCCGAATAGACCGAATTGAACACCACCGTTTGCACCAGAATGCCGGGCAGGAAGAATTGCAGGTAATCCCCCGGCGACCCCGCCAGCGCGCCGCCGAACACGAATGTAAACAGCAAGGTGAACATGATCGGGGTCATGACCAGATCGAACAGTTGTTCGGGAACATGCCGGAATTTCAGGATCGCGCGCCATCCAAAGACCAGCGCGTTCGACATTGGCCCCGGTGGCGCAGGCGGGGCGACATGTTGCAAGGCGGCTATGCCGGGTGCTGCGCCCACGGGCGCGCGGTCGTTTCCGACCGGTTCGGCGGGGGTTGCGGTAATATCGGTCATGGCGCTGCCTTCTCAAGCGGGCTTTGCATGGGGGTGGATGTGTCGGCCTTGCCGGTCAGTGCGAAGAACACTTCATCAAGGCTGGGCGCGCCCATGCGGAAATCAGCCACGGTGAACCCGTCTGCGATAAGGGCTGTAAGCGCTGCGTTGGCATCGGCGGCAGTGCCCGCCAGAATGGACAACTCGGCCCCTTCAGGGCTGCGCTGAACCACGGCCCCCAGACGGTTGGCCAGCAAGTCAGCAGCGGCATCCAGCTGGGTCTGATCCACCAGTGAAACATGCAGCACACCCGACCCTGTCGCGGCCTTCAATTCGCGGCTGGTGCCTTCGGCAATTTTGCGGCCATGGTCGATCACGGCGATCCGTTCGGCCAGTTGGTCGGCTTCTTCAAGGTATTGGGTGGTCAGCAGAATCGTCACGCCAGAGTCGGCCAGTTGCCGGATCAACTGCCACACGCCTTGCCGCGCTGACGGGTCCAGCCCCGTGGTTGG
This sequence comes from Paracoccaceae bacterium, assembly GCA_020832445.1. Classification (GTDB taxonomy): domain Bacteria; phylum Pseudomonadota; class Alphaproteobacteria; order Rhodobacterales; family Rhodobacteraceae; genus Roseinatronobacter. The sequence continues at coordinate 204,370 of JAFIEO010000029.1, forward strand.
TTCATCCAGAAACAGCACCCCCGGCGTCACGATAAGGGACGCGGCAATGTCCAGCCTGCGCCGCATGCCGCCCGAATAATTCTTGACCTGCTTGCGGGCTGCGGCCGACAATTCAAACGCGGCCAGCAACTGGTCGGCGCGCGCCCGCGCCGCGCTACCGCGAAACCCCCACAGCCGCGCCAGCATCATCATGTTGTCGCGCCCTGTCAGGTCTTCGTCAAGCGATGCGAACTGGCCCGTCATGGCAATCGAGGCGCGCACCTTTTGCGGCGCGGCCGTAATGTCATGGCCCATCACCGTAGCGGTGCCCGCATCGGGCGCGGTCAATGTGGCCAGCATCCGCAACAGCGTGGTCTTGCCTGCGCCATTCGGTCCCAGCACGGCAAAAATCATGCCGCGCCGCACGTCAAGGTCAATCCCCGCCACAGCAGTCAAATCGCCAAAGCGGCGTACAAGCCCGCGCGCATGAATCGCAAGATGGGTGGTGTCGTTCGTCACTGTCTGTGTCCGGTGTGTTTGGGATTTGTATTTCGCCTCAGCATATAAACCAAGCCTGCCTGCCTGAACACCCCGGCGGATCGTGTGCGGCAGGCCACCGCCGAACGTCATTTGCTAAATTGCGCCGCACCCCTTGCTGCGGTGCAGCATCGTCCCCAAGTATAGTGGGAACGAAGTTAATCCAATGGAGCATTTCAATGACCAGGCAATCAACACCCCGCACAGAAGCTGCACGCGCGTCAAGCGCCGTCAATGACACCGCAACCGTGGCAAATAAAACCGCGGATACCGGCAACGCCTTGGCAGACCGCGCTGTTGCAGGCGTTCAGGACGCCAGCGCACAGGTTGCCAGCCTGACGCTGGAGGCACAAAAATCCATGGGCGAAAGCATCGAGGACGTGTCAGAACGCATGCAGGGGCTAAGTTCCTTTGGCCAGCAGAATTTCGATGCATTCTCCAAAGCGTCCGAAATTTCTGCGAAAACCCTTGAGAATTTCAGCGGCGAAGTTACCGCCTATACCAAAAAGGCCCACGAAGACAGCATCGCTGCCATTCAGGACCTGTCCAGTGTCAAATCGGTGGCCGAACTGGTCGAAAAGCAGATGTCCTTTGCGCAACATGCTTTTGATGGCTGGATGCAGCAGGCCACAGCCATAGGTGAGATGTATACCAATGCTGCAAAGGAAGTGTCCGCGCCGATCGAAGCACGCGTCGCGGCACTGACCGAAGACATGAAGATCACCGCCCGTTAAGCCAGCACCTGCAAAAGGGCCTACAGCGTTTCCGGTGATCCAACAAAATACTGAAACGCTGTAGGCCCTGTCGCGTCTTGGCAAGCAAGGATTTAAATGATGTTCAATATTGGCAATGATGACGACTGCATGCGCCCGTTGATGCAGTTTACGACAGCATATCAGACAATGGCGATGACCGCGGGCGAGGTATTCTTGCGCCGGTCAATGATGTTAGCGCATGGATCAATCGGCGCGCCGGATGCGGTATCCATGTTGATGGAAAAGGCCACGACCTTTGCCAAATCTGCGGAAGTGGCAACCACCGCACTGGTCAGCGGCCAGGACCCTGTAGACGTTGCGATTGCGGCGCTGGAACCCTATGGCACGCGCACGGCGGCAAATATGCGGGATCTGCGCGGTTTTGACTAACCCTTGCGAAGCGGGGCGGGATGCCCGTGTCATGGGCCGCAAACCCACCGGCTGATTGCGCATCCGGCCTTGGTTGTTTCTCCTTAACCCATTGATACCTTGTGGTATTATGGCGCGCATTGACATCCAAAAATCTTGCCCACACAATGACATCTCCACCAGGGGGGTTCCGTCAAGGAACTGAGATACTGCTGGGCCGCAAGGCAGCGCAGGGACCCTATGAACCTGATCCAGTTCATACTGGCGTAGGGACGGTGCGGATGCGCGGGCATGCGGTCATTGGCCATGTTGCCGGTGTATTCTTTCCCCCTTCCAGCATGCTGGGTCTCCAATGCTCGCAAGGCAAGGAGCCTGACATGACCAAAATTCCCACCCCCACAGTGACTACCGGGCCGCTGCCCGCCTCGACCAAGGTGTTTTATCGCGGCGTGCTATACCCCGATCTGCGCGTGCCGATGCGCGAAATTGCGCTGCATCCAAGTGCGGACGCGCCGCCAGTCACGGTTTACGACTGTTCCGGCCCTTATACGGATGAAACCGCCAAAATCAGCATCGAGCGCGGCTTGCCGCGTGTGCGCGAAAGCTGGCTGTCAGCGCGCGGCGATACCGAGGTTTATGCGCCGCGTCCTGTGCAACCGGCCGATAACGGGTTCGTTTCCGACGACAGGCTGACGCCGGAATTTCCGGCCCGTCACCGCCCGTTGCGCGCGAAAGCGGGCAAATCAATCAGCCAGATCGCCTATGCACGCGCCGGTATTATCACCCCCGAGATGGAGTTTGTGGCGATCCGCGAAAACCTTGGCCGCGCGGAGATGCGCGAAAAACTGATGCGCGACGGCGAAAGTTTTGGCGCGGCCATCCCCGATTTTGTAACCCCTGAATTTGTCCGCGATGAAGTGGCGCGCGGGCGCGCAGTCATTCCTGCCAATATCAACCACCCCGAACTGGAACCCATGGCCATTGGCCGGAACTTTCTGGTCAAGATCAATGCCAATATCGGCAATTCCGCAGTCACATCATCAATGGCCGAGGAGGTGGAAAAAATGGTCCGGGCCATTCGCTGGGGGGCCGATACGGTCATGGACCTGTCAACGGGGCGCAATATTCACAACATCCGCGAATGGATCATCCGCAACGCGCCTGTGCCCATTGGCACTGTGCCCATCTATCAGGCGCTGGAAAAGGTTGGCGGGGTTGCCGAAGACCTGACATGGGAAATCTACCGCGACACGCTGATTGAACAGGCCGAACAAGGCGTGGATTATTTCACCATCCATGCAGGCGTGCGCTTGTCACATATACCGCTGACGGTGGACCGTGTGACAGGCATTGTCAGTCGCGGCGGGTCGATCATGGCCAAATGGTGCCTGCACCACCACCGAGAGAGCTTTCTGTATGAACATTTCGCGGAGATTTGCGAGATTATGCGCGCCTATGACGTCAGCTTCAGTCTGGGTGACGGGTTGCGGCCCGGATCAATTGCCGACGCCAATGACGCGGCCCAGTTCGCGGAACTGGAAACACTGGGCGAGTTGACGCAGACTGCATGGGCACATGACTGTCAGGTTATGATCGAAGGCCCCGGCCATGTGCCGATGCACAAGATCAAGGAAAACATGGACAAGCAACTGGCGGTCTGTGGCGAAGCGCCGTTCTACACACTCGGGCCGCTGACCACGGATATTGCACCGGGGTATGACCACATCACCAGCGGGATCGGGGCTGCGATGATTGGCTGGTTTGGCACCGCAATGCTATGTTATGTCACCCCAAAGGAGCATCTGGGCCTGCCGGACCGCGATGATGTGAAAACCGGCGTGATCACCTATAAGATCGCGGCACATGCCGCCGATCTGGCCAAAGGGCATCCGGCGGCAAAACTGCGCGATGATGCATTGTCACATGCCCGTTTCGAGTTCCGCTGGGAGGATCAGTTCAACCTGTCGCTTGATCCCGATACGGCGCGATCGTTCCATGACCAGACCCTGCCTAAAGAAGCGCACAAGCTTGCACATTTCTGTTCCATGTGCGGGCCGAAATTCTGCTCAATGAAAATCAGCCATGACATCCGCGACGCCGCCCGCGCCGAGGCCGGACTGGCGGAAATGGCAGAACGCTACCGCGACGGGGGCGATCTGTATATGCCGGTCAAGGACAAGACCTGACACGCGGCGCGCGGTTTGACTGCGCGCCCATCCGGCCAGATTGCATCCACCGGCGCGCGCGCGGCGCCGGTGGATGTTGCGGTGCATTGCACAGCAGAAATACTGGCGCCCGCACTGGCGGCAAGGCTGCGTTTCGGCACGCCGGACGGCCCTGCGATGGCGTGAGCGCACCCAAATGGCCTATTTTTCATTTAACATTTCAGATCGACGCACTAGGCTTCAAGATGCGATGTCAAATACCAAGGAGTCCCTATGTTACTGCGCGTGCTTTTGTTCTGGCTTGCCTTTACCCTGCCCGCATTGGCACAAACCGCGACACAGGGCGCAAACCAGTCCTCCGGCGCCTTGGCCGAAAGCGATGTGGCCAGAATGCTGGCAGATATCCTGCGCGATGACGACGCGCGCGACGCCCTTATCCGGCAGTTGGAATCGGCCGCGCAAACAAACGGCGATGCGCCCGCGCAGGCAGCAGCATCAGACGCCCCGCCACAAATGTCTTTCGCGCGCCAGATTGCAGAACAGACGCGGGATGTGGCCGAAAACGCCACCAATATCGCCTTTTCCCTACTGGGAAACACGAATGATCTGTTGGGCCTGTTCACCGGCGAAAGCCGCATAAACTGGTCCGAATTGTCCGACTCGGCGGTTGCGCTGGCATTGGTGATGGCAGTGACAATTGGTTTATTCTTCGCGCTGCGCAGTGTCGGCCAGCGGATATTCGGCGCGATGTCGCGGCGCACGGGTGGCGGTTGGGTGTTTTCTGTTGTGTGGCTTGCAGGGTCCAGCCTGATTGACGCGCTTATCATCGTGCTGGCATGGGGCGGGGGCTACAGTTTTGCGCTGTTCACCGGCGAGGCGGGCAGCATGGATTTCCGCCAAAGCCTGTTTCTGAACGCGTTTTTGCTGGTCGAGATGAGCAAGGTCGTGCTGCGCGGCATTCTGTCACCACGTTATGAAAAACTGCGCTTTGCACCCATGAGCGATGAAACGGCGGCCTATTGGTATTTCTGGACATCGCGTCTGGTCAGCCTGTTGGGATATGGCGCGCTGCTGGTTGTGCCCATCATCAATGCGGCCGTGTCATTTGCGGTCGGGCATAGTGTGCTGATCTTGCTGGTTGTCACCGCGCTGGTCATTGCCACGCTGATTATCGTGCAAAGCCGTGACACAGTCGCGACAGCATTGCGTGCGCGGTATGAACGCGACCCCGCCGACATGATTGGCCGTGCCGAGGCGATGGCCGCAGGTATCTGGCACTGGTTGGCGATTGCCTATCTTCTGGCGCTGTTCATTGTCTGGGTCACGCGGCCCACAGATGCGCTGCAATTCATGCTGATGGCTACGCTGAATTCCGTGATTGCGGTCGTCATCGGTGTGATTGTGATGGCATTCATTTCGCGTGCAATCACTGGCGGAATGCGGGTTCCCGGTGACCTGCGCGCAAAACTGCCCCTGTTGGAGGACCGGCTGAACGCCTTTGTCCCCAGCATTCTGCGCGTGGTGCGGGTTCTGGTGGTGATTGCGGTGCTGATTTCGATTGCGCAAAGCTGGCAGTTCATGGACTTCCTAAGCTGGGCTGCGTCCGAAGTGGGGCGCGATGTTGTCGGGCGTCTGGCATCGGCCGCGTTCGTTGTGCTGATGGCGATGGCTGTCTGGCTGGGCCTGTCATCGTTTGTCGAATATCGCCTGAACCCTGCTGTGGGCACTATCCCTACCGCGCGCGAACGCACGCTTCTGGCATTGCTGCGCAATGCGCTGACCATCGCGCTTATTGTTATCGCATCCATGCTGACACTGGCTGAACTGGGCGTGAATATCGCGCCTTTGCTGGCGGGTGCGGGTGTGCTGGGTCTGGCCATCGGGTTTGGGGCGCAAAAACTGGTGCAGGACATTATCACCGGCGCCTTCATCCAGTTTGAAAACGCCATGAATGAAGGGGATGTTGTGACCGCAGGCGGCACCACCGGCGTGGTCGAAAAGCTGACTGTGCGGTCTGTCGGGCTGCGTGATGTCAGCGGCACTTATCACCTGATCCCGTTCAGTTCCGTCGATATGGTATCGAATTTCATGAAGGGCTTTGCTTTTCATGTGGCCGAGATTGGTGTGGCCTATCGCGAAGATATATCCGAGGTCCGGCGGCTTATGCACCGCGCCTATGACATACTGGCCGAGGGCGAGCACGCAAACGCGATACTGGAGCCGCTGGACATTCAGGGCATCGTGTCGCTGGGGGATTCTGCCGTTGTTGTGCGGGGCCGGATCAAGACACAACCCGGCATGCAATGGGCAGTCGGGCGCGCCTATACCGAGATTGTGAAACAGGTGCTGGATGACGCGGGCATTGAAATCCCGTTCCCGCATATGACCCTGTATATGGGGCAGGACAAAGATGGCAGCGCGCCACCGCTGAACCTGCTTCATGCGTCTGCGCAACCGGCAATCGACGCAAGACCTGATGCAGCACCTGCGCCCGATGCGTCAGACCCTGCAAAAAGCGCCCCCGCGAAACGGGTTGCCCGCAAGAAAGCCGATAGTTCTGAAAAAAGCGATCTGGTCGAACGCCATCAACCCGGTTCTGACGTAGCTGAACAAAACTGATAGCGGCAGGGCATTGCCCCGCCGCCCGCCCGTTGGGGCAATCAGCCCCAGTCCATGGATTTGAACCCTTCGCGGAAGGCAAAGCGTTCCAGATGGCTGTCGATGATTGCCTTGGCACGGTCCAGCTGTTCTGCGGTTTCGGCTGAAACATCTATGCGCAATTCCTGATCAGTCGCTGTTAGCGTGCAGATACCGGCAGGCAGGGTGATGCGCGACGTGCTTTCGTCAAACTCCACCGGAAGCTTGTGCGCAAAATGTTTGCTGAGTTGCTGAAGATAGGCACTGGCCTTCGCGGTGGGAAACCGCCCGGTTGCGAAGATGGTATATTGCATCTGCTGAATTCCTTATTTATTTGCTTGGGTATAGAAATGACAAAAATAGTCGGATATGTCCAGCCGCCGCCAGACAGCCCGAAACAGCACAAGGAACGCCCTTATGAAACTTTCACTCTGCGCGGCGGCAGTATGTCTGGCACCGATTGGTGTCATGGCCGATGATGTCACTGTTGAAACCTTTGCAGGGCCGGTCACGTTGCAGGCTGCCCCGCAAAACGTGGTTGCACTTGATCTTGCGGCAGTTGATGCATTGTCAGCGCTTGATATTGCAATTGCCGCTGTCCCCAATATCACCCCCCCTGCCCATCTGGCAGATACGATGCAGGGCTTGCCCACTGTCGGCACCCTGTTCGAGCCTGATTTTGAAGCACTGGCCGTCATGGCCCCGGACCTGATTGTGGCGGGCGGGAGATCGCAGGCGCAGGTCGGTGCGCTGTCGCGCGTGGCCCCCACCATTGACATGACAATCATGCCCGAAGGCCTGATTGATCAGGCGCGCGGACGCGTGGCCGCCTATGGCGCGCTGTTTGAAAAGACCGACGCGGCTGATGTGCTGATTGCGCAGTTTGATGACAAGCTTGCCGATACCGCAGCGGCTGTTCAGGGCAAGGGAAATGCGCTGATTGTGCAAGCCAACGGCGGCAAGCTGGCAGCCTATGGCGCCGACAGCCGGTTCGGCTGGCTGCATGAAGCCGTCGGCCTGCCGCAGGCTTTTGACGGCATTACCGCAGAAAACCACGGCGAGTCGGTGTCGTTTGAATTTATCGCCGAGGTCAATCCAGACTGGCTGCTGGTGCTGGACCGTGCCGCCGCCATCGGCCAGGAAGGCGAGGCCGCAGCGGTCACGCTGGACAATCCGTTGATTGCGGGCACAACCGCAGGCCAGCGCGGCCAGATCATCTATCTGGATGGCGGTGCGATCTATCTGGCAGGCGGCGGCATCCAGTCTGTGCAGATCATTCTGGACCAGATAAGGACAGCATTCGAAAGCTCTGGCAGCTAGTCTGTTGCGCGCGCTTCCCGTCGCACTGATCGGGCTTGTCCTTCTTTCGGGGGCAAGCCTGTTGGTGGGGGCTACCAATCTTTGGAATACCCCGCTTGATACCGGCATGGTTCTGGCCATCAGCCGTGTGCCGCGCACACTGGCGGCCCTGTTGGCGGGTGCGGGGCTGGCGCTGGCGGGTGTGGTGGTGCAGCAAAGCGTTCAGAACAGGCTGGTTGACCCCGGCCTGATCGGCACGCCTGAAGCTGCGATGCTGGGGCTTTTGGCCATCACCCTGATTGCCCCCGGTGCGGCACTTATGGTCAAGATGTCGGTGGCATCCCTGACGGCACTGGCGGGAACGGCGGTATTTTTCATGCTCGCGCGGCTGGTCCCGCGCCGTGACCCGATGCTGTTGCCACTGGTCGGCCTGATCTATGGCGGCATTCTGGGTGCGGTGGTCTTGTGGCTGGCCTGGGCAACAGATCTGGTGCAGTTTATCAGCATCTGGCGCACGGGCGAATTTTCAGGCGTCCTGCGCGGGCGCTATGAACTGCTGTGGATCATTGCAGGGCTGGCCCTTATTCTATTCGTGCTGGCCGACCGGATAACCCTGCTGGGTCTGGGCGAGGATTACGCCCGCGCCTTGGGCCTGAACTATCTGCAAACTGTGTTGTTGGGACTGGGCTGTGTAGCGGTGACATTCTCGGTGGTGGTGGTCACAGTCGGCGCCATGCCCTTTGTGGGCCTTGTGGTTCCCAATATCGTATCGCGCTGGCGTGGCGACAACCTGCGCCAGAACCTGCCTTGGGTGGCACTGCTGGGGGCGGTTTTTGTGCTGGGCGCAGACCTGCTGGGCCGCGTTGTGCGCTGGCCATACGAAATTCCGGCAGCGACCGTTTTCGCGGTATTTGGCGCGGCGCTGTTTTTGTGGTTGCTCAACAGCAGAAAGGCCCGCCATCATGGCTGAACGCCGCCTGATTGCATTGGCGCTGGCGCTTCTTGGCCTGTGCGCGCTGTTTCTGCTTTGGAACCTGCGCGTGCCTATGGGCTTCATTCTTGGCCTGCGCGCCGAGAAGCTGGCTGCACTGGTGATGGTGGGGGCGGCCACCGGCGCGGCCACTGTCATTTTCCAGACCATCGCCACCAACCGTTTGCTGACACCGGGCATTGTGGGGTTTGATGCGCTGTTCATCTTCACCCAGACAATGCTGGTGCTGACTCTGGGCGGGGCGGGCTATGCGGCACTGGCTGACACGGCAAAATTTGTCGTTGAATCCGCGTTGCTGATGGGCGCTGCCATGGCGTTGTTTGGCATTTTGTTCCGCAAGGGCGCGGACGATATCATTCGCATGATTTTGACAGGTGTTATTCTGGGGGTGCTGCTGCGGGGATTGGCAGGCTTTGCACAGCGCCTGCTGGACCCGTCGGAATTTGCCGTGGTCCAGCAAGCCAGCATTGCCAGCTTCAATGCGGTCAATCCTGATCTGCTGGGCATTGCGGCGGTTGTACTGGCCTGCGGGCTGGGGGTGGCGCTATGGCTGGCACCACGTCTGGATGTGGCGGCACTGGGGCGGGTGCAGGCGCGGGTGCTGGGGCTGAACCATGACCGGCTGGTGTTTGTGGCGCTTGGTAGCGTCGCCGCGCTGGTTGCCGTGTCAACAGCGCTTGTGGGGCCAATCACCTTTCTGGGGTTGCTGGCGGCCAGCTTTGCCCATGCGCTGCTGCGCGATCACCGCCATATCGTGCTGATTCCGGCGGCAGCACTTATGGGCGCGGCCATCCTTGTTGCGGGACAGGCCCTGTTTGAACGGCTGCTGGGGCTGCAATCCGCGCTTGCTGTCATCGTCGAATTCGCAGGCGGCCTGTTGTTTCTGGCCCTTGTTCTAAGAAGGCGTGCAAGATGATCGAGATTACGAACCTGTCCCTGTCGCGCGATGGTGTGAAAATCTTGCATGATGTGTCGCTGCGCCTGCCTCAAGGGCGGCTTGCGGCCATTATCGGCCCGAATGGCGCGGGCAAGTCAACGCTGCTGCATTGCATGGCGGGGCTGTTGGTGCCCGATCATGGGCAGGTATATGTCAACGGTCAGGATATTCACGCACTGCGCGAACAAAGCCGCGCACTGATCCTGTCGCTTCTGACCCAATCACAAGGCGCGGTCCCGCGCCTGAGCGTGCGCGATCTGGTGGCCTTCGGGCGCTGGCCCCATCATCGGGGCAGGCCCGGCCCCGCAGACCACGCCGTTATCGCCGAGGCGATGACGCGCTTCGATCTGGACGCGCTGGCACAGCGCAGCGTGGACTCACTCTCAGGCGGGCAGCGCCAGCGCGCCTTTGTCGCGATGGCCTATGCCCAATCCACACCATGGATGTTTCTGGATGAACCGCTGGCCGCACTGGACCCGAAATATGTCCGCGATATCATGGACAGGCTGCACAATATGACCGGCCCCGACAGTGGGCAACGCAGCATTGCGCTGGTTCTTCATGATCTGTCGGTCGCTGCGCGCTATGCTGATTTCTGCATTGCCATGAAGGACGGCCGGATTGTCGCCGCAGGGCCATGGCGCGAGATTGTGACCTCTGAACTGCTGTCGGACCTGTATGATACCCCGCTGCGACTGGCAGAACTTGACGGCGCACCGGTTGTGGTTGGATTGTAGCGCGTTCCTGTCGGTAGTGCGTGGAAACCGCCCGCCCCGATTGCCCCCGACGCGCCGCAACGATAGGCTGGCTGTATGACACGCCCCCTTCTGGACAATCGCACCGCACGCAGGCTGTTTCTGGACACGCACCAATTGTTGCGCCCGCAATCTGGCACTGGCAAAGGCCAGGATCTGGGCCGGCTGCTGCACAGGCTTGGCTTTGTGCAAATCGACAGTGTGAACACGCTGGCGCGGGCGCATGATCTGATCTTATGGTCCAGGCAGGGCCAGTTCCGGCCCCCTGCCCTGATGCAGATGGTCGCGCGCCACCGGACGGCATTTGAGCATTGGACCCACGACGCGGCCATTATCCCGATGCAGTTTTATCCGATGTGGCGTCTGAAATTCGCGCGGGACGAAGCGCGGATGCGCGCACGCTGGCCGCAATGGCGCCGCGAAGGATGGGATGCCCAAATTGATACCGTCCTGCAACATGTGGCGGATAACGGCCCCACGTCATCGCGCGATGTCGGTTCGGACGAACACAGGGGGTCTTCGGGTTGGTGGGACTGGCACCCTTCCAAAACCGCGCTGGAATTTTTGTGGCGCTCCGGCAGGCTTGCGGTCTGTCATCGTCAGGGGTTTCGCAAATTTTACGACCTGACCGACCGCGTAATCCCGGCCCCCAGCCTGCACGACCGGCGCGACGATGCCGAAATTATTGACTGGGCCATGTCGCAGGCGCTGGACAGGCTCGGGTTCGGGACAAGTGGCGAATTGGCGGCCTTTTTCGAGATTGTGACGCGGCAGGAAGCGAAAGCATGGTGCGACGCCGCGCGCGCATCAGGCCGCATCCTTGAGGCAGATATTGCCATGGCCGATGGCACGCTGCGGCGCAGTTTCACAACCGAAGCCACGCTTGATCATGCCGCGTCACTGCCAGCACCATCGAGGCGTGTGCGCCTTTTGTCACCGTTCGATCCCGCACTGCGCGACCGCGCACGCGCGGAGCGCCTTTTCGGGTTTCACTACCGTATCGAGATTTTTGTTCCCGAAGCAAAGCGGCAATACGGATACTACGTTTTCCCGATCCTACAGGGCGATCGCGTGATTGGTCGTCTGGATGTCAAACGGTGCGGGAAAGCCTTGCATGTCCGCAAGTTCTGGCCGGAATCCGGTGTCGGCACAGGCAAGGCGCGCATAAATGGTATTCTATCAGAGCTAAACAGACTCAAACATTTGTCCGGCGCAGATATATTCGAATTCGCAACCGATTGGCAGCAGGTGTGATATCGTTGCCAAGGACGGCGTTCCGGCGATAACAAGCGCAAGACGGAAGCACGCTGCCTCAGGGGGAACGTGCCATATCATTCCACAGGGCCGGAACAGGTAGCATGATCAACCCGCGCAAATATTTGGTCATGGGGGCTGTTGCCGTTCTTCTGATCATGGCATCGCTTTTCATGCTGGAGCGTGAACGCGCGGGGCTGACGATTTCGTCATTCGATATCGGCACGACACCGGTGACACTATATCAACGGCCCGGCCAGACGGGTCCGGTGGTGGTTGTGGCCCATGGGTTTGCCGGTTCACGCCAGATCATGCAGGCCTATTCATTGCCACTGGCGCAAGCAGGCTACCGGGTGTTTGCGTTTGATTTCGAAGGGCATGGCCGAAACCCTGTGCCAATGTCGGGCGATGTTGCGTCATTGGATGGAACGACAGCGCTGCTGGTCGCCGAAACACGCCGCATAATCGCCGCCGCACGTGCCCTGCCCCAATCCGGGCCGGTTGCCCTGCTTGGCCATTCGATGGCCACGGATATTCTTGTGCGTGCCAGCATCGCTGAAATGGCTGACGACACGCCAATCGATGCCGTGGTCGCAATTTCGATGTTCTCGCAGGCTGTGACTGCAGATACCCCGTCGCGCCTGCTGGTAATCTCGGGGCAATGGGAACGCTTTTTGCGACAAGCGGGCCTTGATGCGGTGCAACTGGTCGATCCGGACGCGGGCGAAGGGGATGTGGCCGTGGCTGGCACTGTCACGCGGCGGGCGGTCGTTGCGCCAGCGGTTGAACATGTGGGGGTTCTGTTCAGCCCCACTGCGGTGAATGACGCTGCCGCATGGCTGGATGCGACCTTCGCGCATCAGGGCGCGGTTGATGCCGGATACCGCGGATGGTGGCTTCTTGCACTGCTGGCGGGCATAGTTCTGGCCTTCTGTCCACTGGCGTCATTGCTGCCCGCATGCCCCGCCCCGCCACAGATTTCGACACGCCGGTTTCTGGTTGCAGCGATTGTTCCTGCTGCCGTTGTTCCTGTCGTGATCACACCGCTTTACCAGAACTTTCTGCCGGTTCTGGTGGCGGATTATCTTATGCTGCATCTGGCATTGTTTGGCATCCTGCAACTGGCACTGCTGGGAAAACTGTCCGGCATACGGTGGCAACTGCCTGTCCTGCCTGTTGCGGCAGTGGTTATCTGGGGGGTGTTGGTCTTTGGCCTTGCGCTGGACAGATATGCCGCAAGCTTCTGGCCCACACCCCAGCGCCTGCCGATCATCGCGGCGCTTTGCCTTGGCACCGTCCCCTTCATGATCGCAGACAGCTACATCACCCAAGCCGGACAGGGTAGGTTGTGGCGCAGGTTTACGGCGCGTATCGTGTTGTTTGTATCCTTGGGCATTGCCGCCACGCTTGACCCCGACAATCTGACCTTTGTTTTGATTGTACTGCCGGTATTTGTGCTGTTTTTTCTGGTTCATGGCCTTATGGGGCGGTGGATCGGGCGGCAATCGGGGGCCGTCGCTGCGGGATTGGGGCTTGGGCTTTGCCTTGCCTGGGCACTTGGGGTCAGCTTCCCTCTATTCGCCAATTCCTGACTGATGCTGTGCCAGCTTCATCGCGGCACGGGGCATAATGATGGCCCGCAGCGCCCGCGACAACGCGGGCCGCATTCGGGAACAAATTCCAAGCTTGCGCGTTGGCAGGGTTGGAGGGAGCCATGTCGTCATTCCGCAAGAACCGCATCACGAAACCGATTTTCAACTGGGCCAAAGGGGCTATGCCCGGCTTGTCGCAGACCGAACGAGAGGCCCTTGAAGCAGGCGAAGTCTGGTGGGACGCCGAATTGATGTCCGGCAATCCCGACTGGACCAAATTGCTGGACGTGCCCGCCCCCGCACTTGGCCCCGAAGAACAGGCCTTTATGGATGGCCCCTGTCTGAACTTGTGCCAGATGCTGGATGACTGGACGATCAACCGCACAGATGGTGACCTTAGTCCCGCAGTCTGGGAGTATATGCGCACACAGCGGTTTTTCGGCATGATTATCCCGCGCGATTATGGGGGCTTGGGGTTTTCCGCCTTTGCCCATTCCGAAGTTGTCCGCCGCTTGTCGATGGTGTCCATTCCTGCCGCTGTGACGGTCATGGTGCCCAACTCCCTTGGGCCGGGGGAATTGTTGCATCTGTTCGGAACTGATGGACAAAAAGACTACTGGCTGCCACGCCTTGCGGATGGCCGCGAATTGCCTGCCTTCGGGCTGACCAGTGACGAGGCCGGATCAGATGCATCTGCGATGCTTGATCACGGTGTTGTCTGTCGCGGGGAATGGCAGGGGCAGGACGTTCTGGGCATCCGGCTGAACTGGTCCAAGCGCTATATCACGCTTGCGCCTGTCTGCACGCTGCTTGGGCTGGCGTTCAAGCTACAAGACCCCGATGGCCTGCTGGGCGATAATCCCGAACCGGGCATTACCTGCGCGCTGGTCCCGACCAATCTGCCGGGGGTGGACACCGGGCGCAGGCATATTCCGGCAGGCACCATGTTCCAGAATGGCCCCACAACCGGCAATGATGTGTTCATTCCAGTGGACAACATTATCGGCGGCGCGGATCAGGCAGGCAAAGGCTGGATGATGCTGATGAGTGCGCTTGCCGCAGGGCGTGGCGTTTCGCTGCCATCGCTGGCCTGTGCGGGAACGACACTTGCCGCGCATTCCAGCGGGGCCTATGCGCGGATACGCGAGCAGTTCAACCTGCCCATTGCGAAATTCGGCGGCATTCAGGAACCACTGGCACGGCTGGCCGCGAACGCCTATGCCGTCAATGCAGCGCGCAACCTGACCTGCGCGGGCCTTGATGAAGGGCGCGCGCTGTCGGTGATTTCGGCGCTGATGAAATACACCGCCACCGACCGGATGCGCGCGGCCATCAACGATGCGATGGACATCCATGCTGGCAAGGCCGTGATCGACGGGCCGATGAATTACCTGTCGGCCAATTACCGCGCCGTGCCCGTAGGCATTACGGTCGAAGGGGCCAATATCGTCACGCGGTCGCTTATGGTCTTTGGTCAGGGGGCAATCCGTGCGCACCCGCATCTTCTGGATGAAATTCTGGCGCTGGAAGATGGGCAGCAAGATGCAGGGCTGGCCGCGTTTGACACGCATTTCTGGCGTCATGTCCGCCATTCCATCCGCACCATGGCGCGCAGCTTTGGTCGCGCGGTGACCGGCGCACGTTTCGCACCCGCCCCGCATGGTGCGCGCGATGCGCCGCTGTTTCGCGAACTGGCGCGCTGGTCGGCGGCGTATGCATTCACCGCAGACATGGCGTTTCTGACCATTGGCGGCGGGTTGAAGCGTATGGAAATGCTGTCAGGACGGATGGCAGATATCCTGAGCGAGTTATACATCACCTCTGCCGTGCTGAAACGCTGGCAGGATGAAGGCAGGCACGCGGATGATTTCGATCTGGTTGCCTATATCGCGCAAAGCTCTTTTGCGCGCATAAGTGCCTTGCTGGATGAAACCATCGCCAATTTTCCATCCCGCGGGGCGGCATTTTTGCTGCGGGCGATCACCCTGCCCCGCGCTGTCGCGCGGCGCCCGTCCGATGCGCTGACGGCACGCTGCGCCGCACTTATCAGCGAACCCGGACCCGCGCGCGACCGCTTATGCGCAGATGTCACCGGACCGGGGCACAGCGCGGGGATCATTGCCCTGAATGACGCATTCGACAAAACGATTGCCGCCGACCCGTTGCGCAGACGCTTGCGCGAATTAGGGATGACTGCGGCGCAGGCGCTTGAGGCGGGTTTGCTGACACAGGCAGAAAAGGCCCAGCTTGATGCGCTTGCACAGGCCGTGGCCAAGGTCATCGCTGTGGATGATTTCACGCCTGCGGAATTTGCCGCATTACTGCCCACACCCGACAACGCCGCGCGCACCCCCCAACAACCGGAGGCCGCCGAATGAACACACGCACCCCGCAAGACGTTTTTCTGGTCGATGGCGCGCGCACGCCCTTTCTGAAGGTGCGCGGCAAACGCGGGCCATTCACCCCTGTCGATCTGGCCGTGCAATGTGGCCGCCCCCTTCTGGCACGCCAGAATTTTGCGCCTGATGCGTTTGACATGGTTATCCTTGGCTGTGTGAATGTCATCGCCGATGAAATGAACCCCGCCCGTGTTGCTGCCCTTCGGCTGGGCATGGGGGATGCAATGGTGGCGTTTACCGTGCAGATCAATTGCGGGTCGGGGATGCAGTCCATCGACACGGCCTTTCGCGCCATTCGCGAAGGGTCCAGCGATCTGATCCTTGCAGGCGGGGCAGAGGCACTAAGCCATGCACCCCTTGTGCTGCGCGATGATGCAGTCGACTGGCTGGCCGGAATGCAGACCGCATCCGGCCCGTTGGCCACTGCGCAAAATGCCTTGCAGGTCCGGCCAAAGCATCTGAAGCCTGTTGTGGGGCTGGAACGCGGGCTGACGGACCCGTTGACGGGCCTGAGCATGGGCCAGACTGCCGAAGTGCTGGCCCATCATTTCGGCATTACCCGCACCATGGCCGACACCTACGCGGCCGAAAGCCACAAGCGCCTTGCTGCGGCGCAACAGGACGGCACCCTTGGCGATGAAGTTCTGCCCGCGTTTGACCGTGATGGGAACGTATACCGCCATGATGACGGCGTGCGCGCCGGCAGCAGTGTGGACAAGCTGCGCAAACTGAAACCGGTTTTCGAAAAACCCTACGGGCAGGTAACAGCGGGCAATGCATCACAGGTGACCGATGGCGCATCATGGTGCATTCTGGCATCGGCGGATGCCGTCAAGCGGCACAATCTGACCCCGATTGCCCGTCTGGTCGACAGCGAATGGACAGCCCTTGACCCGTCTGTGATGGGGTTGGGACCGGTCATGTCGGCCACGCCGCTGTTGTCGCGCCATGGATATGGCAGTGATGATGTCGATTTATGGGAAATCAACGAAGCGTTTGCCGCGCAGGTGCTGGCCTGTCTGGCGGCATGGCAAGACCCCCGCTTTTGCCGCGATGTCCTTGGGCTGGATGACAGCTTTGGCGTGATTGCGCGTGACAAGCTGAACATCCATGGCGGTGCCATCGCGCTGGGGCATCCGGTCGGGACCAGTGGCAACCGGATCGTGCTGCATCTGGCAAACGCACTGAAAGCGAATGGAAAAAGGCGCGGTGTTGCCACCGAATGCATCGGCGGCGGACAAGGCGGCGCGATGATCGTGGAGGTGGCGGAATGAACACGGCATTACAAACATACCTGAAACCATCCAGGCTGGAACTGGGCAATTGCGCAGATACGCCGGGCGACGGGCATTGGCGATACAGCGTAGATGATGACCAGATCGGCTGGTTGGTGCTGGACCGCACGGATGCATCGGTCAACACCATCTCGGACGCTGTTCTGCGTGAACTTGAAACCCATCTTGACCGGATTAGAGCAGACATGCCCCGCGCGCTTGTCCTGCGGTCGGGCAAACCGGCAGGGTTTGCCGCAGGGGCCGATATTCGCGCCCTTGCCGCATTGGATGCAGATGAAACCGAACAGCTTCTGACTGACGCACATGCGCTGCTGCACCAGCTTGACGGGTTGTCTTGCCCGACCATCGCGGTCGTGCATGGCCCTGCGTTGGGCGCGGGCTTTGAACTGGCGCTGGCATGTGATTACCGCATCGCCATCAACGGGGCATCCTTTGGCCTGCCAGAAGTGAAACTGGGGCTGCACCCCGGTCTGGGTGGCACGGTGCGCCTGCCCGCGTTGATCGACCCGCTTCAGGCCATGCAAATGATGCTGACGGGCAAAACCGCCCATACCGCGCGCGCAAAAAAGCTGGGCATCATGGATATGGTCATTGAAGAACGCCATTTGCGCCGCGCCATCCATGCGGTTGTGAAGGGCGAGGTGAAACAGCACAATCAAGGGTTGA
The DNA here is from genome assembly GCA_020832445.1 of Paracoccaceae bacterium. Classification (GTDB taxonomy): domain Bacteria; phylum Pseudomonadota; class Alphaproteobacteria; order Rhodobacterales; family Rhodobacteraceae; genus Roseinatronobacter. Next base: position 222,000 of record JAFIEO010000029.1, read on the forward strand.
CAGGCAAGGCATTCGCGCTTGCGCCCGCGCGTGCATTGGCCGCCAAGAATATGCGCCGCGAGGTGCAGAAAAAAGCCCCCCAAGAACATTACCCCGCCCCCTATGCGCTGATTGACATTTGGGCGCGGCATGGCCACGACCCGATTGCCATGCAAAAGGCGGAAATCGCGTCCTTTGCGAAGCTGCTGCAAACCGACACCAGCCGGAACCTGATCCGCGCCTTCATGCTGCGCCAAAGGCTGAAACAAGGCGCAAAGGCCGCCGATGATATTGCCCGCGTTCATGTTGTGGGCGCAGGGATCATGGGCGCAGAAATCGCGGCATGGGTCGCATTGCATGGCAAGCAGGTGTCTGTCACCGACCCTGACCATGACGCGCTTGGCAAGATGGTCGCGCAAGCCACGCAAATCTGCAAGGACGCCCATAAAGACAGCCTTGCCACCCGCGACACGCTGGACCGCCTGATGCCCGACCCGCAGGGATACGGTGTGCGCAACGCCGATCTGGTGATCGAGGCGGGACCGGAAGACGCCGAACTGAAAGCAAGTATATTCGCCGATCTGGGCCGCGATATGAAATCCGGCGCGATTCTGGCCACCAACACATCCAGCCTGCAACTGGACGAATTAAACCAACATGCGCCCGACAAGGCGCTGTTTGCGGGGCTGCATTTCTTTAACCCCGTCAGCAAGGTGCCCCTGATCGAAGAGGTCAGCCACGACACGACCGCTGCGGACACCCGCGACCGCCTGATGGCGTTTTGCACAGCAATCGGCCGGTTGCCTGTCGCTGTGTCCAATGCCCCCGGTTTTCTGGTGAACCGCGCGCTTATGCCCTATCTGTTAGAGGCGTTGTTGCTGATGGATGAAGGCATACCAAAAGACCGCATCGACCGCGCGGCCCTTGAGTTCGGCATGCCGATGGGGCCTGTCACGCTGGCCGATCAGGTGGGCTTGGACATCTGCCTTGATGTTGCACAAAGCCTGAACGCTTCGCTGCAAACCCCGATTGCCGACATCCCGCCCCTGCTGCGCGACAAGGTCGATGCAGGCGATCTGGGCCGCAAGACGGGGCGCGGGTTTTACGACTGGTCAAACGGCACGCCCAAGCCCGAATCCAACGCCGCTATCAGCGCCGAATTGACCGACAGGCTGATCCTGCCAATGCTGAATGCCTGCGCGGAATGCCTGCGCAAGGGTGTTGTGGGCAGCGTGGACGATCTTGACGCCGCGATGATCTTTGCCACAGGGTTTGCGCCGTTCCGTGGTGGCCCCATGACCTACGCGCAAACGCGCGGGTTTGATACCATCCGCCAGCGTCTGGGAGAGTTGGAACAGGCCCATGGCGCACGTTTCGCACCTGACCCCTATTGGGCCGAACATGCGTGACGCAACCGCGCAATTCACATCAGACGAACCACTGGTTGACTGGATTTTGCAAACATTGGGGCATGATCTGCGCGTGGCCTTGCCCCTTGGGCTGGGCAAACCCGTCACGCTTGTCAACGCGTTGGCGCGCAGGGCCTGTGCGGACCCGTCCATCCGGTTACAGATATTCACCGCATTGACACTGGAACGCCCGACCCCGTCATCGGACATGGAACGCCGGTTTCTGGAACCGGCGCTGGACCGGCTGTTTGGCGATTATCCGCAAATCGAATATGCGCGGCTGTTGCGCGCAGGTAAGCTGCCCGACAACATCAAGGGGACCGAATTTTTCCTGCAAGCCCCGAACTGGGTCAAGGTGCAGACGGTCCAGCAAAACTATGTATCGGCCAATTACACACACGCGCTGGACGTGTTGCTGGCGCAGAAACCAAACCTTGTATTGCAGCTTCTGGCCAAGGACGGGGACACATTAAGCCTGTCATGCAACACCGACATCACCACTGATTTGTTGCGACTGCGCCGCGAAGCCAGGGCCGCATTCACCTTTGTCGGGCAGGTTCACGCTGATCTGCCGTTCATGTCCGGCCCTGCCGTGGTTGATATGTCGGAATGCGCCGCCCTGCACATGCCCGATACACCGCCGCATGCGCTGTTTTCGGTCGTCAAACAGCCCGTCAGCCTGCAAGATCATGCTATTGCGCTGCACACATCACGGCTGATCCGCGATGGCGGCACGCTACAGATCGGCATTGGCCAGATCGGGGATGCCATCGCAAATGCCCTGATCTTGCGGCAGGGCGACAAGGTTGCGCCGCTGTGGCAGTCCTGCCCGTTTGCGCAGGCAAATGAATTCAGCGAAACAGGCCCTTTCCAGACCGGGCTTTATGGCCTGACCGAAATGCTGGTGGATGGCATGCTGGCTTTGTTCGAACGCGGGATCATCCGGCGCGACGTGGATGGTGCGGCCATTCATGCGGGGTTTTTTCTGGACAGCCGCGATTTCTATGAACGCCTGAACGCCCTGCCACCGCCGGAGCGCGCGCGCATTGCCATGATGCCTGTGTCATTCACCAATTCACTGCTGGGCCGCGAGTCCGAAAAACGTGCTGCACGCGTTCACGCCCGCTTCATCAATTCCGCGATGATGGTTACGCTACTGGGCGCTGTCATTTCCGACGGAACCGAGAACGGGCAGGTGGTCAGCGGTGTGGGCGGTCAGTTCAACTTCGTTGATCAGGCTTTCGCGCTAAAGGATGCGCGCGCCATCATCACCCTGCCCGCAACCCGTCGCGGCAAATCGGGGCTGACATCGAATATCCGCTTTTCCTATGGTCATGTCACGATCCCCCGCCATATGCGCGATATTGTGGTCACCGAATACGGCATTGCCGATCTGCGCGGAAAAAGCGACGCCGACACCATTGCCGCGTTGCTGGAAATTGCCGACAGCCGGTTCCAGAAAGAACTGGAAACTACCGCCAAGGCGTCCGGCAAACTGCCTGCATCTTACCGCTTGCCTGATACCGCGCGCAACAACACCCCGAAAGTGCTGCAAAACTGGCTGGCGCCGCACCGTGACACCTGTTTGCCGCCTTTCCCTTTTGGAACGGACTTCACTGAAATCGAGCAATATTTGCTGCCCGCGCTTGCTGATCTGCGCCGCGCATCGCCCCATATTCCAGCCCTTTTGCGCCTGATCATGCGAGGCTTGCGCGGCCAACCTGCCCGCCATGAACATGACGCGCTGGACCGCATGGCCTTGAGCAACCCCGATGGCATCAAGGCGCGCGCCACACAATTGGCCCTGCGCGGTGCGCTGCGCCAACACGACGACCCTGCCACAAGCGCCGCTTGATAGGCGCGGCTACTGCGCGACCTGCGGCTTGCGCGAAACAAGGGCCAGTGCAATTTTCATCATGCCCAATGCAACCAGAACAACCGCCATTATACACACAGAAAAAGCTGCCGCCTGCGTTGCAAACCCTGCCTGATCCAGCCGCAACACGGACACCGCGCCAACACTAAGCCGCGGTGTTATCAGGAATATCACCGCCGAGAGTGTCACCATCGAGCGCATGAACAGGAAAAAGAACACGGCAACCAATGTCGGCAGCATTATGGGCAGAACGACATCGCGCAACCCCTGCAACGTATTTCCGCCAATGCAGGTTACTGTTTCTTCCAGTTGGGCAGGAACTGCACGAATGCCGGATACCATCGTCAGAAAGCCCTGCGAATGGTAGTGATAGAAATTGCACAGCGCGATCAGAAGCGTTGTGCCATACAGCATGCCCGGTATCGCCCCGGCCACATTGAACGACAGCACATAGGCAAGGCCCAGCACCAAGCCCGGCACGCCAACCGGCACGATGGCCAGCAGATACACCGCCTTTGCCATACCGCGCCCCAGACGGCGCTGGGACACCACCAGCATAAACAGCATAAGCGTGCCAATCACGGCGGCCTGTGTCGATACGATCAACGAAATCCACAGCGGCCCATACCCGCCCTGCGCGGTAATGTTGTAGTTGCGCAAGGTCAGGTCCAGCCGATATGGCCACAGCGTGACAAAGCTGGCGTAAACCACAGTAGCCACTACGGCGATCAGGAACACTGCAGTTCCATAGCCAAGAATGCCCAAGGGTATGTCACGCAACAGCCGCCTGTCCGGTGCCACCGGCATAGCGCCTTCGGTCGCGCCGCTGGTGTGGCGTTGCGCAGCGATTTTTTCGATATAAAAGGCCATAAGCGTGGGAATAAGCAGCAAAATGCCAATCACCGCGCCCATGTTGAAATTCATCTGCCCGACAACCTGCGCGTATATCTCGGTCGCAAGGACACGATAATTGCCCCCGATGACTGCCGCATTCCCGAAATCGGTAATCGTGACGGTGAAGCACACGAAAGCAGCACTCAGCAGCCCGAAACGCGCATTCGGTAAGGTGATATCCACGAACCGCCGCCACGGCGTTGCGCCAAGCATCATGGCCGCGTCATATTGCCGTGTATCGGATTGGCGCAACGATGCCTGAATGATCATCACGGCCTGTGGCAGCGCATACATGGAATTGGAAATAACCAGCCCCCAAAGCCCGTAGATTTGCAGGTTCCACCCTGTCGCCTGACTGATCAGGCCGTTGCGCCCGAACAGAAATATCAACCCCAGCGCCTGCACAAGCGACGGGGCCAGAAGCGGCAGCAGCAGCGCAATCGAAATCACCCATCTTAGCCGCGCGCGGGTGCGCTGCAAAAGATAGGCAATCGCAAACCCCAACAAGACGCAAATCAGCGTGGTCAGGCCACTCATGACCAGCGAATTGCGCACCACACCCAGAATATGCCCCATTGACAGGACATCAATGTAATTGCCAACGCCCAGATTGCCGTCGCGCTGAACAAAACTGCGCTGGACAATCAACGCAAGCGGGTAAAGGAAAAACAGCCCCAAGCCGATCAATGGCACCCAAAGGCTGGTAAGATACAAACTCCGTGCAAGGGGCGGTATGACAAGCGGCTTCGTGCGGGCAATCCTGCGGGGCGGGTGTGATTGTGTCGGGCCGACTGTCATGCGCGCACCCAGACACCGGCATCGGGCGCCACCGAAATGGCAACGCGGTCACCTGTTTTCAGGCCCTGACTGTGATGGCTTTCTGCAAGAAGGGTTGTTTCACCAAGATCGACGGTCAATCGTGTGACATTGCCCAGAAAACTGGCATGTGTGATACAGGCCTGCGCGCCGTCCGATATGGATACCGAAATATCTTCGGGGCGCAGGGCCAGCAAATGCTGCGCGTCCGGCGCGTGACTGCCCAGATCAGGCAACACCGTCTGTGCCAGTTGCGGCGTCAGGAAATTGGAAATCCCCACAAAATCTGCAACAAATCTGGTGCGCGGGCGTGAATAGATTTCTTTTGGCGTGCCGATCTGTTCGATTTTTCCTGCATTCATGCAAACGATTTTGTCTGCCATGATCAACGCCTCTTCCTGATCATGGGTAACCATGATCGTGGGAATGCGCAGACGGCGCTGGACATCGCGGATTTCCAGACGTAAATCATTGCGGACCCGCGCATCCAGCGCGGATAGCGGCTCATCCAGCAACAGAAGGGCCGGGTCCACCGCAAGCGCCCTTGCGATTGCCACGCGTTGTTGCTGCCCGCCGGACAGTTGATAGGGATAGCGCTGCGCAAAAGATTGCAAATGCACAAGCTCCATCAGTTTTTGCACCTTGGCTGCGCGTTCGACGGGTGGGGTTTTGCGAATGCGCAGCCCATACCCGATATTGTCGGCCACCGTCATATGCTGGAATAGGGAATAGGATTGAAACACAATCCCGAACCCGCGATTTTGCGCACCGACTGTGCTTAGATCTTTTCCTGCCAGTTCCAACGTGCCCGCGCTATATGGCTCCAGCCCCGCAATGATGCGCAGCAATGTGGTTTTTCCACAACCTGAAGGGCCAAGAAGGCAAACAAATTCCTCGTCCCCGACATCCAGATCGACATCGGATAATGCCTGAAACTGACCATAGTATTTTTCAAGGTTACGGATTTTCAACTGCATGGCGGCTCTCTGTGTTGGATCAGGCTTGTGGCGGCGCCGGTGAAACGCCGCCACTGTTGAATTATCTGGCCCTGTCAGCGCCCGACCAATTCGCGCCAGCGTTCAATGATCGCGTCACGTTGCGCACCCGATGTGGCAAAATCCATTGGGAACAACACTTCGGACAGATCTTCCGGCAACCCTGCCTGCGCCGCAAGCGGTGATCTTGGAACACCGGGCAAGGTGATCAACGCCTTGTTTTCAGAATAGACCTGCGCGGCGCTTTCCGACAATGTCCAGTCAAGGAAGCGGCGCGCGTCGTCTGCATTGCTGCTGCCACTGATCAGGGCGTTCGCTTCAAGTTCAAAACCGGCGAAATCTGACGGGATAACCATTTCCAGCGGGAAGCCCTGTTCAATGCCTTGCATCGCCACAAAGGACAAAGACGCCCCGACGGTGTATTCACCCACCTGCGCCATGCGGCATGGCCGTGATCCCGACGTGGTATATTGTGCCATGTTCGGGTCCAGATCCTGAATCAGCTGCCAGCCTGCGTCTTCGCCAGCGCCTTGCAGGATGGCAGAAATCTGCAAGAACCCTGTGCCGGATGAACCGGGGTCAGGCATGACAATTTCACCCTCGAATGCCGGGTCGGTCAGATCGGCCCATGACTGCGGCATTGGCGCACCGATCTGTTCCAGCCGCATGGTATTCACACAGAATGCGCCCATATAGCCAATCGGGGCAAACCAGCGGTTCTCGGCATCGCGAAATTGCGTGGGCAGATCGTCAATGCCTTCGGGTGCGTGTGTGTCCAGCAGGTCATAAATGGCGGGGTTCAGAATGTTGGTGACCGCAAAGCCCCACAAGACATCCGCCTGCGGATTTCCCGCCTCGGCGATCAGGCGTGCGCCAAGATTACCCGTCGACAGACGCAGGACATTCACTGTCAGATCAGGCATCGCCTCTTGGGCGGCTTCAAGATAGGCCGCGATTTCCTCATCTTCCAGCGCGGAATAGACAGTTATTTCCCCTGAAATCGCGGGGGCAGCCAGAAGGCCGGTTACGGCAAGCGATGCGGAAAACCGGGTTATGGTCTGTCTCATGTTGCGTCTCCTGTTGATAAGCTTGGAAATTCAGGATAACTCAGCTTGGAAAATGTGGCAATCTGTGTTTTTGTGTAAAAAATGGTTATATTTTAAGCGCCAGCACAACGAGGAAGTACAAGATGGAAGCAATGCAGTATCCCTCTCGGGAAATTGCCGGGTTTGCGCAGGACGTGGCCCGACAGGCGGGCATGCGGGCGCTTGAATCGTTCCGCAAACCTGTTCCCGTTGAAACAAAAGCGGATGCCAGCCCTGTCACAGACGCAGACCGGCAGACTGAACTGTTTTTGCGCGCAGCCATTTCCGAACGCTTTCCAGACCATGCCATCTGGGGCGAGGAGTTCGGCGGCGCATCCGAACCCGATGGCCCGCTATGGGTCATTGACCCCATCGACGGCACGCGCAGCTTTATCACCGGATCGCCACTATGGGGCACGCTTCTTGCGCTGTTTGACGATGGCCAACCAAAGATTGGCGTCATCGAAATGCCAGCGCTAAACGAACGCTGGGTAGGGCAAAGCGGGGCTGGCAGTTGGTTCAGTGACAAAAACGAAAGCCCCCAAGCCTGCCATGTCAGGCCGTGCAGGAACATTTCAGAAGCGCGGTTCTACACAACATCGCCACGATATTTCACCACACCCGAGCGTGGCGCGATCGAGCGGATTTGCGACAAGGTCGACATTGCCCGTTTCGGGGGGGATTGCTACAATTACGGGATGCTTGCATCAGGCCAGATTGATCTTGTGGTCGAAACTCTTTTGCAACCTTATGACTACCTTGCCCTTGTTCCCATAATTGAAGAAGCTGGCGGTATTATAACCGATTGGGCGGGTGCACCGCTAGGGCTGCACTCGGACGGGCGCGTGATTGCGGCGGCCACGCCCGATCTTCATGCCGCCGCACTTGAGATGTTGAAGGTATAGGATCATGTGGCAAGAGGAACGACGCCAGCGGCTGCGCGCGCTACTGGCCACTTTTGGCGGCGTTTCTGTCGATCGTGTAACCGAAGAATTCGGTGTCTCTCGCGAAACCATCCGGCGCGATTTGCTGGAAATGGAACTGAACGGCGAATTGAAACGTGTCAGGGGTGGGGCCGTTCCGCATGCTGAACTGCGCGAACCCCCCTATGCCGAACGACAGGCCGTCCGGTTGCGGGAAAAGCGCCAGATCGCAGCGTCTGCTGCAAGCCTTGTGGAATCCGGCCAGACACTTTTGCTGGATGCTGGCAGCACGACAGCAATTCTGTCGGAACGGTTGTCGCAATTAAGCGGGCTGACGATCATCACCAATTCGGTGGATGTGGCCAGCCGCATCGGCACACCCGATTCCACGCAGGACCGGCGCAACAAAGTGGTATTGATTGGCGGCAGGTTTACGGCACAACCGCCCGCGACCTTTGGCGCCAGCGCGATCAACGAAATCATGCGCTATAATGCAGATGTCGCGTTTGTGTCGCCCTTTGGTCTGGATGCCCGCGCAGGCGCGACCAGCTATGATCCGGATGAAGCGGAAATTGCACGCGCAATGGTGGCGTGCAGCAAGAAGACCATTCTGCTTGCCGATTATTCCAAACTTGGTGTTGTAAGCCGTGTTTCATATTGCACCATAGACGCGCTAGATACCATAATTCTTGACCGCAGCGCCCGGACGCATGCCGAGATCGCGAATTTCAAGAAAACGAAATCAAATATTATCTTTGCGCAAAAGCGGTCGGCGTGACGCCCCGCAAACGGGCAAATATGCCCCCTGCCCTGCCGGCATGATCACTGTCTTGCGCACGCAATCAAAGCGCAAGTGCAGTTTCATCCTCGGGCGAGAACAGGTGAACCAGCGTCGGATCAATCGTGACGCTTAGCGTCCCCGCATCAACGCCCGCCAGACGATCAGCAGCGGCAATCATCAAATGTGGCTGGGTGTCGGTGCGAACATAGCTGGCAGACCCTGTGCGCTCCACACTCCGGACCGGAAGTGTCAGGGCGTTTGGTCCGTCACCGGGGATCAGATGTTCAGGGCGAAGCCCGACTGTCACGGCCTCTTGGGCCGGTCGGCGCCCCGCGATGGCCAGACGCGGATTGTCGGGAAGATCAAGGATTACATGCGCGCCATCGCTGTCAATCCGGCCCGGCACAAAATTCATCGCGGGCGATCCGATGAAACCGGCCACGAACCGGTTGACGGGGCGGTCATACAGATCCAGCGGCGCACCCTGTTGTTCAATGACACCCGCGCGCAGCACCACAACATGATCGGCCATGGTCATGGCTTCGATCTGGTCATGGGTGACATAGACCGAAGTTGCGCCGATACGGTCGTGCAGCTTGCGGATCTCGGCGCGCATATGAACGCGCAAGGCGGCATCAAGGTTCGACAACGGCTCGTCAAACAAAAATGCCTGCGGTTCGCGCATGATGGCGCGGCCCATGGCAACGCGCTGGCGCTGGCCGCCGGACAATTCGCGCGGATAGCGGTCCATCAGCGCCTCAAGTCCGGTGATTTTGGCAATCTCTTCTGCGCGGGCGCGCGCTTTCGCACGGCTTATACCCCTGATCCGCATGGAATACATCATGTTCCCCGCCACGGTCTTGTGTGGGTAAAGCGCATAGGACTGGAACACCATGGCCAGATCGCGGGCGCGGGGCGGCGCGGACGACACATCCTTGCCCGCAATGCGGATCGCGCCGGATGTTATGGTTTCCAGCCCTGCGATGGTGCGCAGCAGGGTTGACTTGCCGCACCCCGAAGGCCCGACCAACGCCACGAACTGCCCCTGCGGGATGCGCAGATCGATGTGTTTCAGCGCGTGATAGGCCCCGTAATGCTTGTCGACCCCGTCGATTTCGATTTGCATGTTCATTTTAGCGCTCCCGAAGTCAGCCCGCTGACGATCTGGCGTTGCAGAAAGACAAAGAAAAGAATGATCGGCGTGACATAGATGGCCGCATAGGTCATCACGCCCTGCCAGTCAGACGTGTTGGGGCCCATGAAACTTTGCAGGCCGACAGTGGCAGGCTGCAAGGCGCGCGACTGGATCAGACTGCGCGAATAGACATATTCGCCAAGGCTTTGCAAAAAGATCAGAAGCGCGGCGACCAGAATGCCATTGCGCGCCAGCGGCACATTGATCGAAAAGAACGCGCCGATCCGGCTGTTGCCTTCGACCAGTGCCGATTCCTCCAACTCTCTCGGCACTTGTGCGAAGGTGGCGCGCGTCAGCACAACATAGAAGGGCAGCACTTTTGCCGCTTGCGCAAGGATCACGCTGGTGCGGGGGTAATCCAGCAGGCCAATCTGGCTGAACGACACAAAGATCGGCGTAATCATCAGCGATGACGGCAGAACCTGCATCATCAGGATGGAAAACAGCGCAACATCCATCCAGCGCGACCGCACCCGTGCCAGCGCATAGCCGCAGCCGGTGCCCAGCACCACAACGATGGCGGTGACGCCCACAGCAATGATCGCGGAATTCTTCAGATAGGTGCCCATGCGCATGCGCTGCCACACCTCGACCGCCGCAAAATCCGGGTTCGCGGGCCAGAAACTGGGTGGCCATGCCGTGATTTCGGTGCCCGTCTTCAGGGCGGTGACATACATCCAGTAAACCGGAAACATATAGGTTGCGACCATCGCAAGGGCGACAAACAACAAAGCGAACTGGGTTAATCTTTCATCACGCAGCATGTTCGTGCCTCGTTGAGCGGACATAGATCGCGGCCACGCAGATCACCACAAGGATCATCAGAACCGACACTGCCGCCCCCTGCCCGATGCGATAATGCTGAAATGACAATTCCCACGACCAGTATTGCATCACGTTCGATCCGTTGGACGGGCCACCTTGTGTAAGGGCCGCGAACAGATCGAATTGTTGCAGTGTAAAGATGATACCCAGCGATATAACCGCACCAAGCTGTGCGCGCATCAACGGCAGGGTGATGGTCAGGAACCGCCAGATGCGGCCCGCGCCATCCATTTCGGCGGCTTCGTAGACATCGTCGGGAATGGCGGCAAGCCCGACCGACAGCAGGATCATGTTGAACGGCACACCGACCCAGACATTGGCGATGATCACCGAATAAAGCGCGATAGACGGGTCTGACAGCCAGAATATTTTATCAGATGTGATGCCCGTCGCTTGCAGCGCCCAGTTCATCACCCCGAAATCGCCTGCAAGGATCCAGCTCCAGACCCCGCCGACAACAAGGCCCGGCATGATCCAGCCTGCCAGAAAAAGGCCCCGCAACCATGTTGAACCCGGAAAGCGCTGCTGGAAATAAAGCGCCAGTCCAAAACCGATGGTCAGCTGCAACGCAACCGACAGTCCGACAAACACAGCCGTGTTGCGCACAATCGTGCCTGTCGCACGCTGGCTTAGCACTGCCTTGTAATTGTCCAGCCCCACAAAGGGCCGGTCAAAGGACGCAATCGTAAACAGGTCGACCGACTGGAACGACATCACGACGTTATAGACCAGCGGAAGCGCCGAAAAGGCGACAAGGAAACCCAGTGTCAGCCAGACAAGCACACGGTCCAACCCGCGGCCATCCCGAAAGGACGGGCCACTGGCCCTTATTGTGCCAACTGTCGGCATCGAGTCTGTGGTGGAAAGGGGAACCGTCATGCGGTCATGGTCCTGCGCGCTGGGGAAGGAACCGGCCGCCGCCCGCAGGGAGTGGGCGCGCAGCGGCCGGGCGATGCCGGCGTATCAGTTGACTACATCCGAAATCGTTTCTTGTGCGTCAGCCAGCGCCTCGGCGGGCGATGCCTGTCCGGTCAGGGCAGACTGAATTGCGGTCTGGATCGCCTGACTGATCTGCGGCCAGTCCGGTGACGGTCCACGGTTGCGCGCATATTGCATCGACTCCTCGAACACGGCATAGGCTTCGGGGAAAATGGGGTCGGTCACGTCAACGGCACTTGCGGGCAGGTAGCCAAACTCGTTCCACACCCGGTCCATATTGTCATACAGAAATTCAAGGAACGCGAAGGCGGCCTCTGGCTGGTCCGAATTTGCAAGGATCACGTTGTCGCCCTCGCCCAGGGCAGACGCGCGCTCCGCGCCTTCGTGCGGCACCGGCAACAGTGCCACGCGCCAGTCGAAATCTGCCTCCGCGCTCATGCGGGGTATTTCCCATGGTCCGGAAATCGACATCGCGGCATTGCCGGAGTTGAACGTGCCGGTGCTGTCCCATTGACCACGGATAAGCGTATCGGGCGATGCAAGACGTTCATCAATAAAGGTTTTCCACAAAGCCAGCGCGCGCTCGGCCCCGTCAGTCGTCAGATTGTCATAATCGCCGCCCGCCATCTGGACCCAGGGCAGAAACTGAAACGTGCCTTCTTCTGATCCGACCGCCGAAAACGCAAGCCCATAGATATTTCGGGCGGGATTGGTCAGCACGGTGGCCGCTTCATACAATTCATCCCATGTCCGTGGCGGTGCGTCGGGGTCAAGGCCCGCATCCGTGAACATGTCGGCGTTGTAATAAAGCGCGATTGTGTTGGCGCCGCGCGGGATGCCATAGATCCCCCCCTCATAGGTCACGGATGCCAGTGGCCCGGGGAATATATCGTCGGCATTGACGATGTCGGACGCCTCGATATGGGGGGTCAGATCCAGCAGCAACCCGCGCGATGCGAACAACGCAATTTCCGGGTTGTCGATATAGGTGATATCGGGCGCACTGCCGGTCGAGATGGCGCGCGCCAGATCGTTGACCATATCGGGGAACTGCACTGTGCGCAGGTTGATTGTCACATGCGGGTTTTCGGCCATGTATTCTTCGGCCATGACGTAATGATACTCGCCCGGATCGTCGATTGTCCAAAGGTCAAGCTCGACCGGTTCTTGCGCAAATGCGGGGCTTGCGATTATCGCAGCGGTCCCGGCCAGAAGTACCCTGATAGTCCTCATCGCTGTCTCCTCCTTGGTTGGGGTGGTCTGGGCATGCCCGTCTCTCCTCAGACGGGCTTGGCCAGGGACGGATCGCCGCCCTCGTAGGTTCCGGTGGCAGGAACATGGATCAGCCCGCCACGGGCATGTTTCAGGTGGTTAAGGGCCGCCACTTGGCCCGTCATCTCCAGTTCATCGCGGTAGACGGGGTCGTGCCAGCCTTCGATGTCGATGGACCCGGCATAGCCTGCCAGCCGCAATTCGCTGATGATGTCTGTCCAGTTGCTGTCGCCGAAACCGGGTGTGCGCATCCACACAAAGGGTTCGCGCCCGAAGATGCCGTGTTCGCGGATCACCTCCCAGCGGATGGTCGCGTCCTTGCCATGAACATGAAATATCTTGCCGGCCCATTTGCGGATCTGTGGCAGCGGGTCGATCAGATACACCATCTGGTGGCATGGTTCCCATTCCAGCCCGACATTGTCGTCGGGGGTTTCGTTAAATATCAACTCCCACGCGTCGGGGTTATGGGCGATGTTCCAGTCGCCCGTTTGCCAGTTGCCATCCATCGCGCAGTTTTCAAACGCAATCCGAACGCCCTTGTCGGCGGCCCGTTTCGCCAGTTCGGACCAGACCTGTTTGTAGCGCGGCAGGCTGTCGGTCAGCGGCTTGCCCCTGATCCGGCCGGTAAACCCCGCAATGCAGGTCGCGCCGAAATGATGTGCGTTATCGATGCAATTCTTCCAGCCTTGCAGGGTTTCAAGGTCCATCGCCTGTTCTTCCAGCGGGTTTCCGAACATGCCCAAAGTGGACATGGTAATGTCACGGTCGCCGATCGCGTCACGGCACCGTTTGCCCAATTCGGCAAGGTTCTGGCCTTTTGTCGTTTGCCAGAAAAACGGCTCGAAACTCTCGAAGCCCATATCGGCAATCTCGTTGATACGGGCGGCGGCATGGCCTTCGGTGGCCTGTATCATCGTGCCGATACGAATTGTTTTCAGCGGGTCAGTCATGGAATGGCCTTTCAGATGTCGGAAAGTGAGACGCGCTGCCCAAGCTGCGCGCTTTTTATTGCGGCAAGCACCATGGCAAGGCTTTTGATATTATCGCTGCCGCAGGTCAGCGGCGCGGTGCCGTTCTGCACGGCAGTCACGAAATCAGCCAGAACACCGGCATGGCCTTGGGTCAGTGGTGTTGCCAGCGGCGGCACGTCGACGGCACGCAAGGGGCGCAGGAAACCCTGATCCCCGTCAACAACATTTGCGGTGAAGCCGTCATTCCCGTCCCACAGCAGCGTGCCTTTCGTGCCGACAATCCGCCATGACGCTTCCCACGCTGTATTCGCGCCTTCGGCGGCCCAGCTGCCGCGATAGGTCATCGCAATCCCGTCTGTCATGTCAAACAGCGCATCGGCGGCAGCCCCATGCGCATACCATGACCCTTTCGGATTGGTTTCGCGGCAATAGACTGCCGTGGCATCCTGCCCCGAAACAAACCGGGCCGCATCAAATGTGTGGATTGCCATGTCCAGCAACAGCACATTGCGCATCTGTTCCCTGAAACCGCCAAAATGCGCCCCAAGGAAGAAGTCGCAATGCACAGCCGTCACCGCGCCCAGACTGCCAGAGTCGATAAACGCACGGGCACGCCGGATGCCCGGCAACCAACGGCGGTTCTGGACAATCGCGTGACGGCGGCCTGCACCGGATGCAAGCGCGATCAAGCGCCTGGCACCGTCCAGTGTCTCAGCCATGGGTTTTTCAGACAGCACATGGCAGCCGTGGCGCAGGGACATTTCCACCACCTCGGCGCGTGCAGGTGGCACGACGATGTCAAACACCAGATCGGGCTGTTGTGCCGACAACATCGCGTTCAGGTCATGGCCGGTCTGTGCATCCGTCCAGCCGAATTCGTCAGCACGCGCCCTTGCGGCACTTTCATCCAGATCAACAAAGCCTGTCATGCGGATATTCTGCGCCAGAAAAGGCGTGTCCCGCAGGGCCTGAAGCCAGCCTTTAGACATAGCTCCGCACCCCACCATAACGGCGGTTAACATACTGTTCCTCCTACCAGAATGCGCGCAGGCTCCTCCCCCCGCGCATCACCGTAAACGTTTACAACGATAGGCGCGCCACGGAATGCTTGTCAACCGGTTTCGTAAACGTTTACAATCGTTGAATAATGGCGCGCCGGACGTGCCGCGACAGAACAGGATAAAACAAAATGACGGGAATCAGGGCTTTGGCCGACCGGTTGAACATTTCGATCGGTACGGTGTCACGCGCATTGAATGACAAGCCCGGCGTGAACCCCGAAACCCGCGCACGCGTTCTGAAAATGGCGCAGGAAATCGGCTATGTGGCGAATGCAGCAGGCCGCAACCTGCGCAAGGGGCGCACAAATACAATCGGGCTTATGATTGGCACAGGTCCGACAGCCTTGGGGGGGGATAACTTCTTCATGGCAGTGACCGATGCCATGCAGCGCGTCTTGCTGGAAGACGGGATTGATCTTGTGCTTTTGCCGGTCCACCGTGCCATGGACCCTGTCGCGTTTTTGCACCGGACCCTGCAACGCGGATCATTGGATGGTGTCATTCTGACGGCCACGCAAGTCGATGATCCGCGCATCGCCCTGATGGCGCGCTCGTCGCTGCCATTCATGACACTGGGGCGCTCTCGGACACCGGGAAATTACTTGTGGATGGATCTGGATTTCGAAGAAGGGGCACGACATTCCGTAATGCGCCTGGCGGAACTGGGGCACCGCCGTATTGCCGTCTGTGTCCCGACGGGGGATTCAAATCTTGCGGAGCTTTATCGTGACAGCTGGCGCGCCACGATGGGGGCGCTTGGTTTGCCGGTGACCGATGATCTTAGCTTCGTCGATGACGGAAGCGAGGATGGCGGCGCGCGTGTCGCCGCGCGCCTGCTTGCCCAAGAAAACCGCCCCACTGCCATCCTTATGTGTTCCGAACCAATGACCAGCGGGTTCTATGGCGGGTTACTGGGTGCAGGCGCGCGGCCGGGCGCTGATGTGTCCGTGGTAGGGTTTCGTCAAAGCCCGTTGCTACGTCACCTTGCGCCGCCGATCACCTGCTTTGACATGTGCCTAAAAACCCTTGGGCAAGACATGGCGTCTGCCATTCTGGCGCTGACCTACGGCACCGGCGGGCAAACACCGCCGAGATCTGGTCTTGTTGCTATGGACTATGTTGAAACGCCATCGGTGCAGGCGATCAAGGCGTAAGCTACATGATCGCAACGCTGACGATGCCGCCCGCGGGCGGCACAGCAGAAACTTCGGCGCAGTTTCAAGCGGTTGTTTCAATGCCATGAATCCCCCACAGGGCCATGGCTACAAGCCTACTGGACGCAAGCCGTTTGGAATCACAATCTTATATGCGCAAAATATTGTCATTTTGCGCACTACCAAAGCACATCGCATCAGCCCATATTGCGGCGCCCTGCCCCGGTTACTGTCACTGAAATCGCCATCAGGTCCACAAATACATCTTGCACTGGCCCGTCGCCATTATCCGTAAACGGGTAGAAAGACGGGATTTGCACCATGAGTAACGGAATCGGTCACCAAACCGTCCACAATTCGTCCAAAGCGAGTGGTCCATGAAAGAATCAACCACGCCGCGACAAAATTCAAACATGTGCTTAAGCAGCCGTGAATAGCGTTACTGGCACAGGATGTGCAAAATCAGTGGGATATTCCTCTTTTGTCCAACCGCAATTTCTGTGGATAACTTTACTACGATATAGTTTATTATTTACAATGGCTTATAAACTCAACCTAAAGCTTCCTCTTAACGTTACTGCGTCATGTGGTAGGATCATGTTGCAAATACGCAAGATGCACAGCGATAATTTTCCTTGAGTTTCCCTGCATCTGCCTGCATACCTGTAACGCGAAAAGAATGAATAATGCATCCTTCGCGTTTCTTGCAACCCAACGGAGCAGATTGGAGCGAGTAACGCAGATAGAGCAGTAAAATCGGGCGGGCAAAGATGCAACCAGTGCTGCATGACAAGCTTAGGGAAGATGCAAACAGGCTCTCCGAGGCGCTTGAGCATATGTCGAAACTCTTCCTTGCACCCAAGGAAGAAAAAACCTTGCGAAGCTTCACAACCGCCGAGGTCGCGGAACTGTTGCGCGTAAGCGATGGCTACCTGCGCAAGGCGCATTTCGACGACCGCATTCCCGAGGTCGAACAAGGGCTGAACAACAAACGGCTTTATACCGCCGGGAACATCCTCGAAATTCGCAAAATACTGGCACAAAATGCCAAGGATCAGTTCCAGTTTCTTCCGGGCAGACGCCCGGGCGACAAGCTGCAAATCTGGTCTACCGTCAACTTCAAAGGCGGGTCCAGCAAGACAACCACGACGGTTACGCTTGGCATGCGGCTGGCATTGCGCGGATATCGCGTTTGTCTGGTCGATGCCGATCCGCAGGCATCGCTGACAACCTTTTTCGGATACCAGCCAGAGCTGGATTTTCGGCATGGCGGAACATTGTATGACGCAATCCGCTACAATGACGGGGACACATCGCGCCGCCCCATCACGGATGTTTTGCGCAAAACCTACTTCCCCAATCTGGATATTGTTCCCGGCGGGATCATGCTTTCAGAGTTCGAGACCGAAACCCCCACGGCATTAAGCCGCGGCGAGCAGCCTGTATTCTTCAACCGGATCAGGGATTCCCTGCGGCAGGTCGAAGATGACTACGATATTGTCCTGATCGATTGCCCGCCACAACTGGGCTACCTGACGATGGCCGCTGTTTGTGCATCGACATCTCTGCTGATGACAATTATTCCCGAACGCGTGGATTTGGCATCCGCAAGCCAGTTCCTGACAATGGCGTCAGGTGTGCTGGAGGTGTTGCATTCCAACGGCGGAATCGGATCATACGATAATTTTGCCTATCTGCTTACACGTTTTGACACAGCGATCAGCACGCAGCAGGACCTGGCGGAGTGGATACGGCAACTGCTTGGGGACAGCGTGATCAGGACCCCGTTTGTCAAATCTTCTGCCGTCAGCGAGGCCGGGCTTTCGCAGAAAACCATATTCGAGGTTGATCTGGCCGGAACCAAGAACCGCAAAACCTATGATCGCGCGTTGGAATCCGTGATCAGTTTTTCTGACGATATCGAAAAGATGATCCAAAGCGCGTGGGGTCGAGGGGGCACCGATGAAACGTGATCTTCTTGCCAAAAGCTTGGCGCAGATGGGCACCAAAGCCCTTGACCAGCCAGAAGCACCACCCAAAGCGACCGAGGGGACGCCTAGGTCGCTCAAAAGCATGTCTGACGTGCTTTCGCAGGTATCGGCGCAATCTGCACAAGAAATCGATGTCAACGAGATTGCCGATTCCGAGATTGCTGACCGGTTTGATGTGAACGAGGGTCTGGGTGACCTGATCGAGTCGATACGCACCTCTGGTCAGCAGCTCCCTGCCCTGCTGCGATATCGTCGGGGCGCCGGACCACGGTATGAGGTGGTATATGGCCGCCGCAGGATTGCTGCCTGCCGTGTGCTTGGCATCAAGGTCAAAGCCTATATCAAGGAAATGGACCAGCGCGAGGCGTTGATCTCTCAGGCGCTGGAAAACTCTGCCCGGCTTGAGCGCAGCTTCATCGAACAGGCCATTTTCGCAACCAAGCTGGAAGAGCAGGGTTTTTCAAGGGCCGATATCGGCGATGTCCTTGCCGTGGATAAGGGCACGTTGAGCAAGCTTATCGGTGTCGCCCGCGAAGTTCCTGGCGCGGCGATCTACAAGATCGGTGCCGCCCATGATGCCGGACGCAGGCCCTGGCTGGAACTACGACGCCTGATCAAAATCGAGGGCGCACCGGAGGGGCAGAAGCTGCTCTCGCTCATCCCCGATCAAGGCAGCCCGGCAGAAAAATTGTCATCAACGATCGAAGCATTGCAGGCGATTGAAGAAAACGCCGCCCGCCAATCAAAGCCCAAGGCAGGTGCAGGTTCGTCCGCCCCATTGACCCGGATCAACAAGACGCCGGTTTTGTTCAAGACCAAGGGCAACCGCCTTGTGATCGAGGTTTCGGAAAAGAAAGAACAGGGATTCATCGGCTTTGTCGAAGAGAATCTGGAGAAAATCTATGAGGAGTGGAAAGGCCAGGATGGCTGATAATCAAACAAGAAATCCACTAAATCATTGATTCTATTATGGTTGGCCATGGCCAACGCATAAAACACGGGCAGTAACAACGAGCAAGGAGGCAGACAACGCGCAAAAAGAAACCCCCCGAAGGCGGTGAAGCACTCCAGAGGGTCCCGATTTACTAGCACTTTATTGGTACCCCTAAAATTCAATCTCTGCAACACCGATTTTGGTGAACGGTAAACTTTTGCCGTCTGAAATCACATGAAACCAGAAAAAGTCACGACTTCTGAAGTCGAGGCACAGATAAGCTGTGCCCTGCAGCACCCCCTGCCCTTTCACGGCATGGGCACGGTTGAGCAGCAACCATTTTTCAAACCAGTCGCCAGACGGGATCTGATGGCCGCGGTCAATACTGTCGCGAAAGACCTTGGTTTGCGCGCGTCATCGGTCATGGTAATCGATGCCTTGCTAAGCTGCCTGCCATGCAAAGACCCAAAATCCGGCGCAGACAATCCCATAACACCGCAGACGCTGCTGACAGTTTACGCGGCAAATGCCACGCTGTGCTTCCGCGCCAAAGGGATCACAGACCGGCAATTAAGGCGCCATCTGGAGCGCCTTGAAGAAATCGGACTTATCCGGCGCAAAGACAGTGCAAACGGCAAACGGTTCCCGATCCAACGCAACGGGCGCGTCGTCGGCGCATTCGGGATTGATTTATCCCCACTTCTTGAACAGTCTGAAAAGCTGTGCACCTTGGCAGAAACACGCCGCAAGGAAGCGACAGAACTGCGCGGTCTGCGGTCCTACATCCAGAAGCTCCGCATGGACTGTCAGCGCCTGCCGTTGACCGAGGAACTAAGTGCGTTTCTGGACGTCACACGCAACATCATGCGCCGTGCCAGCACCACACTGACACAGGCGCGCGCACTCATCACCAAGCTGACAGATATTCTTATGAACGCGCGCAGCTATGTTTCTGACAGCGCACCAGCGCCTTCAGACCAGCTTGAACACAGCGACGAAGAAGTAACACCAAACCATGAAGAACCTACGCCAACGTCACATTTGACCGCCTCTGACGGGCAAAATGACCGCCACAAAGAGCCACCAAAATCATATACAAAAAAAACACCGACAGCGCCTTTTTCCCAGTTCTGGAAAAGTCTTGTATGCCTGTCACAATTTTATCCAGACACGCCAAGTTCGAAGAACATGGTTATTCAGATTATTTTCGAGTTTGGAAAAATGCTAAGAGTAGAACAAAGAACATTGGCCGAGGCCATTGCAAGAATAGGCTACCGGGAAACGCTGATTATACAAAACCGTATTGCGGATAAGGCGGATGAGGTCATCAACCCAGATGCGTATTTTATGTCAGTCATCAGATGCGCAAGTAAAGTTGGCCATGGCCAACTTCCTGAGTTCAGTTAGCTTGAACCGCTCATGTACATAGGCGAACTGCACAGACACTCATCGACATGTGGACCAAACCAAATAAGGCCCATCACTTGTCCTGTGGGCAGTGATAGCAACGCATGAGGTTCCATTCCCGCTACATGTCGCATTCAGTAACATCGGAAGATTATTCATATCGAGTTCGCGCATTGAATATATCACTAACGCGTTGCGACGAGTCACATGCGGTGGAACGCATGCACAATTGCTTGCCTGATATCCTTTGGATGTAATCCTACAATCCGTCATTAATCCAGTGCCATGGCCAACCATCGCCACCGCGAAAGTCCTGCCGCGTTCAAAGGCGGAAAAGTTGAACACTATGCCCATACTGGGGCATGTCCCAGCATCCGAACAATCTATTATAGCGGCTCCTGGTCATCGGGGCAGGGCGGGGTACTTTGTTTGATACGACCATCAATTAATGTTGCTATTGCCCGCTTTTCGGGACAGGCAATGAAACTTCGGCTCTTTGACTTTCGCGTTCCAGCCAAAGACCCGCCGTTTCAAACTACTGTGCGGCAAGTGATGTTCAGCGCCCTAAGAAATTGGGAAGTTCTGGTAGTGTGCAAAATATCTACATTATGCACATAAAATACCTGTCATCCCTACCAGCAGGTCATATCCAAAAAACTCCGGAACCGCCACTTATACCTTGATACACGCGAAAAATACCAAAGTGCATGTGGTGGATATTGACACTCCGGCTTATTCGTAACATATAAAGTTACATGAAACGTGACAGTCGGCTTTCATCAGTTCTTCATGCCTTGCTGCATATGGCAGAACACGACGGCCCCATGACATCGGATGTGCTGGCGCAGTGCCTTGGCGCAAACCCCGTTGTGGTGCGGCGCACTATGGGACTGCTGCGCAATGCGGGATTGGTAAGCGCAGCGCGGGGGCATGCGGGCGGCTGGCGCATTGCGGCTGACCTAAATTCCGTAAACTTACGCCAACTGCACGAAGCCTTGGGGGAGCCTGCCATTTTTGCCATCGGCAATCGCAACGAAAACCCGCAATGCCTTGTAGAGCAGTCGGTCAATGCCGCGCTTGAAGATGCCTTCTCTGACGCGGAAGCGTTGCTGATGACTCGTTTTGCAGATGTGACACTGGCCGATCTGGCCCAGGATTTTGCCCGTCGCTATGCCAGCAGGCGGGACGTGAAGGAGTAGCACATGCATGATGTGATCGTAATAGGGGGCAGCTATGCCGGAATGGCCGCAGCCCTGCAACTGGCGCGCGCACGCCGCAAGGTTCTGGTGATCGACGCAGGCCAACGCCGCAACCGTTTTGCCAGTCATTCACATGGTTTCCTGGGACAGGACGGGATAGATCCTGCCCGTATCTGGGCAGATGCCCGCGCCCAACTGGAAGTATACCCGACCCTGAGTTGGGTCGACGGCACTGCAAGTGCAATTTCAGGCCGGAAAGGGCAGTTCGATGTCTTGACGGAGAAAGGTAAGGAATTTTCCGGCCAGCGTGTTTTGCTGGCAACGGGGGTATCGGATCAAATGCCCGACATTGCTGGCCTGCAAGAGCGTTGGGGCGTGACGGTGTTTCACTGCCCCTATTGCCATGGCTTTGAATTGGATCAGGGGCAGATCGGCGTTATTGCCAGTGCGCCAATGTCGCTTCATCAGGCACAGTTGCTGCCGGAATGGGGGCAGGTGACATTTCTGACAAATACGATGCTGACGCTTGACGCGGCACAGAGCAGCGATCTGGGCAGGCGCGGGGTGGAGATCGAAGAAACCCCGATCTTGCGGATTTCGGGCAATGCAGATGTTGAACTGCGCGACGGGCGGTGCCTGTCATTCGCCGGCCTTTTCATTGCCACGCGCACCAATCCCGCAAGCCCGCTGGCTGAAGCCGCAGGGTGCAAACTGGCAGGCACGCCCATGGGAACACAGATCATGACGAGCGAGAGCAGGGAAACCAGCATTCCCGGCATTTTTGCCTGCGGCGATGTCACGCGTGCGCCGCATTCTGTTTCGTTGGCGGTCGGTGACGGCGCGTGGACCGGTGCGCAGTTGCATCGCTCACTGGTGTGGGCAGAAGATTAAATCGCGCGGCAGGCAGATTTGGCATCTGGTCTGTTGTTGGCGCAAAACACATGACATTCTGTCTTGAAACGACATCAAACAGGGCAGGGGGCTGCGATCCCCCCGCTGGGGTTAACGCTGTTTGATGTTGTCTGGCTTCTGACTATGTGGTGCGAAAGATTTCCGAATTATCAGGCTGAACCGGATCGCAACCGCGCAAGACATTGATGAAGAGTTCCGCCCGCGGGCAGGGCAAATGTTCCAGGGACTATCTTCAAGACCTGTTGCATGGGTGCAGCCCGTCAAACCTGTGTGCTGTTTTGCAATGATCCGGCAGCCAAAGGCAGGGTAAGCACAATCGTGCACCCGGTCGTTTCAGGCGCGACATGGGCAGACCCGCCATGCGAGGCCGCGATCGTGCGCACGATTGCCAGCCCAAGGCCACAGCCTGAACGCGCCTGTTCTTTGCCATCTGCCTGCGGCAAGCGTATGAACCGTTCAAATACCTGCTCTGAGGCAAGGACGGGAATGCCTGGCCCTTCATCTTTGACAAAAAGTTTCACATGCTGCTGTTCGCATTCCAGTCGCAGCGTCAATTCACCACCATTGGCCGCACCATAGCGCAACGCATTATCGAGCAGATTTTCAACAGCTTCACGCAGCAGGATTTCATTGCCTTGCACATTCAGCGGCTGTTCAGGTGCATCAAGGTTGATTTCAATTGCCTGATCCAGTGCAGCAGGGGCAAATTTGCGCGCCATGTCAGCCACCAGCCACGTAAAGTCGATCAAAGCTGTGTCACCCAAGCCGGAATGATCTGCGCTTTCAAGGCTAAGCAATTGCTGGCTCAGGCGTGACAACTCGCTGGCGGCGGTGTGCAGGTCTTGTAACCGCACGTCGCGTTGGTCAGGGTCTTTGGTGGAAATCGCGGCTTCGGCCTGTGCTTTGATTGCGGCGACGGGGTTGCGGATCTGGTGTGCTGCATTGGCAATAAACGCATTGCGGCGCTGCATTTCTGCCTGAAGGCGGGCGAAAAGTGAATTCATTGTGCCCACAAGCGGGCGCACTTCGGTTGGAACAACACGCCGGATTGGCCCCAGTTCAGAAGGGCTGCGTAGTGACACCGCCGCGCGCAAATCCGTCAGGGGCCGCAAACCGCGCGCAATGCCAAACCAGACCGCCGCCGCGGCAGTCACGACAACGGCCAGCAGAATAGAAAGCGCCTGCTGCAAGATCACCATGCTTAACGCGCGGCGTTGGGTGGTGGTTTGCCAGACCAGAACAGTGGTCCAGCCATCAAAAAACGGATCAGAGATGAACTCTCGCAGCGCAACGGCGCGCACTGGTTTATCTGCATAAATGAAATCAAAGAAATGCGGCTCTCCTCCGCGCAAATCATCTGGCACGATATTGGCGGGTATGTCGGTGAAACCGGCCAGAAACCGGCCATCGGCGGCAGACACATTGTAAAAGATAGGGTCACCCAAAACGCCCACCAGCGAATCCAGCAACGCATCGGACACGACATCGCCCTGTGTTATAATGACCTCTCGTGCGACGACATGCGCCACGACTTTCAGCGCGTCATCATACAGCGCCTGAGACATTGTTTGCGCCTGCCAGAACCGTAAGGCCCCCGCCATCATGGCCACTGCAACCAATGGCAGGATGATCAGCATGAACAGCCGCAATCGCAAGGATGCCGACAGGGGGTTGCGCCACAATTGCACCCGGCGCGTCATCCTGCGTCGATCTGCATCAGATAGCCCAGACCGCGCAGTGTGCGGATTGTCAGCCCATGCCCGTCCAGCTTGCGCCGCAGCCGAGAGACCAGCAGTTCCACGGCATTGGCATCAATATCAGACCCTGTGCCGTAGATCCGCTCGCCAAGCTGATCCTTGGACAGGACACGGCCAGAATTGTCGGCGAAGGCCTCGAACAGTGCCAGTTCACGGCGCGAGAGTGTTAGCACACCCTCCAGCCCGTGAAGGCTGCGGCAGGCGCGGTTGTAGGTGATGGCGCCGAAAACTTCGGTTTCCGCGCGGGATTCCTGCGGGCGGCGCGACAGCGCACGGATACGGGCATGCAGTTCAGCCATCTCGAAGGGTTTGACCAGATAGTCATCCGCCCCTGCATCCAGTCCTGCAACACGGTCGGAAACCTGTCCCTGTGCTGTCAGCATCAACACCGGAAAGCCCTGTCCGCGCGCGCGCAGCTGGCGGGCAATATCAAGCCCGCTCAGGCCCGGCAGGTTTACATCCACCACGGCCAGATCAGCCCCGTTCTGTGCCAGAAAGCAATCTGCCTCCAACCCGCTGTCCAGCCAGTCTACAGCGTGCCCTGCGTCTTGCAGGGACTGGATCAGCGCGCGCGCAAGAATGGTATTATCTTCAATTAGCACTATTCGCATAATTTTTCTCTTGTCGGGGTCAGCCACTTAATTTGCGTCTGACAGCATTCTGACAGGTAAGGGCGTTAAATCTATTTTTGGCACAGCAGGGCGTGGAGGCGCCCCTGCAAATGTGCGCAAAACGACTTGGGAGGTCAACATGACAGTAACAACACCAACCCGGCGCGGGGCGCTGGGTGTTATCGCTGCGGCTGCGGCAGCATTTACACTGGGCACACCGGCACATGCGCAGGTGGATTTTTCCGGCCAGACCATTGAATGGATCATTCCATTCGGCACGGGGGGCGGGTCGGACACATGGGCGCGGTTCAACGCCCCGTTTTTGTCCAAGCATTTGCCGGGCAACCCGACAGTGGTTGTCGTCAATGAACCCGGTGGCGGATCGACACGCGGCACCAACCTGTTCACGCAGCGTGCCCGCCCTGATGGGCTGACCATTCTGGGAACATCCGGTTCGACACAATTTCCCTATCTTCTGGGCGATCCGCGCGTGCGCTATGAATATCAGGACTGGTCGGTTGTGATGGTCGGCCCCACTGGTGGTGTGGCCTATGTCTCGCCCTCGACCGGGGTTGAAAGCATTGATGATGTCGCAAATCTGCAAGGGCAGCGCCTTGTCTATGCCAGCCAGGGCGCAACCTCGCTTGATCTGGTGCCGATGCTGGCGTTCAAGTTGCTGGGGCTGGATGTGAATTATGTGTTCGGCTTTGGCGGGCGCGGGGATGGACGTCTGGCGTTTGAACGCGGCGAGGTGAACATCGATTATCAGACATCTTCGGCGTTCATCAGCAACGTGACCCCGCTTGTCGACGAAGGCAAAGCGGTTCCCCTGATGTCATGGGGTGTGCTGGATGATGACGGCAACCCGCAGCGCGACCCCACCTTCCCGGACCTGCCAATTCTGGAAGAAGTTTATGAAATGGTCCACGGTGAAGCGCCGTCCGGCCCGATGTATGACGCCTATAAGGCGTTCAACACGGCAGGCTTTGCCGCGCAGAAAATGGTTGTCTTGCCCGAAGGTGCGTCGGACGAACTGGTCGAGACATATCGCGCGGCATGGCGCGATGTCTTTGCCGACCCCGACTATCAGGCCACATTTGAAGATGCACTTGGCAGCTATGAACAAGTGACAGACCGTGGCGCTGATGCGCTGTTTTCGGCAGGCACAAACATCGACCCTGAAGTCCGCTCGATGGTCGTCGACATGCTGGCCAGCGAATACAACGTGCGGCTGGGCGACTAAACTGCCCAACCCCCTTTCGGCTGCACCTGTGGCCGAAAGGGGGCTTTCCGGAATTCATGCCCGACAATTGCAAGGCCGCGCTTTTGACTGCGGCCTGTTCCCGTGCCAGCCAAGGGGTTTATCATGTTTGATATCTTTGTCTCTGCCCTGACAAATATCCTGACATTCCAGCATATCGGCTACATGATGATCGGCGTGCTTGTCGGGTTGATGATTGGTATATTTCCGGGTCTTGGCGGGATCGCGGGCCTGTCGCTCATGATCCCGTTCCTGTACGGCATGGACACCACATCAGCGCTGGCCATGCTGATTGGTCTGGTCGCCGTGATCCCGACATCAGACACATTCGCCAGTGTGCTGATGGGTATACCCGGATCTTCCGCGTCCCAAGCTACTGTGCTGGATGGCTTCCCCATGGCCAAACGCGGTGAGGCCGCGCGCGCGCTG
This sequence comes from Paracoccaceae bacterium, assembly GCA_020832445.1. Lineage (GTDB taxonomy): Bacteria > Pseudomonadota > Alphaproteobacteria > Rhodobacterales > Rhodobacteraceae > Roseinatronobacter. Next base: position 248,679 of record JAFIEO010000029.1, read on the forward strand.
TCGGCGGCATTTTTCGCATCCCTTGTGGGCGGGTTGATCGGGGCGGTGGTGCTGACAGGCTTCGTGCTGATTGCGCGACCTGTGATTTTGGCCTTTTCATCGGCCGAATTATTTATGCTTTCGGTCTTTGGCCTGTCGATGGTGGGTGTGTTGGCGGGCAAATCCCTGGTCAAGGGCGTGGCGGCCTGCGCGCTGGGGCTGGTCATCGGGTCGGTGGGCGGTGCACCCGCAACGGGCGAATTCCGCATGGTTTATGACGTGGACTACCTTTATGACGGCATTCCGCTGATCATTGTTGGTCTGGGCCTGTTCGCTGTGCCGGAAATCGTTGATCTGCTGCGCCGCGACCGTTCAATTTCCGAACATAACACGCTTGGCGCGGGCTGGTTCGAAGGCATCCGCGATGTCATGCGCAACTGGTGGCTGACGCTGCGCTGCTCTGGCATTGGTGCACTGATCGGGGCCATTCCGGGGCTTGGCGGCACAGTGGTGGACTGGATTGCCTATGGCCATGCCGTGCAAACCGTCAAGGATAACCCGAAATTCGGCCAGGGCGATGTGCGCGGCGTGATCGCGCCGGAATCGGCCAATAACGCGAAAGAAGGCGGCGGGCTGTTGCCCACACTTTTGTTCGGCATTCCGGGCGGGGGCGCGATGGCGGTGTTTCTGGGTGGCATGGTGCTGCTGGGTATACAGCCGGGGCCATCAATGGTCGGCAGCAATCTGGACCTGACCTATACGATCGTCTGGTCGCTTGCGCTGGCCAATGTGCTGGGGGCGGGGCTTTGCATCGTGCTGGCAATTCCCATCTCGAAACTGACGCTGATCCCGTTCAAACTGCTTGCCCCCTTCATGATCGCAGTGATCTGTTTTGCAGCCTTTCAGGCCACGCGCACGCTGGATGATCTGATCGTGCTGCTGGCTGTGGGCGTGCTGGGCGTCTATATGCGTCGCTTTGGCTGGCCGCGCCCTGCGCTGCTGATCGGGTTTGTGCTGGCCACACAGGCGGAAACCTATCTGTATCAGGCTGTGCAATTTTATGGCTGGGAATTCCTGACACGCACCGGTGTCATGATCATCATCGGCATCACGGCAGGGTCCATCTGGCTGGGCCTGCGCGCGCGGGTGTCAGAGGCGACACCGGCCGAAATTCTGGCCGAGGAAGCGCGCGACACCGCCACCGGACCTGCCGCCAATATCCGCGCGCGCGCGCCGCAAATCACCTTCGCGCTGGTGGCATTGGGGTTCTTTGCAGTCGGCATTCATGACGCGCTGAAGCAAAGCTTTCTGGGGCAGGTGTTTCCGCTGATCATGGCCAGTGCGGGGGCCGCGTTCACGCTTCTGGTGCTGTCGTTTCTGGTCTGGGGCAAGCCCAATCATGCGGTGTCCAGCGATACCGAGCACGAAGCACTGGCCGAAGCCACGCCCCTGCGGTCTACATTGGGGGCCATCGCATGGGTGGCGTCACTGGTTGCCTTGACGGCTGTTTTTGGCTTCGTCATCGCGCTGGTTACATTCTTTGTCGCTTTCCTTCGCCTGCGCGCGCGGGCAAGCTGGTTGATGACACTGATCCTGACCGCTGGCTGCACAGGGTTTGTGCTGACACTGGCATCGGCGCTGAACATGCGGTTTCCGGGCGGCGTGCTGCAAGAGATGTATCGCCTGCCGTGGCCATTCAGTTAGGAACGCGCATGCAAACCGAAATCCCCTTTTTGTTCATGCGGGGCGGCAGTTCGCGCGGGTTATATTTTCGTGCAGAAGATGTGCCCGCCGACCGCGCGATGCTGGGCCGCGTGTTGCGCGCGGCCCTTGGGTCAGGCCATCCGCTGAATATTGACGGGCTGGGGGGCGGTGCCAGCGTGACCACGAAAGTGGCCATCCTGTCGCGCAACGAAAGCGGTATTGATTTCTTTTTCGCGCAGGTCGACCCGCTGCGTGACGTTGTGGATTACAAACCGTCATGCTTCAACATCCTGTCCGGGGTTGGCCCTGCGGCATTTGAAATGGGCCTGTTGGCCGCTATGGGCGAAGAAACCCGTGTCAGCATTCACGCCGTCAACACAGGCGCGCGGATTGATGCGCTGGTCAAGACGCCGCAGGGGCGTGTCACCTATGATGGTGTGCAGGCCATTGATGGCGTGCCCGGAACTGCTGCGCCCGTTGCCCTGAAGTTTCGCGGCATTGCAGGGTCATCTTGCGGGGCCATGTTGCCCACAGGCTATGCGCAAGAGGTGATTGACGGGCTGGATGTCACGCTGCTGGATGTGGCCATGCCGATCATGATCCTGCGCGCCGCCGATCTGGGCCTTACAGGCGGTGAATCGCGCGCGGAAATCGACACAAACACCGCCCTTCTGGCACGGCTGGAGGGTATGCGACTGGAAGCGGGGCGGCGCATGATGGCGGGGGCAGATGTGTCTGCATCTGTCACGCCGAAGGTGGCACTGATCAGCGCGCCGGTTGCGGGTGGCACGTTGCGCGCGCGTTACCTGACACCATGGGCCTGCCATCCCAGCATGGCGGTGTCAGGCGCGCAATGTCTGTCGGCCTGCGCCGTGCTGCCGGGATCTGTGGCGCAGGGGCTGGCACAACCCCCCGCCACCGGCCCTGCAGAGTTGCGCATCGAACACCCGATGGGGGTGCTGCCTGTGTTGCTTGACTTCACTTGTGGCCCACAGGGGGCGGCAATCCACAGCGCAGGAATTCTGCGCACAGCGCGGCTTCTGGCGCGGGGCATGGTGATGGTGCCGCGCGGGGTTTGGGGCGGGGCAGGATGAGCGAACGAGCCGCCATCTGTTAAAGACCTGAAGCGATCATATCCCGGATTTTTACGGCTTTTTCAAAATGATCCAGTTCATGTGTTCTGATCCACCATTCTGCGGCTTCCATAAGTAGGTCCGGATCATCATTCTTGTTTGCAAAAAACGCATAGAAAGACAGACCTACTGTCTCTCCCTTCTTGGCAATTTTCTCATTGCAGACTGTTATTGCTTTGGTTCGCAAAATGGATCGCATACGGAGTTCGGCCTTTCTACGCCGATGATGTTTGCGCAAACATAAGGGGAACAGCCTTATGGTGCAACTCATGATGCTGCGTGCCACCGCCAACAATCACGGCGTCAAATCGGGACATCATTGCCATTCTCGTGGAACTGGCTGTCCATCATCCCTGCATCGCGTAACTGGCGCAATCTGATCCTGTGCGCGGCCTCGATATGGGTGCGCATTGCGGCTTCGGCCGCCGTGCCGTCGCGTGCGTGCAGCGCTTGCAGCAACTGGTCATGTTCTTGCGCGGCGCTGGCAATCCGCACCGGATCGAACAGCGTTGACTGGCCAAGGATCAGCAGCGTTCGTCCCATCGCGCCGATGGCGCGTTGCAGATAACGGTTTTTGGCGGCATTGATCAGGGCCGAATGAAACTGCCTGTTCAGGCGGACAATTTCGGCGGGGGTGGCATTGCTTGTCATCTCGGTGTTGATTTCGGCCAGCTCGCGCAACTCCAGCCCGGATGCAGCGCGTGCGGCCAGACGTGCGGCGGTGCCTTCGAGCACGGCGCGCATTTCATAAAGCTCCATCACTTCGGCATAGGACAACCGGCGCAGACTGGCACCCTGACGCGGCAGATGCTCGACCAGCCCGTCGGCTTCAAGCCTGCGAATGGCCTCGCGCACAGGGGTGCGCGAAATGCCCAGGCGTGCGGCCAGTTCGACCTCCCGCAGCCGCGCACCGGGAGGCAAAGTGCCGTGGCGGATTTCATCAAGCAACCGGTCATAGGCGGATTGCCCCTGAGAAAGGGACGCCAGAGACAAGTCGGAGGCAGACTCGGTTCGGTTGGGCATGTCATCCTGTGCGGCTGCGGGAATTAATATTGCATACACTTGGATACAAGAGTATGCAAGAAATATTCAAACAAGAGTCACCCCATGTTTACCCGTGCCCGATTGCAAACTTTCGTCATCGCCCTTGCCGGGGTGGGGGCGTTCCATGCTGTGGGGCTGCCGCTGCCCTTCCTGTTCGGGCCGATGTTTGCCTGCCTTTTGGCAGCGCTTGCGGGGGTGCAGGTGCAGGGCGCAGGGCAGGTTTCTGTGGCCGCGCGCACTGTGCTGGGGGTGGCCGTGGGGGCGTCCGTGACGCCGGCCATTCTGGGGCAAGTGCCCCTGATGGCCGTCACATTGGCGCTGATTCCGGCCTATGTTGCTGTGATCGGGCTGGTGGGGGTGCCCTTTTTCCACCGCATCTGCGGGTTTGACCGGATCACCAGTTATTATGCGGCCATGCCCGGCGGGTTTCAGGATATGGTCATTTTCGGGCAAGAGGCGGGCGGCAATGGCCGGGCGTTGTCGCTGATCCACGCAACCCGCGTTCTGATCATCGTGACACTGGTGCCGATTCTGCTGACGGGCCCTTTCGGTGTGGGTCTGGACCATCCCATCGGGGTGCCAGCGGCGGACCTGCCAGTGCATGAACTGGCGCTTATGGTGGTGATTGCGCTGGTCGGTTGGAAAGGCGGCGAGCGGATCGGTCTGTTCGGCGCCTCTATCCTTGGGCCGCTGATTCTTGCCATGGCGTTGTCGCTGACAGATGTGCTGCATCACCGCCCCCCCGCAGAAGCGATTTTGGTTGCGCAATTCTTCATCGGTATGGGCATCGGGATGTATTACCGCGGCGTCACAATGATTGAACTGCGCCGTGACGTGGCCGCAGGGGCGGCATTTGCGGTTATTCTGGCGGGGCTTGCAGCAGGGTTTACGCTGCTGGCATTCCGCTTGGGCGGCACCCCGATCCTGGAGGCGTTCTTGTCATTCAGCCCCGGCGGGCAGGCTGAAATGACGGTTCTTGCCATTGTCGCGGGCGCTGATCTGGGTTTCATTGTGGTGCATCATCTGACGCGGATGATTCTTGTTATCACCGGTGCGCCTGTTGTCGCGCGTCTGCTTTTGCGCAAGGATCGTGCCCCTGGCGGTCCCTGACAATCGCGCCGCGCCATTTTCCTGATGCAGGTCTGTGGGTGGCTGGTTTGCCCATATGCGAAAAAAACCTTTTCGACACGCATCATGTCCGATACGGCGCACTCAGCGCCCTATGCGGCGAATCCCCGACACCAAAGCGAGCGGCCATGCAGATCGATATTGACGTCACATTGCACTACAAGCTGTCTGGTGAAGATACAGTGCTTTTGACACTGGAAGCTGCCCAGACGGACGGGCAAAGCGTGCAAAGCAGTGTCCTTGATATAGGGCAGGCAACACAACATCATATCGACGCAGAAGGCAGGGTAGGGGGGCGCACCTACGCTTTGCTGAAGGGGGACGAGTTGAACCTGCGCTATATCGCACAGGTTAATGTGACGCGCCCTGAACACAAGCTGACGGGGCTGGCGCAAATGCCGCTGCACACCCTTTCCCCCGATGTCCTAAGCTATTTGCGCCCGTCGCGGTTTTGCCAGTCCGACTTGCTGAGTGCATTTGCAGAAGATCAGTTTGGCCATCTGGACGGCGGGGCCAAGATATTGGCGATGCGTGACTGGATCGCGACCGAAATTTCCTATGTCGTTGGCAGTTCATTTCCTGCAACGACTGCGATTGATACATTCGTGGCACGTCAGGGCGTGTGCCGGGATTTTGCGCACCTGCTATGCGCCTTCGCGCGCGCAGCGGGCATTCCGGCGCGCTACACATCGGTTTACGGCGCGGATGTCCAGCCGCCTGATTTTCACGCGGTTGCGCAGGTCTGGCTGGACGGTGGCTGGTATATTGTCGATGCGACCGGCATGGGGTGTGCGACCGGACTGGTGATCATCGCTTGCGGGCGCGATGCGGCGGACGTGGCTTTTATGGAAACGACCAAAAACGCATGGCCTGTGGCCCAGACCATCCGTGTGTCAAAAGCATAAGGTCTGACAGCGTGTTGCCGATATGCGGGATGCATCAGGCTTGCCTGTCTAATCCTTGGGTTATATCAGGGACGAACAGGCATGGATGCCGGTTCGCACGCGCGACTGGTTTTCGGGGCAGACAGCCATGAAAACACGGTGCGTGCAAGATCAGAGGCTGGCCAGCCGCCGGCTTTCCTGTGACCCATGAGCTGCCACAAACCAAGAGAGGGATGAAACCTTGACAACCACAGCCACCCCGCCATTTCGCGCCGACCATGTCGGCAGTCTGTTGCGCCCTGCCGCAATTGCCGATGCCCGCAAATCGGGCCTGAAAGGGGCGGAACTGACAGCGATCGAAGATCGCGAAATTCCTCCCCTTGTGCGCATGCAGGAAGATGTCGGCCTGAAGGTCGTCACCGATGGCGAAGCGCGCCGCGCGTTCTGGCATTACGATTTTATGGGCATGCTGGACGGGCTGGATATCATTGAAACCGGCAGCGATGCGCTGGGGTTCAAGGGGGCGACTGTCTCTCAGGTGCCGCAGATCACTGCCGCGCTTGATTTCCCCGCCGCCCACCCCATGCTGGAGCATTTTCGCAAACTTGCGCAGATGACCAAAGTGTGCCCCAAAATTTCGATTCCCGGCCCGTCAGCGGTGCATTTCCGCGTGACGCCGGAAAATAACAAACACGCCCCCTATGCCGATCAGGACCTGTTCATGTCCGAGATTGCGGCAACCTATAAAAAAGCTGTGCATGCGTTTTACGCGGCCGGATGCCGGTATCTGCAACTGGATGATATTTTCTTTGCCTATCTGGGTGATGAAAAACAGCGTGCCATCCGTGCGGCCATGGGACAAGATCCCGATTGGCTGATCGACCGCTATGCATGGATGCTGGAAGAAGCCATCAAGGACCGCCCTGCCGATATGGTGATCGGCATGCATATGTGCCGTGGCAATTTCCAGTCGACCTTTGTGGCGACCGGTGGCTATGATGCGGCGGCAGATGCGATTTTCAACCGCACCAGTGTCGATGTCTATTTCATGGAATATGACACTGACCGCGCGGGCGGGCTGGAGCCGCTGGCGCTGTTGCCAAAAGGCAAGAAGCGCGTTCTGCCCGGGTTCATCACCACCAAAACCGCAGAACTGGAAAGCATGGATTCCCTGCGCCACCAGTTTGATGCGGCGGCAAAATTCGTGGATATGGACCAGTTGGGAATTGCCCCGCAATGCGGGTTTGCATCAACCGAGCATGGCAACAAGATCACCGAAGATGACCAGAAGCGCAAACTGGAACTGGTGGTCAAGGTCGCGCAGGACCTGTGGGGCGAGGCATAAGCCGCGCGGCGCATTTCAGGCATGCATGATCAATATGATTTGGGGCGCGGTCATGGGTATGACCGCGCCCCTTCGCAATAGGGCGGCAGGCCGGTTTGATCCGGCCTGCCGTTTCAATTTGGGCGCTTACCGGCCCAATAGCGGTGTGATCCTGCGAATTGCAACGCGGCGGTTGCGTTCTTCGGCCTGCAAGGTCTGGATGCGCAAGTAGCGTTTGCCATACCCTTGCACGACCAGATTTTCCGGCGGAATGTCGAAAAATTCGGTCAGCGCCAGTGCCACGGATTCCGCGCGCCTGTCTGACAGCGCCAGATTGAATGCGGCAGGGCCTGTGGCATCAGTATGCCCTTCAATCAGGAAAATCTCGCGCGGGTCGTCGGCAATTAGCCGTTCCATCAAACGCCCCACCTGCAACAGTTTTGACGCTTCCTCAGACCGGACATTCGCACGGTTGGTTTCAAACGTGATGGGGTCCGGGCTTAGCAGTGGCAGTGTTTCGCGCAATTCGCGCCACTCGCGGATCTGGCGCAGCGAGAAGCTGCGATCCAGCGCGCGGGCTTCGACTTCGGCCTCGCGCAGCAGGGCAAGCGCCAGTTCAGGATCGGTGCGTTGGGTTATGCGCAATTCGCGCGTGCGTGGTGGCGGCAGGATTGACACATCAATCGCCTCGACCGCGCGCGTATCGTCCACCAATTCGATGATGGTGCCATCCGGCAGCACACGGTCACGGCGCAGCACACGGCCTGTTGCATCGCGCATGGTCAGAATCTGGGTGCCGTCAAGGCGTTCCCAACGCGTGCGGGTGGACCCGTCGCTGTAGCGCTCGATGCGGCGGGTAGACCCGTCCTGCAACAAGATCGCATCATCATCGCGCCACAGTTGCAGCGCTCCGTCGCCCTGATCGACGACAACACGTTCATCGGACCGCGCAACAACGCGGTTTTGGTTAATGACCATCCCCACGGCCAGCGCCCCAAGGGCCACCAGCCCTGCGCGTTCCAGATCGCGGCGGTTGCTGCTGCTACGTTGGGTTTGGGCTTGCGCGTCGGACTCGAAATCCAGCGCCATGCGCGATTCAAAGTCGTCGCGGCTGCTGCGGGTTTGCGCGGCCGTGATCTGTTCTTCGGTCACGTCAGGGGCTTCTTCGTCAGTGTCGGGGTCGGTGTCATATTCGCGGGCGGCCAGTGTGGCCGTGGATGTGGTCTGTTGTGCGGGGTCACTGTCGGCAGGGGCTTCTTCTGCGCCCAGCATGGTGCCCAGAAGCCCGATTGCCGAGGAAACGCCGGGATCTTCCAGCATCCGGTCAATTGCCGCCTGCTGATCGGCATCCAGTTCCCGCGGCGCATCGACGGGGGCAACAAGTTCTTCATCGGGCGCGTCTTCGATCACCAGTTCGGGCGCATCCTGGGCCATATCTTCGGCTTCGGACAGCTGGCGCGCGCGTTCTGCTTCCAGTTCCTGTTGCGTAATCTCGGCGGTGTCATCCGCTTCGGGTGTTACGCTTTCCTCAGCTTCCGCCGCCTGTTCTGCTTCGGCCTCGATTTCAGCCTGAGCGTCCGCTTCGGCTTCTGCCTCTGCTTGGGCCTGCGCTTCTAGTTCGGCGGCAAGCTGTTCTTCCGCCTCTGCCTCTGCGGCCTCTTCTTCTTCCAGTGCGCGCTGCATGGCTGCTGCTGTGTCTGCGGCATCATCCTGCTGCGGTTCTTCGGGGGTGCTTTCGGCCTCGGCTTCTTGTGCATCTTCTTGTGGTGCATCTTCAGGCAGAATGTCGTCTACCAGATCGCCCACAATTTCAGGCGCATCTTCAATCAGGCCGTCCAGCATTTCTGCGGCGTCACTGTCAGTGTCGTCCAGCGCGGCCATCTCGTCATCAAGCTGTTGCAGCAAAAGTTGCGCGCGTTCCGTATCCTCTTGCGTGGCAAACACCGCATCGGGATCGTCAAACAACACATCGCATTGCGCGGCATCCATGTCTTCGGCGCAATCGCTGATGGCATCAAGAACCGGCCCGCAATCGTCGCCTTGCGGATTGGCGATGCACATCTGTGCAAGGGGGCTAAGCTGTGACAGATCTTCGTCTGTCACCATGCCGGATTGTGCCAATGTCATGGATGGCGGCGAAACCAGACACATGGTCAGGGCTGTTGTGGCGTAAAATTTAGCGATGCGCATCTGAACTCTCTTTCAACAAATACGGGACCGGCTTTAGGGCCGGATCAATGGCGGTCCAGCGCTTCGACAGCGCTTTTGCCGGGGCTGTCACTTGCCAGCGAAGATTTCGGGCTTGCGGGATCGTGGCGACGTGCCTCTACCTTTCGTTTGCTGATTGTTGCAAAAAGCACAACGCAAATCAGTGTGAACAGGGCAAGAAGTACAAGCAGGGTAGGGGTTTCCATATTTCTATTCCTTTCAGGGGATGTTCGGGGCCGCACCTGCGCGCGCATCCGGCCAATATGTATTGCGATACACTTTCGGGGGTGCGGGGCCGGTGCCTTGCGCCAATGCGGTTCGCCGCGCTGGCGTTCAGTAAACTGGCCCGCCTTGCAGGGAGGAAAGGAACAAGGCGGGCCGGGTGGTCTGAAAGTGTCGGGCGGGACAACCCGACTTCAGATCAGGGACAGAATTGAAACGTGCATGTGTCAATATGGTTCCCGCGCGAACGGATTTTTTTTGCCAACCGGCGCATAGCAGCCAAGGGGACAGGCAGATCGATGCCACTATCGTGCGCTATTCTTCAAATGTTATGGAACCTGTTCACCCCAGTAACATTATACAGTTACGCAACGTAAATCGAGCAAGGAGGCGCGTGCACCAAAGTATCGCGTGAATATCTACCATGAGTCATACAGAAGACATGCTTGGCAAGCTTGGCGACACTTTCCGCGATGTGGATGAAAATCTGAAGCGGGTCTTTGTGCCGCCCCCGCCAGAACAGCTACCGGATGAAATTTTGCAATTGCTGTCGCAATTTGATGCATTGGAAGATGTCGCTACAGATGCGGCTTCAACAAACCAAGTGCAGCATTCTGCGCGTGATGCAGCCAACCCATACGATCAAGATCAGAATGCGTCACCTGTCGGGCTGCTGCGCAATCTGTTTCAAAGATGCGAATCTGCTCTGCCACGAACGCGTCGTCATAAACGTTAAGATTGGCTTCATCATTCAGCCGGAATGAGCGCTCGTCAAAATTCGCAGACCCGACCGACGCCCAGCATTCGTCGATCACCACCAATTTGGCATGTAGAAACGTTGGCGAATATTCATGGATTGTGACGCCTGCATCGATCAATGTGCGCCATGACAACCGCGACACGCGCCGCACCAGATAGGAATCCGTGTTTTTGCCCGCAATCAGCAAATCGACGGTCACGCCGCGCGCGCGGGCTTCCAGCAACTGGTTTACGGCAATCTTGTCGGGCACGAAATAGGGCGTGGAGATGCGGATACTGCGTTGCGCCGCAGCAATGGCGGTCATGAACATCAGATGAATTTCATTGCGGCTGCCCGTATTGCTTTTGACCATCTGGATGCTTGTGTTGCCGGTCGGGTGCAGGGGCGGATAGAAATCAGTGCCGCGCAGAACTTCGCCGCTGGCTTCGACCCAGTTATGCGCGAAGGCATTTTGCATCAGTGCCACCACCGGCCCTGTCACGCGGTAATGCGTGTCGCGCCATTCATCGGGGTTGCGGGCATGGCCCAGCCAGACATCGGCAATACCAACCCCGCCGATGAACCCCGTCTTGCCATCAACCACCAGAACCTTGCGATGGGTGCGGTTGTTCAGCCGCGACAGGGTGCGCGGGCGCATGGGGCGGAACATACGCAGGTTGATCCCCCCTTCATGCATACGGTCGATCAGGTCATCATCCATCGGCAGGCCACCGGCCCAGTCGACCAGCACCTTGACGGGCACACCGGCCTGCGCGCGCGCAATCAGCGCATCACAAAAGCGGTCGGCGATCCGGCCACTCCAGTAAATATAGGTTTCAAAGGTGATGGATGTTTGCGCCTGGCTTATTTCGGTCAGCATCGCCTCAAAAATGGCATCGCCGTTTATCAGCGTTTCAATACTGTTGCCGTCCAGAATCGGGCTGCCGTACAGCCCCGCCATGTCACGCGCGAATTGCGGGTCGCAGGCGGGGGTGGCGGCCGGAATGGGCCTGCGCAATTCGCGGCGGTAGGGCATAAGCGCAATGACAAAGAACCAGAACAGAAACATTGCCAGAATACCCGCAATCGCAGCGCGTATCTTTCGGCGAAAACGATGCGGCAGTCGCGGCATGTGACTCTGCTTTTCAGGGGGCTGTCAGAAATAACGCAGCTTGCGCGGTGTTGGTTCCCGGTCTTGTGCCAAAATCAAAGGCAGTTGGTTTTGAAGCATGGCTGACATCATAAAAAATAGCTATAGCAAGTAGCGCGATATTCCGGCCTGTGGCATCATGTTCAAAGCATATGCACAAAGTAATTGATGGAGTGGAGATGACACCAACCGCGCCGCCCGACCAAGTGGCCTTCATTGGCTTTGGGGAGGCGGCACGCGCCTTTGTGTCGGGTTGGGGGAATGTGCGGCCCGCAACCATGTCCGCTTTTGATATCAAGACGCAATCCGCCGCGTCGCGCGCAGCGATGCTGGCGCAATATGAAGCCCATGGCGTGTGCGGCAGCGATAGCCCCGCCGCCGCGCTGGACGGGGCCGCGCTGGTGTTCAGTCTGGTCAGTGCCGATCAGGCGCTGGTCGCGGCTGAAGCTGCGGCACCTTGTCTGCCAGCGGGGGCGTTGTGGCTGGATTGCAATTCCTGCGCGCCAGATACCAAGGCACAGGCCGCAGAAATTATTGATGCGGCGGGCGGGCGCTATGTCGATGTAGCGATTATGGCGCCGGTTCACCCCAAGCGCCACCTTGTGCCAATGCTGGTATCGGGTCCGCATGCGGGCCGCGCCATGCGCGCGCTGAACGCGCTGTCCATGCGTCCGCAAATCGCGGGGGCGCGGGTCGGGCAGGCATCATCAATCAAGATGCTGCGGTCGGTCATGATCAAGGGAATGGAAGCGCTAAGTGCGGAATGCTTTCTTGCCGCAAGGCGCGCAGGGGTGGAAGATCAGGTTCTTGCATCGCTGGAAGGGTCGGACCCTGACATAAACTGGCGTGCGCGGGCCAGCTATAACCTTGAACGAATGGCGGTTCATGGCGCCAGACGGGCATCTGAGATGCACGAAGTGGCCGCAACGGTTGCCGCATTTGGGCTGCCCTGCGCCATGAGTGTGGCATCGGCGCAGTGGCAGGCCCGCATTGCAGATTTGCAGCTGGACCCCGGCGAGGATGACCTGATTGCGCGTATGGACCGGATATTGGCAGCCATATGAGTGCACTCAACCTGCGACATCTAAGGGTTTTTCTTGCTGTGGCAGAGCTTCGCTCGCCCACAGGGGCGGCGCAGCGGTGCCGTGTGTCGCAACCTGCCGTTACCCAGTCGCTGAACAAGCTGGAACGCGACATGGGGGGCGGGTTGTTCCAGCGCACCCGGCAGGGGTTTTTCCTGACCGGTCGCGGGCAGATATTCGAGGCCCGCATTCGCCGCGCAATGGACAAGCTGGATGCGGCCCTTCACGATGTCGCGCCCAGACTGGCGGTCACGGCCACATTTTCGCAGCTTCAGGCCCTGATCGCGATGAGCGAGGCGCAGAATTTCACGCTGGCTGCGCATAACATGGGCCTTGCGCAGCCCACAATTCACCGCGCTGTCACGCAGGTTGAACAGGCCGCAGGTCGCCCCCTGTTCGAGCGTACGTCCTTCGGGATGGTGGCAACCCGCCCGTGCCGCAGGCTGGCGCAGTCGGCGCGGCTGGCCTTTGCGGAATTTGATCAGGCGCAGGCGGATATTGCCGAATTCGATGGCCGCGATGTCGGGCATACCGTGATCGGCGCATTGCCCCTGTCACGTTCGGTGGTGTTGCCCGAAGCGATTGCACGGTTTCGCATGCAGCGACCGGGGCATCGCATCAAGATATTCGATGGGCCATATGGTGAAATGCTGGGTGGTCTGCGTCGGGGTGATATTGATGTCATCATCGGGGCGCTGCGTGATCCGCTTCCCATTGAGGACGTGGTGCAGGAAGAACTGTTTTCAGACCAGCTTGCCTTTTTATGTGGTCCGGCCCATCCGCTGGCAGGTGTCGATGCGCCGCCCCTTGCAGAACTTGCGCGCTATGGCTGGGTTGTCCCGCGCGCCGGTGTGCCCGCGCGTGCGCAATTTGATGCCCTGTTTTGTGACAATGGTTTGTCCGCGCCTGACAGTATTGTTGAGTGCGGGTCCATCTTGCTGATGCGTGAATTGCTGAACCGCAGCGCGCTTCTGGGGTGCATCTCTGCCCAGCAGGCAGAGGCAGAAGTGTCGAGAGGGTTGCTGGCCAGATTACGCACAAGAATCGTGGTTCCGGGGCGCGCGATCGGGCTGACCTATCGGGTGGGCTGGGTGCCGACAACAGCGCAGGATGTGTTGCTGAACCACATACGGGATGTGGCGCGCGAAGATGTGACAACCGCACCACGTTGACAGCCGCTGCCGCCGCGCGATTGCCCTATCACCGATAGGGTTCGGCCAGGGCACGCAGGTTCACACGCGCGCGCAGTTTGGCGGCCAGCAGATACATTCCGCCAATCTTGCGGTGCAAAAACAACGTGCGGGCCGGCGGCACATGCATCAAATCCCTGTCTGTGCCCAGTGCAAGCCCCATGTCGCGCAGCCGTTCCAGCAAATCGGACGTGCCGAAATCAAAGGGCGCGTCCTTGCGCAGCGGGTCCATGGCGGTGTCAAACATGCGTTGAATCAGGTCTTGATGACGGGGCGCAGTCGCGGCACCAAAATAGCCGATCTTCAGCATGGCCTGACGGGTGCGGTCCTGCCCCCCATCCAGCGCGGCGTTCAAAAGTGCGCGGAAATCGGCGGCCAGCGCGGGCGATACCGGCTGCACCGCGCCGAAATCCAGCAACACAATGCGTCCTGTCCGGGCCTCGATACGGTAATTCGCAAAATTCGGGTCGGTTTGCATCGCGCCGAACACAAAAAGCTCGCGCAACACCAGATCCACCAGATTGGCGGCAGCCGTGTCGCGGATATGCTGCGGGGCGCTTGTCAGCGCGTCGACAGGATCGCTTTGAACATAATCCATGGCAAGCGTGCGTGGCGTGCTGAAGTCAGGGTGCAACTGCGGCAGAACAAACCCTTCCGATTGTGCCATCCACTGCCCGAACCCGCGCAGATGGGCCGCTTCTGCGGTGTAATCCGCCTCAGCGTGCAACTGGTGTTTGGCACTGTCCAGCAGGGGGGAAATATCCATCCCCTTGGTCACCAGCCCCAGCAAGCGCAACAGGGCGGCGATGTTGTCCACATCGCTGTCGATGCTGGCCTGAATACCGGGATATTGCACCTTGATGGCAATGTCGCGCCCGTCCTGTGTGCGGGCGCGGTGAACCTGCCCGATGGATGCCGCCGCAAAGGGGCGCACATCGAAGCTGCGAAACCGCGCGCGCCACCCTGCGCCCCATTCGGCGTTCAGAACAGCTTGCAATTGTTTCGGGGGCATGTGCTGCGCGTCGTCGCGCAGGGTGGCAAGAATGTCGGTCAGTTGCGGGGGCAGGACTGCGCCTGTATCCATCGACAGCATCTGGCCCAGTTTCAGCGCAGCCCCCCGCATATGCGACAAACCATTGGTCAGGCGCGCCACATTTGACGGTGTCAGTACAAGGTCGGGCAGGGCAGGGCGCTTGCCGCGGGCAAGTTGCCCCAGTCCGCTTGCGACCACCCCGCCTGCGATACCGGCAGTTATGCCGCCCATGTGCAATAGCCGCACCGCGCGGGATGTCGGAACGGGTGTCGCGCGGGGTGTCAATGGGTCTTGCGTCACGGGGGCATCCTTGCTGCGTCGGCTATGACATGGCGCGACAAGCCCGATATTCCAGAGGGGTGGGCGTATCCTGTGGAAATTTGCACGGCACGATTGCGCATGACAGGCTTGCCTAACGCTGTGGGACATGGCTACAGTTAAACACCAGCAAGGCAGGGGGAGCTGTCTTTTGGTATTTTGTGACCTACATTTCGGTTTCTATTGGCAGATGGGATGGCACGCCAGTTGGACAAAGGGTTGTATCAGGGCTGTGATTCATGGCTGGTGCGGGGGTTGGAAGCACTGGGTCGTGACATAGGCGGGCGCGCGGGCACGTCAATCCGCAGCGCAACATTGCAAGGCACCGGAACCGCCCTGCGTTCGGTATCTGCAACGCCGGGCGTGGTCCCGGTGGATGAATTGCATCTGGCCTTGCTGAAGGGCAATTTTGCAAAGGCGCTTGAAATCTGCCGGTCCTTCCGGTCGGCACAGCGCCATGACCGTGCGGCGGTTTATGTGCGGCTGCTGTTGCCCGTTATCTTGCAACTTGGCCGCGACTGGACGGACGACAGGGCAGGGTTTGAGCAGATAGCCTTTGCCTATAGCCTGATGCACAGGATCATCGAAACCCTGGGCGAGGCGACGCCTGCCATGGCGCGCGCGCGCGCGCCGTTGCATCTGGGGCGCGCCATCGTGGCCGTTGCCCCCGGTGATGCACATGATTTCGGTGCGCGCGTTCTGGTCAAGCATCTGGAGTTGCAGGGCTGGGATGTCGCATTTGTTGACGGGTTCAACACACAAAAGGTTGCAGCCTTGCTTAAGTCCGGTCCGGTTGACGCGCTGGCCGTGTCGGTCAGCACGGATAGTGCTTTCATAGGCTTGGCAGATCTGATAGGAGAGTGGCGTTCTGTCGAGGCGGCACAACACACCGAAGTGATTGTTGGGGGGGCGGCAATTATGCCACCCTATGGGCATTACAGTTTCTTGCAAGCCGATCAGGTTGGGCTGCGCATAAATGAGATGTCGGAGCATTTGCTGAGCCAAATGACGAATGGCCGATACGGCAGATGGAGTTTATCATGACCACCACCCCCGCACATGAGTTAGGCACCTTTGAGCGGAGTTTTTCACAATTCCCGTCATCCGTGCTGGGCCAGATTGTTCTGGCGGCAAGTGATCTGTGCGTGCTGGTGTCGGCGGATAACACCGTTGACGATATCATGCGTGGCGGTGCGCTGGAAGACGGGGTCGGGTCCGACTGGACCGGCAAGCAGTTAAAAAGCATTGTCTGCCAAGACGCGTGGCACAAACTGGACCTGCTTTGGTCCAGGCACGATGATGCAGAACCTGTCTGGCGCCATCTGAACTTTATGGAAGGCAACGGGGACGTGGATATGCCGCTTCTGGTGCGTCGCATTGATGCGGGCGACGGGCGGTCAATTCTGGTTTGTCGTGACCTTCGCCCCGTTGTCCAGATGCAGCAGAAATTCAGCCGCGCCATGCTGGAGATGGAACAATCCTTTGAGGATACGCGCTGGAAGCAAGACCTGATTGCCAGCGATCTGAATAAGCCCAAGGGCCGGTCTGTCGCCAATAAAGGGCGCGCGAATCTGGCAATGGAAAAGGCAATCACTGATGTGGGCCACCTGCCTTTGTCGGAAATCCTGGCGCAAACCGGGCGCGTTCTGGAAGATCTGTGCATCCGTCACGCATGCGAGCAATGCGATTACGATTTGTCGAAAGCGGCAGAATTGCTGGGGATGAGTTCGGATGAACTGGCCAGTCGCTTTACCTTTGAATCAAAACGCGCCTGATACGGCGCTACAGGCTGCGGTGCCGTATCAGGCGCGGGCTTGGTGTTTTGATCTGGCATCAACGCGGACAGGCGTAGGGGGGAATCGCACGGGAACAAACCCGACACGACGCGCCCCGCTGTCATTGCTTAGAGCATATCACGTTCATTCGCATTCACGAGACATGCTCTGACTTATTGATTCCGCATGTTCGAGAAGCTCAAAACCGGTTCCCACTTTTGAGCAACATACTCTAGCCTTCACTGTCTTCTGCTTCGTCCTCGTCGTCGGTGTCACCCACCTCGGAGAATTGTGTCAGGAAGGCGATGATATCGCGCGCTGTATCTTCGTCGCGCACCCGAAAGGACATCTGGCTGCGCGCGCGGCGCTCATCAAGGGTTTCGCGCAGGAAGGTGTTGGGGTCCAGCAGGTATGGAACAAGATCGTCTTCGTTCCACACAAGACCTGCTTCGCCCGCATCAACCAGTGACGCGCCATAGCGGAACCCGTCAATCGTGCCCGCTTGACGGCCAATCACCCCATAAAGGTTCGGGCCAGTGCGCATGTTCGGGCGGCCTGCCAATACTTCGCCTGCGTCATTTGTGACATTGTGGCAGTTCTGGCACTGGCTGGTAAAGGCCGATTCGCCTGCTTCAATGTCACCCGCGAATGCAGGAAACGCGGTCATTGCCAGTGCAATGGCGCCAAAGGTCGCGTGGGATATCTTGGTCATCTTGGGTTTCCTCCCGATGTGTATTTTAGATTCATGCTGACCTAGTGATACGTTCAGACGACGCCGTCGGATCAATCAGGCAACTGCGTGTGATATGGCGCATTGTTTCCACAAGGCTGTAAGCGCCATTACCAGATGGTCGATATCCGCATCGCTGTGCATGGGGCCGGGGGTTATGCGCAGCCGCTCGGTTCCTTTGGGCACAGTGGGGTAGTTGATGGGTTGCACATAGATACCCCAGTCATGCATCAGAATGTCTGAAATCATCCGGCATTTGACCGGATCGCCGATCATCACGGGAATGATATGACTGTCATTGGCCATATGCGGAATGCCCATTGCATCCAGCCTTGCGCGCAACCTTGCCACGCGGTCGCGCTGTGCGGCACGTTCGGTGCCGGATTGTTTCAGGTGGCGCACAGATGCGGTTGCCGCCGCAGCCACCGCGGGCGGCAACGCGGTGGTGAAAATGAACCCGCTGGCAAATGACCGGATGAAGTCGCAAAGCGCGGTCGATCCGGTGATATAGCCGCCGACAACGCCATATGCCTTGCCCAATGTCCCCTCGATCAGGGTAATGCGATGGGCCAGCCCTTCGCGTTCGGAAATACCGCCGCCATGGTTGCCATACATGCCCACGGCATGCACTTCATCCAGATATGTCATTGCGCCATGCGCTTCGGCCACTTCGACAATCTCGCGCATGGGGGCGATGTCGCCATCCATGGAATAGATCGATTCAAATGCCACAATCTTGGGCCTGTCGCCCACGGCCTTCAGCTTGCGGTCCAGATCGCGCCAGTCACTATGCTTCCAGATCACCTTGTCGGCGCGCGAATGCCGGATACCTTCGATCATGGACGCGTGGTTCTTTTCATCCGACAGAATAACGGCATTGGGAATTTTCGACCCCAAGGTCGACAGCGCCGCCCAGTTCGACACATAGCCCGATGTGAACAGCAATGCCGATTCCTTGCGATGAAGCTGCGCCAGTTCTTCTTCCAGCACGCGGTGCAGATGGGTGTTGCCGGAAATATTGCGCGTGCCGCCAGCGCCAGTGCCACATCTGCCGACAGCATCGACCATCGCGCCGATCACGTCGGGATGCAGGCCCATGCACAGGTAATCATTGGAACACCACACAGTGACTTCATCAATATCATCGCCATTGAAATGCCTGACCTTGGGAAAGGCGCCGCATTGACGTTCCACTTCGGCGAAAATTCTATAATTTCCTTCGGACCTGAGGTCATCAAGTGCTGTCTTGAAATGTGTGTCAAAATCCATTGGGGTCCCCTCGGTCATATTTTAGGTTTTTGGGCGTGGGTCGCCGGAATCATCCAGCGCCACAATTTGTCATCACGCACCCGCCAGACCATGAACCAGTGTTCCAGCAGGGCAAGCGCGGCAAGCATTGAAAGCAGTGTAAAGCCAATGATCCGTCCATCATCGCCGATGGCTGTCGCGTGCCAAAGGCGGGCCATGAAATAGCCGGTTCCAGCGGTCATCAGCGTGACGGATAGCGGAAAGAAACCGCTGACAGGGCTTTGGCGGAAGTAGCTGGACAAATGCGCCAGCGGGCGCGGCAGAAAATCCGTGTTGATGCGCGGAACACCCAGAAACAGGTTCAGTTTCGCGGAAATACGGGCCGCAAACAGCACAAAGAACGTCCAGAATGCAAACGGGTTCACGCTGTCATATGTGGCAATTGCAAGCGCCAGAAAAATGGCGGCCAGTGCCATTTCGTGAAAGGCCACTGTGCGGAATGCGGCCGAAAACCGCGCCATTGATCCCAGCCCCTGCGGGCATGGTCGGGTATTCGGGCCCGTGATAATGCCCGATAAAAACGCAAGTTCCACCCAGCCCCACAATGCCAGCGCCGACAGAAACGCAAACCACACCCCTTGCGGGCTGCCATCACCAAGGGTGCCATTCACGCCAAGCGTGCCACCAATCAACAGCGGCACAGACAGGATGACCGACCACAAATGCTGGTCCGGCCCGCCCCTGTCTGCGGCATGCACGCGCCATAGCAGCAGTCCTGTGGTGGACCACCACAAAAACAGCGCGGCAAGTGCGGCAATCCAGGGGGTTTCGAACATTGGCGGCTCCCGCCGGTTGTGGGGTTGCAGGTGCCGGATCAGGCCCGGCACCATATTGATCAATACGCGGGTTCCAGACGAACCGATGCAGGCGGAGTATTCTTCCTGACAGGGATCAGGTACAGGCGGGCAAAGCCCATCCCGGCCCTGGTCATTGCGGCCCATTTCGTCAGCTTGCCGACCATCCCGCCCTTGCGCTCGCCTGCTTCCATGTCGCGGAATGCGGATTCGATTTTCTTCAGCGTCGGCATCCATGCAGGGTGGTCGATGTCCAACTCCATCGGGAAGACCTGTTTCGCAATCTCGCCGGTTTTGCGGAACACTTCCTGATCATACCAGTCGATATCGACACCAAGCGCCTTGTGGAATGCGGGGCGGGCGTGGTCGCGCACATACATGGTGGCGAACACGGCTGTCAGGAAAAACCTGATCCACAGCTTGTTGACGAACCCATTGGTCAGCTTGGGGTCCGTGCGCATCAGCAGTGCGAATGCCTCGCCATGGCTGAATTCATCATTGCACCATTCCTTGAACCATTTGAAGATCGGGTGAAAGCGCTGCTCGGGGTGCGCTTCAAGGTGGCGGTAGATGGTGATATAACGCGCATAGCCAATCTTTTCCGACAGATAGGTTGCGTAATAGATGAATTTGGGCCGGAAATAGGTGTATTTCTTGGCCTTGGTCAGAAAGCCCAGATTGACGGCAACACCCGCCTCGCGCAGGGCGTCATTGATGAAACCTGCATGGCGTGCTTCGTCGCGGGCCATGTAGTTGAACAATTCGCAGATGTCGGGGTTTTTGCCGCGCCGTTTCATTTCCTTATACAGCACGCAGCCTGAAAATTCCGCTGTGCACGAAGACACCAGAAAGTCGATCAACTCGCGCTTCAGGCCCGGCTCCATGTTGTCCCAGTCGACCTTGTCCCAATCGGCGGTTTTCTTGAAATGGCCCTTGTTCGGGTCTGCCTTCATCTGGCCGATCAGCTTGTCCCATTCCGCGCGCACGGGTGTCACATCGATGCGGTCCAGTTCGTCAAAATCGGTGGTGTAGAAGCGCGGGTTCAACAGGGTTGATTCCTGCGCCATGGCGTCAGTGTCGAACCGATCGCCCATTTCTGCGGCAAGTTCGTCATGTGTGGTGGCATGAACATTCATACGCTCATCTCCTCTGAGAAAGAGAATTCACAGAGTTCCATGAATTCGAAATCACCTGTCAGCCGCGTCCAAAACCGTTCCAGCGCGTTTGCGCGGGTAATGGTTGCGATGCGGTCCTCAACGATCAATTCGCCCCATGCGGCCAGAACCGGCGGGCCTTGAACCAGAACCTCGTCGCCGGGATGAATGACAGAGCCGTCGTTGAATTTGACATGTGCATGAAGGGCCTCGAAACGGTGGCTGACTTCGACCGTGCAGGGCACTTTTTCGACTTTCCGAGAGAAGAGTGACATTTGATTTTCCCTTATTTGGCGTTTTTTAGTTGTTCAGTGTTGTTAGCAGCCGTTCGAACGCGGCCTTGTTGTCCCCACCGAACACATCCAGTTCGACGCGGTAATTTGTGTGATCGTCAATCGCGCTTAGCCGTCCATTCTCGAACGCGACAATGCGCAGGGGCAGGGTCGGGTCTATGCCATGGCGGCGGCGTGCTGTTTGCAGGCCGTTCTGCACCACGGTGACAAAGCCGCCATGATCCAGCCGGTCGATGTGGGTGCCATCTGCGGTCTGCACGGTGACGGCCTGCGCATTGCCCGCGACCAGACGCAGCTGCCATTCCTGCACGACCGCGCCATTGTCAGGGATCGCCGCAGGTTCACGTCCGGTGAACGCGGCCATTGCCACCAGCGCCAGCGGCACCAGCGCAAGCGCGAACATGGCGCGCACCAGCCCCACGGGGATCATGTCGTTGTTGTCATCGCGCCTGAAACCGGGGGTGAAATGCTCGGGGGTGTGGGTCATGGCATCCTCCCTTATTCTGCCGCGACAAGATTGCCAGCGGGCGCGGCGGCGGGGGCGGCGGCGCGGCGTTCCACGACAGGTTGTGACACGCGCGCTTCGGCGGCATCGGCCAGCAGTTTGGCCACGCGGGCCGCATCAGGAATGCAGCGCAACGCGGGTTTGGTCACGCGGACATGTCCGGGGCGGCAATGCGGCCACAACACAAGATATGAAAATTTTGTGTCCCCCAGTGTTTCCAGCGCGACAGTGCCGGTGCCGGATTTGCGCAAATCCAGATTGGCCTGTGCCACCTGACGAAACGGCAGGTTCAGCGTGACGGTCAGGGCCGCACCAATACGCATGGCCACGCGTGCGGTCGTGATGGTATAGACGGTGCTGCGCGCCTGCACCACGGCCAGCGCCAGCACCACGCCCACGGCCGCAGCCCATAGCAGCGCATAGGGCAGACCGAAGGCAAATGCCCCGGCCGCCCCCGCATCCGCCGCGCCGACACCTGCGCGCCACAGCACGATCAGCGCGAAATAGGCATTGATCCAGTTCAGCTTATAGGCTTCGCGTGCCAGGGCCAATGTGTCGGGACGGCCCTGCCACAGAATATGCTCATGTTCGGGCGGCCGCTCTGGCAGGCCCTTCACGGGTTCAAAGGCGAAATCATCATGTGACATAGGCCGGTTCCTTTTTCTTATTGGGGTATCAATGCCGCGCCATCACGCGGGCTGCGCCATGATCTTCTTGACCGCCGACCATTGCGTCATGCGCTTGTCGCCGGTGTACAGATAGCCGCCCGCCACAAAGCCGGAGATCTTGTCTTCTTCCAGCTTGGTCACCTGCGCGTCCGATGCGATCACCGGAATGTCCTTGAAGCTTTCGCTGTCCAGCGCATTGACGACCACGCGGTTTTGCTTGATGCGCACCATCGCCATAGGCACCAGACGTTTGCCGCCGTCATCAAGCGTCACTTCCAGATAGCGCACCATCTGTTCGGGAATATCGACCCACATGTCGCTGACAACGCCGGGTGATTGCATGTCGTGACACATGACCTTCAGCCCGCGCGGGTCGCGCCCTGCGGCAACCGCAAAATCACCGACCTTGGCCATGGGCTGGATTTTGGCGTGACCGTGGCCATCCAGTTCAGCCTCGTCCCGGCGCATGGCATAGGCCGCGGGGCCAACCCCATCTTTCAGCGCGTTGCCGGTTGGCGCGAATGGGAACCCGCCGGAAACCGCAGTGGGCGCCAGTGCCAGTTCGCGCGCCTCACGTTCTGCATTCGGCGCATCATAGGTGCCACGCCCATGGGGCAGGGTGAATGTCTTTGGCTCTGGCACGGACAGAAGCGAATTGGCATGGCTGCCGTCATCGTTTTCCAGCGGGTAGCCTTCGCGCATATTCTCGCGCTGGATGTAGTAGATCAGTCCGGCAAAGAAGATCCAGAACATGTATAGCGAAACAAGCGCCAGATCGAAATTGCCGAAGAAAATCCAACCATAAGGGGTATCCATAATTTATCCTCCGATATGTCAGGTCGGGAAATCGGCAAGGCCGATCCGCGAGCTGCGGGTTTGGGAAGTGTCAACAATCCGGGTGCGCACCAGCGGGCCCAGAATGACAAGCGTCAGAAACAAAAGTCCGATTTCAATGTGGTAGACGACCGAATAGCCAATGTCGGGCGTCATCAGGCCCGTGCCCAGATGGCCCGCATTGGCCAGCCCCTGAACACTGTCACGAATACCGCCGCCAAGCGCCACGGCCAGCCCTGCGGCGGTGGCCTGCGCAGCGCCCCACGCACCCAGCGCCAGCCCGCCACCGACAACGCCGCGCTTGGGCATATCCATGGCGGCGGTCAGGGTCGCGACCGCAAACAGCCCCATGCCAAGGCCGATGCCGAAGGTCCCGCCATAAAACACCCCGCCAGACCCAAGGGGTGCTGCAAAAATCACCGCCGAGAATGCGACGATTCCAATCAGGATACCGCGCGCGGCCATGCGGAACTGATCCATGCCCTGCGCCAGCCAGCGCGCCGCCAGCCAAAAGCCCAGAAGCGCGCCGCAGGCCCACACCGCAGTTAGCGTGGTTGTGGCCGCAACCGACAGGCCCATGATTTCGCCACCATACGGCTCCAGCAGCACATCTTGCATATTGAAGGCCAGACCACCCACGAACACCACCGCCAGCAAACGCCCGGCCTGCCCGCCACTGGTGTAATCGGCCCATGCCTCGCGGAAACTGGGGCGGGGGGCTGCGCGTTCCTCGCGCGTCATGGGGCGCACTTTTTCCTGCTTCCACAGTGCCACAATATTCAGCGCAAGGGTGGCCACGGCACAGCCCTGCACCACGCGGATCAGCTGCAATTCGCTGAAATCACGCAAAAGCCAGCCCACAATCAGCGCCGAAACCGCCATACCCGCAAGGAATGTCACATACAAAAGCGCCACCACACGCGGGCGGGTTTGCGCATCGGCGCGGTCGGCGGCCAGCGCAATGCCCGCTGTCTGGGTCATATGCAGGCCCAGACCTGTCATCAGGAATGCCAGCGCCGCCAGCACCTCGCCCGCGAAGGGCACGTCATGGACATTGTCGCCCGACAGCACGATCAGCGCAAAAGGCATGACCGCCAGCCCGCCGAATTGCCACAATGTGCCAAACCACAGAAACGGAATGCGTTTCCAGCCAATGGCAGACCGGTAGGTGTCGGATTTGAACCCCAGCAGCGCCCGAAAGGGCGCAATCAGCACGGGCAGCGCAATCATGATGGCCACAATGCTGGCCGCCAGCGACATTTCCACAATCATCACGCGGTTCAATGTGCCCAGCAACAGCACCGTTGCCATGCCCACCGACACCTGAAACAGGCTCAGGCGCAGGATCTGGCGCAGCGGCAACCCCTCGGACGCGGCATCCGCGAAGGGCAGCCAGTTGGCGTTCAGCGTGCGGAACATGGATTTCGGGATGATCATGATGCCACCCTCAAGCATTCCGAAATATAGAACCCCCGCGACACCCGCCCGACACGGGCCAGTCCGGCCACATTCATGCGCCGCCAGTCATGGGGTATCATGCTGGGCGACCGGTCGGCGCGCGGCAGCATACGGCCTGCATGCCACATGGCCATCAGAAGCGGTGTGCGCGGGGCCACAGTGAAAACCACCGAACCCGCTCGCGCTGAAAGCGCGTCCAGCGCCGCCTCCAGATCGGGGCGGGTGTAATAGATCAGGCTGTCCATCGCGATGACATGGTCAAACCGCCCAAGGTTTGCCGCCAGCATGTCGCCTGCACGAAAATCCACACGGCCTGCAAGCGTTTTGGGCAGGCGTGCGCGCGCAATTTCGACCAGCTTGGGCGAAATATCGATCGCCGTCACATCCGCCCCGCGCGCGGCCAGTTCCGCACTTGCAGCCCCCGTGCCACAGCCCGCATCCAGCACGCGCGCCCCGCGCAGGTCACCGGGCAGCTGTGCCAGCATCAGCGCGCGCATCGCGTCGCGCCCCTCGCGCACAGTCTGGCGAATGCGCGACACCGGCGCGTCCGATGTCAGCCGCTCCCATACACGCGTTGCGGTGGCGTCGAAATATTGCTCAACCCGCATACGGGTGTCATCATAACTGGACGGGGGCGGGATCAGATCGCGCATCAATCAAATCCCAGCATCTCGAAAATATCACGGTCGGGCATGGGGTCGGGGCTTAGCGCATCAGTGCCCGTATACAGCGCATGGGCCAGCCGCATGTATTCCGCGCGACAGGCCAGCACATCCTCATCAGGGTCCATTTCGAACAGGGTTTTCTTCTTCAACCGGCTTCTGCGAATGGCGTCAATATCGGGCATATGGCCGATGCGCTTGAACCCCACACGTTCGCAAAAGCGGTCCACCTCGTCAGTGTCGCGCGACCGGTTGGCAATGCAGCCTGCCAGTCGCACCTTGTAATTGGCCGATTTCGCCTGAACCGCCGCTATGATGCGGTTCATGGCATAAATGCTGTCAAAATCATTGGCAGTGACAATCACGGCCTTGTCGGCATGTTGCAGGGGCGCTGCAAACCCACCGCAGACCACATCGCCCAGCACATCAAAAATCACCACATCGGTGTTTTCCAGCAAATGATGCTGCTTCAGCAATTTGACCGTCTGGCCCACAACATAGCCGCCGCAGCCGGTGCCCGCAGGCGGCCCGCCCGCCTCCACACACATGACGCCGCCCCAGCCTTCAGTTACGAAATCCTCGGCGCGTAATTCTTCGGGGTGAAAATCCACCTCCTTCAGAATGTCGATGACAGTGGGCTGCAACCGACCCGTCAGGGTGAAGGTGCTGTCATGTTTGGGGTCGCAGCCAATCTGCAACACCCGTTTGCCCATGGCCGCAAAAGCCGCAGACAGGTTGGAACTGGTGGTTGATTTTCCAATCCCCCCCTTGCCATATACGGAAAATACCATGGCACCATCAATACGGGCCGCCTCGTCCTGATGGACTTGCACCGAACCTTCGCCGTCCAGCCCTCTCAATTCGGGTATGTCATCTCTGGGGCTCATGGGGCTACTTCCTTCATTCTGGTAAAAATATCCCGGGGGGTGGCGGCGCAGCCGCCGGGGGGCTGGCCCCCCATTCCCGTTGCGGGACTGGCTATGCGGGTGGGGGTGCTCATTCTGCGGCAATCCCTTCCACGCGGTCTTCGATCTCGTCTGCGGCGTTTTGCAAGGCGGCCAGTGTGGCGGCATCGGGTTGCCAGTAATCGCGGTCACTGGCTTCGATCAGCCGCCCCGCCAGACGTGCGCTGGCTTGTGGGTTCATCGCGGTCAGGCGTCTGCGCATCACCTCGTCCAGCACAAATGTCTCGGACAGACGCTGATAGACCCACGGCTCCACGGTGCCGGTGGTGGCCGACCAGCCCAGCGTGTTGGTCACATGTGCTTCAATCTGGCGCACGCCTTCGGATTTATGCACCAGCAGGGCCTCGTAGAATTTCGGGTTCAGACTGCGCGCGCGGGTTTCCAGCGCGATCTGGTCGCGAAGGGTGCGCACCTTGCCGCTGCCCTTGGTCTGGTCGCCGATATAGACGGGCGTATCGGCCCCGCCGCGCGCCCGTTTGATGGCGCGTGCTATGCCGCCCAGCGTGTCAAAATAATGGTCCACACTGGTGACGCCCAGTTCAACGGATTCAAGGTTCTGATAGGCCAGATCCACGGTTTTCAATGTGGCTTTCAGCAATTCCGGCTGCGCCGCCGCCTTGCCGTTCACGCCGTAAGCGAAGCCCTTGCGCGCCTGATAGGCATCGGCCAGTTCATCCTCATGTCCAAAGGCGGAACTGTCTACAAGCTGGTTCACATTGGACCCATAGGCCCCTTCGGCGTTGGAAAACACGCGCAGGGCTGCGGTTTCCATGTCTATGCCCAGCTCAGCGGCGGTGGCACGGGCATTGGCGCGAATGAAATTCTGCGATTCGTGCTCATCCGCCATGGCTGCTTTCAGCGCCGCTTCGGCCAGCAGGCGGGTTTGCAGCGGCAGCAGGTCGCGGAAAATGCCCGAAAGTGTCATTACCACGTCAATGCGCGGGCGGCCCAGTTCCGACAGCGGGATAAGGTCTGCGCCTGACAGGCGGCCATAGGCATCAAAGCGCGGGCGCGCGCCGATCAGCGCAAGCGCTTGCGCAATCGGTCCCCCGTCGGATTTGATGTTATCGGACCCCCACAGCACCATCGCCACCGAGCGCGGGATGGTGCGATGTGCATCTATCAGCTTTTGCGCCTGAACAGCACCTTCGCGCAGGGCAAAAGCTGTCGGCATGCGGAACGGGTCAAACGCGTGGATGTTGCGCCCCGTGGGCACGATCTGCGGCGCGCGGATCAGATCGCCCCCCGGAACGGGCGCAATATAGCCCGCGCCAAGGGCATGCAGCAGCCCGCGCATTTCGTGATCGCCCGCAAGATCGGCATCCATTCGCGCGCGGGTGTCATCATCGGCGTCAACCATGGCCAGCAAGCGGGCGCGGGTCGGCCCATCCATGGCGCGGCCCATAACGTGCAAGCCTTCCGGGATCAGGGCGTCTTCGACTTCCAGCAGTTTCAGCCACAGGGTTTCGGGCGCGCCCGCAAGGTCCAGTGCAGCGGCTTGCTCGGAAATCAGCGCGTCCAGTTCATGGCGGCCGTCCGCTTCGGTGATGCGCCAGCGGTGCAGGCTGTCTTTCAGATCCTGCAACCCTTTATACAGGCCCGCCGCCGCCACAGGTGGTGTCAGATGGGTGACGGTCACAGCACCGGAACGGCGCTTGGCAAGGCTGGCCTCGGACGGGTTGTTGGCGGCATACAGATAGATATTGGGCAGGTTGCCGATCAACCGGTCCGGCCAGCAGGTGCGCGCCATACCGGCCTGTTTGCCGGGCATGAATTCCAGCGCGCCATGCATGCCGAAATGCAGCACGGCATCGGCCCCGAACTGGTTGCGCAGCCACAGATAGAAGGTTGCGAATGCATGTGTGGGTGCGAAACCTTTTTCGAACAACAGGCGCATCGGGTCGCCTTCATAGCCGAACACAGGCTGAATGCCGACAAAGACATTGCCGAATTGCGCGCCCAGAACGAACACATTGCGCCCGTCGGATTGCGCGCGCCCCGGTGCGGGGCCCCAGACGGCCTCGATCTCGGGCAGCCATGGGGTGTTTGCCACAATCTGGTCGGCGCTGACATGGGCGCACACATTTGCGGGCTGGCCGTAGCGCTGCGCGTTGCCTTCCAGAACCAAGTCGCGCAGGGCGTCCACGCTTTCGGGCGGTGTCAGATCATAGCCGTCGCGGGCCATGGCATGCAATGTGTTGAACAGGCTTTCAAACACCGACAGATAGGCCGCAGTGCCGACGGCGCCGGCATTGGGCGGGAACCCGTAAAGAACAATCGCCACCTTGCGCTGCGCTATTTCGCTGCGGCGCAGGCGCACCATGCGCGCGGTTTTATCTGCCAGTGCGCCAATGCGTTCTGGGCAAGGCGACATCGCCTTGGCGGTGGTGTCGGCCATGGGCATGCAGCCGGGGGTGCAGCCGTTGCAGCCGTCCGGGGCATGCCGTCCGGCAAACACTGTGGGGCAGGTGGCCCCGTCAATTTCGGGCAGCGCAATCAGCATGGTGGTTTCCACCGGACCGAGGCCTCCACCCGACGATGCCCATTGCCCAAGTGTCTGGAATTCCAGCGGATGGGCAACCATATAGGGCACATCCAGCGCCTTCAGGACGGCAACGGCGGCGGGGCTGTCATTATAGGCAGGGCCACCCACAAGGCTGAATCCTGTCAGGGACAAAAGCGCATCGATACGGCCCTTGTGGAACGCCTCGATCGCGGGGCGGCCATCAAGGCCGCCAGCGAAAGCGGCAATGACATTCAGCCCCTGCGCTTCCAGCGCGCGGATCACGGCGTCATAATGCGCGGTATCGGATGCCAGAATATAGGACCGCATCAACAACAGCCCCACTGTGCCGCGCGCATCCGCGCGATGCGGCAGATCGGACGGGTTGGTTGTCATGCGCGCGGGCAGATCGGGGTGATAGAGGCCCAGTTCGGGATAATCGATCGGTGCGCGCGCAGATATGCCCGCCCATTCAGGCCGCGTGGCATAGCGCGAGATCAAAAAGCGCATCATCGATTCAATGTTGTCGTCGGACCCGCCCAGCCAGTATTGCATGGACAAAAACCACGCGCGCAGATCCTGCGCCTTGCCAGGAATGAACCGCAGGATTTTCGGCAACCGCCGCAGCAAGGTCATCTGCTTCTCGCCCGATGCCGGTTTGCCCTTGTCGCCGCCGCCGCGCAGTTTTTTCATGATCTTTGCCAGACCGGTGGCAGGTCTGGACATGTCCAGATCGCCCATTCTGGTGAGTTTGATGATCTGGGGGTCGGAAATGACACCGACAAACGCATCGCAGCGCAGGCTTGCGGCTTGCAATTCAGGCAGGCAGGCGGTGACATGTTCTTCGATAAACAGCAGGTTCGCCACAACAATATCGGCCGCCGCGATAGCCGCTTTGGCATGGGCAAGGGCGTCCGGGTCCTCGGCCCATTCGGCGGCCGCGTGAATGGACACTTCCAGCCCCGGAAAATCGGCGCGCAATTGCGGCAAGACGCGTTCGGCGGGGCCTGCGGCATGCGCGTCAAGCGTGATGACAACAAAACGATACGGCTGCGGCTGGGTGTGTTGACTATCGAGCATAATGGGCCTTCGCTTCGTACAGGGTGTCAACAGAGATTTCGGACAGGCCCTTTTCCTGTGCAAAACTTTCGGTGTTGCGCCGTGCCTTGCCGCGCACAAAGAACGGAATTTTCTTCAGTTCGCGTTCTGCGCAGGACAGCCAGACGATGTTATCCAGTTCGGGTGGGGCGGATGGCGGGGGCATCGAGCCCCCTTCATCCGCGGCCGCAGGGGCGGCGGGCGCGCTTTGGGGCAGGGGTTGTGCCTTGGCCCCGTGGTGCGACGGGCCTGCCGCATCGTGGAATTCGAAATCATCGCGGAACATGTGCAGCAGGTGTTCTTCCAGCCCCATGACCAGCGGGTGAACCCACGTGTCAAACAGCACATTCGCGCCTTCGAACCCCATTTGCGGCGAATAGCGCGCGGGAAAATCCTGCACATGCACAGGCGCGGAAATGACCGCGCAGGGAATGCCAAGGCGTTTGCCGATATGGCGTTCCATCTGGGTGCCAAGGATCATTTCGGGGGCGGTGGCCTCTATTGCGGCCTCGACCTCCAGGTAATCATCGGTGATCAGCGCCGTCAGGCCGAATTCCTGCGCGAGGGCGCGCAAGGGCCGTGCCTGTTCGCGGTTGTAGCAGCCCATGCCGCACACCTCGAACCCCATTTCATCGCGCGCCACGCGTGCGGCGGCCATGACATGGGTGCCGTCGCCGAACAAAAACACCCGCTTGCCGGTCAGATAGGTGCTGTCCACACTGGCTGTCCACCAAGGCTGGCGCAGGCGCTGCTCATTGACCGGATTGGTGCTGCCGGACAGCGCGCGCACTTCCTTGATAAAAGCGCGTGTCGCGGCGACGCCCAAGGGAACGGTTTTTGTATAGGGCTGGCCAAGGTTCTTTTCACACCACCGCGCCGCGGATTCAGCTGTTTCAGGATAGAGCAGCACATTGAAATGCGCAGCCCCCATGCGGGCGATATCTGCGGGGCTGGCCCCCATGGGGGCTGCCACATTGACGGCAATGCCCATTTCACACAGCAGGGCGGTTATTTCCGCCAGATCGTCACGGTGACGAAAGCCAAGTGCGGTAGGCCCGATAATGTTGCAACTGACCTGCGCGCTGCGGTCCATCGGGCGTGCAAGCGCGCGGCAGATCTGCAAGAACGCCTCATCCGCGCCGAAATTTTCCTTGCGCTGATAGCTGGGCAGGTCGAGCGCGATAACCGGAACCGGCAGGCCCATGGTTTCGGCCAGACCGCCCGGATCATCCTGGATAAGTTCGGCCGTGCAGGACGCAGCGACCATAATGGCCTGTGGCTGGAACCTGTCATAGGCATCCTGACAGGAGGATTTGAACAGCCCTGCCGTATCGGCCCCCAGATCGCGGGCCTGAAATGTGGTGTAGCTGACAGGCGGGCGGTGGTTGCGCCGTTCGATCATGGTGAACAGCAAATCGGCATAAGTGTCGCCCTGCGGCGCATGCAGCACCATATGCAGCCCCTGCATGGCCGTGGCCACACGCATCGCGCCCACATGGGGGGGGCCTTCATATGTCCAGACGGCCAGCTTCATATCCGGTGCCCCGATTTGAGTATTTTTGGCAAGATGAAGGCTGTGGTCATTCTGCTGCCTCCAGAAAGTTCGGATGCTGGCGGCTAAGGGCTGCACGGCGGCGCAAGGGGCGCGCGAAGAGTGAAGCCAGATCACCGGCCTGTTCAAAGAAATGCACAGGCGTGAATACCAGCTCGATCGCCCATTTGGTGGCCAGCCCTTCGGCTTCCAGCGGATTGGCAAGGCCAAGGCCGCACACGGTCAGATCAGGGCGCGCGGCGCGCACACGGTCAAGCTGGCGGTCCACGTCCTGCCCTTCGGACAGGGTCGGGCCTGCGGCAATCAGGTCAAGTTCGGGGCCGTGCAATTCGGCATGCAGATAGGGTGTGCCGATTTCTACGGCAATCATGCCGCATTCGCGCGTCAGAAAGCGGGCCAAGGGCACTTCCAGCTGGCTGTCGGGCATGAAGAAAATGCGTTTGCCGCGTAGGGTGCTGGCCGCGGCGGCAATGGATTTTTCGGCGCGCGCACGGGGGGCTGCGGTGACACGCGCCACCACGTCGGGTGCAATGCCGAACTCCGCCGCCACGGCATTCAGCCACAGCATTGTCCCTTCGGCCCCGAACGGAAAAGGCGCGGGGATATGGCGTGCCCCGCGGCGCGAGAGTGCCGCATGCGTGTCGCCCAGAAACGGCTGTGTCAGGGCAAATACAGTGTTCGAGCCAATTGCGGGCGCATCCTGCGCGCGCCGCGCAGGCAGGCACCGCACGGGGCCAATGCCCATCTGCGCCAGCAGGTCCAGCGCCTGATCTTCGACCACATCGGGCAATGCACCCACCAGCAGCAGTTCGCGGGCCTGTGTGTCAGGCAGGGTTGGCACCATGGACGCCAGACAGGCATCTTCGCCTTGGGTGAAGGTCGTTTCAATGCCGGAGCCTGAAAAGTTCAGCACCCGCACATTGGGCGCATGCTGCACACTAAGGCGTTCTGCCGCGCGCGCCAGGTCCAGCTTGATCACCTCGGACGGGCAGGACCCCACCAGAAACAACTGGCGAATGTCAGGGCGGCGGGCCAGCAGGCGGCCCACTTCGCGGTCCAGTTCCTCATTGGCGTCGGCCATGCCGGCAAGATCTTTTTCTTCAAGAATTGCCGTGCCGAAACGGGGTTCGGCAAAGATCATCACGCCCGCTGCCGATTGCAGCAAATGTGCGCAGGTGCGTGAGCCGACGACCAGAAAGAACGCATCCTGCATCTTGCGGTGCAGCCAGATGATGCCGGTCAGGCCGCAAAACACCTCTCGCTGGCCGCGTTCTTTCAGGACAGGGGCTGATTGGCAGGTTGTGGGGTCCGTGCTCATCAGCAGGCCCCCAATCGTGCAACGCGTAACTTCCACAGGAACTGCGCGGCATTCACGGCATAGGCAACATAGGCGACAAGGGCCAGCATCATAAGCTGTTGGGGCTGCATGCTGCCTGCGATTAACGCGACAATATATACGGTATGCAGTGCGATGACTGCGAAGCTGACCATGTCTTCCCAGAAAAACGCATCGGCCAGCAGGTACTGGCCAAACACTTCTTTTTCCCAGATCGCGCCAGTGACCATGATGGCATAAAGCGCAAATGTCTTGATGACGACAGAAACAGTGGCCGCCATGTAACCGTCGCCTGTCATAAGGTAGCGAATAACCAGCGCGGCTGAAATCAGGCAGATAAGAAACTGAACCGGCGCGAGCACGCCTTGCACCATTGTCCAGTGGGATGCGTCGCGCCGGGCGCGTTGTTCAGGCGTGTAAAGTTGCCTGTCACATCCTTCCGGTTTCATTGCGCATCCTTTCTTGATTCCCATGTAAAATATTAACGGCATAGGCGATTAGGTGTCAATTAAAACTTACACATTTATGCACACACAAGGTGACACATCAATCGTGGGGCATGGCGGTTGGGAATTTTAATGTATTGAATTATAAGTAAAACATGGGAATTCGTAGACACCTTGCGCAGATGTGCGTCGATATTGTAAGTTTGGTTTGACAATTCCTTGTCTAGCTGTGAAACTGGACAAGCTTTATATCTGAGATTCAGGGCCATTGCATTTTCAGTGCGTAACCAAGTCTTTTGGACGTGCGCGTGGTTTTGAAATCTGCCGGGGGGGCAGGGATGGAAGGACTTCGTTTAGCGCATTTTGACGACATGACTTCTGGTCAGGCGGTGGTGCGGCAGTTTGCACTTCGGGTTGTGTCGGAGCTTGTTCAGAAATCCGGTGTTCAGTCCGGCGAACCCGACCGGGATTTGCTAAGTCTGATGGTAAGATTGTCCAAAAGTGCCGATCCGGGCATGTTTGCGGCCGTCTATGACGAAATGAAGCGCAGGCGCGTATCTGCGGAACATATTGTCGATATCTATCTGCCTGCGGCCATTTCAAAACTGGGCAATAGCTGGCATGAGGGCGAGCTGGATATATTTCAGGCAACAATCGCCATGGCGCGCCTGCAATCCCTGTTGCGCGAGATTGCGCTGGCATGGTTTGCCGACCAGTCAGGCGATTGCCATGACGGGCGCGTGTTTCTGGTGCTGCCATCCGGCGAGCAGCATAGTCTGGGCGCGATGGTTGCGGCCAACCAGATGCGGCGGTTGGGAATCTCGGTTCGGGTCAGCTTGCTGCCCACAGCACGATCCATTGAGGAGGAGTTGTCAGAACACCGATTTCATGCAGTTTTTGTTTCCGCGTCTAACCGCGCTTCGCTGACAACATGTGTTGAACTGGTTAAGACGATTCGCGCCCATTCCGGCAGGGATTTGCCGGTTGCTTTGGGCGGTGCATTGGTGACATTGTTGCAAAAAGACATGAGTTTGAAGCACATTGCTGCAATGGTGGGCGCAAATATCGCCACAACCCAGATATCAGAGGCTTTAACTTCCTGTGGTTTGGCCATAAATCACACCAGTGTAGAATAGTCATATGTGTCGTTGTCTGCGCCGCAATGGTGGGGCAGATTACAGGAAGGAGCAGGTTTACTGTGTCAAACGAAGGTGCCAGATTCCTTGAAAGTGGCTCGGTGCCCGTCTTCGGTGGGGATTTCTTTTCTGCCGTTCTGACCAGTCTTGCCGATATCTCTGTTCTTATCACGAAAGAAGCTATTGTTCGGGTTATCCATGTCAAGCCTGACGCCGTAAGTTTTGACGGTGTGTCGCGCTGGGTGGGTCAGGATTTCGTGGCCTTGCTGGATTCTGAAAGTGTTCCGAAGTTTCAGGCGCGCCTTGCCGATCTGGTCGAGCGCGCTGACAAAGGCGAAGTCGTTCCTGCGCGTTGGGTGGAAGTGTCGCATGTTGTGAAATCCGGCCAGACGGTGCCTGTGCGCTATGTCATGCACTGGATCGAGGAAAGCGGCGAGATTTTGCTGCTTGGCACTGACCAGCGCCCGGTTCTGGAAATGCAGCAGATGCTGCTGAACGCCCAGATAGCGCTTGAACGCGATTATGAAGCGCAGCGGGAAATTGACACCCGATACCGCCTGCTTATGGATTTCACCACGGATGCGGTGGTTCTGGTATCGGCGATGTCGGGCCAGATTGTCGATATGAACCACAATGCGGCGTCTTTGCTGGGCAGTTCGCGCGCCGATCTGCTCAAGCGTTCGTTCGCCGAGCAGTTTGTCGGACGCGGCAAGGAAGAATTGATGGCAACGCTTGACGTGCCATCCTCGATGGATGCCGCCCCCGCCATAGAGGTAGAGGCCAAGGCAGACGCGCGCCGTTTGTTGTTGACCCCCAAGATTTTCCGTGCCGCAGGCGAGCAACTGGCGATTGTGCGCATAAGCGACGTTGCACAAGGATCATCTGCCGATGGCCGGTTGATGGCCAATCTGCGCCAGCTTTTCCATCGCGGGGTGGATGCGATTGTATTCACCGACAAGGAAGGGTCTATTCTGGCCGCAAGCGAGACATTCCTGAACCTGACCGATGCACCGGGCCTTGCGGCCGTGCGTGGGCGTTCGATGGCTGATTTCCTTAGCCGTGGCATGGTGGACCTGAAAGTGTTGCTGGACAATGCGCGCCGTGCGGGCCAGTTGCGCATGTATTCCACCAAGCTGAAAACAGATTTTGATGCCCGTGTTTCGGTGGAAATATCTGCAACATGGCTGGATGACCGCACTGATCCGGTTTTGGCGCTGATTGTGCGCAATGCGTCCAACGCGGCGGCGCTGCGCGCCGATAACGCAACCCCGGAGGCGAATATGCGCGGCGTGATGGAGCTTGTCGGATCATCCACGCTGAAGGACATTGTGTCCGAGACGACGAATGTGATCGAGAAGATCTGCATCGAAACCGCGATCGAGCTGACGCGCAACAACCGCGTTGCGGCTGCGGAAATGCTGGGCCTGTCGCGCCAGTCACTTTATGTGAAGCTGCGCAAATATGGCATTCTTAGCCGGGACGAGGCGTAGGCACACAGCCATGCTGGCCTGAATTTCGCGATCAGCTACAGATAATTTTCACTGTAATCAGTATCTTTGTGCCTGCCAAACCGCGCTTGGCACGGTGCTTGGCATTTTTGCGCCGGATTGATCTGTGTCAATTAAAGTGGACTAAAATAATGTCAATCTAAGTTTACATAACTGGAGGTTGATATGCGAATCGTGTTCGTTCATCCGAATTATCATTCCGGCGGCGCCGAAATTGCCGGCAACTGGCCGCCTGCATGGGTCGCGTATCTGACCGGCTCGCTGCGTGCGGCAGGGTTTGATGATATTCATTTCATCGACGCCATGACCAACCATATCGACAGTGACACATTGCGCGCGCGCCTGGCCGAACTTGAACCCGATGTGGTGGGCACGACCGCGATTACGCCATCAATCTATATGGCCGAAGAAGTGCTGCAAATCGCGCGCGAGGTGGCCCCGCAGGCCGTAACAGTGCTGGGCGGCATTCACGCGACATTCATGTATCGGCAGGTTTTAAGTGAAGCGCCATGGATCGACGTGATCGTGCGCGGCGAGGGCGAGGAGATTGTCGTCAACCTGATGCAGGCCATCGCGCAGGGGCGCTGGCCCGCTGACCGGCGCAAAATCCATGGGCTGGCTTTTGCTGAAGGCACGGAAATTGTGGCCACACAGGCAGCATCAACAGTCAAGAATCTGGATGGAATCAAGCCGGACTGGTCCATTCTGGAATGGGACAAATACATCTATGTGCCGTTGAACCGGCGTGTGGCCATTCCCAACATGGCGCGGGGTTGCCCCTTCACCTGCTCATTTTGCAGCCAGTGGAAATTCTGGCGCGATTACCGCGTGCGCGACCCCATAAAGGTTGTCGATGAAATCGAGGATCTGGTCGAAAACCACGGTGTGGGCTTCTTTATTCTGGCCGATGAAGAACCCACCATTAACCGGCGTAAATTCGTGGAATTCTGCGAAGAACTTATTCGTCGTGACCTGCCCGACCGCGTGCAATGGGGCATCAATACCCGCGTGACCGACATCATGCGCGACCGCGAATTGCTGGCGCTGTATCGCAAGGCGGGGCTGGTGCATGTCAGCCTTGGAACCGAAGCAGCGGCACAACTGAAGCTGGACCAGTTCAACAAGGAAACCACGGTCGCGGAAAATAAGGAAGCCATCCGTCTGCTGCGCGAGGCTGATATTTTTGTGGAAGCGCAGTTTATCGTCGGGCTGGACAATGAAACCCCTGAAACGCTGGAAGAAACCTATCGCATGGCGTGGGACTGGCAGCCTGATCTGGCGAATTGGGCGATGTACACGCCCTGGCCCTTCACACCGCTGTTTCAGGAACTGCGCGATCAGGTCGAGGTGTTTGACTACTCCAAATATAATTTCGTCACCCCCATCATGAAACCCGCTGCCATGACGCGCGGCGAATTGCTGGACGGGGTGATGAAGAA
Organism: Paracoccaceae bacterium; assembly: GCA_020832445.1. GTDB lineage: Bacteria > Pseudomonadota > Alphaproteobacteria > Rhodobacterales > Rhodobacteraceae > Roseinatronobacter. Next base: position 285,981 of record JAFIEO010000029.1, read on the forward strand.
TTACCGCCGGTTCTACATGCAAAAAGCGTTGTTTCACTACCCGTGGCGCGGCACCGGCTATCGGCGGCGGTATTTGCTGGGCTGCCTGAAGGCGTTTCTGAAGGCCGGTGTGGGGCGCACCTTCTATGATCTGGGCAAGGCCGGATACTGGGGGCCGCAATCCAAGGACAAGGTTGATTTCCAGTTCGACATGACCCGCACCATCGCTGATGCCCAGATGGCCGATTGGCAGGCCAGCGCGGATGTAAAGGCCAGGGCCGATGAACGCCGCGCCGCGCTTCGCGCCCAAGGCAAGGACCGCGCGGCGGAACGGGCAGCCCTCAAGGCCTGCGGGGGTGGGACGCAGCAGCTTGATGCCCCGCGCCAGTTCCGCATGCCCAACGGGGCAACTGTTTCACCCCAAACGGTGGAATAGGTGGTCATGGCCCCCGCCGCCCGCATTGGCCCGAATGCGGTTTTGCAGCATCTTGCGGTGTTAGATGCGGAAATCGGGGTGGCGTGGCGCGGTGCATTGCTGCATCTGGCCGATGTCCGCGAACCGCCCGCCACGGCCGGAATGCTGGATGAGGCTGAGGTGGCGCGCCTGCATCATGCCGTGCGACTTTATGTGCCCGACCGTGCATCCGCCATTCAGCGTGCGGCAGGGTTGGCCACGGCAGATTACATTCTTGCAAACCGTATTCCACGCGCCGCGCAGCTTTTGATTCGTGCCCTGCCTGCGCCTATGGGGGCGCGGGTGCTGTCGGCGGCGATTGCGCGTCATGCATGGACATTCGCAGGGTCGGGGCGGTTTCGCGTGCGCAGTCACGCACCCCTGTGGTTCGAAATTGCGGATAACCCGCTGGCGCAACGCGCCGCGCCCCATCCGGTCTGTGACTGGCATGCTGCCGTGTTCGAGCGGTTGTTTGCAACGCTGGTCTGGCCTGCTGCATCTGTGACAGAAACCAGTTGCTGCGCAACAGGTGCACCATATTGCCGCTTTGTGATCACGCCCCGAAGCGCTGCGGATTGTCCGGCGTCTTTGCCTGCACGCGCTGCCCCGCAGGGTGAGCGGCGGCCTGTCCCGGTGCATGATCCTGCCTGACAGGTGCAAATAACACTTGATGCAAACAAATATGTCAGGCAAAGTTTACAGTATGAGTGAAACGAGTCTAGACACCCAGGCCACACGCCGTTCCGGGCAGGGCACAATGCCCAAGCCTGCCGCGATGCTGGAGCTTATCAAACCCGTCACATGGTTCCCGCCAATGTGGGCTTATTTGTGCGGTGTCATCTCGGTGGGGGTGTGGCCCGACAGCTGGGCGCTGGTGGTGCTGGGTGTGTTGCTGGCCGGTCCTGTTGTCTGCGGCATGTCGCAGGCCGCCAATGACTGGTGCGACCGCCATGTCGACGCCATTAATGAACCTCACCGCCCCATTCCGTCGGGGCGCATCCCGGGCCGGTGGGGGCTGTATATCGCGCTGGTCATGTCCGCCTTGGCGCTGGGTGTGGGCTGGCAACTGGGGCCTTGGGGTTTTGGCGCAACGGTGGTCGGTGTGCTGGCGGCATGGGCCTATTCCGCCGAACCGGTGCGCGCAAAACGTTCGGGCTGGTGGGGGCCGGGGCTTGTGGGCCTAAGCTATGAAGCGCTGCCGTGGTTCACGGGTGCTGCCGTCATCGCAGCCGGTGCGCCCCGGTTCGAGATTGTGGTGATTGCCGTCCTGTATGGTCTGGGCGCGCATGGCATCATGACAATAAATGATTTCAAAGCGATCGAGGGGGACCGCCAGATGGGGCTTCGGTCCCTGCCGGTGACCCTGGGGCCGGTTGATGCGGCAACGGTCGCGGGCACAGTGATGGTGCTGGCGCAGTTGCTTGTTGTTGTCTTGTTGCTGATCTGGGGCGCGCCTGTGCATGCAGGGGCAATCGCGCTTGGCATCGGTGTGCAGATCTGGGCGCTGGGGCGCTGGCGGCAGGACCCCGCGCGCCTTGCACCATGGTTCAACGGCACGGGCGTCGGTCCCTATGTGCTGGGCATGATGGTCGCGGCGTTTGCGTTGCGGGGGATTGGCGCATGACGCTAAGCTGGGTGCAGATCGTCCGCCTTGGGCTGGTTCAGGCCTGTCTGGGTGCGATTGTGGTGCTGATGACATCTACGCTGAACCGGCTGATGGTGGTGGAACTGGCGCTGCCGGTGGTGCTGCCCGGCGCATTGGTGGCGCTGCATTACGGCGTGCAGATCACGCGGCCCAACTGGGGCCATCTGGCCGATCAGGGGGGCAACCGCACGCGTTGGATTATTGCGGGCATGGGTATTCTGGCCCTTGGGGGGTTGGGCGCGACGCTGGCCATTCCGGTGTTGGAGTCCAGTTTCGCGCTGGGGCTGGCGCTGTCGGTGTTGGCTTATGCGGTGATCGGGCTGGGCGTGGGCGCGTCGGGCACGTCACTGCTGGCGCTGCTGGCCACGGCCACGGCGCAATCGCGCCGCCCTGCGGCAGCGACAATCACATGGTTGATGATGATTGCAGGCATTGCCCTGACCGCGATCATGGCGGGCAAGTATCTGGACCCTTACAGCCATGCGCGCCTGTTGGTGATTGTTGCGGTCATATGTTCGGGGGCGTTCGCACTGACCGTGCTGGCCGTCTGGGGGATAGAACGGCGGGTGATTGCCCGCGCAGCGCCTGCGCCAATACGCTTTCGCGACGGAATGCGCGACATTTGGGCCGATACCCGCGCGCGGCATTTCACCTTTTTCGTGTTTCTGTCGATGACCGCGTATTTCATGCAGGAACTGATCCTGGAACCCTATGCGGGTTTGGTGTTCGGGTTCACACCGGGGCAATCGACGCAAATGTCGGGCGCGCAGAATGGTGGTGTGTTTCTGGGCATGGTGCTGGTGGGCGTGGCCGCGACGGGGCTGCGGCTGGGGTCGCTGCGGGTTTGGGTGGTTTCCGGCTGCACGGGGTCGGCGCTGACGCTGGTGGCGATTGCGGGGGCAGCCTTGTGGGCGCTGCCTTTGGTGCCGCTGGTGGTTGCGTTGGGGTTCTTCAACGGGATGTTCGCGGTCGCGGCCATCGGGTCGATGATGCAGCTTGCGGGCGAAGGGCGCGACAAGCGCGAAGGCACGCGCGTGGGGCTTTGGGGCGCATCACAGGCGATTGCGGCAGGCTTTGGCGGGCTGACAGGGGCCGCGCTGGTGGATCTGGCCCGCAGCCTGTTGCCTGTGGCGGACGCGTTTGGGGCCGTGTTCCTGTTTCAGGCTGTAATTTTCATCGCGTCGGCCCTGTTGGCTGCACGCATCATGACACCGCGCGACACTGCGCTGCTGGTTCCGGGGGAATAAGCGATGGAATATGATGTCTTTGTTGTGGGCGGTGGCCCGTCCGGTGCCACGGCAGCCGATGATCTGGCGCGCGCAGGCCACAAGGTGGCACTGCTGGACAGGGCAGGGCGCATCAAACCCTGCGGGGGGGCCATTCCACCGCGCGCAATCGCGGATTTTGAAATCCCCATGACGCAGCTTGTCGCCCGGATCACCACGGCGCGGATGATTTCGCCCACGGGTCGCATGGTGGATATTCCCATCGAGAACGGCTTTGTCGGCATGGTGGACCGCGAGGATTTTGACGAATTCCTGCGCCTGCGGGCTGCGGGAAACGGGGCCACCCGGCTGACGGGAACCTATCTGCGGATTGAACGCGACACGGACGGCACGCATGTTGTCTGGCGCGACAAGACCAGCGGCGCGGAGATGCGCAGCGCCACACGGCTGGTCATCGGCGCGGATGGCGCGCGTTCCAACGTGGCCCGCGCCGAGGTGCCGGGCGGCGACAAGATACCCTATGTCATTGCCTATCACGAAATCATCAAGGCTCCGCCCGCCAATGACCGCTATGACCCTGACCGCTGCGATGTCATCTATGATGGGCGCATCAGTTCGGATTTCTACGGCTGGGTGTTCCCGCATGGCAAATATGCCAGCGTGGGTATGGGCACCGAAATAGGTGGCGCGGACCTGAAGAAAGCAACGGCTGACCTGCGCGCCATGTCGGGCCTGACAGGGTGCGAAACCATCCGGCGCGAAGGCGCGCCCATTCCGCTGCGTCCGATGGACCGCTGGGACAATGGCCGCGATGTGGTGCTGGCCGGGGACGCCGCAGGCGTCGTGGCCCCCAGTTCGGGCGAGGGGATCTATTACGCCATGGTCGGCGGGCGCGTGGCCGCAACTGCGGCACAGGCGGCGCTGGCCAGTGGCCGCGCGCGCGATCTGGCGCTGGCGCGCAAGCTGTTCATGCGCGACCACAAGACTGTGTTCAAGGTCTTGCGTTCCATGCAGGATGCCTATTACAAATCCGATGACCGGCGCGAACGCTTTGTCAGCCTGTGCCATGACATTGACGTGCAGCGCCTGACATTCGAGGCCTATATGAACAAGAAACTGGTGGCCGCCCGCCCGCTGGCGCATATCAAGATCGGGGTGAAGAACCTGCTGCATCTGTCGGGGCTGGTCCGGCCCGGTTTCACATGAGTGGCGCATTGATCCCCGCATGGGTGGACGGGCAACTGGTGCCTTTCGACAAGCTGGAGGTTCACCAGCGCGGGCTGCGGCACAAGGCGATCTCCATCTTTGTGACCGAAGGCGAGCGTGTCTTGCTGCAACGCCGCGCCTTGGGCAAATACCATACGCCCGGATTATGGACAAACACCTGCTGCACTCATCCCCATTGGGACGAGGATGACTTGAGCTGCGCCACCCGCCGCTTGCGCGAGGAGTTGGGCATCACCGGATTGCACCTGACCCATGCGGCCGAAATCGAATACCGCGCCGATGTGGGCGGCGGGCTGATTGAGCATGAAGTCGTGCAGGTGTTCACGGCGCGGGCCATGGCCGACCTGAAGGTTATTCCCAACCCCGATGAAGTGGCCGCGACCGACTGGATCAGCCTACAGGCCCTGCCCGCGATTGTGGAGCGGTCGCCTGACAGGTTCACCCCATGGCTGCGCATCTACCTGCGCGATCACGCAGACCGGATTTTCAGCCCCGCGGCGGAATGTGCAGGCAACCGCTAGGAATGCCTGCAAGGCAGTTCAGGCGAATTGCGGATTGCGCCGCAACACAGACGCATTCAGTGCCCCCGCAATGGTAACCCATAGCAGATAGGGTGCCATCAAGACGCCGGCGATAGTGTCGAACATCCAGAAGCTGATGGTTGTGGCGGCAACAGACAGCCACAAAAACCCAAGCACGACAAGGGCGGCGCGCATCCGCTTCAGCCCGAAAAATACTGGTGACCACAGCGTGTTGAAGGCGATCTGCAACGCCCAGAAAGCAAGCGCCTGCTGTGTGCCGGAAATCATGCCTATGCGCATGGCTGCATAGGACATGGCCAGATACACTGTGGTCCAGACCAGCGGAAAGACAAATCCCGGCGGTGTCCAGCGGGGTTTGTCCAGATCGTCATACCATTTTCCCGGCTCGAACATCGCGCCTGTTGTTGCTGCCGCAGCGGTTGCGGCCAGAAAGGTCAGAAAAAGTAGCCAATCCATAAATGTATCATCCTTTGCCGCAGGGGGCGGCTGTGCCTTTGGTCTGACCTAAAGGGGCATCCGTACCGGATGCAAGCCTTTACTTGGGCGCCCTTGCGGGCGCGGCGGGTGCGTGGCGCGGGCGTGAGCGCACTGGTCAGGCGCTGCGCCGGTTTGCGGCCATGTAATGGCGGCGCGCGGACAGATCGCGCGCGCGCAGGCGGGCCATGGCATCAATCAGGGTCTGGGACCGCTGGTTTGCGCCGGTGTCATGGCTTGCAGCATTGACCAGAAACAGGATTTCCGGCAAGGGGCTTGCATGCAACGTGGCCGGCTGGGGCTGGAGTATGCTTAGTCCGGCCTGCATTGCGGACAGTGCCAGCCAGCCAAGTTTCTGCGCCTTGCCGGTATAGGCGCGGCGGGTCACGCTGTCATGTCCCCGGGCGCGGATGGCGCCCCCGATCCCGCAATAGATGTGACGTGCGGCAAATATGCCAGGCCGGCAGGCCAGTGGCAGTGCAGAAATGCCCGCGCCGGCGCGCTGGTACAGGTGGTCTGCATGGTTCAGCAGTTGTGCGGTCATTGCGCATATTTCGGGGCCAGCGACGGGTGCGCGCAGAAAACTGTCAGGACACATTCCGGCATCATCAAACCAGTCCAGCGGCAGATACAGCCGTCCGTTGCGCGCATCCTCGCCTATGTCGCGCGCGATATTGGTCAGTTGCATGGCAAGGCCCAGATCGCAGGCGCGCGCCAGCCTGTCGCGGTCGCGCACCCCCATAAGCACGCACATCATTGCCCCCACCACGGCGGCAACGCGCGCGGCGTAATCCAGCAGTTCCGAGAAGGTGGCAAAACGCCGCCCTTCGGCGTCCCATGCCAGCCCTTCCAGCAGGGCATCGGGCAGTGCGCGCGGCAGATCATACTGTATCACCATCGCCGCGAAGGCGCGGTCAATGGGGGCGTCATGGGGCTGGCCCGCATAAGCGCGCTCCAGCCTGTCTTGCAGGTGAAGCACGGCGCGCACCGGATCTTGCCCTTCGTCGACAGCATCATCGGCCAGACGGCAAAACGCATAAAGCACAAGCGCGGGATCGCGCAAACTGGCGGGCAGCAGGCGCGAGGCCGCGTGAAAACTGCGCGATCCGGTGCGGATGGCGGCGCGGCAGGCGTCCATGTCGGGCGCAGCGATACGGGACATGCCGGTCATTCTGCGGCCATCGGCAGGGCTATGGGCGGGGCGGGGTCCGGCACAACCTGTGCCAGCACTTCGGCGCTGCTGATCACACCGGGCAGCCCCGCGCCCGGATGCGTGCCAGCCCCCACCAGATACAGGCCCGGCAGTTCTTCCGAGATGTTATGCGGCCTGAACCACGCACTTTGCAAAATGCGCGGTTCAATTGAAAACCCCGCCCCCAAGGGCGACAGGTAGCGGTCGCGGAAGGTTTCGGGCGTGAACACAAGACTTTCGCCAAGGTGCTCCGACAGGCCCGGCAACAGGCGGTCTTCCAGCATCGTCAGCATTTTGCGGCGGTAAGGTTCCTGCTCAACCGTCCAGTCGACGCCATTGTCATGCCCCAGATGCGGCACAGGGCTAAGCACATAGAAGGTATCATCACCTTCGGGTGCCACTGACGGGTCAGTGACAGAGGGGCGGTGGACATACAGGCTCATGTCATCGCACAGATGGCCGCGAATGAAGATATCCTTGATATGGTCGCGGTAGCGCGGGCCGACCAGAATGGTGTGATGGCCCACATCGCGCCACATATTGCGTGTGCCGCGCGTGCCGAAATACCACACGAACAGTCCCATCGACCAGCGGCTGCGCTTCAGTTTCGCATCATTCCAGCGCTTGCGCGGCCGGTTGCGCAGCAGCCGGGTATAGGTATGGCCTGCATCTGCGTTGGACACAACAATATCGGCCTGCATGACCGTGCCATCTTGCAGGCGGACACCTGCTGCGCGGCCATGCTCCACGATGATTTCGTCTATTTCCGTGTTCAGCGCCACCGTGCCGCCCTGTGTGCGCACGACATTTGCCATGGCGTTCGCGATCGCCTGCACGCCGCCCATGGCGTAATGTACGCCAAAAGACTTTTCCAGATGGCTGACCAGAATATACATGGATGTCACGTTAAACGGGTCACCGCCGATGAACAGCGGATGAAAGGACAACGCAAAGCGCAGGCGCGGGTCGCGCACGCGGGCTGCGGCATGGGCATAAACCGACCTGTCGGCGCGCAACCAGACAAAGCGGGGCAGCGCCTTGATCAGTTCCCATAGCTGGTGCATGGGGCGGCGGCCCAGATCTTCATAGCCGAACCAGTAGCGCGCTTTCGCGTCCTTCAGGAACTCGCGATAACCTGCCAGATCATCGGGCGACAGGCGCGCGACTTCGGCCTCCATCGCGTCATTGTCCTGAACTGCGGCAAAGCTGGACCCGTCCGGCCAGCGGATTTCATAAAACGGGGTCATGGGTTTCAGGGTGACGTCGCGGTCAAAATCACGTCCGCAGGCGGCCCATAATTCCCGCAGCCCTTGTGGCACGGTCACAATGGTTGGCCCAAGGTCGAATCTGTGCCCGCCCTGTGTGATCGACGATCCACGCCCGCCGGGCCGGTCCAGCCGGTCGATCACGCTGACACGGTAGCCTTTGGCCCCCAGCCGCATGGCCGAGGCCAGCCCGCCCATTCCCGCGCCAATGACGATGGCGTGGTGGGGTGCATCAGAATCAGACATAGGCGTTTCCCGTTCTTTGGTGGTGTCATCAGCTTACACAGATGCAATGTGTCAATCAAGGTTTACATTCTTATTCTTTACACATACAGCAGAATGTGACAACCTAAGTTTACACTTGCAGATGGGAATCGCCATGCAAACGATCACGCTCTGCCTTTTCCGGTTTGACCGGACGGCCGCGCGGCTTTGGGTTCTGGGCCAGATGGTGGCAGCGCGTGTGGCGCTTGCGCGCCAACCGGGGCTGGAATTCTGCAAGATTTGCGGCTCTGGTACAGGGCAGGGGTTCACCCCGCGCCCGAACTGGGGTGTTTGGGCTATTCTGGGGGTATGGGGCACGCATGCGGCTGCGCAGCAAGGTGTGGCCAGCGGCGCATTTGCCCGTTGGGACCAGCGCGCCGATGAAAGCTATACGTTGTTTCTGGAACCTTATTCTGCGCGCGGGCGCTGGTCCGGTCGCGCGCCGTTCCGCCCCGAAGGTGTGGCGGATGGTCCAGTGGCTGCAATGACGCGCGCATCAGTGCGCCCCGCGCGGGCGTTACGGTTCTGGGGGCAGGTGCCCGATATTTCCGCCAGGGTGGGGGCCGATCCCAATGTCATGTTCAAAATCGGTATCGGGGAAATGCCGCTTCTGCGACAGGTCACGTTTTCTGTCTGGCCCGACGCAGGCACCATGGCCGAATTTGCCCGCCGTGGCCCACACCAACAAGCCATCCGCGCCGTCCGCGAGGAGCGCTGGTTTTCCGAAGAACTTTATGCCCGTTTCCGCATTTCTGCGCGCAAGGGCACATGGCAGGGTCGCGACCCGCTGGACCCTGCCGCATTCACACAGGAGGCCGCATGACGCCCTTTCCGTTTTCTGCCATTGTCGGGCAGGATGAAATGAAAACCGCAATGATCCTGACCGCCATCGATCCCAGAATTGGCGGTGTTCTGGTGTTCGGGGACCGTGGAACCGGCAAATCAACAGCCGTGCGCGCGCTTGCGGCGCTGTTGCCGCCCATTGACGTGGTGGCGGGTTGTCCGTGCAATTCCGCCACGCTGGCCGACTGCCCCGATTGGGCGGGCATCACGCAGGCAGATATTGTCACACGGCCCACGCCGGTTGTGGATATGCCGCTTGGTGTGTCCGAGGACCGCGTGACAGGCGCGCTGGATATTGAGCGTGCCCTGACGCGCGGCGAAAAGGCGTTTCAGGCGGGACTTCTGGCGCGGGCCAATCGGGGATACTTGTATATTGATGAAGTGAACCTGCTGGAAGACCACATTGTAGATCTGTTGCTGGATGTCGCGCAATCGGGCGAGAATGTTGTTGAACGCGAAGGGCTGTCCATTCGCCACCCTGCGCGGTTTGTGCTTGTGGGGTCGGGCAACCCCGAAGAAGGCGAATTGCGCCCGCAGCTTCTGGACCGTTTCGGCCTGTCGGTCGAGGTCAGCAGCCCGCGCGAGATCGAGACCCGCATCGAGGTGATGCGCAGGCGCGATGCCTATGAAAACGACCATGCAGCATTCATGGCGCATTGGCAGGCAGAAGATGCGGGCCTGCGTGCGCAAATTCTGGCGGCGCGCGCCGCACTTGCGGGTGTTCAGGTGTCCAATGTGGCGCTGCATGATTGTGCATCCGTATGTCTGGCGCTTGGGTCTGACGGGTTGCGCGGTGAACTGACATTGCTTGCTGCCGCGCGCGCCATGGCGGCCTTCGCGGGTGCAGATGCGATCACGCGCGAGCATATTCGCGCAGCCGCCCCCATGGCGCTGCGCCACCGTCTGCGTCGTGATCCGTTGGATGAGGCTGGCACCGGCGCCCGCGTTGCGCGCCAACTGGCAGAGGTGTTGCCCTGACCCCGTTTGACGATACCAGCGGCCCATCATCCGGCCGCCCCGGTCCGCAGCCGGACCCCATGGAAGACCCATGGGCGCGGGTTACTGTCGCGCTGACATTGCTGGCCGTGGACCCGGCAGCCCTGCGCGGGTTGTGGCTGCGCGCGCGGGCAGGTCCGGTGCGCGCACGGGTGCACGACGCACTGGTGGCCTTCGCGCCGCGCAAGCTGCACCCCAATATCACCGATGACGCGCTTTTCGGCGGGCTGGATCTGGCCGCGACACTGGGCACGGGGACCATGCACCACCATGCGGGTCTTCTGGGCGAAGGGGGCATGCTTGTGCTGAGCATGGCCGAACGCTGCCCGCCCGCGCTTGCCGTGCGGCTGGCGCAGGCCCTTGATGCCCAAACCGATCTTGGCCTGATTGCCCTTGATGAAGCCGCGCAGGACGGCGAAGGGCTGGCGCCTGCATTATGCGAACGCCTTGGCCTGTTTCTTGATCTGGACGCGCTGGCATGGGCTGATACGGCGCCATTTGCCCTGCCCATGGACCAGATTGCGCAGGCGCGCGCACGCCTGTCGCAGGTGCGTGTCACGCATGATGCGCGCACGCAGGTGGCGGGTGTTGCAGTGGCCCTTGGCATAGACAGCATGCGCGCGCCCTTGTTGACGCTGGCTGCCGCGCGCGCGCATGCGGCTTGGCGCGGTGCCACAGAACTGGAGGCGCAGGATCTGGCACTTGCTGTCGCGCTGGTGCTGGCGCATCGCGCGACTGCTGTGCCTGACGCGCCCCCTGATGATACGCCACCCCCCCCGCCCCCCCAGCCGCCGGATGATGCTGCCCAAACACCCCCCGACACGGACAGTGCGCAAGACATCCCCGACGATATGCTGATCGACGCGGCACGCGCAGCCCTGCCTGCGGGGGTTCTGGCGCAATTGCAGGCCGGTCGTGTGGCGCGCGCGGCGCAGGGGCAGTCCAGTTCGGGCGCTGTGCGCAAGTCCAAACGCCGCGGGCGGCCATTGCCATCGCGCGCGGGCGCGCTGGATTCAACAGGCCGTGTCGATGTGGTCGCAACCCTGCGTCAGGCGGCACCGTGGCAGAAACTGCGCCGCCAGTCCCGCCCCGATGCGCGGGCAGGGCAGGTGTTGCTGATGCCGTCAGACATTCGCGTCAGGCATTTTCGCGCGCAAACCGACCGCGTGCTGATATTCGTGGTCGATGCGTCGGGGTCCAGTGCCCTGGCGCGTCTTGCAGAAGCGAAGGGCGCGATCGAGTTGATGCTGGCAGATGCCTATGCCACGCGTGACCATGTCGCGCTGGTCAGTTTTCGCGGCAAGAATGCTGATCTTAGCCTTGCGCCCACGCGGTCACTGGTTCAGGCAAAACGCCAACTGGCAGGCCTGCCCGGTGGTGGCGGCACGCCCTTGGCGGGCGGTTTGCAGGTTGCGCTGGAAACGGCGCTGCATGCGCGCGGCCATGGCATGGCCCCTACATTGGCGCTGCTGACGGACGGGCGCGGAAATATTGCGCTGGACGGCAGCGCGGACCGCGCGGCTGCGGGCACAGATGCCGTGCGGCTGGCGCAGTTGATTGCGCAGCAAGGCATTCCCGCGCTGGTTATTGATACGGGCCTGCGCCCGAACCCGCATCTGGCCAGTTTGTCCGGGCATATGGGGGCCACACAGATTGCGTTGCCACGCGCGGATGCGCGCGCATTATCGGCGACGCTCTCCGCCGCATTCGGGGATTAGAGGATGCGTGCTGTCCCGCAAGATTGGCCGCTATGCGAATATTCCCAGCTTATCCGCTGCCGTCCGCATGAATGGCATGTCCAGATTGCGGGCACGGGGCCGGATGTGCTGCTGCTGCATGGGGCGGGTGCGTCTGGCCATAGTTTTCATCGCCTTATGGGGCATATACCGGGCTGTCGCCTGATTGTGCCCGACCTGCCCGGGCAGGGCTTTACGCGCGCGGGTGGTCTGATGCGGCTGGGGCTGGATGCCATGGCAGATGACCTTTGTGCGCTGTGCGAAGATCAGGGGTGGCGGCCGGTTGCAATTATTGGCCATTCGGCAGGGGCTGCGGTTGCCCTGCGCATGACCGAAATGATGCGCCGCCCCCCGCGTGCCGTTGTTGGCATAAATTCCGCCCTTGGCCCGTTTGACGGATTTGCGGGCTGGCTGTTTCCGAAACTTGCGCGTGCGATGGCGGGCAGCCCCTTTATTGCAGCGATCGTGACGCGGTTATCGTCCAAGCGCAACCAGGTTGAAAAACTGCTGGAGGGCACAGGCTCGCCACTGGATGAAGACGGCGTTGCGCTGTACCAGCGCCTTGTCAGCCGCACATCCCATATCGAGGGGACATTGGGCATGATGGCGCAATGGGATCTGGAACCCCTGCTGGAGCGCTTGCCGCAGATTACGGTGCCCACGCTGCTGATTGCATCGCGCGGGGATCTGGCGGTGCCGGTGCAGGTGTCGCGCCAGGCCAGCCAGCAACTTGCGCGCGCGCAATATGTGGAACTGGCGCAGGGCGGGCATCTGGTGCATGAAGAATTCCCCGATGCGGTGGCCGCGCAGATCCTGCCATGGCTGGCTGAACATCAGGGCATGCTAAGTGTGGTGCCCGACGGGAGAGAGCCACCGCAGTGACGACAAGTTCAACGCGGGACTTCGGGGGTGACTGATTTGGTCTATTGCAGACATGGGGAAAGCCCCAAAGCGCGGAGCAAAGGCCGCAGGCCGCCGCGCTATCGGTGGGCCGTCCCGCGGCCTGCCGATTTGGCCAGCGTCACGCCGGCCTTTGAACGCCGGAATATGCAGCCGGCATAAAGTGAACTTCACTCGCGTCGGATCGGCAGACCCCGGCCCACCGATAGCGCGGGCTTTGTCCATCGCATCAATGACCGCAAAACGCCATTATCCGGCGGTGAAATTCCAGCGCGCCCTGCGCGGGACGCGCAACGCCAGCATGGGTTTCAACAAGGGTTGCGCATAGCGGCGCAAGTCCAGCGCTTCATGCACGCCAACCGCTTGTTCCCCGTCGATACAGGTGCGCATTGCAGACCGCGTGTAAAAGGGCGCATCCAGCATGGCCAGTTCCTGACGCGGCTGAAAACCGGTATCGGCGCGCGTTTCACGCCGCACGGCCCACAGGCTGCGTGCGATACGCGCGCGGGGCGGGGGGGGGACATGTTCGCTCCGGCCATCGGGGTGGAAATGCAGCGCCACAGTCTCGGACTGGCCGTTGCGCAGGATGGCATCGTAAAAGCACCGTGTGCCGCCTTTGTGGGGGAAACGGCCCCATGTCCAATAGTTGAAATCATCTTCCAAAGCATGGGTGCCGTAATTGGAATCGAAATAGCCATGCCCCGACCAATGGTGTCCGGGGTCCAGTGCGACATCAATGCGGGCAATGGGCGCGAAGGGTTGCCAGCGGTGGCGTCCGTCGGGCGTCAGGTCATAATTCTGGCCAAACAGCACTTCGGGATGCAGGGTGATTGTGCCGCGCACGCGGCTGACAAGGGGTGGGGATGACACCTCGTTCACCTCTATCACCAGTTTGTCCCCGTCCCAACGCATAGAACTGGGACCAACCTGCAACATGTCGGGGCTTTGGCGCAGCGCGGTGCGCCCTCGGTCCGTCATGGTAAACCGCGCTTTCGGCCCATAGGTCGCCACGTTGATGCAGCAATGGTTTTGTGGATCGCGCCGCCCTGACCACCGATACCAAGGCGAAAACACCGACCCGATAAAGCCAATGACAGAAACAGCGCTTTTGCCGTCATCACTTAACCCGTCGACATACCACCAGTGATAGCCGTCGGGCGCGACATTGGCGCTGAAATCCGGTCGGCCAGTGCCGCGCGCGCGGCATGCTGGCCCGACAGCGCGGCCATCGGCACCCCCGCCCCCGGATGCACCCCGCCGCCCGCCAGATACAGCCCCGCCAGCCGGGTGCGGGTGTGCGGGCGCTGGAATGTCGCCATCGCCCCGTTCGGGCTTAGGCCATACAGCGCGCCCTGACTGTGCGGGAACAGCGCTGCGAAATCCAGCGGGCGCGTCAGCACCGTCGGCGTGGCGGCTGGCGTGAGGTGCAGGCCGAAACGGGCCAGCCGGGCAAGTGGGTCGGTCGGGCATGGTGGCAGGTCTTTCTGTCCGCCCGCGCCGGTGGGCGGGGCATTTACGATAAGTTGAAACCGTTCCGGCCCGTCAGGCAGGCCAGCGGCGCGATCTTGTGCGCAAACGTAAATCGTGGGGGTTTGGGGCCAATCGCCCTGCGCAAGCGGGCTAAACTCCTGCGCTGGATCAGCGCCGAAAAACACGTTGTGATAGGCCAGCGCATGACGCCCAAGGCCCTGCCCGCGAGTGGTTGCCGCAAATGTCCAGACATCGGCCGACAGGCTGCGCGGCACTATTTGCTGTGGTTTGGGCGCGCCCTTATGGTGCCCAAGCAGCGCGGGCAGGGCGGCGGGATCGCCGTTGAACACCACTTGATTGGCATGAACTGTTTCCCCGCCATTCAGGCGCAGCCCGCTGACCGTGCCGCCGGTGGTCACAATCGCGCGCACCGGACAGTCCAGCCGCAATGTGCCGCCCAGCCGGATCAGCAGGTCAGAAAGCACCTGTGCAAGCCGGACCATGCCGCCCTGAACCGCCCAGACACCAGCCGCTTCGGCCTGCCATATCAGCCCCAGAACTGCGGGTGCCAGCAACGGGTTGCCGCCCACATATGTAGCATACCGCCCGAATAACTGGCGTAGATGGGGGCTGGCAAACCGCCTGTCCAGCATCTGCTGCAAGGTCCGTCCCGGCACCAGCCAGGGCAGGGTTGCAGGGCGGCGCAATGCGGCGCGTGCCGCTGCAAACACTTTTGGGCGGGGGGCATACATGATGGGGGATTTGAACGATTCGTATAACGCCGCACTTTGCGCCGAGAAGTGCCGGAACTCCCGTTCGGCGCGCGACCCGAAGGCGGTCGCAATCGCCTGTGCGTTGGTATTCTGGCAGCTTGTCAGGTCCAGTCGGGTGCCATCGGTCCAGAAATGCCGTGCCAGAACCGGCAGCGGGGTCAGCGTCAGATGATCCTCCAGCCGCGTGCCTGCCGCTTCAAACACCTGCTCCAGCACGGGCCGCAGTGTCAGCACTGTTGGCCCCGCATCCACTGGACCGGCGCTGCTGGGCGTGGTGCGGATTTTCCCACCGGCCCAGGAATGGGCCTCGAACACGGTGACATTGCGCCCCTGTGCGGCCAGATGAATGGCCGCAACCAGCCCGCCAATGCCAGCGCCGACGATGAGGATGGAGTCTTTTTTGCAGTTCATGGCGGGAATTCTTGACTCTTTCATCGAAACTGTCCAGTTTAAGTTACACTATGATGTCGAAAATATTTGACACACAGCGGCGCAAGGGGGCCAGGATGGAACTTAGCACACGGATAGACAAGGCGATGACAGCGGCCATTGCACGGGCGCAGGGCGCTGCTGGCAATCCAGATGCCGTGCCCGGACGGCTGGCCGCCGCACTGAATTATGCCGTTACCCCCGGCGGGGCGCGCATCCGGCCCACGATATGCCTGTCGGTGGCGCTGGCCTGCGGCGATGACAGGCCAGACCTTGCAGAACGTGCCGCAGTCGCGCTGGAACTTATTCACTGCGCCAGCTTGGTGCATGACGACTTGCCTGCATTTGACAATGCCAGTTTCCGGCGCGGAAAGCCAACAATTCATCTGGCATTTTCCGAACCGCTGGCCGTGCTGACGGGCGACAGCCTGATCATTGCGGGCTTTGATCTGCTTGGCGGTGCCGCCCCCGCCGATGCCTTGCGCGCCTTGCGTCTGGTGCAGTTGCTGGCGCGTCATACCGGCATGCCGCATGGCATTTGTGCGGGGCAGGCGTGGGAAAGCGAAGCGCGCGTTGATTTGCGCGCCTATCACCGGGCGAAAACGGCTGCGCTTTTTGTGGCCGCCACGCAGATGGGCGCCTTGGCCGCCGGTCATGAACCCGACCCGTGGGAAGAACTTGGCGCGCGCATAGGCGAGGCGTTTCAGGTGGCGGATGACCTGCGCGATGCGCTTTATGATGAAAACACGCTGGGCAAACCCGTGGGGCAGGACGTGGCCTATGCGCGCCCGTCCGCCGTGGAAGAGCTGGGCGTTCAGGGGGCGGTCAAGCGGCTGCATGATATTCTGGGCGGCGCAATCGCGTCGATCCCGTCCTGTCCGGGTGAAGCGCGGCTTGCGCAGCTTGTGCGTGTCTATGCCGAACGCATGACGCCTGTTGCGCCCGTTCGTGCCTGAGCGCGAGAGGGGCGGCGCAACCCTGCCCGCGCCACCAAGGCCCGCAGGCATAATGAACCGGCTGGCGTCATCGCCCCGATTTCAGGCTATTGCAGAACGTGTGCCCATCCTGCGCGGCATTGCGCGGCGCGAAGGGGCGGCGCTGTTCGATCTGATGCAGGGCTTTGTCAACAGCCAGATGCTGGCCGCGTTGGTGGAATTGCGCGTGCTGCATCTGCTGGCCGAAGGCGGGGCGACAGCCGATGCGCTGGCCGCGCGCCTGAATGTGCCGCCGGACCGTATGGCGGTGCTGTTGCAGGCGGGCGCGGCCATGCGGTTGTTGCGGCGCAAAGGGGCCAGGTTCTATCTTGCGCGGCGCGGTGCGGCCTTTCTGGGCGTTGCAGGGCTGGAAGATATGGTGCGCCATCATGCGGTTCTGTATGGTGATCTGGCCGACCCGGCGGCATTTATCCGCGGTGAAACAACGCCTGCGCTGGCAGAATTCTGGCCCTATGTGTTTGGCGCATCCGGCCCCATAGACCCCGAAATCTCGGCGCGGTATTCGCGCCTTATGGCCGACAGCCAGACCCTTGTTGCACAAGAAGCGCTGCGTGTGTTGACCCTGAACGGGGCCGCGCATTTGCTGGATCTGGGGGGCGGCACGGGTGCATTTCTGCGTGCGGTGCATGCGCGCTATCCGGCGCTGGAACTGTCCTTGTTTGATCTGCCAGATGTTGTTGCAATGGCCGACCTGCCCGCCAATGTTGCGCGCCATGGCGGATCGTTCCGCGATGATCCGTTGCCGCAGGGCGCGGATGTCATATCGCTTGTGCGGGTGCTGTATGATCACCGCGATGATACTGTGCGCGCGCTGTTGCAAAAGGTATTTGCCACATTGCCTGCGGGCGGGCGCCTGTTGGTGATCGAACCGATGTCAGGCGGCGCGCGCCCCGATCCACATACAGATGTGTATTTTTCAGTTTACACAATGGCCATGCAAACCGGGCGTACGCGCAGCACACAAGAGATTGCGACCCTACTGAAAGACACCGGTTTCACGAAGATAACGCCTGTCAGGACGCGCAGAAGCTATGTTTCTGCCGTAATTACAGCACAGAAACTGTAACTCTGGCCTGTCATCTTTAAAATAACTGTCAATATGAATTGACACTATAGCGTGTATCAGTAAGATTACACATAGGGAAAGTGAGTCGACAGCGGTGCGGGTTGCAACGCGGGGTCACAGCCCGGAGGATTTCTGTGCAAACTGATGCCATCATCCTGAAAGCCCCCCGCCAGCTGTCGCTGGGACGTGTCGCGCTGAACGCAGCCGGGTCGCAGGATCTTGTGGTTCGCATCACGCATTCGGGCATCTCGACAGGGACGGAACGGTTGTTCTGGTCCGGCCAGATGCCGCCCTTTCCGGGCATGGGCTACCCGCTTGTGCCGGGCTATGAAGCGACTGGTGTGGTAGAGTGCGCCGGCGATGACACGGGGTTTGCCGTTGGTGAACGGGTTTTCGTGCCGGGCGCAAACTGTTTTGCGGGCAATGCCGATGGGGCAGTGTTCGGGCTGTTTGGCGCGGCGTCGCGCCATCTGGTCACCGATTTCCGCCGCGCCACGCGCATAGGCCCCGATCTGGGTGCCGAAGGGGCATTGCTGGCGCTTGCGGCCACGGCACGCCATGCTGTCGCTGGGCCGAATGCCAGCATGCCCGATCTGGTTGTCGGCCACGGTGTTCTGGGGCGGCTGGTTGCGCGCATTGTCGTGGCATCGGGCGCACCTGCGCCACAGGTGTGGGATGTGAACCCCGCACGCCATTCCGGCGCGCAGGGCTATAGCGTATGCCACCCTGATGACGACGCGCGCCGCGATTATTCCTGCGTTCTGGATGCATCGGGCGCGGAAGGGCTGCTTGACCAGTTGATCGGACGTGTCGCCAGGGGTGGCGAGGTTGTTCTGGCCGGTTTCTACACCACACCACTGCAATTCACCTTTGTCCCTGCATTTTTGCGCGAGCTGCGCCTGCGCGTGGCCGCCGAATGGCAGCCCGAAGACATGGTTGCCACGCGCGATCTGATCGAAAGTGGCGCGTTGTCGCTGTCTGGACTGATCACCCATTTTGCCCGGCCCGTGGATGCTCCGCGCGCTTATGAACGGGCCTTCAGCGATGCTGATTGCCTGAAAATGATACTCGACTGGGAGGCCTGAGATATGACGCTTGATATTCCGAACCTGAAGGATTTTGACAAGCGGCTGCGCGACGAGGCCCATGAAGAGCCGTCGTTGGAAGTCCCGCAAGACCCGCCCAGCAAACACACCCAGATCATTGCGATCTATGGCAAGGGCGGGATTGGCAAATCCTTCACGCTGGCGAACCTGTCTTGCATGATGGCCGAGCAGGGCAAACGCGTGCTGCTGATCGGCTGCGACCCGAAATCAGACACGACCAGCCTGCTATTTGGCGGTAAGGCGTGCCCCACAATCATTGAAACTTCCACCCGCAAGAAACTGGCGGGCGAGGAAGTGGCCATTGGCGATGTCTGCTTCAAGCGCAATGGCGTGTTTGCCATGGAACTTGGCGGGCCGGAAGTCGGGCGTGGCTGCGGGGGTCGCGGCATTATCCACGGGTTTGAACTGCTGGAAAAGCTGGGTTTCCACGACTGGGACTTTGATTATGTCCTGCTGGATTTTCTGGGCGATGTGGTCTGCGGCGGCTTCGGCCTGCCGATTGCGCGCGACATGGCCCAGAAGGTTATTCTGGTGGCGTCGAACGACCTGCAATCGTTATATGTGGCCAATAACGTGTGTTCCGCCGTGGAATACTTCCGCAAGATGGGCGGGAATGTCGGCGTTGCAGGGCTGGTCATCAATAAAGATGACGGCACGGGAGAGGCAGCGGCCTTTGCCAGATCGGTGAATATTCCGGTGCTGGCTGCGATCCCGCAAGATGATGACCTGCGCAAGAAATCCGCGAATTACCAGATTGTCGGCAGTGCGGCGAGCCAGTGGGGATCGCTGTTTGTGGGCCTGGCCGAGGCTGTGGAAATTGCCCCGCCCTTGCGACCCGACCCGCTTGATCAGGACGGTCTGCTGGCGCTGTTCGACAGCAAGGATACGGGCGGCGATATCGTTCTGGAACCGGCCACCGACACCGATATGCGCGGCAAGAACGCTGTGGCGAAAGCGTCGCTGGAAGTGGTGTATGACGATGCCTGATGATTTCACACAGATCGAACAGGGGGGCCAGCCCCCCATCGCCTGCGGCGATTCCCCCCGGAGTAGTTCGGGCAAGATGAAGGACGAGGAAGCGACAGGACAAGTGGATGGCATGGGATGCCATGCACCAATGCAGCAGATGGAAGCCAAGACCCGCGCGGCCGGGAACGGGGCCGTTCTGGACCAGTTCGCCAAGGATTATCCGCGCGGCCCGCATGACAAACCGGAATCAATGTGCCCGGCATTCGGGTCATTGCGGGTTGGTCTGCGCATGCGCCGTGTGGCAACGGTGTTGTCGGGGTCCGCGTGCTGTGTCTACGGGCTAAGTTTCGTCAGCCATTTCTACGGCGCGCGGCGGTCTGTGGGATATGTGCCGTTCAATTCGGAATCGCTGGTCACTGGCAAGCTGTTTGAAGATATCCGCGATGCGGTGCATGACATGGCCGATCCTGCGCAATATGATGCGATTGTGGTGACAAATCTGTGTGTGCCCACCGCGTCCGGTGTGCCGCTGCGGTTGCTGCCCAAGGAAATAAACGGTGTGCGGATTGTGGGCATTGATGTGCCCGGTTTCGGCGTGCCCACCCATGCAGAGGCCAAGGATGTGCTGGCCGGTGCAATGCTGAATTATGCCCGTCAGGAAGTTGAAGCGGGGCCTGTGCCTGCGCCTGAAGCGGGCCGTTCGGACCGCCCGACAGTGACGCTTCTGGGCGAGATGTTTCCCGCTGATCCCATGATGATCGGGGCCATGCTGGCGCCAATGGGGCTGGCGGCGGGGCCTGTTGTGCCGTGCCGCGAATGGCGCGAGTTATATGCCGCGCTGGATTGCGGGGCTGTCGCGGCAATTCATCCGTTTTATTCGGCGGCGGTGCGCGAGTTTCAGGCGGCGGGGCGGCCTGTCATCGGGTCCGCGCCCGTGGGGGTTGATGGAACACATGACTGGCTGGCCGCGATTGGCGCTGCGTTCAACGTGGCACCGGACCGGATTGCGGCGGCGCAGAATGCCTTCGTGCCCGCAGTGCGCGCAGCACTGGCAGGTGCCCCCATCAAGGGCCGGATCACGCTGTCGGGCTATGAAGGATCGGAACTTCTGGTCGCGCGCCTGTTGATCGAGAGCGGCGCTGATCTGGCCTATGTTGGCACGGCCTGTGCGGCATCGAAATGGTCGGCGGCAGACCGGTACTGGCTGGAATCGCGCGGTGTGGTTGTGAAATTCCGCGCGTCGCTTGCCGATGATCTGGCCGCCGTTGACGGGCTGGAACCTGATCTGGCCATTGGCACCACACCTGTGGTGCAGCATGCCAAGCAAAAGGGTATCCCGTCGCTGTATTTCACCAACCTGATTTCCGCACGCCCCCTGATGGGACCGGCAGGAGCGGGCAGCTTGGGCGAAGTTGTCAATGCCGCCATTGGCGGCAAGGCCCGCATGGACACGATGCGCGAATTTTTTGACGGCGTGGGAACAGGCGACACTGCCGGCATCTGGGAAGGCAGCCCGAATCTGCGTCCTGATTTCCGCGCGCAGCACCAGAAAAAACTGGACAAGCTAGCGCGGGCCGCCAAAGCGCAGGAGATGATCTGATGCTTGTTCAAGATCATGATCGCGCAGGCGGATACTGGGGGGCGGTCTATGCCTTTTGTGCCGTCAAGGGGTTGCAGGTTGTTATTGATGGCCCCGTGGGCTGCGAAAACCTGCCTGTAACATCTGTTTTGCATTACACCGACGCCCTGCCGCCGCATGAATTGCCCATCGTCGTTACCGGACTGGGCGAGGATGAGATGTCCTCGGGCACCGAGGAATCGATGGCGCGGGCGTGGAAAACGCTTGATCCTGCCTTGCCCGCCGTTGTGGTGACAGGGTCCATCGCGGAAATGATCGGCGGCGGTGTGACGCCGCAGGGCACGAATATCCAGCGCTTTTTGCCCCGCACCATTGATGAGGATCAATGGGAAGCCGCCGACCGCGCCATGACATGGCTGTTCACCGAATTTGGCCAGACCAAGGGCCGCATGCCGCCCGAGAAGAAACGCGAAGAAGGCGCACGCCCGCGCGTCAACATCCTTGGTCCGATGTATGGCACGTTCAATATGCCGTCCGATCTGGCTGAAATCCGGCGATTGGTTGAAGGGATCGGCGCGGACGTGAACATGGTCATGCCGCTTGGTGCCCATCTGGCGGAAATGCGCAATCTGGTGAATGCCGATGTCAATATTGTCATGTATCGCGAATTCGGGCGCGGATTGGCCGAATGCCTTGGCAAACCCTATCTGCAAGCGCCCATTGGGATGGACAGCACGACGCGTTTTCTGCGCCGTCTGGGAGAATTGCTGGAACTGGACCCTGAGCCGTTCATCGCGCGCGAAAAGCATTCGACGCTGAAACCGGTCTGGGATCTGTGGCGTTCGGTCACGCAGGATTTCTTTGCCACGGCCAGTTTTGCGGTTGTTGCATCCGAAACCTACACGCGGGGATTGCGCAAGTATCTGGAAGAAGATCTTGGCCTGCCCTGTGCCTTCGCGGTGGCGCGCGTTCGCGGGACGAAAACCGACAATGACCGCGTGCGCGCGCTGTTGGGCGAAAAGCGCCCCCTGGTGGTGTTCGGGTCGATCAACGAAAAAATGTATCTGGCCGAGTTGAAGGCCGGGCACGGGCCAGCGCCTGCGTTCATTCCCGCCAGTTTTCCCGGCGCGGCGATAAGGCGGCATACCGGCACGCCGATGATGGGCTATGCGGGTGCGACCTATGTGCTGCAAGAAGTGTGCAACGGGCTGTTCGACGCGCTGTTCCATATTCTGCCGCTGGGCAGCCAGATGGACGCCGCCGCCGCCACACCCACCACATTGCGCCGCGACTTGCCCTGGTCTGCGGAAGCGAAGGCCGAACTGGACCGCATCGTGGCCCAACACCCCATTCTGACACGCATTTCTGCCGCGCGCAGTCTGCGTGACGCCATAGAGGCCGCAGCACTGGAACGCGGCGCAGATGAAATCGACAGCGAATTGGTCGCGGCGCTTCGCCCTGACCTGACCCGCGCGTGACCCCAGGAGGAAAGACCATGGCCGATTACACCGTGAATGCCCCCAGACCCCGCAACGAACGTGCGCAGAACTGGGAATACAGGCTTTACTTCAGCGTGATCTTTGCATTGGCGCTGGCAACCGGTCTGCTGACCTGGAGCTGGCGTGTCGTGACCACCGGCAAATTGCCGCGCCTTGGCCCTGTGGGCCGTGCACTGGCCGATGCGCATGTGATCGCGCCGATCGTTTTCCGCAGCTAAGGCGCTGTGTGACCGTCATTCCCGTGGGCCAGGGCCTGCGGGATTGGGGCACCCCGTTTCGGGGTACCATCCCAGCCGCAGGGTGTGCGGTGCCAGTCTTATGATCCGGAGGATACTATGGCTGAAAGAACTGACCTGTCGTTTACAGGTCTTACCGACGAGCAGGCCCAGGAGCTGCACTCGGTCTATATGAGCGGGCTTTGGCTGTTTTCAGCCGTTGCCATCGTGGCTCATTTGGCCGTGTTCATCTGGCGCCCGTGGTTCTGAAGGGATTAGAACATGAGCAAGTTTTACAAAATCTGGCTGATCTTCGATCCGCGCCGCGTTTTCGTGGCACAGGGCGTGTTCCTGTTTCTTCTGGCCGCGATGATCCATTTGGTGTTGCTGTCCAGCGATGGCTACAACTGGTTCCAGATCGCGGCTGACAAATACGGCCGCTAAGACGCTTTCGCGTCCCGACTGTGGGCGGCGTGGCACAACTGTGCCGCCCGCAGCCATCCATTCAACAATGACGGCCTTGACGGCCGCCGAGCCTAGCGGAGGGAAGCATGGCGCTGCTAAGCTTCGAGCGCAAATACCGTGTGCCAGGCGGCACGCTGGTCGGCGGGAATTTGTTCGACTTCTGGGTCGGGCCGTTCTACGTCGGTTTTTTCGGGGTAACGACGGTTTTTTTCGCCGTGCTCGGAACGCTCTTGATTTTTTGGGGGGCGGTGCTGCAAGGCACATGGAACCCCTGGCTGATTTCAATTAATCCCCCACCCCTGTCCTATGGGTTGGGTCCGGCACCGCTGCTTGAAGGCGGGCTATGGCAGGTTGTGACCATCTGCGCGATCGGGGCGTTCGTGTCCTGGGCACTGCGCGAGGTGGAAATCTGCAAGAAACTGGGCATGGGCTATCATGTGCCCTTCGCCTTTGGTGTGGCAATCTTTGCCTATCTTACACTGGTTGTCTTTCGCCCGATCCTGATGGGCGCTTGGGGGCATGCGTTTCCCTATGGCATCTGGACCCATCTCGATTGGGTGTCGAATGTCGGCTACACTTATGGCAACTTCCACTACAATCCGGCGCATATGATCGCGGTGACATTCTTCTTCACCACGACACTGGCGCTGGCGCTGCATGGCGCGCTGGTTTTGTCGGCGGCCAACCCCAAGAAGGGCGAAGTCATGAAAACGCCCGACCATGAAGACACATTCTTCCGCGATCTGATCGGCTATTCGGTGGGCACATTGGGCATTCACCGTGTTGGTTTGTTGCTGGCGTTGAATGCCGGGTTCTGGTCGGCGGTCTGTATCGTGATTTCGGGCACCATCTGGTTTGACCAGTGGGTGTTCTGGTGGGACTGGTGGCTTGATCTGCCCTGGTGGCGCGATATCGCAGGAGGCGTCAATGGCTGAGTATCAGAACATCTTTACACAAGTGCAGGTGCGGGCCGCCCCCGAAATGGGCATGGTCGAAGGCGTAGAGCTGGAAAACCGCACCAAATCTGCCAGCTTCTCCAACCTTGCGGGCTGGATCGGCAACGCCCAGATCGGGCCTGTCTATCTGGGCGCGATGGGCGTGCTTAGCCTTGCGTCCGGCCTGACATGGTTTGTCATGGTGGGCATGTGGTACTGGTATCAGGCAGGTTTCAACCCGGCCGTGTTCATGCGCGATCTGTTCTGGTTCTCGCTTGATCCGCCGGGGCCGGAATATGGTCTGCGCTTTCCGCCGATTGCGGAAGGGGGCTATTTCCTGATTGCATCCTTCTTCCTGCTGATTTCGGTCATGTCGTGGTGGGTGCGCACATGGTTGCGCGCCGAAGCGCTGGGAATGGGCAAACATGTGGCATGGGCATTTGCCAGCGCCATCTGGCTGTTTCTGGTGCTGGGTCTGTTCCGCCCCATTCTGATGGGGTCATGGTCCGAGGCTGTGCCTTACGGTATCTTCTCGCATCTGGACTGGACCAATCTGTTCAGCCTGCGTTACGGCAACCTGTTCTATAACCCGTTCCATGCGCTGTCGATTGTGTTCCTGTATGGATCGGCATTGCTGTTTGCCATGCACGGGGCCACCATTCTGGCCGTCAGTCGTTTCGGCGGCGACCGCGAATTGGAACAGATTATCGACCGTGGCACCGCATCCGAACGGGCCGCCCTGTTCTGGCGCTGGACTATGGGGTTCAATGCCACAATGGAGGGGATTCACCGTTGGGCATGGTGGTTTGCGGTTCTGTGCACACTGACAGGCGGTATCGGTATTCTGTTGACGGGCACTGTCGTCGATAACTGGGCCATCTGGGCCGAGGATCGCGGCTATCGTCCTACCTATTAAGGAGCATTGATATGGCTGAACACGACTATATCCGGCAAACCCCGTCCGAGCGTATTCGCAACTGGATCTTGTATGAGATGTTGCGCGGCGCGGGATATGCGGCTTCGGTATTGGTGGGGATCGGTGTGATCATCGCGCTGATCTATATTGTAAGCCTGTTCTTGCCTGATGAAAGCAAGAACGCGCCCCCGCCCATGCCTTACAGCCAGATGATTGCGCCACCGGATACGGCCATCAGCCGGGTGTGATCTGGACAACAGGGGCAGGGCGCGCATGTCGCGGCCTGCCCCCCACAAGGTTCGGACCAGACAGCCGGTCCGGATTCGGGCAAGTGACGCCCGGTTCCCTTTCCTGTTGGCAACAGGAAACTGGTGCCGTGCGGGCCTGGCCCCACGGCACCTTTTTTCACGGTTTGGCCCAAGCCATGATCTGGGCAGGGAGGGATGCAATGCGCGGCAGTGAACTTTACGGTATCGACACCCCGCAACTGGACCGGATCGCGGGACCGGCTGATCTGCGTGATCTGACGGACCCGGAACTGACAGTGCTATGCGACGAATTGCGCCGCGAAACTATCGAGGTGGTAAGCCGCACAGGCGGACATCTGGGGTCATCGCTGGGGGTGGTGGAACTGACAGTGGCGCTGCATGCGGTGTTTCGCGCGCCATTTGACAAACTGGTCTGGGATGTCAGCCACCAATGCTATCCGCATAAAATCCTGACGGGCAGGCGGGCCGATATGGGCACACTGCGCCAGCAGGACGGGCTGTCGGGCTTTACCAAGCGCAGCGAATCCGTCTTTGACCCTTTTGGCGCGGCGCATAGTTCAACCAGCATTTCCGCAGCCCTTGGGTTCACCATCGGGCGCGATATGGGCCAACCTACGGGCGATGCGATTGCGGTCATCGGCGACGGGTCCATCACGGCGGGCATGGCCTATGAGGCGCTGAACAATGCAGGGGCCGAAGGGCGGCGATTGTTCGTTATTCTGAATGACAATGACATGTCGATTGCGCCCCCGGTGGGTGCGATGAACAGCTATCTGAACCAGTTGAACGGCCAGTCGACAGGGCAGGGCGCAACCCTTCAGGACATAGCCCACGGCTTTCTTGCCGCGCTTCCCGAACCCTTGCGCGAACAGGCGCAACGCGCCCGCGCACTTGCCGCAGGCGGCCCGCCAGATGCCACGATGTTTGAACATCTGGGCTTTACCTATATCGGCCCGATTGATGGCCATTCCATGCCGGACCTGTTGGCCACCTTGCGTATGGCGCGTGACCGCGCCGAAGGGCCGGTGCTTATCCATGTGCGCACGCTCAAGGGCAAGGGGTATGCCCCCGCCGAAGGGGCCGCGTGCAAATATCATGGCGTGGCGAAATTCGACGTCGCATCGGGCCAGCAGGCCAAGACCAGCGCGAACGCCCCCAGCTACACGGCCGTGTTCGGGCGCACCCTTGCGGATGAGGCCGCGCGCGACCCGCTTGTCGTGGCGGTAACGGCGGCCATGCCGAATGGTACCGGCGTTGATATCATGGCGCAGCGTTTTGCGCGGCGCGTGTTTGATGTGGGTATTGCAGAACAGCATGCCGTGACATTTGCCGCAGGTATGGCGGCCAGCGGGTTGCGCCCGTTTTGCGCGATCTATTCCACCTTCCTGCAACGCGGTTATGACCAGATTGTGCATGATGTGGCGCTTCAAGGCTTGCCTGTGCGCTTCGCCATTGACCGCGCGGGGCTGGTGGGCGCGGATGGCGCGACCCATGCAGGCAGTTTTGACGTGGCCTTTATGGCCAACCTGCCCGGCATGGTCGTGATGGCCGCCGCGGATGAAGCTGAACTGATGCATATGGTTGCCACATCCGCGCGATATGATGACGGCCCCATCGCGTTCCGGTTCCCGCGCGGGAATGGCACAGGGGCGGAATTGCCTGAACGCGGGGCCATACTGGACATTGGCAAGGGCCGCATTGTGGCTGAGGGCACGCGGCTGGCATTCCTGTCCTTCGGGGCGCATCTGGGCGAAGTGCAGCTTGCGGTCGAGGCATTGGCGGCACGCGGCATCAGCTGCACTGTTGCGGATGCGCGTTTTGCCAAGCCGCTGGACACGGGCCTGATCGACCAGTTGTCGCGCCACCATGAAGCGCTGATCACTGTTGAACAAGGCGCGCAAGGCGGGTTTGGCGCGCAGGTGCTGAATTATCTGGCCAATTCCGGCGGGCTGTCGCGGGGCTGCAATATACGCACGATTACCTTGCCGGACCGTTTCATTCATCAGGCCAGCCCGGCTGCGATGTATCAAGACGCGGCCATGTCCGCGCGCGATATCGAAGGTGTGGCGCTTGAATGCCTTGGTGTGCCGTCCCTGCGTCGCAACGCCAGCGCATAGGGGCTGCGACGCTATAGCGGCAGGTCGCGCTGGTCGGCGATTTTTTCCATGGTGATGTAGGATGTCACGGCATCCAGATCCAGCCGGTCGATCAGGCGTTGATAGACACGGTCAAAATCGTTCATATCTTCGGCCACGACCTTCAGCATGTAATCGTAATCGCCCGCGATGCGGTAAAAATCGATGACATTGGGAATGGCCGTCACCGTGCGGCGAAACAGTTTCAGCCAGTCGCCGGAATGATGGCGCGTGCGGATCATGACAAATACGGTCAGCCCCAGCCCCAGTTTCACTGGGTCCAGCCGCAGCGCTTGCCCGTCGACAATGCCCGCATTGCGCATGGCTTGCAGCCTGCGCCAGCAGGCATTTTGTGACATGCCCACGCGATCTGCCAGCGCGCGCTGCGACAGGCTTGGGTCTGATTGCAATGCGCGCAGGATTTCGCGGTCCATCTGATCTGGTATATGGGACAATTTGGTGGAATCTGACAACAATATACCCCTTTTTGTCGCGCATTTTGTATGACAAGGGCGCTGTTTCCCCCATTGGGCTGTGAATGTCAATGAACCCGCAGCCCCAGGGAAACACGCATGACCGCCCCGACCTGCTGGGCTGGTTGTGGCGCGTGCGACCGTTGCGCGCCTGACAGGGGCAGATAACCCCGCGATTAACCCTGACGCTGTGTTCATATGGTCTTTACATTTGGACCATATGATCTATATCCTGTGTCAGGAGGCATGATATGCAACTTACGGCGAAAACCCGCGAACCGGCCCAGATAAACGCAATCGCGCTAAAAGCATATGCGCGGGTTGCTGACAGCTGGTCACTGTCCTTAAGGGATGCAGCCGCCTTGGCCGATATGTCGCAAAGCACATGGAAACGCGCCAGAAAGCCCGGATTTGCAGGCGAATTGACCAAAGACCAGCTTTTGCGGCTAAGTGCCATTATTGGCATATATAAATCGCTGGACTTGTATTTTTCCGAAGCCTTGGCGCGCACATGGTTCACGCGCCCCAATACTGGCCCGCTTTTCGGCGGGGCACGCCCCATCGACAGCGCGATCGAGGGGGGGTTGCCGCAAATTCTGGCGATACGCACCTATCTGGATGCCTTGCGGGGGGGTGCATGACGCGCACCGAATTGTCCGACCGTGGTCTGGTGCGCCTGCTGCCTGCCAGCTATCACAAGCCGCCATCCCTGCGCGGGCTGGTTGATTCCGATGACGAGATGGAGGTTCTGGCCCGGATCGAGGGCATGACAAGTGCGCGCCTGTTGGCCGAACAGGGCAGAAACCCCGCAATAGACCCGCGCGAACTGGCGTGGCACCGCCGCGTGCAGGATCTGCGCATTTACGGCGATACGCATGTGAATGCGGCCTTTACCTACACGCGCGCGGGCGGCAACCGCTTCAACACCGATGCGCGTGGCGCGTGGTATTGCGCATGGGACAGCATGGTCAGCATTGCAGAGGTTGCCTGGCACCGAACGCGAGAGCTGCGTTTCACCGGCAGCTTTCATGACACCGCGCGCTATGTCGAATTGCTGGCCGATTTCATTGGTGTGTTCGACGATCTGACCGACCAGCCCGACCATATTGCCCTGCATCCTGATCCCGCTATCGGCTATCCGGCGGGACAGGCGCTTGCCAGCCAGTTGCAGCGTGACGGCTCGCGCGGGGTGATCTATCCGTCGGTCAGGGCACCGGCCAACGGGGCCAGATGTCTGGTGTGTTTTGAACCCAATGCGGTGCAGAACGTGCGGCCCGGCGCATCATGGGACATGGTCTGGAACGGCACGCCGGACTATTCCGTGCATGCTGTGGGTTAGTGCGGGGGAAATGCCCCGCGTGCCTAGATATCCTTCATCAGGCGCAGGGCGTCGTATATCGCGGCATGGGTGTTGCGCGCGCTGACCGCATCGCCAATGCGAAACAACTGGAACGCGCCGTCGGGGTTTCGCTTGATGGTCTGCGGCAGGCCCGCAACCAATGCCCCCTGATCGACCGCACCGCCGTTCGATGACAGGGGTTTCAGCGCGAAATACAGGTCATCCAGCGGCATTGTGCCATAATTCACCACCACCTGATCATAATGCTGATGCCTGGTGAAATCGCTGTAATCCGTGCCGATGGTGGCGCGCAGGCGGTTGCCATCGCGCGCCACATCCAGCAGGCGGCGGGTCACAGTGAAGGTCACATCCTTGTCTTGCAGGGCACGCATATAGGGCACAAGGTTCATGCCCATGATATCGGGCGCAAAGGTGCGGTCGGGGGTCATCACCTCGACCTGCGCGCCTGCATTGGCCGCGACTTCGGCCGCCATCAGTCCCGGATGGTCGCCGGATTCATCATAGACCAGCACGCGGCCTGCGGGTTTCACATCACCCGCAATCATGTCCCATGCGCTGATCACATACGGGTTTTCCGCACCCCCCTCGAACAGTTCGGTATTGGGCAGCCCGCCTGTGGCGATGATCACCACATCAGGGACCAGCGCGGTCACATCGTGTTCCTCGGCAAAACTGTTGAAATGAAACACCACATCGCGCGCGGCGCATTGGGCCATGCGCCAGTCGATGATGCCCATCATCTCGCGCCGTCTGGGGTTTTGCGCGGTCAGCCGTATTTGCCCGCCGGGGTCGGGTGCTGCCTCATACACTGTCACGTCATGGCCGCGTTCAGATGCGACGCGCGCGGCCTCCAGTCCGGCAGGACCAGCGCCGACCACCACGACCTTCTTGCGGGCGGGCGCAGGCGCGATGACATGCGGCATGCTCAGTTCGCGGCCCGTTGCGGCGTTATGGATGCACAGCGCCTCGCCCGCCTGATAGATGCGGTCCAGACAATAGGTGGCCCCCACGCAGGGGCGAATGTCATCTTCACGCCCTTGCATGATCTTTTGCACGATATGCGGGTCGGCCATATGCGCGCGGGTCATACCCACCATATCCAGCAAGCCCGCCGCCACAGCATGGCGCGCGGTCGCCACATCGGGAATGCGGGCTGCATGGAAGGTGGGCATGCCGGTGGCCTGTTTGACCGCGCCTGCAAAATCAAGATGGGGCGCATAGGCCATTCCCTGAACAGGGATCACATCTGTCATGGCGGGGTCGGTATGGATCCGCCCCCTGACCACATTCAGAAAATCCACCATGCCGCAGTCGGCCAGTTTGCGCGAAATCTCCAGCCCTTGGGCCGTATCAATCCCGCCCGTGGCGCGTTCATCGGCTGTGTAGCGCACCCCCAGAATGAACCCGTTGCCCACGCGCGCGCGAATGCCGCGCAGAACATCCATCAAAAGCTGCATGCGGGTTTCAAGGTTCTGGCCGCCATAAGGGCCATCCAGATCATTGGTCAGGGGCGACCAGAACTGGTCCAGCAGATGGCCGTAAACCTGCAATTCCACCCCGTCCATGCCGCCCGCCTGCATCCGTTCGGTGGCATCGGCAAAATCGGCGATGATGCGTTCAATATCCCAATCCTCGGCCAGTTTGGGGAAGGCGCGATGCGCAGGCTCGCGGTGTTTCGATGAGGAGACTGACGGCAGCCAGTCGCCCTTGTTCCAGCCTGTGCGTCGGCCCAGATGGGTTAGCTGGATCATGACCGCGCAACCGTGGTCATGGCAGGCATCGGTAAGCTGGCGGATATGGGGCACCACCTCGTCGCGCCAGGCAAGGATGTTGTTGAACACAGGCGGGCTGTCGCGCGACACCGCCGCAGACCCCGCAGTCATGGCCAGCGCCACACCTGCCTTGGCCCGTTCGGCATGATAGGCGACATAGCGCGCTTTTGGCATGCCATCTTCGGGATATGCGGGTTCATGCGCTGTGGTCATGATACGGTTGCGCAGCGTCAGGTGCTTCAACTGGTAGGGCTGCAACAGCGGGTCTTTGGACATGGGCGCTCCTTCAATACCAGGCATCGGGCATGGTGGCTTTTCTGGCCGTCACATAATCTTGCAGCGCGGCGTCAATGGCTGCGTCCATCGGTGGAGATTCATAGGTGTTTAACACATCTTTCCAGCGCTGGTTCGCGCGTTTCGCGGCATCTATACTGCCCGTTTCCGACCATGTTTCAAAGGTGCGGTCGTCATTGAACCCGCTGTCCCAATAGGCGGTCTGGTAATGGCGCAGGGTGTGGTCTGTGCCGAACAAATGCTCGCCCGGGCCGAATTGCGCCAGCGCGTCAAATGCCAGCGTGTCATCTGTCACCGCAATCCCTGCCATATAGCCATGCAATGCGCCGCACATATCCATATCCATGATCATCTTTTCATAGGACATGGACAACAGCCCATCCACAAACCCCGCCGCGTGCAAGATGTAATTCGCCCCGCCCTGAACCGCCGACATCATCGACATCATGCCCTGTTGCATCGCCTGCCCGTCTGGCGCTTTCGATGTGCTGAAATTGCCCGCGCAGCGCAAGGGCAGGTTCAGCCGCCGCGCCAGTTGCCCCATGACCAGCGACCCAAGCGCGGGTTCGGGCGTGCCGAATGTGGGCGATCCGGTGCGCAGTGACATGGATGACAGGAACGACCCCAGCACTACGGGCGCGCCGGGCCGAACCAGTTGCGCCAGCGCGCAGGACACCATGGATTCCGCCAGACATTGCGCCACCGCCCC
The DNA here is from genome assembly GCA_020832445.1 of Paracoccaceae bacterium. Lineage (GTDB taxonomy): Bacteria > Pseudomonadota > Alphaproteobacteria > Rhodobacterales > Rhodobacteraceae > Roseinatronobacter. The sequence goes on from JAFIEO010000029.1 coordinate 318,153, forward strand.
CGCCATGGTCAGCGGCGACACTGCACCCCCCAGCAAAAACGGCAGATGAATGGACCCCTGACCGGCTTGCGCATAAGTGCGAATGCCCGCTGTTGTCACCCCGTCCAGAACCAGCGGCGATGTGGTGTTGAAATTGCCCATGATCACGCAGTTGCGGTCCACAAATTCCGACCCGAACAGAATGCGGCACATCTCGATACTGTCGGCGGCGCGATCAGGGGCGGTGATGGACCCAAGGAACGCACGGTCGGAATAGCGCATATGCGCATAAACCATATCCAGATGGCGCTTGTTCACGGGCACGTCAGTGGGTTCGCAGATCGTGCCCCCCGAATGGTGCAGCCAAGGCGAGGATTGCGCCAGTTTGATAAGGTTTTCAAAATCCGCAATCGTGCCATAGCGCCGCCCGTGATCCATATCCATCACGAAGGGCGACCCGTAAGCGGGCGCAAACACCATCGCATCACCGCCGATTTCGACACTGTTGGCGGGGTTGCGGGCATGTTGGGTAAACCGCGCGGGCGCAGTTTGCAGCACCTCGCGCAGCAGGCCGGGTTCAAACCGAATGCGCCATGTTTCACCTGTCACATGTGTAACCTGCGCCCCTGCCGCGCGGTATAACTGCATTGCAACCGGATCATCGCGCAATTCGATCCCGATTTCGGCCAGAATACGGTCTGCCGTCCCTTCAATCCGGCAAAGGGCCTCATCATTCAGCAAATCATAGGTCGGGATGCGTCGGGTGATATAGGGCGTGCGCAGATGCAGGTTCTGGCCCGGTGTTGCGCTGCGCGGGGTTCGTGACGGGTTCCGGCGCGACCTGCGGGCAGGCGGGGATGACATCTCCAGCATGGGGGGGTATCCTTTCGGGGCGGGTATGGCCCCGCCACGATCCCGCGTTGCGCAGTGCGGCGCAATTCCGAATTGATTCACCCTGCATTAGATGTAGTAATTCATATGCCAAAGTTTATGCCACAAAACCCATCATATTTGTATCCTGCATGAGGTTACCTTGCCCAAGCGTCCCTATGACCTGCCGCCCATGAATGCGCTTGTGGCGTTTGATGCTGCGGCCCGCCATGTCAGTTTCAAGGCCGCCGCGCGCGAGTTGAACGTGACGCCCGCCGCCATCAGCCATCAGGTCAAGGCGCTGGAGGCAGAGTTGCAATGCGCCCTGTTCCAGCGCCATCATCGGGGCGTGGCGCTGACAGAAACCGGCGCTTATCTGCGGATCGCACTTCAGACGGGGTTTGAGGCAATCGGCGATGCAGTGGCCCAGCTGAAGCGGCGCGCCAACACCACGGCTGTGACAATCGGGGTGACCACTGCTGTCAGTTCACTTTGGCTCACACCAAAACTTGCGCAGTTCTGGAAAGCGCATGGTGATATTTCAGTGGCCCAGATTGTTGATGACACAGGCGATGCACCGCTTGGGTGTGATATCAGTATTTCATACGGCATTGCCGCGCAGGGCGCGGGGGATCGCCGCGTGCTTTTGCATGATACGATCATGGCGCTTGCCAGCCCGCGCTTTGCCGCGGCACATCCTGTTGCACGACTGGACGATCTGGCGCGCCTGCCGTTGATTCACTTTCAGTCCAATGTCGCGGGCTGGACCGACTGGCGCGACTGGTTTCGGGCGCTTGGCTATGACGGGCCGCTGAACAACAGCCACCGTGTGAACAATTATGTCATCGCCCTTCAGGCAGCTTGCGATGATATGGGGGCGGTTCTGGGGTGGGTGGGGTTGACCAGATCCTATATCGACGCGGGTCAGCTTGTGCCCCTGCTGCCCGATCAGGTGGAACCGCAAGAGGATTTCCAGATCACTTTGAACCGGCATGCACCGGCGCGCGCGCGTTTGGTCCATGACTGGCTGTTGGGTGCGGCGTCATCCGGGGCACCGCACGCCGCCCGTCCGGTGTGACGTGTTCTTGTAGGATGAGCATGGCCTGTATAGGGTGCGTCGGGCGATGGACGACAGGATAACCAGCCATGAAACTACTGGATGTGCAGCACCCGTTCTTCCGCCCGATGTGGCGCAGGGTGGTGATTACCGCGCTTTGCCTTGGCTGGGCGGCGTTTGAATTCATAACCGCCAGCCCGTTTTTCGGGGTCCTGTTCGGGGCAATCGGGGTTTATTGCGCGTATCAGTTCTTCTTTGCGTTTGCGCCAAAAGACCCGGAATAAACCTGGACCTGCCGCGCGGGTTCAGCCGGATCTATACAAATGCCGCTGATGTGGCGTTAGTTTCAGATTGCGCCTGATATAGCCGTGGTGTGGCGTATCTGGGTGGCGCGGGCGCAAAGACATCTATTGGCGGTGTATATTTGATTCTGGTGTATCGGGGTATTCCGCCCATCGCGGGTATGGCGGCAACAATGCGCTTGCTTACTTGCCTGATATCGGCAATTTTTATTGTGGCGGGACACTTTTGGGGTGTTTCAAATCTGGTGAAATGCCACCCTAACGCGAACGGGACGACGCTTGAAGCCTATCACGACATCGACAATTTTCGACAATAGCAGGTATTTTGGACGGCTGATGAATGGGCTGAGTGCTGCATTGATGGCGCGGCGCAGTGTGCCGTTCGAACTGGCGTTCGGACTGGTTGCGGTGGGCGTGGCAACGGGCCTGCGTTTCGTGCTGGATGACGTGTTGCCTGCCGGTTTTCCGTTTGTGACATTTTTTCCCGCTGTCATGTTGTCGCTGGTCTTTGCGTCCATCCGGTGTGGCATTGTCGTGGCGTTGGTCTGCGGCACCATTGCCTGGTATTGGTTTATCGCGCCCTTCGGAACCTTTGGTCTGAACAGCGGGGGGTGGCTGGCACTGGGGTTTTATGCGTTGATAACAACGACAGATGTGCTGTTTATCAGCGCTGCGGTCTGGGCGTTGCAGGAATTGTCCATTGCGCGCGAAAAGGCGCATGCTGTGGCGCAGTCGCGCAGTCTGATGTTTTCGGAATTGCAGCACAGGGTATCGAACAATCTGGCCACGATTGCGGCGTTGCTGCGCCTTCAGACATCACAGACCAAAGACATCGGGGCGCGGCGTGCGCTTTCAGCGTCGCAGGCGCGGATCACGTCAATCTCTCGGTTGCAGCGCCGGTTGCATTCGGTCGATGTGCAATCCGTCGATGCAGGCGAATATCTGCGTGAAGTGTTGCAAGACACTGTTGAAGTCGCAAAAGAAACGGCCCCTGTTGCGCTGACATTCAACGCGGCCCCGCTGCGCATTCTGAACGATGCGGCGGTTCCGTTGGGGTTGATTGCCAGTGAATTGATGATGAATTCCATGGAACATGGCGCCGCACGCGATGGCAAAGCGGTTGTGGATGTCCGGCTAAGCGTGGACCCTGCTGATGAGGCGGGCCAGATCCCCGCGACATTGGAAATACGCGACAACGGGCCGGGCCTGCCAGAAGGGTTTGATCTGGACGCATCAGACAGCCTTGGGCTGACAGTCGCGCGCCAGTTCGCAAAGGCACTTGATGGCGAATTGACGTTAACGCTGGCCGCAGGCGGGGGAACCCTTGCAAGATTGCGCTTCTCCGTGCCATCCCCCGAGCATATCACCGCGACACAGGTGCCGGACACACAGGATGATGTGGCCGGTCAAGATATGATACAACGGATTGCCTGACAGCCTGTCGCGGGAACCTTGTAAATCACAGGCACATCTATGCTGGATAAGTTGGAAATGTTCATTGCTGTCGCGCGCGAAGGGCATTTTGGCCGCGCGGCCAGCAGTCTGGGCATTACCCAGCCGTCCCTGTCCAACGGGATCAAGCATCTGGAAGAACAGCTTGGCGTGCAGCTTGTTTTTCGCGGGTCGCGTTATGGCGGGCTGACACCCGAAGGGCAGACTGCGCTGGTCTGGGCGCGGCGCATTGTCGGCGACACCCGCCAGTTGAAGGAAGAAATGCGCTTCAAGCGGCACGGTCTGGCGGGGCGTTTGCGCATTGCGGTCATTCCCACAGCGCTGACATGGGCCGCGCGGCTGGCTGCAAAGTTTTGCGAAAAACACCCCAATGTGCGCCTGACAATTCTGTCGCGCACCTCGATCGAGATTTTGTCGATGCTGGATAATCTGGATGTGGATGCAGGCATTTCATATCTGGATAATGAACCTATGGGCCGCGTCAGCACCGAAGCGCTGTATGAGGAACGCTATCTGCTGGTATGCGGTGCTGCGTCACCTTTTGCCGGACGCGACGCGGTGGGGTGGGATGAATTGCAGGGCGAACGGCTGTGCCTGTTGACGCCGGATATGCAAAACCGCCGGATCATCAACCGCAATTTTGCCGATGCCAATGTCACCCCCGAAACCTGGGTCGAGGCGAATTCGACCGTTGTGCTGATGGCCATGGTGGCCGAAGGGGGCTGGATGACGGTCATGCCCGAAGACAGCGCGCGGTTTCTGGCCAGTGGCAAGGCGGTCAGCACAATCCCGCTGCACGGCGCGGCGGCACCCCATGTCGTTGGCCTTGTCGCCCCGTGGCGCGAACCCCACACGCCGGTTCTGGAAGCGCTGCTGCGCGAGGCGCGGGGTTTATCTGCCGTCGCATGATAGCTTATTGCTATCAATCAACCGAAAGCGAATATTGATTTCATATCATAAATGGTGGTCTAATCCGGCAAACACCCAACGAGGCCAGCCATGACCGTTTCCGCGCCAGCCCCTGATCTTGATGATATGCGCGCCATCATCGCGCAGCACACCCATCTTGAAGGCCCGCTTTTGCCTATATTGCATGCGTTTCAGGATGCATTCGGGCATGTCCCCGAATCTGCCACCCCCCTGATTGCCGAGGCGCTGAATATCTCTCGTGCGGAATTGCATGGGGTTATCAGCTTCTATCATGATTTTCGCGAAAACCCCGCTGGGCGGCATGTGCTGAAAATTTGCCGTGCCGAAGCCTGTCAGGCGGTGGGCGGCGATGCGCTGGCACACGCGACCTTGCGCAAGCTGGGCATTGACTGGCACGGCACAACCGCCAATGGCGCGGTGACGGTGGAGCCGGTCTATTGTCTGGGTCTGTGCGCCTGCGGGCCAGCCGCGATGATGGATGACAAGGTTATAGGCCGCGTTGACGGCGCAAAACTTGACCAGCTGCTGACAGAGGTGGGCGCATGAAGATATACGTCCCCGCTGACAGTGCAGCACTGGCCCTTGGCGCAGATGATGTGGCTGCTGCAATCATGGAACAGGCCCGCGCGCGCGGGCTGAGCGTGGAGTTGGTGCGCAACGGCACACGCGGCATGATCTGGCTGGAACCGCTGGTCGAGGTTGTGATGGACGGCGTACGCCACGGGTTTGGCCCCGCCACGCCCGATGATGCAGGCGCAATCCTTGATGGCACCTGCGCGAAGGCGCTTGGCCCTGTGGACAAACTGGACTGGATGCAGCGCCAGACGCGCCTGACATTTGCGCGTTGTGGCATCATCGATCCGCTGTCGCTGTCGGATTATCAGGCGCATGGTGGTCTTGCAGGGTTAAAGCGCGCCATCGCCATGGGCAGCGCCGATATTGTGGACGAAGTCACAAAATCCGGCCTGCGCGGGCGCGGCGGTGCGGGCTTTCCCACGGGTATCAAGTGGAACACGGTGTTGCAGGCAAAAGCCGCGCAGAAATATATTGTCTGCAATGCCGATGAAGGTGACAGCGGCACATTTGCCGACCGGATGATCATGGAAGGCGACCCGTTCACCCTGATCGAAGGAATGGTGATTGCGGGTTTGGGCGTGGACGCAACGCGCGGCTATGTCTATCTGCGGTCGGAATACCCTGATGCGATTTCGGTAATGACGCGCGCGGTGGAAATCGCGCGCGCGGCAGGTGTGTTGGGGCCGGATGTGCTGGGATCGGGCCGCGCATTTGATCTGGAAATCCGCAAAGGGGCCGGTGCCTATGTCTGCGGCGAAGAAACCAGCCTGCTGAATTCACTGGAAGGCAAGCGCGGTGTGGTGCGTGCCAAACCGCCGCTTCCGGCGCTGGAAGGGTTTCTGGGTCAGCCCACGGTTGTGAATAACGTGATTTCACTGGCCACAGTGCCGGTGATTTTTGAAAAAGGCGCGCAGTTCTATGCTGATTTCGGCCTTGGCCGGTCACGCGGCACCGTGACGCTGCAAATTGCTGGCAATGTCGCGCGCGGGGGGCTGTTTGAAACGGCGTTTGGAATGTCGCTGGGGGATGTGGTCAATGACATTGCGGGCGGCACAGCCAGCGGACGGCCCGTGAAGGCCGTGCAGGTGGGCGGGCCGTTGGGGGCCTATATGCCAGTGTCGAAGTTCGACACAGCGCTGGGGTATGAAGAATTCGATGCCGCAGGCGGGTTGATCGGGCATGCCGGGTTGGTGGTGTTTGACGACAGCGCCGATATGCTGCGCATGGCGCGGTTTGCGATGGAATTCTGCGCCGTGGAATCATGCGGCAAATGCACGCCTTGTCGCATTGGTGCCGTGCGCGGTGTCGAAACCATCGACCGGATCGCGGCAGGGGACGGCGCGGCAATCCCGCTGCTGACGGACCTGTGCGAGACGATGAAGGACGGATCGCTTTGCGCGCTGGGGGGGTTCACACCCTTTCCGGTGATGTCGGCGCTGACCCATTTCCCCGATGATTTCGCCCGCGTGAAGGAGGCCGCAGAATGATGCTGATCCATATATTGCGCCGCGCTGCGCGCACCGCCCAGGGGGGGGGGGGGGGGGGGGGGGGGGGGGGGGGGGGGGGGGGGGGGGGGGGGGGG
>JAFIEO010000031.1 GCA_020832445.1 Paracoccaceae bacterium
TGATGAACCAGCAGGCCATGTGGGCGATCCGCACCTATATCGAAACCCGCCCCGACCCCGATGGCATCGCTGAATTCATGCCCCGCCTGCGCGAGATCCGCGACGGGCTGCGCGACAAGCAGGAAGCGATTGCCGCAGGTACAGCAACCGAAGATGACTTCGCCGATGAGATCGCCGCGCTGCATGTCGAGTTGGCGGAGGTCGCTGTGCAGGTTCCCACCTTGTCCGGTGCCCCCAAGGCTGACAGCATCGCGCGGCGTGCGGCCATGATCCTGGAGCGCGGTGGCGAAAGATTCCTGCGCGACACGGATGAGACACTGACCATTGGCCTGTCAGTCTCCCGCTGAGGCTTTCCGCAAGGAGAAGTTGATGAACTTGAAAACCTCCCTGTCAGCGTTGATGCTGATGACTGTCCTGACCCTTTTGGGGTCAGGACTTTTTGCGCGTGAATTTCCCTCAGACGATTCCGGCCGTGACCGGGTCGGAGTTGACTATGACGCGATCATGGAGCGTGGCTATATCGAGATCGGCGTCTATCAGGATTTTGCGCCCTATTCATGGCGCGATAGCGCAGGCCAGCTGGTCGGTGTCGATATCGATCTGGCGCAGCTGATCGCTGACGCGCTGGGGGTCGATCTGCGGGTGATCGACCTGCCGGCTGATGAAGACGTTGATACCGATCTGCGCAACTATGTCTGGCGCGGGCATTACATGGGGCGGCGCGTGGTCAATGTGTTGATGCGCGTGCCCTATAATCGCGAGCTGGACTACCGCAACGAGCTTGCCGCCCTCACAGGCCGCTATGCGCAGGAACGCATCGCAATCGCCTATCGGGTTTCGGAATTCCCCGACGAGCCGCCTTTCCCCGGAAGCTTCCAGTCCCGGCCCGTGGGTGTTGAAACCTATCAGCTTGCCGATTTCTATCTGACCGGCCTGCCGGGCGTGCTGCCCAATATCCAGCGCCGCCGGCATCTGGCTGATGTGATTGAATTGATGCGGGCAGGCGAGGTGACCGCCGTCATGGGCATCCGCGCGCGACTGGAGCATTACCTGCGCGACGACCCGCAGTTTGCAGTCGAGAGCGGGCCGCTGCCGGGGTTGTCGATCGGGTCCTGGCCCATCGGGATCGCCACAGCCTTTTATACCGCGCGAATGCTGAGCTATGAGGTCGATGATATTCTCACAGCCGCAGTCCGCGATGGTCGGGTCGAGGCGATCTATCATGCGCATGGCCTGACCTGGGATACGCCTGGTCGGTGAGCGTGTGGCGCGACCGGGTCAAGGTAGGGTGCGTGCTGAGCACGCACCCTACGCGCGGTGTGCTGTGTCCTGGACCGAAAGCGCAATCTGCCTTGTGGCAAGGCGCGCCGCCTCTGCGCGCGCGTGGGTAACAAACACGGTGGCCGGGCGTTGCTCTGCAAGGACGCTTTCGGTGAGTGTCAGCATATCCGCCACCAGTGCTTCGTCCAGCGACACGAACGGCTCATCCAGCAGCAGGATATCGGGCTTCGCCGCATAGGCGCGTGCCAGTGACAGGCGGCGTTGCTGGCCAAGCGATAACTGTCCCGGAAACAGCGCCCCCTTACCCGCCAGCCCGACCCGCGCAAGTGCCGCTTCGGCCTGCGCGGCCTCTACGGCTGTGGTCAGCCGCAGATTGTCCAGTACCGAGCGCCAGGGCATCAGGACAGGTTCCTGAAACACCATTGCAAGACGCCCCTCGCGCCGGATCTGGCCGTCGAATTTTGTATCCAACCCCGCGATCAGGCGCAGAAGGGTCGATTTGCCCACACCCGATGGCCCCAGCACCGCCAGAACCTCGCCGCGCGCAACCTGAAAGGTCAGATCGCGCAGAACGGTGGCCGCGCCGAAATGCTTGGATCGGATGGCGACCTGAAGGCTCATGCGTCTCTCCAGCGGCGCGCGCGGGCCTCCAGCGGTTGCAGGATCAGTGTTTCAATCGCCAGCATCACCGCAATGAAGCTCAACGCATAGACCATCACCATCGTCACATCGAACATCTGGAAATGCAGGTGGATCTTGAAGCCGACCCCTTGCCCGCGCCCCAGAAATTCCACCACCAATACGATTTTCCAGATCAGGCTCAGACCAGAGCGCGCAGTCGAGGCCAGATGCGGCGCCAGCTGCGGCAAAAGGATATGGCGCAGGCGTGCCATGCGTGACATGCCAAAGACCTGCGCCATATCGGCAAGCGGGCCGTTGAGTGCGCGCGCGCCTTCGCGCATCATCGCTGTGACCAGTGGGATCTTGTTGATCGCCACGGCCACAATGGCGGCGGTTTCATTCAGCCCGATCCACAGAAAACACAGCACGATCACCACCAGCGCGGGCAGGTTCAGGAAAAACACCAGCCACGGATCAAGCCAGCGGTTCAGCCGAGGCATCAGCCCCATCAGAATCCCCAGCACCAAACCCAGCGACATCGCGGCCACGAAAGCCTGCGCGACACGCCACAGCGTTGCGCCAAGATGCGTCCAGAGCGCGCCTGACATGGCCTCGGTCCCAAGACGGGGCAGCACGATCTGCGGGCCAGGTAATACCATCGGGTCTGATTTGAGCCAGGCCAGCGCCCACCAGAAGATCAGCAGCCCCGAAAGCGATAGCACACGCACAATCCCATCGGGCAGGGCGGGGGGGGGGGGGGCGGTGGAACACCCACCCCCACCCCCCCGCCGGGGGGGGGGGGTTGTCTGCACAACCGGCCCCCCCCGCTCACATGACTGGCCTTGTCGCTCAGCGCCACGTCGCTCACGACCCCGGCAGCACGAACACGCCTTCGGGCAGATCAGTGGCCGCACCGACAAGGTCTTCGCCACCCAGCTCGACCATCAGCCGGAACATCGCACGCGCCGATCCTTCGTCAACCGGCCCGGTCGCTGGAATGCCGGCACGCCACCCTGCAACAAGGCTCTGAAATTCCGCCTCATCAGCGGTATTCATCATCGGGCGGAGCCGGTCCCAATCGGCATCGGCGCTGTCCAGATGTGTCTTTGCCGCGCGCGAGGCTTTGGCGAAGGCATCCACCAGATCAGGCTGCGCGGCCACCAGTGCCGATTGCACCACGTAGCCCAGCAGCGGCATGGCCGGGTCCATGCCAAGGGCTTCGGCAGCCTCTGCGACCGAAATCAGATGGCGCATGCCTGCCGCTTCCTGCTTGGCCATGAAATGCCAGAAGTTGATCGCGCCACCCATCTCGCCCGACCGTGCGGTCTGAAAGATCAGCGGCGGTGCACCATAGACCTGTTCGGTCTCGGCCAGCAGATCAAAGCCCTGTCGTGCTGCATAAGCGCGCAGGATGATCCAGCTCTTGTCATTCGGCCCCCCGGCAATGCCGATCTTTGTGCCGGACAGATCGCGCAAGGATTGCGCAGTGCTGCCCTGCGGGACCATCACACCGCCCACAGCACGACTATAGGGAATGAAGGCGATATCCTGACCCGCCACGCGCTGCCGGGCCACCCAGATCCAGTCATCGACGATCACATCAACCTCGCCGCCCTGAAAGGCGATCTGGCCTGCCGCCTTGCCCGCGACCTCCTGAACCTCCAGCCGGAAGCCATGCGCTTCGTCGAAGCCGTGGTGCCGGATGGTGTCAAGTTCCCACGCCACTGTCCCGCCTGCCTGACTTGCGATGGTCAGCACGGGCAATTCTGCCAATGCCGGGGTCACGGCAACGGCCAGCATAAGGGTCGCGCGCTTCAGGCTTCTGAATAGCATCATGGTCTTTCCTCCCGATCCGATGCAAGCAGCCTATGCGCAGATGAGCTGGCGGACTATTCGACCAAAGGCCAACTGAGGCGGCTTGGTGCAGCACAAAGGTCGTAAGACCAAAGGCCAATTTCGCGATCCTCACGGTTTCGCGATACTCCTTGACACTGAATTGCCGCGCTTTGCCGATATCCGGCCATGCCCGGCCTGTTGGGAGGGATAAGGATGAACAGATTTCTGCTGGCCGTGTGCGCCGGGATCATGGCAGCGCCAATGGCCATGGCGCAGGTCACGGATGCCGATCTTGCACAAGATGACGTGGTGACAACCAGCGTTCTGACCAATGGCATGGGTCGACACATGCAGCGTTATAGCCCGCTGGAGCAGATCAACAAGGACACGGTGCAGAACCTTTTCCCGGCCTGGTCCTTCAGCTTCGGGGGCGAACGCCAGCGCGGGCA
>JAFIEO010000032.1 GCA_020832445.1 Paracoccaceae bacterium
GCGGCGGCGGGGGGCCGCCGCGGGCGCCGCCCGTCGGCCTGCGGCCTTTGCTCCGCGCCTTGTAAATACCCAACGCATACTTCCCCTCGGTTTCCACTGCGCGTGACACGCTAAGCGACAGGTGCGTCCAACTCTGCAAGCGCGGCTCTGATCCTTGTGGCAATGAAATCGGTGAACAAGGACACTTTCAGGTCGCGCAAGCGCTTGTGGGGGGTAAGTGCCGCCAGCGTGACGGGCAGGGGGGGCGTTGCTTCGGCCACGGGCACCAATGCGCCGCTGCGCAGATGGTCTGCAATCTCGAAAACCGGTTTCATGACAATACCATGCCCGTCCAGTGCCCAGCCTGTCAGAACATCACCGTCATCGGATTCGAATGGCCCGCTTATCTTGAACCTTTGCGGGCCAGTGGCCGTTTGCAAGGTCCATTGAAATTCGCGCGCGCCGGGAAAACGCAGGTTCAGGCAGTCGTGGCCTTGTGCCAACAGGGCTGCGCCGTCCTGCGGCATGCCGCGCCGTTCAATATAATCCGGCGCAGCACATAAAACGCGCGGGCATTCGGCGATGAAACGCATTTTCAACGCGGAATCTTCCAGTGGTCCCAGATGGAATACCACGTCCAGCCCTTCGGCGGTGATATCTATGCTGCGGTCAGACAGACGCAGGCGCAGTTCTGTTTCGGGGTTGTCTGCCTTGAATGCAGGCATATGGGGCGCAATCAACCGCCTGCCAATGCCAAGGGGGGCCGCCACGAACAATGTCCCGCGCGGTTGGGCCGTTGCATGTGTCAGCGTGGTTTCTGCCTCGGATATCGCATCAAGAATTTTCAGCGCGCCATCATAGAACAGCTCCCCGTTGGATGTGGGCTTCAGCGAACGTGTCGTGCGGTTGAACAGCCGCACGCCCAGATGCTTTTCCAACTCCCCCACCCGCGCCGATGCCACAGCCGGTGATGTGCGCTGGTCGCGCGCAGCCGCCGACATGCTGCCTAATTCATAGACACGCACGAACATCCTGATGTTATTGATATAGGCCATGGGTATTTTCAGGCTGCATTTGAAACTGCTAGGGGTTTAATTGGGTTAACAGAAAGCCTTGCAGCGGTATAGCCTGCGTAACACCTGATAATCGGAGGATGTCTGATGCTGGAACTGGCTGTCATGGGCGCATGGGCAGAATTCGCGCTGCGCTGGCTGCATGTGATCACGGCAATTGCCTGGATCGGGGGCAGTTTCTATTTCATCGCGCTTGATCTTGGATTGCGCAAATCCCCTGATTTGCCAAAGGGCGCATATGGCGAAGAATGGCAGGTCCATGGCGGCGGGTTCTATCACATCCAGAAATATATGGTGGCCCCGGACCGGCTGCCCGAACATCTGATATGGCACAAATGGCAAAGCTACGTGACCTGGCTGTCGGGCTTCGCATTGCTGGCGATCATCTATTATGTCGGGGCGGAATTTTACCTGATTGATGTCGATGTCATGGATCTTGCGGTATGGCAGGCGATCGCAATTTCGGTGGCGTCGCTTGCGGTGGGCTGGGTCATCTATGACCTTTTGTGCAAATCCCGGTTTGGGGAGGACAACAACCGCCTGATGGTGCTTTTGTTCGTGCTTCTGGTCATCATGTCGTGGGGCTACACACAAGTCTTCACGGGCCGCGCGGCACTGCTGCATCTGGGGGCGTTCACCGCCACGATCATGAGTGCCAATGTCTTCATGATCATCATCCCCAACCAGAAAATCGTTGTTGCCGATTTGCGCGCAGGCCGGACACCTGATGCAAAATACGGCCTGATTGCCAAGCAGCGCTCCACCCATAACAACTATCTGACCTTGCCGGTCATTTTTCTGATGCTGTCAAACCATTACCCGCTGGCCTTTGCGTCCGAATATAACTGGTTAATAGCGGGGCTGGTGTTCCTGATGGGGGTGACGATCCGGCATTTCTTCAACACCATGCATATGGGTGGCGGCTATAAATGGTGGACATGGGCGGCAACCACAGTGCTGTTCATCGCTATTATATGGCTGTCGACCCTGGGCCAGCCCCGTGATGATGATGAGGAGGCACTCGCCAGCCTTCCCCCGACGGCGGCGCGGTTTGCCGATGATCCGCATTTTGACGATGTGTATTGGACCGTTGTTGGCCATTGCTCGATGTGCCATGCCCAAGATCCGGTCTGGCCGGGCTTGCATTGGGCACCCAAGGGCGTGGTTCTGGAAACCGAAGCGCAGGTCGCGCGCGCCGCACAAAGCATCTATCTGCAATCAGGGATCAGCCATGCCATGCCACCGGGAAGCACGGTGCTTATGGATGCCACCGCCCGCGCGCAGATTGCGGATTGGTATCGTCGCGCCAGCGGGTCTTAAGCCCGCATCACGGGGTTTCATCTTGCGTCAAATACTTTGGGGGACGGCGTCGCAGACGACGGGGGGCAAAGCCCCCGGTTTCAAAAATATATATGCCCCGCCGGTGTTCCGGCGGGGCTTTTTCCGTGGTGGTCATGCACAACAGAACCGATCCGGCATTCAGCCGATCGCGGCTTGCCTGATCTCGTCATCAATAAAGGGCACATATTGCGCGAAATTTTCGGCGAACATGGCAATCAGTTTTGCGGCCTGTGCATCATAGGCGTTGGGATCTTCCCATGTCCGGCGCGGGTCCAGCAGCACATCCGCCACGCCCGGCACAGACACCGGCACATCAAAGCCGAAATTCGGGTCGCGCCGGAATGCAACAGTGCTTAACGATCCGTCAAGTGCCGCACTCAGAAGCGCGCGGGTGGCCTTGATGGGCATGCGCGATCCGGTGCCATAGGCCCCGCCCGTCCAGCCGGTGTTGACCAACCAGCATTCCGACCCGAAGCGCGCGATCTTTTGCTGAAGCAACTTGCCATACACTTCGGGCCTGCGCGGCATGAAGGGGGCGCCAAAGCAGGTCGAAAATGTGGGTTGCGGTTCGGTCACGCCTTGCTCGGTTCCGGCCACTTTTGACGTGAAGCCCGACAGGAAGTGATACATTGCCTGTGCGGGCGTCAGCCGCGCAATCGGGGGCAGCACGCCGAAAGCATCGCAAGTCAGCATGATGATGTTGCGGGGAACACCCCCCAGCGATGTGTCCGATGCGTTCGAAATCGCATCCAGCGGATAGGCAACACGGGTGTTCGCCGTCAGGCTGTCATCGGTGAAATCCAGCTCCAGCGTGTCGGGATCGTACACCATGTTTTCCACGACACTGGCAAAGCGGTGCGTGGTCGCATAGATCTCGGGTTCCGCCTCGGCATCCAGATTGATGGTCTTGGCATAGCATCCCCCTTCAAAATTGAAGATGCCTTTGTCTGACCAGCCATGTTCGTCATCGCCAATCAAAATGCGGGTCGGGTCTGCGGAAAGCGTTGTTTTCCCCGTGCCCGAAAGCCCGAAGAACACTGCCGCATCATCAGGGTTATCAATGCCATGATTGGCAGAGCAATGCATCGGCATGATGCCTTTTTCAGGCAGCAGATAGTTCAGCAGTGTAAAGACGGATTTCTTGTTCTCGCCCGCATAGGCCGTGTTCGCAATCAAGATTAGCTTGCGGTCGAAATTCAGCGCAATCACGGTTTCGGACCGGCAGCCATGGCGCGCGGGATCGGCCTTGAAGCTGGGGCAGTTGATGATGGTGAATTCCGGCGCAAAGTGTTCCAGCTCCGACGCTTCGGGACGGCGCAGCATATGCCGGATGAACAGGCCATGCCATGCCAGTTCTGTGACAACCCGAACATCCAGCCGGTGCGTCGGGTCGGCGCCACCATACAGGTCCTGCACGAATAATTCGCGGCCTTTGATATGGGCCAGCATGTCATCATACAGCCGGTCGAACGCGTCGGGGGCCATTGGGGCATTGTTTTCCCACCAGACCGTGTTCTCGACCGATGGCGTGCGCACGACAAACTTGTCTTTGGGCGAGCGGCCAGTATGCGCACCTGTGCTTGCCAGAAACGCACCGCCCAGGCCAATCTGCCCTTCGTCGCGTTTGACCGCCGCTTCTATCAGCGCTGGTTCCAACAGGTTGTAATACACTGCCGACGCACCCGTAATGCCTTGATCTTCCAAGCGTTTATTTGGGTTTACGCGGAATTTTTTCATTCTGACTGCTCCGTCTGGCGCTAGAACAATTTGGGTCAAGGCCGGTCATGGCCGTCAAGGGTATGGTGGTCCAGCCTAGGCGCAGAACTCCATGTGATTTGCTATAACACCGGCAATGCGGCGATTGATAGGCGTCATTGGCGGAGTTAGCGCAACCATCTGCGCGTTAGCGCAATATTAATACCGAGAGTAGATGAATGTGTTGCGCATTAGCACAATTCGGGACGAATCGCATCGTTGCCAGCCGCGCCTGACAAGTATTTTATTGCGTCTCACCTTCGTCTGGGTGAATATGTGGCAAAAATAAGGCAGTCGCGCCATTTACAGCAGTGAAAAGGGACAGGCACATGTCGAGGATCGCACTTGTCGATGATGACCGGAATATTCTGACATCCGTTTCGATATGCCTGGAAGCAGAAGGCTTTGAGGTGGAAACCTATAATGACGGGCAATCCGCATTAGAGGCATTCAATCGTAAACTACCCGATATGGCGGTTCTGGACATGAAAATGCCGCGCATGGACGGGATGGAGCTTTTGCAGCGCTTGCGCCAGAAAACCCAGATGCCGGTTATCTTTCTTACCTCCAAGGATGACGAGATTGACGAAGTTCTGGGGCTGCGCATGGGCGCTGATGACTATGTCAAAAAGCCCTTTTCCCAACGTTTGCTGGTAGAACGCATCCGCGCCCTGTTGCGGCGCAAACAAGCGATCGAAAGTGGCGAGGAAGGTGGCGAGGAAGCCAAGACCATCGTGCGCGGCAATCTGGAAATGGACCCTTTGCGCCATTCCGTCAAATGGAAGGACAAGGACGTGACGCTGACGGTCACGGAATTCCTGCTGCTTCAGGCATTGGCGCAACGACCCGGTGTCGTGAAATCGCGCGATCAGTTGATGGATGTGGCCTATGATGATCAGGTCTATGTCGATGACAGGACGATTGACAGTCACATAAAACGCTTGCGCAAGAAGATGCGCAGCGTCGATGAAGAATTTTCATCGATAGAAACCCTTTACGGGATTGGGTACAAGTATAACGAAGCCTGATAAAACAGGGGTAGCCCCTTTGGGTGGCAGCAGGTGCTAGTGTGAAAACAGAGGTTACAGCGTCCAGAGCCGACGTTGTTCTTGGTGACGACTGGGTCGGTCCGGGTGACGCGGTAGAGTCTGAAGTGCGTGCAACCCGTGCCAAGCGCGGGTTCTTAAGCATTTCCAGCTCGCCGCTTGCGCGCAAGATCGTTTTGTTCAATCTGGTTGCGTTGGTTATTCTGGTTGTCAGTGTGTTGTTTACGAACCCGTTTCGCGACAGCTTGCTGCGCCAGCAAGAACAGACATTGCGCCAAACCGCCCAGATTGTCGCCGATATCGTCGGCGCGGCAGGCGGGATCGACGCATCGAAGGATGTGCTGGCCCGTCGTTTGACACTTGATGAACGCTTCGCGATTGTTCTGGTCGCGCAAGACGGGACAATCGCCGCGCAGTTGAACGGAACCGAGCGTCCCGACAATGACGTTCTGTCCGAAAGAACGACATTCATCAGTGATACTTTGACACGCATCTGGTCGGGCATGACCTATGTGACCGGTGCCAAACTGGTAGAACAGCGCGCCCCGGATTTTGCCGACATTGCCCAAGACCTTTTTGCACGCAACCAGCAGGGCGCGCGCGACAGCTACACGCATCGCGGTGCGAATGATGATATGTGGATCGCCGCCAGCGCCCCGGTGTTGAGTAACGATGTATTCTCGGGCGCGGTTATTTTGCGCCGTGATGCGCGCGACACGGCCGCGCTGATGCGTCATGACCGCGAGCAGGTCTTGCAGTTCTTCCTGATTGCGCTTCTTGTGTCCATCGGGCTGAGTTTCGTTCTGGCCTCGACCATTGCGAACCCGCTGGCCGATTTGGCGATGGCGGCCGAACTTGGCAAACGGCGGGACGGGCGGCGCACGCATGCCGGGCGGGTGCGCATACCCGATCTGACCGGGCGGCCGGATGAAATCGGGGATCTGTCGCGCGCCATGCGCGGAATGGTCAGCGCACTTTATGACCGTGTGGAAGCGAATGAACAGTTCGCCGCAGATGTTGCGCATGAAATCAAGAACCCGCTGGCGTCATTGCGTTCAGCGGTGGGGTCATTGCGCATGGCCAAACGCGAGGACCAGATCCAGCGCTTGCTGGATGTCATCGAACATGATGTGCGCAGGCTTGACCGGCTGGTTTCAGACACATCAAATGCATCAAGGCTGGATGCCGAACTGGTCAAGGAAGAAGAAGAAGAGTTCGACCTGATCAACCTGCTGAACAATCTTTGCGAACATCTGAGTCAGGAAGCGACGGCAAAAGGCGTTGAATTCATAAAACTGTTGCCGCCCGACCCCATTCTGGTGACGGGGCTGGAAGGACGGATTGCGCAGGTCTTTGTCAACCTGATCACAAATGCGATTTCATTTTGCGAAGATGGCGATGCTGTGCGCATATGGGCGCGCAAGCGCAATGAGCGCGTATTGATTGTGGTGGAAGATACCGGCCCGGGCATTCCCGACAATGCCTTGCAAAAAGTGTTCAAGCGGTTCTATTCGGAACGCCCTGTCAAGCAGTTCGGCAACCATTCCGGTCTTGGTCTGGCCATTTCAAAACAGATTGTCGAGGCCCATCAGGGTGTGATCTGGGCAGAAAACATCCGCCTGCCCGATGCACCTTTGGGCAGCCCGCCTTTGGGGGCGCGATTCGTCGTGGGTCTGCCGGTGTGAAGGCGGGGGCGGAAACCCTGATGCATGCCAGCACAGTGGCTTTCGAAACACCCACAGGATGGCACGCGGTTGTGCTGACCGGGCGTTCGGGTGCCGGAAAATCCGAACTCGCGCTGGAACTGATGGCGATGGGCGCGCGACTGGTTGCGGATGATCAGACCCGCCTTATGTTTGACGGCACCACGCTGGTTGCGGATGCCCCTGCATCTATTCGAGGCATGATTGAAATGCGCGGTATGGGGCTGCTGCATGCCGCGCCCCTTTCGCTGGTGCGGGTT
This sequence comes from Paracoccaceae bacterium, assembly GCA_020832445.1. Classification (GTDB taxonomy): domain Bacteria; phylum Pseudomonadota; class Alphaproteobacteria; order Rhodobacterales; family Rhodobacteraceae; genus Roseinatronobacter. The sequence goes on from JAFIEO010000032.1 coordinate 7,158, forward strand.
TCGGTGCTGGTCAATCTTGAGCTGACTGAAACGGCGCGTTTTCCGCAATGCCGGTCGACCTGCATCCTTGGCGTGCAAGTCCCCACATTACACAAGGTCGAGAGCAGGGCTTTTGCAGCGGCGTTGCGGCAATATGTTCTTCACAGGTCATGGTTGGGTCAGGATGACCCGGAAATGACGGGCGCACCGAGGGGCATGTAGCTATGTCAAGCTTTCCACCAGATACTGAACGCCTGATCCTGATCACCGGGCCAGCCGGGTCCGGGCGTAGTACCGCACTGAAAGCATTGGAGGATGTGGGGTTCGAGGCGATTGACAACATGCCATCTTCACTGGTCCCGCGACTGGTCGAGGCGCCGTTGCGGTCGCCGCTGGCTTTGGGCATTGATACGCGCAACCGTGATTTTTCCGCAAACAGCATTCTGAAACTGGTAGAGATGCTGGATGGCCTGCCAAGCCTTGATTTCGAACTGGTGTATCTGGATTGCACATCGGACACCCTGAACCGTCGCTTCTCGGAAACACGGCGGCGCCATCCCTTGCGGCCGGAAGCGCCAGTTGGCGAAGGAATCGCGCTGGAATTGCGCCTGCTGGCCCCGCTGCGCCAGCGCGCCGATGTGCTGGTTGATACCAACGCCATGACACCCCATGACCTGCGCGCGCAGATGCACCACTTGTTTGACAGGGACGGGCAGGGCAAGATGCATGTGCAAATCCAGTCCTTTTCGTTCAAGCGCGGCTTGCCGACAGCGGTTGATATGGTTTTTGACTGCCGGTTCCTGAATAACCCGCATTGGGACCCCGAACTTCGGGCATTCGACGGGCGCGATGCACGGATTTCGGAATTTGTGGCCCGCGATCCGCGATTTGACCCGTTCTTCGGGCGTGTTCGCGATATGATTGAAAGCCTGCTGCCGGAGTTCGCGCAAGAGGGGAAATCTCACCTGACAATCGCATTTGGGTGCACGGGCGGGCGTCACAGATCGGTTGCAACCGCAGAAAAACTGGCACAGGCACTTGCGCAGACCATGTGGCGGGTGTCTATACGTCATAGAGAATTGGAACGTGTTTCGGCAGACCCGCCGAAAACTGGCAAAGATGAGTAAGGTTCGGGCGTGATCGGAATCGTGATCGTCGCACATGGGGGACTTGCACGCGAGTACCTTGCGGCAATAGAACATGTGATCGGCAAGCAACATGGCATTCGGGCGATCGCGATCGAGTATGATCATGACCGCGACGCCAAGAAGCTGGAAATCCTGAATGCGGCGGCTGCGGTCGATGCCGGTCAGGGGGTGATCGTCGTGACCGATATGTTCGGCGGCTCGCCCTCGAACCTGTCGCTGCCCGCATGTGCTTCCCCAAACCGTCGTATTCTTTACGGTGCGAATTTGCCCATGCTGATCAAGCTGGCGAAATCACGCGACATGTCCATGCAGGCTGCAACCACTGCGGCACTGGATGCGGGGCGAAAATACATTAACTCACTTGAAATCGGCGGTCAGGGTCAAGGGATCTGACCGCATTTGCGCGCAAAAAGGAAATACGACACACGATGGTTGAGCTGGTTTTGGAAATCATGAATGAAAAGGGGCTGCATGCGCGGGCCTCTGCGAAGTTTGTCGAAGTCGTGGAACGTCATGATGCCACAGCCGAAGTCAGCAAGGACGGCATGAGTGTGCCGGGGGATTCCATCATGGGTTTGCTTATGCTGGCTGCATCGCGCGGGACATCAATTATGGTGCGCACCAGCGGTGTGCAGGCGCAGGATCTGGCCGATGCCTTGCGCGAACTGGTCACGGATTGTTTCGGCGAAGGCATGTAGCGGCAGTTTGTCCTGACAGCGTCAGTAAAAAAAGCCGGGTCATTTCACAATGCCCGGCTTGTTTGTTCTTTTACTGTGTCAGATCATTATTCGGCAGTTTCCCGCGCTTCTTGGTGGTCAAAACGCGGCTCGCGCGGGGGGCGCCCGACAACATCGCGCAGTTCATCCAGTTCGATGAAATTGTCAGCCTGACGGCGCAGTTCATCTGCAATCATCGGCGGCTGGCTGCGAATGGTTGACACAACAGAAACCCTGACACCCTGACGTTGCAGGCTTTCAACCAGCGGGCGAAAATCACCATCGCCTGAAAACAACACGGCATGGTCAAGGCGCGGGGCCAGTTCCATTGCATCCACGGCAAGTTCGATATCCATGTTGCCCTTGACCTTACGGCGCCCCATGGAATCGGTGTATTCCTTCGCAGCTTTTGTGACCATGCTGTAACCGTTATAGTTCAGCCAGTCGACAAGCGGGCGAATGGGCGAGTATTCGTCATTTTCAAGCAGCGCCGTGTAGTAAAACGCGCGCAGCAATTTGCCACGGCGCATGAATTCCTGCCGCAGAAGTTTGTAGTCTATGTCGAAACCAAGGGCTTTTCCGGCCGCATAAAGGTTCGACCCATCGATGAAGAGCGCCAAGCGCTCATCTTTGTAAAACATGGTTTTACCTTTGTTTAATATAACCTATCACACCATGACTTTGGGAGAATACGCATGACGGCTACGCCAAATATAAACTGTCCATCAAGGACCGTACATACATGTTAAATATCCTAAACGAGGCTGAGTTCAATCCGATCCTGATCGCGATGGGGTCAAACCTGGCGGGGCATTCGGATAGTCCGGTTGCGCAATTGGACTATGCCATTCGAGAAATGCCAATTAATTCAATAAGAATAGTCGCAAAAAGCCGGTATTTTCGCACGCCCTGTTTCCCGGCCGGAGCAGGACCTGACTTTGTCAATAGCGCGATTGTGTGCGCATGTGATCTTGGCCCGCAGGCGATACTTGATATTTTGCACAGTATCGAAGAAGCCGCAGGACGGCAACGCAAAGCGCGATGGCAGGCGCGGGTTCTGGATCTGGATCTTCTTGCCATTGGCAACAGTGTTCTGCCTGATCTGCCCACTTACCGCCATTGGGCAGATCTGTCGCTGGCGCGCCAGATGCACGACGCCCCACCCGAACTGATACTGCCGCATCCCCGATTGCAGGAGCGTGCTTTTGTTTTGCATCCGCTGATGGACATTGCACCTGACTGGGTGCATCCTGTAACAGGGCAAAGCGTTCGGTCCATGCATGCGGCGCTTGATCCGCAGGAATTGGCGCAGATCACGCCGATTTCGCGCTAAAACGCATGGAATTGTGACCTGCTGGCGCTTGCACTGGAATGATTCGCGCAGTATGCAGCAGGTTCTGGCCCACATATGTCTGAATTGGAGTCTGCTCATGGCCCGCGTAACGGTAGAAGATTGCGTTGATAAAGTTCCCAACCGCTTCGAACTGGTCGCACTTGCGGCACATCGTGCGCGTGAAATCGCGGCGGGTGCGCCGATTACGGTTGAGCGTGACAATGACAAAAACCCTGTTGTGTCCCTGCGTGAAATCGCGGACGAGACGCAATCTGCGGACGAATTGCGCGAGCGGCTGATCGAAAGCCTGCAAACGCAGATCGAAGTTGACCTGCCAGAAGATGACAACATGGCCCTGCTGATGGGCCGCGCAGAACAGGACAAGCCTGAAGAAGACAGCATGAGTGAAGAGCAAATGCTGCGCGCCCTTATGGAAGCGCAAGGTCAGGCAGGCTGAATGTCGCGTGGCCGGCGGGTTTCCTGCCCGTCGGTTCAATCTGGAATGATACGCTTTCGGGGAAGGTCCTACGCGCGTGATCACATTTGCTGATCTGATCGCACTGGTGCGCAATTATAACCCGAAAACGGATGAGGATCTTATTCGGCGCGCCTGGGAGTATGGCGAGGCGATGCATGAAGGGCAGTTCCGCCATTCGGGCGAGCCATACTTCACCCATCCGGTTGCAGTTGCTGCATTGCTGACAGAAATGCGCCTTGATGATGCAACCATCATCACGGCGCTTTTGCATGACACCATAGAAGATACGAAATCAACCTATTCAGAGGTTGCGCAGATCTTCGGCGAGGAAATCGCCGAGCTGGTCGATGGCGTGACCAAGCTGACCAATCTGCAAATTTCATCATCTGAAGCCAAGCAGGCCGAGAATATACGCAAGCTGTTGATCGCCATGTCGCGCGATCTGCGTGTCATTTTGGTGAAACTGGCGGACCGGCTGCACAATATGCGCACGATCCGGTCAATGAAATCCGAAAAACAGGCCCAGAAAGCCCGCGAAACCATGGATATCTATGCACCGCTTGCCGGTCGTATGGGTATGCAATGGATGCGCGAAGAACTGGAAGACCTTGCTTTTCGCGTGCTGAACCCCGAGGCACGAAATTCCATCCTGCGCCGTTTCATCACGCTGCAACGCGAAGCGGGTGACGTTTTGCACCGCATCAGCGGCGATATCCGCACCGAACTGGAACGTGCCGATATTGATGCCGTTGTGTTCGGGCGCGCCAAGAAACCCTATTCGATCTGGCGCAAGATGCAGGAAAAGGAACTGGCATTTTCGCGCCTGTCCGACATCTATGGGTTTCGCATCATCACCGACTCGGTTGATGAATGCTACAAGGTGCTGGGGTTGATGCATGGCCGCTGGCGCGCGGTTCCGGGGCGGTTCAAGGATTACATCAGCCAGCCCAAATCCAACGGCTACAGGTCCATTCATACAACCGTGTCGGGACGCGATGGCAAGCGTGTGGAAATCCAGATACGCACCCGTGAAATGCACGAGGTGGCTGAAGCGGGTGTTGCCGCGCATTGGGCGTATCGTGACGGCCAGCGCACCGTGAACCCGTTTGCGGTCGATCCGGCAAAATGGATTGCGACCCTGACCGAAGGGTTGGAATCGGAAGAAGATCACGATGCGTTTCTGGAACATGTCAAACTGGAAATGTATTCAGATCAGGCGTTTTGTTTTACGCCCAAGGGCGATGTGATCCAGTTGCCGCGTGGTGCCACGCCACTGGATTTCGCCTATGCCATTCACACCCGTATCGGCAATAGCTGCGTATCCGCCAAGGTGGACGGGCTGCGCGTGCCGTTATGGACGCGGCTGCGCAACGGACAATCGGTCGAGATTATCACCGCCGAAGGGCAGCGCCCGCAGGCCAGCTGGATTGATATTGCCGCGACAGGACGCGCCAAGGCCGCCATTCGCCGGTCACTGCGCGATGAGGATCGCGCGCGGTTCATGCGCTTGGGCACAGAATTGCTGCGCGCCGCGTTCGAGAATGCCAACCGCGAAATGAGCAACAAGGCGCTTGCCACTGCATCCAAGATACTGGGCATTCCCGATGCGGAAGAATTGCGCGCCCGCGTCGGTGCCGCCGAGATAAGCGCCAGACGGGTGGTGGCGGTGTTGTATCCTGACGGGGTGTCGGACACGCCGCAGGTGGATGCATCGCGCCCGGTCCTTGGTCTGAACGCGGACCAGTCCTTTCGCCGTGCCGCATGCTGCCAACCCCTGCCGGGGGAACGTATCGTTGGCATTACCTATCGCGGCAAAGGGGTTGTGGCCCATGCCATGGATTGTGACGCCCTTGCCGAATTCGAGGACCAGCCCGACCGCTGGATTGATCTGCGTTGGCAAGATGGCACGCACCCGCCGGTTTATTCTGCTACACTGGATCTTACGATTTCAAACGATTCAGGGGTTCTGGGTCGCGTATGCAGCTTGATTGGCGAGCATAAGGCGAATATCTCGGATTTACGCTTTGTGGATCGAAAGCCGGATTTCTATCGTCTTATGGTCGAGGCCGAGATGCGCGGGGTTGCGCATCTGCATGAGGTGATGACTGCGCTGGAAGCTGAAACATCTGTGGCGCAAATTATCCGGACCCGCGATCCGTCCTTGCGCCCATAGCTGACCTGTTCGGGTCAGGTTGAATGAAGGTCTGTCGCCGGTGGTGTTCAAACGACGTAATCCTAGGAACTTTCGCCAAAGACTGGTGAATTTCTTTATCCCCGGTGGGGGGTGGGGGCGCTCGGCCAGCTATGTAATGCACCGGTTGCGCCGCTTGCCCGACAGCCCTGAACGGATTGCGCGCGGTATTGCCGCCGGGGTCGCGGTAAGTTGCACACCCCTGTTCGGAATGCATTTCGTGGCATCGGCCCTTCTTGCCTGGGCCTTGCGCGGAAATATACTTGCGTCGCTTCTGGCAACATTTTTTGGCAACCCTTTCACTTTTCCGATCATCGCAATGTCTGCGCTTGAATTGGGCAGCTTCCTTCTGGGGGTAGAAAACACACTGATCGGCAAGCACGCAATCCGCGCCTTTGGGGCTGTGTGGCAAGAATTGTGGCGCAACAGCATATCCATTTTCACATCAGAACCGGTCAGCTGGCAGAACATGGCGCATTTCGGCTGGGATGTGTTTGCACCCTATATGCTGGGTGGCACGCTGATAGGGGTCGTATGCGGCGTGCCGGCCTATTTTCTGTCCCTTCCGCTGATCCGCGCCTATCGCAATCGCCGGATGAAGAAGATACAGGAACGGTTTGAACAGGCACGAAAAAATGATCAGGCACGGTGAATGCCATGCAGGGTCATTGAGTTTGGCGTGTTCTAGCCTATTGTATAGCGCTTACATGGTCAGATCACAGCGGATGCGGGGATCAATATGAACGGACGAACAGACCAACCTTTGCGGCTTGGGGTAAATATTGACCATGTGGCGACCTTGCGCAATGCACGCGGCGGGCGCGATCCTGATCCGGCGCGCGCGGCGCAACTGGCACAGCAGGCGGGCGCTGACGGGATTACGCTGCATCTGCGTGAAGATCGCCGCCATATCGTGGATGCAGATCTTTCTGCCGTGATGGCGGCCGTGACCCTGCCCATAAATCTGGAAATGGCCGCAACCGCCGAAATGCAAGCCATCGCGGTCAAGTATCGGCCACATGCTGTCTGTCTTGTTCCTGAACGACGCGAGGAACGGACGACCGAAGGTGGCCTTGAAGTGGCGGGCGACGATAATCGCCTGCGTGACTATATCGCGCCCTTGCGCGAGGCCGGCGCCCGGGTGTCACTATTCATCGCGCCCGATGAGGCGCAGGTCGAGGCCGCAGCCCGTGTGGGGGCGCAGATTGTCGAATTGCATGTGGGCGCATACGCGGAGCATTGCGCAAACGGCCAGAGCGCAGAATGCGATGCCGAGTTGCGCCGTTTGTTTTCGGCTGCCGCATTCGCCCATGAAATCGGGCTGGAGGTTCACGCCGGACACGGGTTGAATTTCAACAATGTCGGGCCAATTGCCGCAATCCCGGAGGTGGTGGAACTGAATATAGGGCATTTCCTGATCGGAGAGGCGGTGTTCATCGGATTGGATGCGGCGATCCGCGAAATGCGCAGGCAGATGACTTTGGCGCGGATGTAATGCCTTGATGATTTTGGGCGTTGGAACCGATCTGGCCAATATCGACCGCATCGCAGGAACATTGAAGCGGTTTGGCGATCGGTTTCGCAACCGTGTCTTCACGCAGGAAGAACTTGCGCGCGCGCAGCGCCGCGGGGATGATGTTGCGACATATGCCAAGCGCTGGGCCGCGAAAGAAGCCTGTTCCAAGGCGCTGGGCACCGGCCTTGCAATGGGCATTTCATGGCGTGACATGTGGGTAACCAACTTAAGCGGCGGACAGCCCGTGATGCATGTGTCCGGCTGGGCGGAAAAGCGGTTGGCACAGATGACCCCGTCCGGGTATGAAGCCGTGATTCATGTCAGCCTGACGGATGATCACCCATGGGCGCAGGCTTTCGTCGTGATAGAGGCGCGTTGCCTGCGCGACACTGACGCATGAGTGTCAGACAGGCCGGGGCATGTTGCCGCTGGCCCATCAATCCAGTGCCGAAACAAACCGCGCGCGGGCTTCTGGCAGGCGCTGGTTGACAGCATGGGCCAGCCGGTGGCTTAGGAAATACCCGCTGATTGCCAGCGCCTGGGCCAGATCGGTCGCATCAAGCGGGCCACCATTCAGCAATGCAGCAGGCAGGGGCAACAAACGTGCTGCGTATTCACCCGCCCCTTCGATGGTGACCGCGCGGCCCGTGCGTGGACTGACATAGGCCAGCCCCTGCTGTGCGCCGGTCACCGCGCAACGGTCCAGATCCAGCCCGAAACCCGTATCTTCCAGAAGATGCAGTTCCCAAAGAACATAGGCATGCAGCCAGCCCGGTTGACCCAACGCGTCCAGCAGCGCAACCGTTGCGGAATACAGGCCGGGATAGGGCGCGCGCTCGGGCAGGGCGAAGCGGCATAGCGCGCACACCGATCCCAATGCCAGCAGGGCCAGACGGTCGCCCATGATATGGGCCGCACGGGGTTGCAACAATTCGACCGTGAAATTCCCCATCTGGTCTTCAAGCCTTGCACGCCAATGCACATCCAGCTGCGCGCCCTGTTGCAGCACCGGGGCCATCTTGCGCGATGCACCCCCGCGCACAGCACCCGAATGGCGTCCGTGCAATGCGGTGAACACCTCTGTCAGGGCCGTCGCCTCGCCATGCTTGCGAACGCTTAACAATATGCCTTGATCTCGCCAGTCCATGATGCCAAGCCTTGCCCCGTTGCGCCGGTTTGGGCAAGTGGTATTCAACACCTGATGCCCCCTTACCCAGCCCCATCACGACAGGTCGGTCAGGAGCAGTCAGTTTTGGAAATAGATCCGAAATACCGCATTATTGCGGGGATGATTGGTGGTATTGCCGTGGCGGCCCTGGTCGCGCATATGACGCTGCGCATGGGCAGTGGCGGCATTCTTGCGGCGCTGTGGCGTTCGGGCGGGTATTTCACCATCCTGACCAATGCGCTGACTGCGGTGACATTCGTGACCATCGCCATCAGCGGGCGGCGGCTGTCCTTTGGCTGGATGAGCATGCTGACCCTGTCCATGATTATGGTGGCGCTGGTCTATCACATCATGCTGGCGCATTTGTTCAATCCCAACGGGTTGCGCTGGTGGACCGATCAGGCGTTTCATACGGTTTTGCCTGCCGCAGTGCTGTGGTTCTGGTTGATGGAGGTGACGCGCGTTGACCCGCGCGGCGGTGCGCGCCCGCTGTCATGGGTTATATGGCCCGCGTGTTATGGTGCCTATGCGCTGTTGCGTGGCGCGCTTACGGGGTGGTATCCCTATCCGTTTTTGAATGTGGCGCGGTTGGGCTGGGACGGGGTGCTGCCCAATCTTGCGGGAATTACGGTTGCGTTCGTTATTCTGGCCTATGTCATGAACTATATCGGCCAGCGGATGCCGCCCCGCGATCAGCGCGATGTCAGATAGGCGGCACATCCTGCAAGTGCGGCATAGTCATCTTCGACCATCGCCACGGGAAAGCGCTGCACCAGTGCCGACATGCGCCCCATATCGGTAAAGGCGGCTTCAAACCCGAACTGGTCCAGCCAGGGGGTGAACGCCCGCGCCACGCCACCAATCAGGTAAATGCCCGCATAGGGCAGGGTGACAAGCGCAAGGCTGGCCACGGTCTGCCCCAAAAGCCGTACATAGTGACGCCCGACACTTTGGGCCAGCGTGCAGCCCGTCTCCATTGCGGCAAGTATTGCGGCCGCATCCTTGCCGCCCGCCACGCCTGTTTGTTCGGCATGAAAGCTATACAACCGCTCCAGCCCCGCACCTGCCAGAACATCCTCGACCGAGGCTATGCCGCGCCGTGCAACCAGCCAGTCGGCCAGATTGTAATCATCCTGCCCGCGCAGCGGCAGATGTATGTGGCCGGATTCTGACGCGGGCACAACGCACTGCCCCGCGCTGGTGGTGAAAACGGGCGCTGCATTTACGCCGGTTCCAAGCCCGATCACCAGGCGTGTGTTCCCTTCGCGCTGGCCATGCCGGATTGTGCGCAGATGGCTTGCGGGCAATCCGCCCACAGCATACCCTTGGGCTTGCAGGTCGTTCAGAAAGTGCACATGGGCAATGCGATTGTCGCGCGCAATTTCGCGTGCATCGGCCTTCCAGCCCAGATTGGTCATTTCGGCCTGATCGCCATGGATGATCCCCGCCAGTGCGAAGGCCGCCTTTTCAGGCTGCTCATCCTGATGGGACAGATATTGCGATACGATTTCCCCAAGCTCTGAATACTCGGCATTTCTGAAGCGGGTTGTGCTGCCGGAGACCAGATCGCGCCCGCGCGCAAGTGCCATTCTGGTATTGGTGCCGCCAATGTCGGCAACCAGAACAAGCGGTGCAGGTGTCGTGCCAAGTGGTGCAGTCATGGATCTGTCTTCTTCAGGTCAGGATGGTGGCGTCGTGCGCGTGATAGGACGCTTCGGGCAGGCGCTGCAAGGTCTTAACGCCGCCGCCATGATCAACAGCGCGGTGTTTCGCGGGCCACGCATGAAATATGGACCCTTGGCATGCACGGCGGGAATCCCCGTCTGCGCAAGCCACGCTGTTGCTGCGCCATGGTGTATCTGGGGTGGTGCAGTGTTCATTGTGGCGCGGGGCCTGTGCTTTCCCCGACAATCAGCGTGGTTTCCATCAGGCAGGTCAATGGCGGCTGCTTGGGGGCATCAATCAGCTGTAACAGCATTTCGGCGGCTTTGCGGCCAGCGTCGCGCACTGATGACCGTGTTGCCGTAAACAGCGGCAGTCCGTCGCCATTTGGCAGGTAGGACAGGTCATCATCATGTGTGATAACCGACACATCCCGCCCCATGCGGACGCCTTGATCGACCAAGGCCCGCCGCAGCCCGTAGGCCACCAGCATGGACGAAGACAAAAACGCTGTGGGCGGGTCGGGCAGGCGCATCAGTTCGGTGGCGGCGCGGTGGCCGAACACTTCTGTCATTTCGGCCTGTCGCATCAGGACAGGGTCAGCGCTGATGCCTGCATCCTTTAGCGCCTGAAGATATCCGGTGCGGCGGCGCATGGCGAAATCCATGTTTTCCAGACCATTGACCAGCGCGATCCTGCGATGGCCCAGTTGCAGCAGAAATTCGGTGGCCCGCCGGAAGGACCGGTTGTTGTTGATATCCAGCCACGAATAGGGCGCAGTCACCCCGCTGGAGCGTCCATGAACCACAAAGGGCACGCCCAGCTGTGTCAACAGGGCAATGCGCGGATCATTCAGTTTGGGGCCATGCACGATCAAGCCATCGACTGCGCCGCGCGCAATCATGTTGCGGTATGCCTGTTCTTCCTGCGCATCGGGAACCATGCTCAGCACCATTTCATAATCTGCGCGGGAATAGGCCTCGCCCGCGCCGGCGATGAAATCGGCAAATACGGGGTTTACGATTTCATGACTGGCAGACAGCGGAATCACATGCCCGATTGCATGTGTGCGCCCCGTCGCCAGACTTCTGGCGCGTGTGTTGGGGTGGTAATTTGCGTGCTCGGCCGCGTCGCGCACACGTTTGCGGGTTTTGGCGTTCACTTCCGGATACCCGTTCAGCGCGCGTGAAACCGTTGTCGGCGAAAGTTTCAAAGAGGCCGCAAGTTCTTTCAGTGTGATGCCCATTGTTTAGTCAAACCGCCTTGAATGTTTGAATGCAGTATGCGCAAAAAATGACTCTTGGAAAGTGGAAAATCCTGTTCATGCAATGCTGCAAGTCCAAAGCAAGCTAATAAAAAAAGGTTATTTGATACATAGATGATTGACTTGCCCAATATGATCGGCAAATGTCCGGATATCCAAAGCGTTTTGGAAAACTGATTCCAAACTGCTGGGATGCTGATCAGCACAAGCTAAAAATTTGTGCACAATAGATCGTCAACCTTGGGAGGATGACAATGAAAACCAAATTTTACGCAGGCGTCGCGACGCTTGCCCTGATGGCCGGTGGTGTGTCCGCGCAAGACCTGATTGTTGAGCCGGGCACCGACGGCTTCAACTGGGATAGCTTCGAGGAATTTTCGGCAGCGCATGATTTCAGTGGCGAAACCATCACTGTTTCCGGCCCATGGTTGCAGCCGGATGCGGGCATGCTGCGCAATGTGCTTGCCTATTTTGAAAACGCTACAGGCGCGACCGTCAACTATTCCGGTTCTGACAGTTTCGAGCAGGATATCGTGATTGCGGTGCAGGCGAATTCCGCACCGAATATCGCGGTATTCCCGCAACCCGGACTGGCATCTGACATGGCCGCAATCGGTGCGCTGTCACCGTTGGGTCAGGAAACCGCCGACTGGATGGTTGAAAACTATGCGGCCGGTCAGTCTTGGGTTGATCTTGGCACGTTTGCCAATCCCGATGGCGAGCACGAAATGTTCGGCTTTTTCTACAAGGTCGATGTGAAATCTCTGGTCTGGTACAGCCCCGAACAATTCGATGAAATGGGCTATGAAATCCCCGAAACGCTGGAAGACCTGAAAGCGCTGTCCGCGCAAATGGTCGAGGATGGTGGCACGCCATGGTGCATCGGGCTTGGGTCAGGTGCGGCAACCGGCTGGCCTGCGACCGACTGGGTCGAGGATATGATGCTGCGCCTGCATGAGCCGGAAGTTTATGACGGCTGGATCACCAATGACGTGCCGTTCAACGACCCCCGCGTGGTAGAAGCGATTGAAGCTTACGGCGAATTCGTGCGCACTGATGGCTGGGCACAAGGCGGCGCGGAAGCGTCCGCAACCACCGATTTCCGCGACAGCCCCGCCGGTTTGTTCCAGATCCCGCCCGCGTGCTACATGCACAAACAGGCGTCTTTCATTCCGTCCTTCTTTCCCGAAGGGTCGGAATTCGGCTTTGATTACGATTTCTTCTATTTCCCCGCATCAAGTGAACGCGATCTGGGGGAGCCGGTTCTTGGTGCAGGCACACAGTTCGCTATCACCAATGACAGCCCCGCGACGCGCGGCCTGATCGAATTCCTGAAAGCGCCCATCGCGCATGAAATCTGGATGGCGCAATCAGGGTTCTTGACGCCGCATACCGGCGTCAATCTGGACACGTTCGGCGACGACTCTTTGCGCGCAATGAACGAGATCCTGCTGAATGCGACCACATTCCGCTTTGATGCATCCGATGTGATGCCAGGTGAGATTGGCGCAGGGGCGTTCTGGACCGGCATGGTCGATTACACCACCCAAGGCGATGCACAGGCCGCAGCCGATGCGATCCAGCAGCGCTGGGATGCAATGCGCTAAAGCTATTTTAGCGGGGCCGCACATGTTGTGGCCCCGCTTTTTGCAACTGCTTTTCTAAAAGCAAGCGCAGCTGGCGGGGCGCTGTCCTGGCAGCGATTGCGGCGGCGAAGGGGGGGAAGATGTCACCAATCTTGCAAGGGATATTGACGATCATCATCGGCGTCGGTGGATGTGTCGGGTATTTCTACGCGTCCAATCTGATACTGGACAAGTTCATCTTTCCTGCGCGTGGCCCGCACGCAGGGCGCAACATCAACCGTGCAAACAAAGTGCGCCCCTGGCTGTTCCTGTTTCCCGCCATATTCGCCCTTAGCCTGTATCTGGTTTATCCTGTGATCGGGTCTTTCTATCGGTCGCTCTTTGATCGGTCCGGCATGAATTTCATTGGCTTGGGGAATTATTTTGACCTGATGAACGAGGGGACATTCCGCACGGCGGTGTTCAACAACATGCTGTGGGTTTTGTTCGTGCCCGCAATGGCCACGTTTCTGGGGCTGTTGGTTGCGCAACTGACAGACCGCCTGTCCTGGGGGAATATTGCCAAATCCCTGATCTTTATGCCTATGGCGATTTCCTTTGTGGGGGCATCGCTGATCTGGAAATTTGTGTATTCGGCCAACCCCGATATCGGCATCATCAATTCGCTGCGCGATTTCTTCGGGCTGGTGCCGGTTGATCCGATTCAGGTGTCCTTTTGGAACAATTTCTTTCTGATGTTCATTCTGGTGTGGATTCAGACAGGCTTTGCCATGGTTATTCTGTCAGCGGCGCTGCGCGGCATTCCCGAAGAAACCATCGAGGCCGCGATTATTGACGGGGCAAACCCGTTTCAGGTGTTCTTTTCCATCAAGGTGCCCCAGATCATGGGCACGATTATTGTCGTTTGGACCACCATCACCATTCTGGTGCTGAAGGTGTTCGACATTGTCTACACCATGACCGGCGGCAATTTCGGAACCCACATTCTGCCCAGTTATATGATGACCTACATGTTCCGCGATGACGGGCGGGCAACGGCTGTTGCTTTCGTCATCATGATCCTCGTGCTGCCGGTGATGGTCTGGAACATCCGGCAAGCCAGAAAAGAAATGCGCTAAGGCGGGGAGGGGAACACAATGGACAATATTGCTGGACAAAATCAGGGTGGCAAACTGGCCGTCAATATCACGGTGGTTATTCTGGTGCTGCTGTGGCTGCTGCCGACAATCGGGTTGTTTGTGTCATCGTTCCGCGACCGCGACCAGATTTCCAATTCCGGCTGGTGGCAGGCGCCGTTTTCCGTGGATCTGAATTTCCGTGCGCGTGTGGCGGCTGATGGTGCGCGCGAAGAAGGCGGCATCTTTATTCTGGAAGGCAATGTCTTTGATGACCCCGCGCTGGCCGCGAGTTTCCCCGATGGCGAAGGCGTGGTCGCGGCTTATGGCACGCGCGCGGTCGCACCCGATGAATTTGCCGCAGGTCAGGTGTCCGAACTGCGCACCGGTGGCACAGTCGTCATTGAACGCGACGGGCGCTACAGGGTTGAAAGCCCGGAAGAAATAACCCGTGGCCCAACCCTGTATTTTGAAGCGCGAACGCCGCCCAAATTCACGCTGGCAAATTACCGGACCGTGCTGTTTGCCGACGGGATGGACCGCGCGTTTATCAATACGCTGACAGTGACCATCCCTGCTACGATCATCCCGATCCTGATTGCGGCTTTTGCGGCCTATGCGCTGGCATGGATGGATTTTCCGGGCAGGGGGCTGTTGATCGCAGCGGTTGTGGGGCTGCTGGTGGTGCCGTTGCAACTGGCGCTGGTGCCGTTGCTGAAACTGCACACGGATGTCGGCATCGGCCAGAGTTTCTTTGGCATATGGCTTGCGCATACGGGATTCGGGTTGCCGCTTGCGGTGTATCTGTTGCGAAACTACATGGTTGGCCTGCCGCGCGACATTATCGAATCTGCCAAGGTGGATGGCGCCACGGATTTCCAGATTTTCGTGCGCATAATCCTGCCGCTTAGTTTTCCGGCACTTGCGTCTTTTGCCATCTTTCAGTTTCTGTGGACATGGAATGACCTGCTTGTGGCCAAGGTTTTCTTGCCATCGGGCGCGGAATCGCAGGTCATGACTGTCAAGATTGCCGATGACCTGCTTGGCTCTCGGGGCGGGGACTGGGGCATTCTGGCGACAGCGGCGTTTGTGTCCATTGCGGTGCCGTTGCTCGTCTTTTTCACAATGCAACGCTATCTGGTGCGCGGCCTGCTGGCCGGCTCTGTCAAATAAGGAAAGAGAACCTCGTGTCTGTTCAAACCCTGTTGCAGCCTGAACGCGGGCTGGAGCTTTCAC
Source organism: Paracoccaceae bacterium (assembly GCA_020832445.1). Taxonomy (GTDB): domain Bacteria; phylum Pseudomonadota; class Alphaproteobacteria; order Rhodobacterales; family Rhodobacteraceae; genus Roseinatronobacter. The sequence continues at coordinate 22,550 of JAFIEO010000032.1, forward strand.
CCGATTGGTGGCGTGGTGCGGTGATCTATCAGATCTATCCGCGCAGCTATCAAGACAGCAATGGCGACGGTATCGGCGATCTGCGCGGTATCGTGGAACGCCTGCCGTATATCGCCAGCCTTGGGGTGGATGCGATCTGGATCAGCCCGTTCTTCACATCACCGATGAAGGATTTCGGCTATGATGTGTCGGATTATTGCGATGTTGATCCAATGTTCGGCGCATTGTCGGATTTTGATGCGCTGGTCGGCATGGCGCATAAGCTGGGCATCAAGGTGCTGATCGATCTGGTGTTGTCGCATACATCCGACCAGCACCCGTGGTTCAAGGAAAGCCGCGCCAGCCGTGATAATGCGCGTGCAAACTGGTATGTGTGGTCTGACCCCAAACCGGATGGCACACCGCCCAATAACTGGCTGTCGATCTTTGGTGGCTCTGCCTGGGCATGGGACACCACACGGTGCCAGTATTACTTGCATAACTTCCTGTCATCGCAACCGGACCTGAATTTTCACGAACCCGCAGTTCAGGAAGAATTGCTGAACGTGGCGCGGTTCTGGCTGGAACGGGGCGTCAACGGGTTCCGTCTGGATACGATCAATTTCTATGTTCATGATCATCAGTTGCGTGACAACCCACCGCTGCCACCCGAACAGCGCAATGCCACCATTGCGCCTGCGGTGAACCCCTATAACCATCAGGAACATATCTACGACAAGAACCAGCCGGAAAATCTGGATTTCCTGCGCCGCTTCCGTGCGGTTCTGGACACCTATGGCGCATCTGCCGTGGGCGAGGTGGGCGATGCCCAGAAGGGGCTTGAAATCCTTGGCGAATACACATCCGGCAACGACAAGGTCCAGATGTGCTATGCGTTCGAATTTCTGGCCGCAGATGCCCCGTCGGCGGCGCGTATATCCGCCGTGCTGCGCCATCTGGACCATGTGGCGCCGGATGGTTGGGCGTGTTGGGCATTCTCAAACCATGATGTCCCGCGCCACATCACACGTTGGGATCTTAGCCCCGCAGCGGCGCGGGCCTATGCCACGCTGATGATGTGCATGCGTGGTTCTGTGTGCCTGTATCAGGGCGAGGAACTGGGCCTGCCAGAGGCGGAGTTGTGTTTCGATGACCTGCAAGACCCTTATGGCATCCGGTTCTGGCCGGAATTCAAGGGCCGTGACGGGTGCCGCACCCCCATGGTATGGACGGGATCGGTTGTGAATGGCGGGTTTTCGACAGCGGTTCCGTGGTTGCCTGTGGCGCGCGAACATGTGGGACTGGCCGTCGATACCCAGGAACGTGCGCCCGATGCCTTGCTGCATCACTACCGCCGCGCGATTGCGTTTCGCCGCGCCCACCGCGCATTGACGCATGGCGTGTTGCGCGATTTGCATGTGTCCGGCGATACATTGTCCTTTATCCGCGAGGAGGCGGGAGAGGTGATGTTCTGTGCCTTCAACCTAAGCCATGATCCGGCAACATTGTATCTGCCTGAAGGGCATTGGGTCACTGTCGGACAGGACCTGAACAGTTCCGGCCCTGGAGAGGACGGTTTGGTGCATCTGGGGCCATGGCAGCCCTGTCTTGTCGTAAGGCGATAAAACAATGAAGGGGAGGACAGCATGGCAGATCTGAAACTGACAGATGTTGAAAAGGCCTATGGCGAAGTCAAAGTGTTGTCGGATGTCAATCTTGACATCAAGAAAGGCGAACTGATTGTCTTTGTCGGCCCGTCGGGTTGCGGGAAATCCACACTGCTGCGCATGATCGCAGGGCTGGAAAAGATAACGGGGGGCACATTGGAAATTGACGACATGGTCGTCAATGACATCCCCCCCGCGCAGCGCGGCATTGCCATGGTGTTCCAGTCCTATGCGCTTTATCCGCATATGACTGTGCGCGACAACATGGCCTTTGCGTTGAAAATCGCCAAGAAAAGCAAGGCAGAGATTGACGCCGCGGTAAACCGGGCTGCCGATATCCTGCAACTTGGCCCCTATCTGGACCGCTTGCCGAAAGCGCTGTCAGGCGGGCAACGCCAGCGCGTGGCGATTGGCCGGTCTATCGTGCGCGACCCGAAAGTGTATCTGTTCGATGAACCCCTTTCGAACCTTGATGCCGCGTTGCGTGTGGCCACGCGCATCGAGATCGCAAAGCTGAAGGAATCGATGCCCGATTCGACCATGATCTATGTTACCCATGATCAGGTCGAGGCGATGACCCTTGCGACCCGTATCGTCGTGCTGGCGGGTGGCGGGATTGCGCAGGTCGGCTCACCGCTGGATCTGTATGAGCGCCCCAATGGCGAATTCGTGGCGCAGTTCATAGGCTCGCCCGCGATGAACCTTTTGGCCGGTGAAGTTACCGAAACGGGCGCGCAATCGGCCGTCAAGCTGGCCGGTGGCGGTGTGGCGCGCGTCGATATTCCCACAACTGATGCCGACAAGGGGCTGTCCGTCAATCTGGGCGTGCGCCCCGAAGACCTGATTGCCACAGATGATGATGATTTCCTGTATCAGGGAGAGGTGGATCTGGTCGAAGCACTGGGCGAATTAACGGTGCTGTATTTCAAGCCCGATGGCCCCGACGCCGCCCCTGTGCTTGCCAAACTTGCAGGCACGCATAACAATCTGCGCGGCAAAACCGTGAAGTTGAAAGCCGACCCCGCAAAAATGCACCTGTTTCACAACAAAGTATCGCTGCTGTATCGCTGAATAGGGGCTACCCAATGTCAAAAAGCCGCGCTGGGTCCAGCGCGGCTTTTGTTTATTTGTGACGCCCGCAAGCGGCGCAATATGTCGTCAGGCGCTGCGAAATTCGCGCAGCAGGAAATCCGGAACATGGTCGCCCATGCCAACCACGTTGTCGCCACGGTTGGAATTGCGTTCACGCGGGGCATGTTCGCGCGCTGGTGTGTTGCGCTGCTGCTGTCCGCCGCGCCGTGGTTTTTCAGCGCGCGCGGCAGGGGCGGGCGCAGGTGCAGGTGCAGGGGCCACATCGCGTTGCGCAGCGTCATCCTGGGCAATGCTATCTTGCGGCGCCGCTTCACGCGGTGCGGGTTGTTCCACCTTTTCGGCAGTTTCGGCTTTCGCTGGCCGGTCCTTGTGGCGAACGCGCACAGGGGCTTGCAGTTCGGGGGCTTCAACCCGTGGCAAGGTCTTTTGCAACAGGGCTTCAATCGCATCCAGATATTTCTGGTCAGACGGCACCATGATCGAAATGGCCTTGCCGGTTCTTCCGGCGCGTCCCGTGCGCCCGATACGGTGCACATAATCTTCAGGGTGCGATGGCAGGTCAAAGTTGAACACATGGCTGACGGACGGCACGTCAAGGCCGCGTGCGGCCACATCGGATGCAATCAACAGCCGCAGATCGCCTGCGCGGAACTTTTCCAGCGTTCGCGTGCGCACCGACTGGTCAAGGTCACCATGAATGGGGGCTGCGTCGTATTTGTGTTTCACAAGTGACTTGTACAGGATGTCGACATCTACTTTGCGATTGCAGAAAATAATCGCATTTTCCAGCTTTTCGCCTTCGGCTTCGATCACGGCGCGCAGGGTTTCGCGCTTCAGTTTGGCCGCAGTATCGCGCCGCGTCGCTTGCAACTGGATCAGTTCCTGAGCGATGGTTTCGGACGCGGATGCCTGACGCGCTATTTCTATGCGTGCGGGATTGGACAGGAACGTATTGGTAATACGCTCGATTTCCGGGGCCATCGTGGCAGAGTAGAAAAACGTCTGCCGTGTGAACGGCGTTAGGCCGAAAATACGTTCAATGTCGGGAATGAACCCCATATCCAGCATGCGGTCGGCTTCATCCACAACCATCACTTCGACGCCGGTCAGCAGCAGTTTGCCGCGCTCGAAATGGTCCAGCAACCGACCCGGTGTCGCAATCAGAACGTCGACGCCGCGATCAATCAGCTTGTCCTGTTCACCAAATGCCACGCCACCGATCAGCAGCGCCTTGGTCAGGCGGGTGTGTTTGGCATAAGTGTCAAAATTCTCGGCCACCTGGGCGGCCAGTTCGCGTGTTGGTGCCAGCACCAGTGAACGCGGCATGCGCGCGCGGGCACGGCCACGCCCCAGACGCGTGATCAACGGCAGCGTGAACGACGCGGTCTTGCCCGTGCCGGTCTGTGCAATGCCCAACACGTCACGCCCTTCAAGCGCGTAGGGGATGGCTTGCGCCTGAATGGGGGTAGGGACTGTGTAGCCCGCTTCGTCGATAGCTTTCAGGACCTTGGGGTCCAGCTTCAGATCAGAAAATTTTGTCATGCGTTTCCATGGTTTCGGCGTCGGGCCGGAACAGTTATGAGACGCATACATTTCGCGTCCCGCGATCGGATGAACTGTCGCAACAGTTACCGTCTGATAAATGAATTGCCCCGCCGAGTCAATCTGAAGGGATCATGGCACCGATCAGGGGCCGGAAATAACTTTCATCCGATGCATCTTCGCAGTTGCAGGCGGCGCAAAGGCGCGGTATTCACCCACCTGCTGGCACGCGGGTGTGGCGGAATGGTAGACGCAGGGGATTCAAAATCCCCCGCCGCAAGGCTTGGGAGTTCGAGTCTCCCCACCCGTACCAGATTTCAAACTCATGATGACAGGTGGGGTCGTGTGGCCAGAAATGGCGTGACGTCTGTGCTATATTTCCTGTTCAAAACCGGTTTTGCACCTTCAAATGCAAACAGGGCCACGATTGAGGCTTGATCAATCGCGGCCCTGTGTGAATTTTGTAAACGGCTTAGGAATTGCCGGCGTTTTTCTTCTGATCGGTGGCTTTCTTCACGGCTTCGGACATTGCCGGCGGTGCAGAATGCTGATGCTTCGGCGCGGATGATTGTGCTGGCGAAGCAGACGGTTGGCCGGATGTCTGGGGGTGTTGCTGTTGCTGCCCCGTCGCCCCGCGCGATGTCTGAAGCGGGTCATCCTGACGCTGCACGGATCCTTCGAAATGCGCACCCGATTCGATGGCGATTGTCTTGTGAATGATGTCACCTTCAACCTGCGCGGCTGATGTCAGGCGCACTTTCAGGCCGCGCACCCGACCGATGACGCGGCCGTTGATCACGATGTCATCGGCAACGATTTCACCGCGAATGGTGGCCGTTTCACCGACGGTCAGCAGATGCGCGCGAATGTCACCATCAACATTTCCTTCGATAACGACATCGCCTGTGGTTTTCAGGTTGCCGGTCACCGTCAGATCAGACGCCAGAACAGATGCAGCGGGTTTGGATTTTGTCATCTGTGCGGGTGCGGTATCCGCGCCACCTTGACGCAGGAAGGATGGAGTTTCCGCAGGAGGGGACGCCGGAGCTGCCTCGTTTGAAGGTTTGCTTGCGGTCTCGTTGATGCGGCTTTTAGAAAACATGCTGTCCGGCCCTTATGTAGGTTTGCGGGTTTACTGGTCGACCGTTGATTCGCACTTCATAATGCAAATGCACACCGGTTGACGCTCCAGTCGTGCCCATACCACCAATCTTCTGTCCGCGCGATACCCTTTGTCCCGCCCGCACGTCCATTGAGTTCAAATGAGCGTAATAAGTCTCGATCCCGAATTCATGCTGGATGATGACCAGATTGCCATATCCACCCTGACGCCCTGCGGATTTGACGACACCATCGGCGGTGGCGTGAATTGCAGTCCCGCGTGATCCTGCCCAGTCAAGACCGTTATGCATGGTGCTGCGACCGGTCAGCGGATGGCGGCGCATGCCAAAGCCGGATGTTTCGCGCACATTAGCCGATACGGGGCGCGCGACAGGCAACCGGTTTATGCCAAGCCTGTAGGCATGAATATCGGCCAGGCGCTGCAACACGGCGTTGGCGCGTGCAATGTCCTGATCCTGCGACATGACGCCAGATGTCGACACAGATATCGGACGAAGTGACGCGGTCTGCGAATTGGCCCCTTGCCGCACCAGACGGCGTATCTGGTCGGGGGTCACACCGGCTGCGCGGAAAACACGTTCCAGCGGTTCGACGACAACTTCCAGCGCGTCTTCCAGCTGGGAAAAGATCATGTGATTGCGATCGCGCAGCAATTCGTTTTCAAGGGCCAGATGCCGCGCCTGATTGACGGATTGTTCGGCATCAAGCGTCAGTTCACGCGTTGATCCCGCCATCTTGTCCATCGCAATCAGCAGGTAGTCCAGCATATCTTCTGTTTCGCGTGACCGGTCTGCGGTGGTCTGCGTCGTGCCGGTTTCCGCTTCCAGCGTGGTTGTCACTTCGGCCAGACGGGCGCGCGCTTCGTCGCGTTCGCGCACGACACGGCGGATGGTGTGCTGAATATTGTCGATGCCGGTTTCAAGCTCCAGACGTCGTTCTTCCGAGGCCAGAAGTTGCAGCTGCATATCGGAAATGCGCGTCATAGCTTCGGAAAAGCGGGCTTGCGCGGCTTCTGTTTCAACGGCGCGCTGGTCGCGTTCTGCCGCCAGTTCGTTCAGGCGCTGCTCATAAGTTGCCTGATCGCGTTCTGCATGGTCGCGCAAATTGCCCGACCCGATCGAATCCATCAGCAGGATGGATGTTGCAATGATGCCCCATGCAAAGAAACTGGTCACAGATGCAAGCGCCACAGCCTGCGTTACAGGGCGCAGGCGAACAAAGCGCGTGGTGGTCTCTGATCGAAGGAAAAGCCTTTGTTCGGGAAGGTGGCGCTCCAGCCGGTGATTCAGTTGCATAAGCATTTGTTTCAAAGCAGAGTTCCCATATCGCCAACTGACAAGGGCATACGCACAACAGTCGATGTGAACCCGTACACACATCAGCGCCCTGTGTGTGATTACGCAAGCTTAACCAGTGCTGCAAGATTTTTCCTGACTGTTGCAGCGCAACATCACCCCTGAAGGCACCGATCAGCGAGATTCTGCCGATTCAATGTGTTATCTGCGTCTTTTGGGGGAACCGAAATGCCGCGATGCACGTATCACGCGAGTGTTTTCGTCCCCCAAATTGCCCGATTACCCGTGTCCACCCAGATCGGGTTCGGTCAATGGCCAGTAAAAATCTGGTGGAATACCGGCCTGCGCGCGCTTTTCTTCGTTGAACGGCGGGCGCAGCGGACCGTGAAAATAGCGCCGCACAAGTTCAAGAAACACCGGCTGCGGGTCTTTGCCGTCGCGCCCGCATAAGAAGTTGAACCATTTGGACCCATAGGCCACATGCCCGACTTCTTCGGCATAGATGACGTTCAGCGCCGTAACGGCGTCATCCATGCCCGCGCGGGTGAATATCTCGATCATGCCGGGGGTGACATCCAGACCGCGCGCTTCCAGCACCATTGGCACCACGGCCAGACGGCCCAGAATATCGCTGGCGGTGTCTTCGGCGGCGCGCCACATTCCCGCATGCGCGGGGAGTGCGCCATAATGGCTGCCCAGGGATTCAAGGCAATCGCACACCAGCCCGAAATGCTTGGATTCCTCGTCCGCGGCCTTGACCCAGTCATCGTAAAAGCCCACCGGCATATCAATGTCGCCATAGCGCGCAATAAGATCCCAGTGCAGATCGACCGCATTCAGTTCAATATGCGCAATGGCATGCAAAATGGCAATCCGGCCCTGCGCGCTGCCGGGGCGGCGGCGCGGGACATCGCGCGGGTCCAGCAGTTCGGGCCGGTCAGGCCGCGCAGGGCGCAGGGGCGGTTCGGCCATGCCAAGGGGCAGGGGCGCGCCTGCCTTGCGCGCGTCAAACCACGCCGCCGCATGCCGGCGCGAGCGGGCGCATTTTTCGCGCCCGTCCGCTGTGGTCAGCACATCGACGGCCATTTCGCGCAAGGACAGTGTCATAGGTTGCGCACAGCCTCCAGCACCTCTTCTGCGTGGCCCTTGGCCTTTACCTTGCGCCAGACCTGCGCAATGCGACCGTCACCGCCAATCAGGAATGTCGCGCGTTCAATGCCCATCGACACTTTGCCATACATGTTTTTCTCGACCCAGACGCCATAGCGTTCGCATGCGTCGCTGTCTGCATCGGATACCAGTGCCACACCAAGATCATGTTTGGTGATGAACTTGTCATGCTTGGCGACTGTGTCCTTGGACACGCCGACCACCTGTGCGCCTGCGGCCGCGAACTCGGCACCAAGGGCTGTGAATTCCAGTGCTTCGGTGGTGCAGCCGGGCGTGTCGTCGCGCGGATAGAAATACAGCACGACCTTGGCGGGTTGCAGCGCAGACAGTGTCAATTCGCCGCCGCCATCGCGGGGCAGTGTGAAATCGGGGGCAGTGTCACCTTGCTTTAACATGTCGGTTTCCTTTCATTTGCAGACTTGCCCTGTTGTAGCGGTCTTTGTGGCAAGTTAAAGGGGCAGGCCAAACCAAGTGCGGTGTGCTCATGAAGCTGTCCGATTTCGATTTTGATCTGCCTGAAGACCTGATTGCAACGCGCCCTGTGCGTCCGCGCCCTGCTGCGCGGATGCTATTGGCGCAAGGCGATGTGTTTTCGGACCGTCATGTGCAGGATCTGCCCGATATTCTGCGGCGCGGTGATTTGCTGGTTATCAACACCACGCGCGTCATTCCGGCCCGTCTGACAGGGCAGCGCCCGCGCAACAGTGCCCAAGGCCCTGTCAGCGCCAAGATCGAGGTGACGCTGATAGAACCCTGCCCCGATGGCAGCTGGCGCGCGCTGGCCAAGCCCTTGCGAAAGATTGCGATGGGCGATGCAGTGGTGTTCACCGACAGCTTGCAGGCGCAAGTCGTCGAAAAAACAGCCGAAGATGTGGTGCTTCGCTTTAACATGGACGGGGACGCCTTCGACGATGCACTGGATGTCGCAGGCCAGATGCCCTTGCCGCCCTATATTGCCGGACGCCGCGCCGCCGATGCGCGCGACCGCGATGATTACCAGACAGTCTTTGCCCGCGACAGGGGCGCTGTGGCCGCGCCGACTGCGTCGTTGCATTTTGATACCGACCTTATGGAAACCCTGCGCGCCAACGGGGTGAACTTTGCAGAAGTGACCCTGCATGTGGGCGCGGGCACATTCCTGCCGGTCAAGACGGATGACATCCGCGATCACAAAATGCATGCCGAATGGGGCCAGATCACACCATCTGCTGCAAAAGCCATCATGGACACCAAAGCGGCAGGCGGGCGCGTTATTGCGGTTGGCACAACCGCGTTGCGCCTGATCGAGACTGCGGCCACAGCCCCCGGCGTGATTGGACAATGGAGTGGCAAGACCGATATCTTCATCACCCCCGGCTTCCGGTTCCGCATTGCTGACGGGTTGATGACAAATTTCCATTTGCCGAAATCAACGCTGATGATGCTGGTTTCGGCCCTTATGGGCAGTGATCGTATCAGGGCAATCTATGCCCATGCCATTGCCAACCGGTACCGCTTCTTTTCCTATGGCGATGCGTCGTTGCTGTTTCCCGACTGAATTCCCCTATAAATAGTCGCTTTGATCATATTCCCGATACATGCCCATGGCTAAGGGTATCGGCGATGGTGGCCAGTCGTTAGACTTGGCCTGACGACTTCAACAGACAGGTATGACGATGTTGCATGTTTTTACTGCATCCTGGGCGCTTTTGCTGGGTATGCTGTTGCTGATGGTCGGCAATGGTGTGCAGGGCACATTGCTGGGGATTCGCGGCGCGATCGAAGGGTTTACAACCTTTCAGATGTCGGTTGTCATGTCTGCCTATTTCGTCGGGTTCCTGTTCGGGTCGCGCGCGACGCCGGAACTTATTCGGCGGGTTGGCCATGTGCGGGTGTTCGCGGCACTGGGGTCTTTGATTTCCGCAATTCTGGTTATGTATGCAGCAATCCCTGACTGGATTGTCTGGGCCTTGTTGCGTGTGCTGATCGGGTTTTGTTTCTCGGGCGTTTATGTCACGGCCGAAAGCTGGCTGAACAACGCATCCACCAATGAAAACCGCGGTCAGACGCTGTCGCTGTACATGATCGTGCAGATGGTGGGGATCATCTGTGCGCAGGCCCTGATCAACTTTGCGGATCCTGCGGGCTTCATGCTGTTTGTTATTCCTTCGGTTCTGGTGTCGCTGGCGTTTGCGCCCATTTTGCTGTCGGTCAGTCCGGCACCCACATTCGGCACCACCAAATCCATGAGTATCCGCCAGCTTTATGAGGTGTCCCCGCTGGGCGTGGTGGGGATTTTCCTGATGGGGGGCGTGTTTGCCGCAATGTTTGGCATGACCGCCGTTTGGGGTTCGCAGGCCGGGCTGAGTGTTCTTGAAATCTCGATCTTTACGGGCGCCATCTATTTTGGCGGGCTGGTGTTCCAGTTTCCGCTGGGCTGGTTGTCGGACCGGATGGACCGGCGCAAACTGGTGGTCTATGTCGCGCTTGCGGGCACATTGGGCGGGGTAACGGCGGTTATATTCGACCTGAGCTTTGTATGGCTGGTGGTGGTCGCGCTGATTATTGGCGGCATCTCGAACCCGCTTTACTCGCTGCTGGTGGCCTATACGAATGATTATCTGGAATCAGACCAGATGGCGGCGGCATCAGGGGGGTTGTTGTTCGTCAATGGCGTGGGCGCGATCATCGGCCCGCTGTGCATCGGGTGGTTGATGGGGGTGATCGGTCCATCCGGGTTTTTCCTGTATATCGTGGCTCTGACATTGGCGCTGGCAATCTATGCAATGTGGCGCATGACCCAGCGTGCTGCGGTGCCGGTGGACCAGACGGGGCCGTTTGCGCCCGTCTCTCCGGTTGTGTCCGCCGCCACGGTCGAGGCCGTGTATACCGAGATGACAGAAAATGCCGAACAGGAAAACACGCCCTGATGCGCTGGACCTGTTGTAAAACAGCAAGATGTTGCTGTTTTTCTGTGCAAAACGGGTAAATGACTTGCCTGATGCTCAAGGGGCTGGCACGATTCTGTTCATAGGCAACACAAGGAAATTAAGGTCATGTCCAGCGTCGATGATGTCATTTCGTTCTGGTTAGAAGAAGTCGGACCGGAAGGATGGTATGCGCAAAGCGACGCAGTCGATGCGCAGATACGTGACCGCTATCTGACGTTATGGGAAAAAGCGCGGGACGGGCGATTGATGAACTGGGCATCGTGCCCGCGTGGCGCATTGGCCTTCCTTATTGTCGCCGACCAGTTCCCGCGCAACATGTTTCGCAATGACGCGCGGGCCTTTGCAACGGACGACATGGCGCGCCGTGTGGCCGCGCGTGCCTGTCATCTTGGGTTTGACTGCCAGATTGCCGAACCTGCCCGCCAGTTTTTCTATCTGCCGCTGATGCATTCCGAAAGCCAGATGGATCAGGATCGTTGTGTGCGCATGTTCTTGTTGCGCATGCCGGAAACAGGGGCTGATAATTTGCTGCATGCGCGCGCGCACCGTGCGGTCATCCGTGAATTCGGGCGCTTTCCCTACCGCAACGCGGCGCTGGGCCGCGCAAGCACTGCGCCCGAACGCGCCTTTTTGGAGCGCGGCGGGTATATGGACGCCCTGAATGAACTGAAAGCTGCTGCGTGATCCAGTTATGCTGGTGGTGCATGGCGGGGTTTCCTCTTGCGCGTTGCGACGTGACAGTAAATAGTTTAATGCCAAACTACTTTCAGATGTGCGTGCAGGAGGAGGAACTCATATGGCCGACAGATCGTTTGACGTTGTCGTAATCGGTGCAGGGCCGGGGGGCTATGTTGCGGCCATTCGTGCAGCCCAGCTTGGTAAATCCGTGGCGATCGTCGAACGCGAGCATTTGGGCGGCATCTGCCTGAACTGGGGCTGTATCCCGACCAAGGCTTTGCTGCGCTCTGCCGAAGTGTTCCACCTGATGCACCGCGCCAAGGAATTCGGCCTGACCGCCGAAAAGATCGGCTTTGATCTGGATGCCGTGGTCAAGCGCTCGCGCAAGGTGGCGGGGCAGTTGTCAGGCGGAATCGGCCATCTGATGAAGAAGAACAAGATCACCGTCGTCATGGGCGCGGCGACCCTGCCTGCGAAAGGCAAGGTCAGCGTCAAGACCGACAAGGGCACCGAAACCCTGACGGCGCCGAATATCATTCTGGCGACAGGGGCGCGGGCGCGCGAACTGCCCGGACTTGAAGCGGATGGCGATCTTGTGTGGACCTACAAGCACGCATTGCAGACCAAACGCATGCCAAAGAAATTGCTGGTTGTCGGGTCCGGTGCCATCGGGATCGAATTTGCAAGTTTCTTCAACACGCTTGGTGCAGAAGTGACCGTGGTCGAAGTGATGGACCGTATTCTGCCCGTCGAAGACGCCGAAATCAGTGCATTCGCGCAAAAGCAGTTCGAAAAACAGGGCATGACCATTATGACCAAAGCCATGGTCAAGAAGCTGGACCGCGCCAAGGGCAAGGTTACCGCCCATATCGAACGGGGCGGCAAGACAGAAACCCAGGATTTCGACACTGTTATTTCTGCCGTGGGTATTGTGGCCAATACCGAAGGGCTGGGGCTGGAAGAACTGGGCGCGAAAATTGACCGCTCTTTCGTTGTGACCGATGAATATTGCCGCACGGGCGTTGAGGGGCTGTATGTGATTGGCGATGCGACCAATGGCCCTTGGCTGGCACATAAGGCCAGCCATGAAGGGGTGATGGTGGCCGAACTGATCGCGGGTGGCCATCCGCATGCGGTTGACCCAAGCAGCATTGCCGGATGCACATATTGCCACCCGCAAGTCGCGTCGGTCGGCCTGACCGAAGCAAAAGCAAAAGAGCAGGGCTATTCCATCAAGGTCGGGCGTTTCCCGTTCATCGGCAATGGCAAGGCCATCGCACTGGGCGAGCCGGAAGGCATGATCAAGACCATATTTGACGCCAAAACCGGCGAATTGCTGGGCGCACATATGATCGGCGCGGAAGTGACGGAATTGATTCAAGGGTATGTTGTGGGCCGGGCGCTGGAAACAACTGAAGAAGACCTGATGAACACGGTTTTCCCACATCCAACGCTAAGCGAGATGATGCATGAATCCGTGCTTGACGCTTACGGCCGCGCATTGCATTTCTGATCTTGCCAGACTGTGCGGCTGCGCCGCGCGCCTATATGTCACGCCCTGCCTGCGGCAGGGCGTTCCTGATTCCAGAGTATTTGAAGCAAGATGAAAGAGAAGGATGCAGCGGTTTGATGTCATCATCCTTGGGGCTGGCGCCGCAGGAATGTTCTGCGCAATAGAGGCGGGGCGGCGCGGCCGGCAGGTCGCGCTGATCGACCATGCCCGCGCCCCGGGCGAGAAGATTCGTATTTCGGGGGGCGGGCGCTGCAACTTTACCAATCTGGATATTGCGCCGGAAAAGTTCCTGTCGCAAAACCCGCGCTTTGCCTTGTCGGCTTTGCGCCGCTACACGCAGCATGATTTTATCGAACGGGTCCGGCAGGCAGGAATTGCATTCCATGAAAAGACGCTGGGGCAGTTGTTTTGTGACGGGTCTTCGCGTCAGATTGTGTCGATGCTGGTCAGTGATTTGCAGCAGGCCGGGGTGCAGCTGTATCTGGGAACTGCCGTCAGCGACGTGTCACATGGGGACGGGTTCACCGTGACAACTGCCGCAGGCACACTGCATGCGCCGCATCTGGTGGTTGCGACTGGCGGAAAATCGATTCCGAAAATGGGGGCGTCGGGGTTCGGGTATCAACTGGCGGAACAGTTCGGGCACCGGTTGGTTGAAACGCGCCCCGCATTGGTCCCCCTGACCTTCTCGGCGGGGCAAGTTGAAGAAATGAAGCCATTGGCCGGAGTATCGGTTCACGCGTCGGTGGCGTGCGGCAAAACACGCTTCCTGGAGGGTATGTTGTTCACTCATCGTGGCCTGTCCGGTCCGTCAATATTGCAGATTTCAAGCTATTGGCGCGAAGGGCAGGCGGTTGTTGTCGACCTGGCACCCGGTTTGGACAGTTTGTCGGTGCTGGCGGACGAAAAGCACCGGAACGGACGACAGGCGGTGCACACGGCGCTAGGCAAGATGCTGCCAGAGAAGCTGGCGCGGCAGGCTGTTCAGCGTGCGCATGTGCAGGGCAATCTGGCAGATCAGTCGAAACTGGCACTGGCACGGGTGCGGGACGCGGTTCACCAATGGCAGGTTGTCCCCGTGGGGACAGAAGGCTACCGGACCGCGGAAGTCACATTGGGCGGCGTGGACACCAAGGGGCTGGATGCTAAAACTATGGAATCGCGATCCGTCAGGGGGCTGTTCTTCATAGGCGAGGTTGTGGATGTCACCGGGTGGTTGGGCGGATACAATTTTCAATGGGCGTGGTCATCAGGCTGGGCGGCGGGACAGGTGGCCTGAAACCCGCACCGCCGCATTGCTATATCAGGCGAATATGCCCTATCCCGATACCTGTTCGCGCAGCACAGATGCGGTCATGGACGCCAGCAAATACACACCAAGAAAGATCAGGAACGCCACAATCGAATTTTCCAGCTTGCGCGGGTATGTGGCTTCATCCGGTGCGATGGGTTCCACCGACAGGGCCAGATAGCGGACCTGACGGCTGACTTCCATCCGCGCACTTTCGACCTGTTGCATGGCCTGGGCGCGCATCATCTCGCGGGTCTGGACTTCGGCTTCGGCCATGATTAATTCGCTTTGGATGCGTGCAAGCGACCCGCCTTCGCTTGACCCTTGGGTCATGGAATTGCGCAGGGTTTCAATTTCCGCGCGCAGGGCTTCTTCGCGGCGTTCCAGTGGTTGCAGCCGCGCGGCACTTGGTCTTGCATTCGTGCGCATTTCCTGAACGCTAAGGCGCGTCTGCGTCAGTTCGGTTTCAAGCGCGACAATGCGTTGTGACAGCAAGGACAGTTCCACCTCGCCGGAGATGATGGACGACCGTTCCTGCAATTCAATGGCGGCCTGCCGTGCTTCGATCAGTTTTTCCTGCGCTTCTTCCAGACTGGCGCGGGCTTCGCGCATCTGACTGTCGCGCAAGCGCTGGGTCATCATGTCCACATGTTCTTCGGCATAGCTTATCAGCGCGCGTGCAAAACGCTCGCTGTCTTCGGGTGATGCGGCGATCACTTCCATGCGCACAACGCCTTCGGTCGGGTCATAGCCGATCTGGACGTGGCGTTGATACAGCTTATAGGCAGCCTCGTCGGTGGAATCTTCTGCCAGACGGCGCAGAATGTCGATATGGGGGGCGCGGAAATGGTCTTTGAACCCTTCCTCGGCGTCCAGCCGCAGCATCGCACCGCGTGATTGCAGGAAGCTTTGCACAGATGTTGCTTCACTCTGCCCGCCGCCCATGCCCATGCCCCCCGCCGATGGCAGGACACCCGACAGCGCGCCCATGCCAGACTGGCTGTCGGCTTGCTGGATGACAAATTCGCTTTGGGCTGCATACATGGGTGTTGCGATGACATAGAAATACCATGTCACAATGAAGGTTGGCAAAGTGACGAAGGCCAGCAGCCTTGCCCCCAGCAACAGCATCCGTTTGCGCCGCCGTTTTGCAATGTCGCGCCGCACCTTGCCAAGTTCGCGTTCGCGGTCTGCCGCGATTTTTGCCATGCGTGCCTGCGCGGCGTTCAACGGGTCGTTTGCCACCGAGGGCGCTGTTTCCCCGCGCAAGGCAAGTTCCTTGGATGTTGATTTTTCACCATCATCCAGCAGTTCCAGCATGGTTGCGCGGGCGAAAGGGTCAATCCCGCGCTGGCGCAGGATCAGAACCGCCTCATAGGCGGAAGTTGCGCGAATTCCGTGCTTTTGCGCAACGCGCATGGCCATGCGCAATTGCCGTGCTGTCAGCCCTTCGCTGCGGATTGCATCGATAGAAAGCGCAGTGTCAGCGGCCCCTTCGACATCTGCCGAATGCTCGGCCGCGGGGGGGGCAGGGGGCGGTGATGTATCCGGTGCGCCCTCAGCGGGATCTTTGTCAGGGGCGGCGCTGGTTTCTTCCTGATCCGAAGTCGCGGCAGCAGGGGGGGGCTGCGCGGTATCATCGGCCTTTTCATGCTCTATCATGTCGGGCGCTGCGCTGCGTGGCGCGGCCCTTGGCCGTTTTTGCACGCTTATCGTGGCAATGGGATGCGCGGGGCGTTGAGCTTGCGCAGACGTGCTTTCAGGGGATTGATCTTCGCCTGCCACCGCCGCCAGCGTTGCACTTTGCGCTGTTTTGCGTAAACGAAACCGCTGGGATTTAACTGGAGTAGTCATACAGTTCTTTCGCTTGTTCAAGCGTGTCGAAAAAATACATCTTGCCGTCGCGCAGCACTGCGGCAGCGCTACAGAATTGTTGTAAGGTTTCTACCTGATGCGACACAATTACAAGGCCGGATTGTTCAAACCGTTCCTGCATTACTGTTCCTGCGCGTTTGTTGAATGCGGTGTCCGTCGTGGATGGCATGCCTTCATCGACAAGATACAGGTCAAAGTTCATGGCCAGCATCAATGCAAGGGCCAGACGCGCGCGCATCCCGGCGCTGTATGTGCCTATGGGCATGTCGAAATATTCACCGATGTCACACATCCAGCGGCAGAACGCTTCGACATAATCGGGGTCCAGACTGTATAGCGTGGCGATATAGCGGATGTTTTCGGTGGCGGTGTGTTTAGTGATCAACCCGCCCATGAACCCCAGCGGAAAGGAAACGCTGCAATTGCGGTGAATTTTGCCGCTGTCAGGCTTTTCCAACCCTGCCATCATGTTGATAACAGTTGTCTTGCCGGTGCCGTTCTGGGCCAGAATCCCCAGCCGCATGCCCGGATCAATCGTGAAACTGGCATTCGCCAGAATGACCTTGTGCTGTTTGCCAGTCCAGTAGGACTTGCTGACATTTTCGAAACTTAACATGCCTGTATTCACCTGGAACTATGGGCTAACGTTTACATACGTGGTCGGCAGTTGCTGCATTTACTATAGGCAATCTAGTGAAGTAATGCGACGAAAATATGAGTTGGGCAATTAAAACAGACAAAAGGCGCACAAAAGGTGCGCCGTTATGCTTGGTGCGGGTATGGCACCGGTTTTTCAGTATGTTCGTTTGCTTGCCGTGGGCGCGTCAGCTTCCCCAGCTGCGGTTTGCACCGCAGTCGAAATGCACGAAATCCGATCTGGAATAACGGCCAACCCCGCCAGCATTGCAGGCTTCCGCAGCGCGGGCAATCTGGGCCACGGAACGCGATTGCAGGCGCACGTCAGCGGCCTTGCCGGTTAGATGAAGCGAGTTTTGCGCCACATTCCTTGAACGCGCACGCAGCATTGCGTTCGTTTGCGGCGAACGATACCCCGACAAAAGCATATAGGGTTCATTCACGCGCAGCATGTTATGGGCGGCTGCCAGAAAATCAATCGTGCGTGTGTCGATTCCATGGACTGCGTTGTTGCGCCAGTCGCGGAAGAAGTGATTAATTTCGGCCAAGGATTCAGGAATGTAAGACCCATCAATCCAGTAAATCAGATTGATTTTCTCACCCGTCCGCCCCGAATAAAAATGCAGTCTGCGAATGTCGCCCGATCCGCGTGCATAGGCCGTGACGCCGGGGAAAAATGGCGCAGCAGAAATTGCTGTTGCTGCAAACGCACCAAGAATAGATCTGCGGGTAATCCGGTTGGAATCGTGTTCACTCATCTGAACGGCTGTCCCTTTTCCTGTCCTGACGGTCATTCTTGTTATAAAGCAATGGTCCCCATGCGACCGAGAGTGCCCGTTTACGGACGTTTTTCCCTGCGTCGCATGCATCACTATTGTCAGCTTTGTGACATATTTGGTGATGTAACCCAAGCAAAGATCGGCGGGCGGTTCCATTGCGCCGTGAAACTAAGCGGAAATTCGCCAAAAGCGGGGGGGGCATCCGGCGCGGCATGGGCATGGTGGCGCGCCATTGTGATTGCGGGTTTGTGTCGTGTCATGCCGGCAGTGTGAAGGATTTTGCTAAAAGAAACCTTAAGGCAACACTCTGTTGGGGGTAATGCGGTCCTCGCAGGCTTGTGAATGGACCTGATCGGCGATATTTTGCCACCCTTGTGATCACTGATTTATGATTCCCGCAGGAGGTGTGCATTGTTATCCGCAAATGTCGTATCAAGGTTCAGCTCTTGCATAGGTGTAGTCTGTTTGGTTTGTGTGCTGGGCGTCGGCGGGGCACTGCCGGTGCATGCACAACAGTTTCCGGTTTTCCGTCAGGCGCTTGCAGAAGGAGCGTCTTTCGACAGCGGGGTTTCTGCCTTTTACCGCGAGCGTGATTTTGCACCCGTCTGGACAGGGGCAGAGCATGCGGACCGGCGCGCCGCGTTGATCAATGCATTGACACGCGCGGGAGATCACGGCTTGCCCGCCGCGAAATACGATCTTCCCGGCCTTATGGCTGCGTTTGAAGCGGTTGAAAGCGAACGTGACCGCGCACTTCTGGAAGCCAAGATCACGAAGGTATTCCTAAGTTTCGCAACAGACCTGACCAGCGGTGTCATCGACCCCGGCAGGATTGACAGGAATTTTGTGCGTGAATTGCCGCGCCCTGATGCGGCAGAGTTGCTGCGCGCGTTTGTAACTGCGCAACCGGCGGCGTTCATGCGCAATCTTGCGCCGGATGCGCCGGAATATGCGCGCCTGTTTCGCGCCAAGCAGTCCTTGGAAAAGGTGATTGCAAATGGCGGCTGGGGGCCGCGTGTGCCCGATGTGCGCTTCACGCCGGGAACGTCCAGTGATGCGGTTATCACTTTGCGCAACAGGCTTATTGCCATGGGGTATCTGGACCGTTCAGCGGCAGCAAGCTACGATTCCGCGCTTCAGACTGCGGTTCTGAATTTTCAGGTGAACCATGGGATCGAAGCTGACGGCGTTGTCGGACCGGCAACCATTCGGGCACTGAATGTAAGCCCTGAGGAACGCTTGAAATCGGTTGTCGTCGCCATGGAACGCGAGCGTTGGCTGAACATTCCGCGCGGTGACCGCCATATCTGGGTTAATCTGACGGATTTCAGTGCGCAGATTATCGATTTTGACCAAGTGACATTCGAGACACGCGCCGTTGTGGGGGCGCAGGCAGGCGACCGGCAAACACCGGAGTTTTCGCACCGGATGACCTATCTGGAAATCAATCCTGACTGGACGCTGCCCCGTTCCATTATTGCGCGGTCCTATTGGGGGGCGCTGGCGTCGGGCGGGGCGCGGCATTTGCAAATCGTTGATGCGCGCGGTCGGGTTGTCCCGAGAGAGGCGATCAATTTCGGGCGCTACACGCCTGCGAATTTCCCCTTCAACGTGCGCCAGCCCCCCGGCCCGACAAATGCGCTTGGCGAAGTGAAGTTCATGTTCCCCAACCCTTATGCCATTTACCTGCATGACACGCCGGAACGCCATCTGTTCAACACGACGGTGCGCACCCATTCATCGGGCTGCGTGCGACTGAATGACCCGCGTGATTTTGCCTATGAACTGCTGTCGCGCCAGACAGATGATCCGCGCAATCTGTATCATTCGGTTCTGAACACGGGACAACAGACCCGCGTTTATCTGGATGATCCTGTGCAGATTCATCTGGTTTACCGCACAGCATTCACCAATGTGCGCGGCGCGCTGAACTTCCGCGATGACATTTATGGCCGTGACGCACGCATTTATGATGCGCTGGTGCGCGCCGGTGCCGTGCAAGGGGCTGTCTGACACGCAGCATTCCGCAGTCGGCCGACGTGATTTCCCACCGCAAGGATGCGGTCGGGAAACATATTCAGCCCACACGGTTTTGAGTTGCCCTCTGTTGCGAAGCTGTTACATTCTATCGCGATATGGAACATATCTGCCACGATATGGAGTGTTCCCGATGGGACTCGAATACATGCAGAATACCAGTGATACGGCCAGACGGGTGATCGACATCATCGCCGAACAGGCGATGGTCGACACGTCCGAGGTTCGCATGGAAATGTCCTTGTCAGACCTTGGGCTGGACAGCCTTGGGCTGGTCGAATGTATTTTCGGTATTGAAGAGGCGTTTGACGTATCGGTTCCCTTCAATGCCAATGCGCCGGATCAGGCGGGGTTTGATATTTCATCCGTCGGTGCGATCATTTCAGAGGTCGAAAAGCTGATCGCCAGACAAGCCGCATGAGGCGGGTTGTCATAACCGGCGCTGGCACGCTGAATGCTTTGGGACATGATGTGGCCAGAACTTTTGCGGCCTTGCGGGCAGGGCAGTGCGGTATTGGCCCGCTGACCTGCCGCGATGTGGACCGCCTGAGCGTGCGTGTGGGCGCGGAGATCCAGGGCTTTGACCCTGAACAGCATTTTTCACGCAACATCTTGCCAATGCTGGACCGGTTTGCGCAGATCGCCCTTGTGGCGGCACGCGAAGCGGTCGCGCAATCGGGCCTGCAAGTGGATGATGCGCTGGGACTTCGTGCGGGGGTCATCATGGGCACGGCTGGGGGCGGGAACCTGACGGTTGATGACAATTACCGCGCGGTCTATGCCGATGGAAAGAACCGCGTTCACCCCTTTGTTGTGCCGCGCCTGATGCATAACGCTGCAACCTCGCATATCTCGATGGAGTTTGGTCTGAAAGGACCGGCCTTCACTGTATCGACGGCCTGTGCCTCGGCCAACCACGCAATGGGGCAGGCGTTCCAGATGGTGCGCACGGGTATGGCGGATGTCATGGTGACGGGCGGATCGGAAGCGATGCTTGGCTTTGGCGGGATCAAGGCATGGGAAGGGCTGCGCGTCATGGCGCGGGACACATGCCGGCCCTTTTCGCGCGACCGCTCTGGCATGGTTCAGGGCGAAGGCGGGGCCGTTTTCGTGTTTGAGGATCTGGAACATGCGCGCGCCCGCGGCGCACATATTCTGGCAGAGGTTGCAGGCTTCGGGCTAAGTGCGGATGCCGGTGATATTGTTATGCCGGATGTGGATGGCCCCGTGCGGGCCATGCGCGCCGCCCTGTCCGATGCGGGTGCAGCGCCCGAGGATGTCGGGTATGTCAATGCACATGGCACGGGCACTGCGGCGAATGACAGGGTGGAATCGCAAGCCCTGCGCATTGTTATGGGCAATCATCTGGACAGGCTTCCGGTGTCATCCACCAAATCCATGCATGGCCATATCATTGGCGGCACCAGCGCTGTGGAATTGCTGGCCTGCCTGATGGCGTTGAATGACGATGTGATTGCGCCAACCGTCAATCACACCGAATTCGACCCCGAATGCGTGCCCGATCCGGTTGCCAATGATGCCCGTCATGCCAGCGTTGACGTTGTCGTCAGCAATGCGTTTGCATTTGGCGGGCTGAATGCGGTGCTGGTTTTGCGCAAATTTGCCTGATGGGGTCACCGGCGGCCGGGCATCACCTTGCGTGTGTCTTGCTGTTGGGACTGGTCGACCAGCCCTTGCGCCGTATCACGCAGTTCATTCAGCAGATCCAGCAGCATGTCCAGCCGTTCAGGGCCAAAAGCCGCAGCAAGGCGTGTGTAATCCGGTTCTGATTCCTGCAAGACCTGCTCGAACAGGGCGCGTCCCGTGTCGGTAATTGCGACCATATGCCTGCGGGCGTCGGCACATTCCACCTGCCGGATCAAACCGCGCAGGGTCATTGCACGGAAAATCCGTGTCAGCGATGGCGGCAGGATAACACATCGTTCAGACAGCGTGCGTGCATCAAGGGCGTCGGCTTCGGCAAGGGCGCGTAAAACGCGCCATTGCGGCATCGTCAAATCATGTAGATCAATAAAGGGTTTGAACAGCCGCGTCGTCGCCTCTCGTGTGCGCAAAAGGGCTATTGGCAAGGATTTCTCAAATTTTCGCAAGTCGCGTTCAGGTGTCTGATGCATTACTCCGCCTGTCTGTATTTTTGGCACTTTATCAAGATCGCGCAGTATTTCAAAATGAAAATTATTTCGCAGATGCGGCAAATCGCACAATCTGGCGAATTGACGCGTTTCACTGCGGTGCTTTGGCGTCGGGGGTTGCGCCCGCAGCAGGGATTGGGCATCACAGCGCAACCGTGAACCAGCCCAGAACAGGGACCGCCAATGACCGATATTTCGAATGATGCGTATAACGTGACCGCGGATGAGTTGCGCCAGTTTATAGAGCGCTATGAGCATCTTGACGCCGAGAAAAAAGACATAGCCGACCAGCAAAAAGAGGTTATGGCAGAAGCCAAAGGCCGCGGCTATGACACCAAGGTTCTGCGCAAGATCATCGCCATGCGCAAACGCAAACCAGATGAGATTGCCGAAGAAGAAGCAGTGCTTGATTTGTACAAGGCGGCGCTTGGCATGGTGTGATTGCGGCGGGCAAATCACCTTGCCCCCCCATCACAACACTTACCACAATTTCTGTTTTGCCAGGTGAAACGGTTCCGGACAGGAACCGTTCACTTCACCAACGGGGCGACGGACCGTCAGGGCTGTATCATCGTGACCCCGTTTGTTGATGCAAGCGTTGTGACATCTTCTTCATACAGTTCGGACAGCAGGTCGACTTTTTCTTCGTCCCATCCGGCAACGCTGACATCCACGTCGATCTTCGCCTCGTCGCAGAACTTGTCCAGAAATGCACCGATCACACGCTGACGATGATCGTCATCAACAGGCGGGGCGGTGTTCAGATAGTGTTCCAGCTTTTCCGCGCCCCCCGGCACCATGACTTCGTCAAACCATTCGAAGCTATGTGTCACAGGCGTGTCCTGATGATACCCGCCCACCGTCTGAAGCAGTTTGTGCCAGATAAAGGGGGTATCTTCATCGCACCACACGGTAAATTGCGCTTCAGGCCATGCTGCACGCAGCGCTTCTACAAGTGCCGACCAGCGCAGGTTCTCAGGCTGGACCGCACCTAGGATTTTTTCTGCGTGCCCGCGCTTTACACGGTTCAACAGGGCGGGCAGGAACGATGCCGGATTGCGAATTGCAAGATACACCGTCACGTCATGGCCAATGAAGCAGTCGCGCAGGGCCTTCATCCGTTGCGGGGCTGCGGGATAAAATTGTGCTACGCGCACAGCCCCGCCGCGCCATGCCAGTAAATCAGGCTCTGACAGGATCAGGCGTGTGGCGTTTTCATCTTCCAGAATGCTGTCCAGAATAATCTGATCCGTGCCCGGCTCGATTGGTGTTTCCGGATAGGCCGACACCAGTTTCAGCAGCATGTCGCGGTAATTTGCGCGGTCCGGCACATCGATTCCCTGCTCTGCAAGCAGTGTGCGATTCTTTGTCAGACACCGAAGCAATCTGCCTTCATCTGTCAGGTGCGCGCCCAAGTGTAACGCAATATCCATATAAAAACCCCCTGTTCATCGAACGGTTTTATCTAAAATTATGTCAGATTTTAGTCACTTATGGGACGAAAATCGACAGTTCCCCTACTCCGGCGCGAAAGTTGTATTTTGCGCCAAGATACATGAAAATCGGTGTTGAGAAATGTGAGAATAGCAAATAGAAGTCGCGCAGGAAGCCGGCTTAGCTCAGTTGGTAGAGCAGTGGTTTTGTAAACCGAAGGTCGGGGGTTCGAGTCCCTCAGCCGGCACCAGTAACGAGTCTCCGCCATTTGTCGGGTGGTAGTTCAGTTCGTTCGCGCCCATCGTCAGGTTCCGACACTTCAATCCAAAGAAGTAGGAGTTGATTGAGCATTTATGACACGAATAACAAAAGCCGTTTTTCCGGTTGCCGGGCTAGGGACACGTTTCCTGCCTGCAACCAAAGCAATGCCCAAGGAACTTTTGCCAATTATTGACAAGCCCATTGTTCAATATGCGGTGGAAGAAGCCATAGCGGCAGGTGTAACCGAACTTATCTTCGTGACCGGACGCAACAAGCGCGCTGTCGGGGACCATTTCGACGCCAATCTTGAGCTTGAGAACCAGTTGCTGCAATCAGGCAAGACAGAGATGCGCGACATGGTGCGAAATATCGTGCCCGAAGGCGTATCGTGCCTGTTTGTGCGCCAGCCCGCGCCACTGGGGCTTGGCCATGCTGTTTTGTGTGCCGCCCCCGCAGTCGGCAATGCCCCTTTTGCGGTTCTGCTGGCCGATGACTTTATGAAAGGGTCGCCACTGCCCACCGAAGCACTGATCACTGCGTATCAGAAAAAGCCCCAAACATTGTTGTCAGTGGGAGAGGTCGCGCCGGAAGATGTGTCGAAATTCGGGATATTGCGGCCGGGGGAAATGCAAACTGATGGCACGCTGGCCGTCAAGGGGCTGGTGGAAAAGCCCAGACTGGAAGATGCGCCGTCGCATTTTGCATCCTATGGCCGCTATGTGTTCGAGCCAGAGGTGTTTGCAATCCTGCGCAGCTTGAAACCGGGGGCAGGGGGCGAGATTCAACTGGCGGACGCGATTGATATTCTGGCCGCTCAGGGCAAGGTTTCGGCTATCATAAACCAGTCACAGCGTTTCGACTGCGGGTCAAAGCGCGGCTATCTGGAGGCAATTCTGGATGTCGCGCTGGATGATCCGAAATACCGTGATTTCATGTTTGCGCTAATGCGCAGGAAGCTGGATGAAAATCAGGAATAGCCCATTCTGACTTGTTGAAAACGCATGTCCGGGAAGCGCAAAACCGCTTCCCGCTTTTGCGCCACATGCTCTAGTTTCGGCCCAATTCAATCGGCAAAAGACCAAGATGCTGCGCTGTGTCCAGCGTCAGGATCGGGCTGTCAAACCCTTGCGCGCGCTGAAATTTCTGCACCGCTGCGCGTGTCTGCCCGTCCGCGCGTCCGGTGATCGGTCCGTCATAATGCCCGCGTGCGTTCAGTGCTCGTTGCAATGTCGCGATGAAATCGGTTGTCATATGCTCAGGGCAAGGCACCCGGAAGGCAACTTCTTCAATAATATCATTATTTCTGGCACCTCTGGTCGCGTAGCGTGCCCAGCACAATCTGCTGTTGGCTTGCGGCAGGGCCAGATGCGACTGCTCAATGCGGGCGCGACTTGTTTCTACCGGATTTGCCAGCGCGGGTGCTGTAAGTGCCAGCATTGCCGCCACCCATACACCATATGTCACTGCCGCGCGTGGCGGCAGAAACCTGGATCGTATGCGTTGGTGCGAATGTGTCATGTTTCTCATTCTGCAACAATACCAACCGATTCGGGCAAAAAATTGTCCCGAGCGCGACAAAACTTGAAAAGTCTGATGCGGATTTCATATCTGGTCAAAGCGGCAGCGCTATTTTATGTCCGTAAAATAACGCGTTTATCAGAGGGTATCATGGCAAGAATCACTTATGTCGAATTTAACGGGACCGAACATGTGGTGGATGTCGCCGCTGGCCTGACCGTTATGGAAGGTGCGCGTGACAATGGCATTCCCGGAATAGAGGCGGATTGCGGCGGGGCCTGTGCCTGTTCGACATGCCATGTTTATGTAGCGCCTGAATGGGTTGAACAACTGCCGCCCAAAGACCCTATGGAAGAAGACATGCTTGATTTTGCCTTTCAGCCCGACCCGCAGCGTTCGCGCCTGACCTGTCAGCTGAAGGTAACTGACGGTCTGGATGGCCTGAAAGTGTTTATGCCTGAAAAACAGATCTGACATCTGTCCAAGCACAGGGTGGGCCGCGTTCATCGGTATTTGCGCGCCTCACTTTGGCCGCTTGGCAATGCGTGATCTGGCTTTTGAAAACCAGTTCGCACCGCTTCGCGACATCCATTAATACTGATTTAACCAATATCTGGCACCCTGTCTGGAACGCATAGTGTTTTTCCAGAAGGATCATGCCAATGGCGGACGCGCTGTTTCTTGGGTTGACGGTTTCTGTCGGGTCCGCTTTGGCCGTCCTGGGGGCACTCATGATTATGGCGGGCATCGCGCAACGCAAAACACCGCCCCTGTTCTCGCCCGATGTCGAAGACCATGACGCCGTTCTGATTTTCCGTGACAGCACGCTGGTCGACTGCTCTGATCGCGGGCGCCAGCTTCTTGCCGCTATCCGTGATCAGGGCATGCAGGCGGATAATGGCCATTCCGACAGCGCTGCACTGGACAGCCTTCTGGGCTACCTTGCGCCGCATTTTCCTGATTTGCGCGCGCAGCTCGCAAAACTTGCTGAATCGGGCAGCTTGCAGCTTGACGCCACTGACGACAGCGGCCTGACATTGAAAGCGCAATGGCGGTGCGGTCTGGCCCATCTGCGCCTCTCTGACACCAGTGCAGATGGTGTTCTGGTGGCCATGGACCGGCTTAGCTACAAGGCGCTTCATCAGGAATTGCACAACCTGCGCGATGTCACGCGTGCAGCGCCACTCCTGATCTGGCAAAGTGATGAACAGGGCCAGATACTCTGGGCGAACGGCGCGTATATCGCCGCATTGCATGACAGCGGGCGCACGGACCAGCAGGCGCTGACATGGCCGTTGCCTGAACTTTTTGCGGATCATGATGCCTCCGGCAGGCTGGGTTTGCAATTCAGTGACGGGCTACGGTGGTATTCCTATCAGACGGCGGATGCCGGCCAGATGACCTTGCATTTCGCCACTCCGATTGATGCGGCAGTGCAATCCGAATTTGCGCGACGCGAAATGATGCAGATGCTGACGCGGACCTTCGCGACCCTGCCCATCGGGCTGGCGTTGTTTGACGCAGATCGGCGCTTGCAGGTGTTCAACCCCGCCTTGGTGGATCTGACAGGGCTGGACCCGTTTTTTCTGGCGGCACGGCCTGATCTGGGGCAGATGCTGTATACGCTGCGCGAATTGCGCATGTTGCCGGAACCCAAGGATTTTGGCACATGGCGTGACGAAATCATGAAGATGGAGCAGGCCGCCGCATCGGGCAGCTTCAGCGAAGAATGGCATCTGGACTCGGGGCGCATCTATCATATTACAGCCACGCCGCAGGGGGATGGCACGCTTGCCTTCTTCATTCAGGACATCACGTCAGAAGCGGGCCTGATGCGCGGCTATAAGGCAGAGATTGAAACCGCACAGAATATTCTTGATCTGTTGCCCGACGGGGTGGCCGCGTTCAATCTGGCAGGGCAGGCGGTTTTTGCGAATGCAGGCTATGTGCAGCTATGGGGTAGCGACCCTTGCACCGACCTGTCAGACAGCGGCATTGAACAAGCAATCCGGAACTGGGCCTTGCGGTGCGATGCGACTGTGTTCTGGGACCAGCTTGCTATCTTTGCGGCCAATTCCGATGCGGACGGGGAACTGACTGGTACAGGAACACTGAAATCCGGCGCGGCGATCGCGCTGCGCGCCCAGCGGCTGGTCGGTGGCGGGGTCGTCGTGACCTTTCGCCATCTGGCCCAGCAGCGCGGCATTCCTGTTGCCGGACTGGCCCATCATCAAGACAGGATCAGCCGCATTGATCATGCCGCCCCAAATGACATGCGGCCAGATTACATGTCTGCGCCACAGGATGCGCGCACGAAATTCCGCTCGGTCAAACACAAGGGCAGCCGCATTCGCGCCTGACGGGTCTGGCGCAGGCGCGGTCGGCATGGCAATGTTGCGCGCATGTGCAACACCCCAAACCAGATTCAGCCCCAAACCCAGCCTCGGACGCAGACGCAATGCCGGACCGTCACGGCCCCCGACCCCGACACGACAGCGCGGCTTGCCGCCAGACTGGGGCGCGCGCTTGTCGGCGGGGATCTCATTTTGCTGCATGGCCCCGTCGGTGCAGGCAAAAGCCATTTTGCCCGCGCCCTTATTCAGGCCCGCCTTGCAGATCTGGGCCGGTATGAAGATGTGCCATCCCCGACATTCACGCTGGTCCAGATCTATGATCTGGGGGGGGTCGATCTTTGGCATGCGGACCTTTACAGGCTGACGGACCCGCATGAATGCCTTGAACTTGGGCTGGATCATGCGTTTGAATCGGCAATTTGCCTGATCGAATGGCCCGACAGGCTGGGTGAGTACGCCCCGAAGACCGCAGTATCGCTGCATATCCGGCCCGGCGATCAGGAAGATACCCGCCATCTGGAGTTTTGCGCCAGTACCGAACGCGGGCATGATATCCTGACCGCGCTATGCGATGGTGATGTGACATGACAGGGCCGACTGCGATTTTTGCCAATAGCGATCATCCGCGCGTCTTTGCCCTGCCGCCGGGCGCGGATTTTCCCCATCTTCTGGCGCAGGGCCTGATGGAACGGCTGGCCCCGCTTGCACCTGATGCGCGGGCAAGGGTCAGCGTTCTGGTCAATTCCGGTCGCATGCAAAGGCGGCTGCGCGCCAGCCTTGTCGGTCATGGACCCGCAGTTATGCCGCGAATCCGGCTGGTAAGCGATCCGCTGACATTGGTTGGCGCGGCGGGGTTGCCGCCGCCTGTTCCGCCCCTGCGCCGCCGGTTGGAAATTGCGCAGTTGATTGACCGGCTGCTGGTGGCCGACCCCGACCTTGCGCCGCGTTCCGCGATGTATGATCTGGCAGACAGTCTGGCGCGGTTGTTTTCCGAAATGCAGGCCGAGGGTGTGTCGTTCGATACGCTGAGCACCCTTGATGTCAGCGGTCATTCGGGCCATTGGCAGCGCGCGCTGAATTTTATCCGGCTGGTGCAAACCGTCGTCACCACCGACACCCCCGATGCCGAGGGGCGGCTGCGCGCACAGACAGCGGCGCTTATTGCGCAATGGCAGCTTGCCCCGCCTGCGGACCCAATCATCATTGCCGGTTCCACCGGATCGCGTGGGACAACGGCGCTGCTGATGCAGGCTGTGGCCCGCCTGCCGCAAGGTGCGGTTGTGCTGCCCGGTTTTGATTTCGACATGCCGCGCGGTGTCTGGGAGGGGTTGGGCGACAGTCTGAGCAGCGAAGATCACCCACAGTTCCGGTTTCAGCGTCTTATGGCGCAGCTGGACCTGTCGCCTGACCAAATCCTGCCATGGGCGTCTGTGCCCGCGCCCGCACCTGCGCGTAACCGGCTGGTTTCACTGGCGTTGCGTCCGGCGCCGGTCACCGACCAATGGATGACCGAAGGTCGCGCGCTGCATGATCTGGAAGATGCATGCGCGGGCATCGCATTGCTGGAAGCGCCGTCCCCGCGAATGGAGGCACAGGCCATTGCCGCGTGTTTGCGCAGCGCGCTTGCGCAGGGCAAAACCGCCGCCCTTGTCACGCCGGACCGGAACCTGACACGCATGGTCACCGTGGCGCTGGACCGCTGGCGCATTATCCCTGACGACAGCGCGGGCCGTCCGCTCGCCCTGTCCGCGCCGGGGCGGTTTTTGCGCCAATGCGCGGCCCTGATGGCGCAGCGGCTGGACGCGCAGGCGCTGCTGAGTTTGCTGAAACACCCGCTTTGCCACAGCGCAGGCGACCGCGGCCCGCATTTGCTGAATACGCGCAATCTGGAATTGCATGTGCGCAGGCGCGCGGTGGCCTTTCCCGACGGCGAATTCCTGCATGCATGGGGAAGGGCGGCGGAATGCGCGGGCTGGACAGGTTGGCTGGCGCAGGTGTTGCCGCCGCTGGCCGATGCCGCCCCGCGCCCGCTGGCCGATCTGGTCGCGCAACATATGGCGCTGGCCGAAGGGCTGGCGCGCGGCCCGCATGCGGGCACCGGCGAATTGTGGTTGCAGGCCGCTGGCAAACAGGCGCTGTCCGCAATGTCGGACCTGGCCCGCGAAGCCATGCATGGCGGGGACATGACCCCATCGGATTATGATGCGTTCCTGACCGCATATCTTCAGCAGCAGGAAGTGCGTGAACCTGTCAATGCCGACCCGCGCAGCATGATATGGGGCACGTTGGAAGCGCGGGTGCAAGGGGCCGAACTGGTTATACTTGCGGGGTTGAACGAAGGGGTCTGGCCAAAGGCCCCTGACCCCGACCCGTGGCTGAACCGGCGTATGCGCGCCGATGCGGGCCTGTTGCTGCCCGAACGCCAGATCGGGTTGTCCGCCCATGATTTCCAGCAAGCCATCGCCGCCCCACAAGTGGTGTTAAGCCGCGCCATCCGCGATGCAGAGGCCAAGACCGTGCCATCGCGCTGGCTGAACCGGCTGACAAACCTGCTGGGCGGGCTGCCCGATCAGGGCGGCGATATTGCGTTGTGCGACATGCGCGCGCGCGGGGCGCATTGGCTGGATATGGCCACGGCGTTTGACCGCGATTTCCGCAACATTCCTGCGGACTTGCCGGCCGCGCGCCCCGCGCCTGCGCCCCCCGTGGCCGCGCGCCCGCGCGAATTGCCGGTCACGGCCATCAGCAGGCTTATTCGTGACCCTTTCGAAGTGTATGCGAAATATGTGCTGCGGTTGCGCAAGCTGAACCCGCTGCACCCGTCCGCCGATGCGTTGTTGCGCGGCACGGTTTTGCACAGGGTTCTGGAAAGTTTTACCAAAGTGCCCCCGGAACCCGATCCGTTTGCCCAGCTTTTGCGCATCGCAGATGAGGTGCTGGCGCGCGATGTGCCGTGGCCTGCGGCGCGCGCGCTGTGGCGGGCAAGGATGGGGCGCGCGGCGCACGCATTTCTTGATTTTCACCTGTCGCAACCCGGCCAGATCCTGTTGCAGGAAGCCCGTGGCGCGATGGCGCTGCCGGATATCGGGTTTACCCTGACCGCCAGGCCCGACAGGATTGATCTGTGGCCTGACGGGCAGGCGCATGTCATCGACTACAAGACCGGAACGCCGCCCACGCAGACGCAACAGGCGCTGTTTGACAAGCAGCTATTGCTTCAGGCCGTCATGGTCGAGGCGGGGGCGTTTGCTGAAACCGGCCCCTTGCCCGTGGCGCGCATCACCTATCTGGGCCTTGGCGCAACACCCAAGCGCGAGGAAATGGACGTGACCGAGGATTTGAACGCCACCACCCGCGATGAATTTGAAACACTGATGACGGCCTATCTGTCACCCGATCAGGGGTTTGCCGCGCGCCGGATGCTGTTTATGGAACGCGAACAATCCGATTATGACCACCTGTCGCGCTATGGCGAATGGAGCATGCAGGACACGCCCGTTGTGCAGCCTGTGGGCCGCGATGACAAGGACAGCCCAGCATGAGTTTTGATGATGCAACCCTGTCGCAAAACCGCGCGTCGGACCCCGCCGCGTCCACATGGTTGTCGGCAAATGCGGGGTCGGGCAAGACCAAGGTTCTGACCGACCGTGTGGCGCGGTTGCTGCTGCGCGGCGTGTCGCCGCAGCGCATTTTGTGCCTGACCTATACCAAGGCCGCCGCAAGCGAGATGCAGAACCGCCTGTTCAACCTGTTGGGCAAATGGGCCATGTTGCCCGATCAATCCCTGTCGGCAGAGTTGCACAAGATCGGCGAAGTGGCCGCCAGCCCCGACAGTCTGGCGCAGGCCCGCCGCCTGTTTGCCCGCGCAATCGAGGCACCGGGCGGGCTGAAAATCCAGACCATCCATTCGTTTTGCGCGTCCCTGTTGCGCCGCTTCCCACTGGAGGCGGGCCTGTCGCCTGCATTCTCGGAAATGGATGACCGCTCGGCACATGCCTTGCGCGCAGAAGTGCTGGACCGGCTGGCCGATACGGCCCGCCACCGCGATGTGTTTGCCGATCTGGCGGCGGCATTTACGGGCGCGGAAATTGACACATTGCTGATGGAAATCTGCGCCAATGCGCCCGCATTCACGGGCGATGTGCCGGAGTCTGCGTTGCGCGACGCGTTTGAACTGCCCGCCGGATACGACACCGCAGCGCTGTGCCGTGATGTGTTTCTGGGGGCGGAGGGCGATTTGATGGCGCGCCTTTTGCCTGCCCTTGATGCAGGCACCGTGACCGACCAGAAAGCCGCAGACAAACTGCGCGCGCTGGATTTCGGCACCGATGATGTTGCCCTTTTGCCTGTGCTGGAAAGCGTGATGCTGACCGGCAGCGGGGCCAAGGAACCCTTTACCGCCAAGATCGGCAGTTTTCCCACCAAGGGCACGCGCGCGGCCCTTGGGGCGCTTGTGGACCCGCTAAATGACCTGATGGCGCGTGTGGAGGCGGCGCGCGTGCGCCGGATCGCGCTGGCCTGCACCAGCCGCTCACTGGCGCTGCACCGTTTCGCGCGGGCATTCCTGCCATCCTATGCGCAGGCCAAGGCGGCGCGCGGCTGGCTGGATTTCGATGATCTGATCACCCGCACCGGCCAGTTGCTGACCGACCCGTCTGTTGCGCAATGGGTCTTGTTCAAGCTTGATGGCGGTGTTGATCATATTCTGGTGGATGAAGCGCAGGATACCAGCCCCGGCCAATGGCGCGTCATTGAACAGCTGGCGCAGGAATTTACCGCAGGACTTGGCGCGCGTGATGGCTCGCGCACCCTGTTTGTCGTGGGCGACAAGAAACAGTCGATCTATTCCTTTCAGGGGGCGGATTTGCAGGTGTTCGACCGCATGCAGGCGCAGTTCCGCGACCGGCTGGCGGCAGTCGATGTGCGCCTGAATGAAGCGCTGCTGGCGCATAGTTTCCGGTCGTCGGATGCGGTGTTGCGCAGCGTCGACCAGACCTTTCGCCCGCCGCATGATCAGGGCTTGGGCGGGGTGCCGGACCATATTGCGTTTTTCGACCGCATGCCGGGGCGGGTAGATCTGTGGCCAGTGGTCGAAAAACCCGACAAGCCCAAAGACCCTGAATGGTTCCAGCCGGTCGACATCATGGCGGAAGAACACCATACCCGCCAGCTTGCGCGCACAATCGCGGCGGAACTTCGGCGCATGATCGACACGCGAACGCCGATCCCCGTCAGGGGCGGTGCGCGGCCCATGACCGAAGGGGATGTGTTAATTCTGGTGCGCCGTCGCGGGCCGCTGTTTCATGAAATCATCAGCGCGTGCAAGGCGGCAGGGTTGGAAATGGCAGGGGCGGACCGGCTGCGCCTTGGTGGCGAAATGGCCGTGCGTGACCTGACGGCGTTGTTATCATTTCTGGCCACGCCCGAAGATGACCTGTCGCTGGCCGCCTGTCTGCGCTCGCCCTTGTTCGGGTGGTCCGAAGATGCCCTGTTCCGGCTGGCGCATGGCCGCGAGGGGGCATTTTTATGGACCTGCCTGCGCGAACATGGCGATGCGGCCACATTGGCGGTTGTGGATGATCTGCGCGCGCAGACGGATTTCCTGCGCCCCTTCGATCTGGTTGAACGCATGCTGACACGCCATGATGGCCGCAGGCGGTTGCTGGCGCGTCTGGGGCCGGAAGCAGAAGATGGCATTGACGCGTTTCTGTCGCAGGCGCTGGCCTATGAACAACTGGAAACACCCAGCCTGACAGGGTTCCTGTGCTGGCTGGAACACGGGGATGTCCAGATCAAGCGCGAATTGGACAGCGCAGGTGCGCGGCTGCGGGTGATGACGGTGCACGGCGCAAAGGGGCTGGAAGCGCCTGTTGTTATCCTGCCCGACACTGCCGACGCTGCCGCGACCGAACGCAGGCAGATATTTCCTGTGGGCGATACCGTCGCTTGGCGCGGCGGTGGCAAAGGCGAGGCACCGCCACTGTTGCAATCGGCGGTGGACAGGCTGGCCGATGCCCGCGCCCAAGAGGATGCGCGCCTGCTATATGTCGCCATGACGCGCGCAGAAAGCTGGTTGATCGTGGCAGGCGCGGGCACCACCAAGCGCGACACATGCTGGCACAATCTGGTCGCGCAGGGGCTGGCGCATACGGGCGCTGTACGCTGCGAAATGCCCACCGGGCAGGGCTTGCGCCACCAGCATCAGGACTGGCCGGAACTTGCGGATGATCTGGCCGCCCATGCCCCCGCGCCTGATTTGGCCCCGGCGCCGGATTACATGTGGCAGCCGGTGGCCATGCAGGCCGATGCCCCCAAACCCCTGTCGCCATCGCGGTTGGGCGGGGCCAAGGCCCTGCCGGGCGACGCCGGTCTGGATGAAGAGGCGGCAATGTTGCGCGGGCAGCAGTTGCATTTATTGCTTGAACATCTGCCGCTGTGGGACGAAGCAGACTGGCCCTTGCGCGCCGCAGACCTGCTGGCCAGCAGTGATGCGGGCACGCCCGCCGACCTGCACGCGCTGTTGGCCGAAGTGCGCGGCGTTTTGTCCGCGCCAGCGCTTGCACCTATCTTCGGGCCGGACAGTCTGGCCGAAGTGGAAATAACCGCCACAGTGTTCGACAGGCCGCTTGCGGGCATCATTGACCGGTTGATTGTCACCGAACACGACGTGCAGGCCATTGACTATAAATCGAACGCGGTTGTCCCGCCTTCCGCCGCAGATGTGCCCGAGGGGTTGTTGCGTCAGATGGGGGCCTATGCCCACGCCCTGCAACAGATTTTTCCGGGCCGGACGATACGCACAGGGCTGTTGTGGACAGCCTCTGCGCAGCTGATGTGGTTGCCCGCCGACATGGTTGCCGCCGCACTGGGCAGGGCAGCGCTTGAAACCCCGCGCGCGGAGGCATAACTAGGGCACAACCGAAACCAAACTCTGGAGGGGCCGATGCCCACAGTCGCCGTAACCGATGCCACATTTGACGCCGAAGTGCGCCAGTCCGATATTCCCGTCGTTGTCGATTTCTGGGCCGAATGGTGCGGCCCGTGCAAGCAGATCGGCCCGGCACTGGAAGAACTGTCGGTCGAATATGCGGGCCGCGTGAAGATTGCCAAGGTCAATGTTGACGAAAACCCCGGCACCGCCGCGCAAATGGGTATTCGCGGCATTCCGGCGCTGTTCCTGTTCAAGGATGGTCAGGTTGTGTCCAACAAGGTTGGCGCAGCACCGAAATCGGCACTGGAAAGCTGGATCAGCGGCGAAGTCTGATCGTATATCTGCAAGGGGCGCTGGATGAGTGCCCCTTGCACAGCGCGTGCCTGGTCCGATGGCAGGGCTTTGGGCTGAGTATTTTTAGCAAGATGAAGAGGGCGCGATGAGTGATTTTCCCGGATGGCACGGGACCACCATCATTGCGGTGCGCCGCGGCGGTGAAGTGGTGGTTGCGGGTGATGGTCAGGTGTCGCTGGGCCAGACTGTCATCAAGGGCAGTGCGCGCAAGGTGCGGCGGTTGTCGCCCGGCGGCTATCCGGTGGTTGCGGGGTTTGCCGGTTCCACGGCTGATGCCTTTACCCTTCTGGAACGGCTGGAAGCGAAACTGGAAGCCACGCCCGGACAACTGGCGCGCGCGTCCGTGGAACTGGCCAAGGACTGGCGCACCGACAAGTATTTGCAAAAGCTGGAAGCGATGCTGATTGTCACCGACGGGCGCGATCTGTTCGTGATTACCGGCGCGGGCGATGTGCTGGAGCCGGAGTATGATGTGGCCGCCATCGGGTCCGGCGGGAATTTCGCATTGGCAGCGGCGCGCGGGCTGATGGAAACCGACCTGCCCGCCGAAGATGTGGCACGCCGCGCCATGGCGATTGCCGCCGATATCTGCGTCTATACCAATGGTAACCTGACGGTGGAGAAGATCACCCCATGACCGACCTGAGCCCGCGCGAGATTGTCAGCGAACTTGACCGTTTCATCATTGGCCAGAAGGACGCCAAGCGCGCCGTTTCGGTGGCGTTGCGCAACCGTTGGCGGCGCAAGCAGCTGGCAGCCGACCTGCGCGATGAGGTTTATCCCAAAAACATCCTGATGATCGGCCCCACTGGGGTGGGCAAAACCGAAATCAGCCGCCGTCTGGCCAAGCTGGCGCGCGCGCCCTTCATCAAGGTCGAAGCCACAAAATTTACCGAAGTGGGCTATGTCGGCCGCGATGTTGAACAGATTATCCGCGATCTGGTGGATGCGGCCATTGCCATGACGCGCGAGCACATGCGCGAAGCGGTCAAGGCCCGCGCCCACAAGGCCGCCGAGGACCGCGTGATCGAAGCGATTGCCGGCAAGGACGCGCGCGAGGGCACGCGCGAGATGTTCCGTCGCAAACTGCTTTCGGGCGAGTTGGACGACACCGAGATCGAGGTGGAACTGTCCGACACGTCAAATCCGATGGGTGCCATGTTCGACATTCCCGGCCATCCCGGTGGCCAGATGATGAATTTGGGTGATCTGTTCGGCAAGGCCATGGGCGGGCGGAAAACCCGCAAAAAGATGACAGTGTCTGAAAGCCATGATTTGCTGATCGCGGAAGAAGCTGACAAGCTGCTGGATGACGAAGCCGTGACGCGCACTGCACTGGACGCGGTCGAGCAGAACGGCATTGTCTTTCTGGATGAAATTGACAAGGTCTGCGCCCGCGCCGATATGCGGGGCGGCGATGTCAGCCGCGAAGGCGTGCAGCGCGATTTGCTGCCGTTGATCGAGGGGACGACGGTGTCCACCAAACACGGGCCGGTCAAGACCGATCACATCCTGTTCATTGCCTCTGGGGCGTTTCATATTGCCAAACCGTCTGACCTGTTGCCGGAATTGCAGGGGCGCTTGCCCATTCGGGTGGAATTGCGCGCGCTGACCGAACAGGATTTCGTGCGCATTCTGACCGAAACAGACAACGCCCTGACACGCCAATACACCGCCCTGATGGCCACCGAAGCGGTCGAGGTGACATTTACCGAAGACGGGATTGCAGCCCTTGCAAAGATTGCCGCTGATGTGAACCATTCGATTGAAAATATAGGCGCGCGCAGACTTTACACCGTGATGGAACGCGTGTTCGAGGAATTGTCCTTTCATGCTCCCGACAGGGCAGGGCAGCGCGTAACGGTTGATGCCGCCTTTGTTGAAACCAATATCGGTGATCTGGCCCGTTCCGCCGACCTGAGCCGCTATGTTTTATGACAGTTGCGCATGGCCACTGGACGGAACGGCAAGTTATCTTATATATCTGGTCAGGTATTGCGGCTAATCACCGCCAGTCAGGAAGGCGAGGGGCGTATGAGCACGGAACAAAATCAAGGCGATCTGCTGATCAAACCCTCCAGCACCGAACACGCGCTGTATGATGCCGCCGTGGAAGCCTGCAAAACGGTCTATGACCCGGAAATACCGGTCAATATTTTTGACCTTGGGCTGATCTATACCATCACCATTTCCGATGCGGGCGAAGTTGATGTCATCATGACACTGACGGCGCCGGGCTGTCCGGTCGCAGGCGAAATGCCGGGCTGGGTTCAGGATGCCATCAGTGCCGTGCCGGGGGTGCAATCGGTCAATGTGGAAATGACGTTTGATCCCCAATGGGGCATGGACATGATGTCGGACGAGGCGCGTCTGGAGCTGGGGTTCATGTAATGGATGCGGCCTTGTCTGAACGTGACAAGATGCTGTCGGGTGCCCCCTATGACCCCGGCTGCCCCGAACTGAAGGCCCTGCGCCAGCGCGCGCAATCCCTGATGCGCGATTACAACCAGACAATTATGGGCGATGCGGCGCGCGAGGGGTTGTTGACGGACCTTTTGGGGGCCTGGAACAAGGCTGTCATCCGGCCGCCCTTTCACGTCGATTACGGTGTGAATATCCATTTCGCGCCGGGGTGTTTTGTCAATTTCAACTGCGTCATTCTGGATGTTTGCGCAGTGCATATCGGCGCGCGCACCCAGATTGGGCCGAATGTGCAGATCCTGACCGCAGATCACCCGCGCGATGCCCGCGCGCGCGCCGACGGCGACGAATGGGGGCGGCCCATAACCATAGGCGCCGATGTCTGGATCGGCGGCGGCGCAATCATCTTGCCCGGCGTTTGCGTGGGTGACGGCGCGATCATAGGCGCTGGCGCGGTGGTCACACGCGATGTCGCTGCGGGCGTGACGGTTGCGGGCAATCCGGCCCGTGCCCTGACTCGCCCACAAACCCAAGGATAAGAACTGATGTTTGCAATGCCCGGAAAACCCCCTGTCACCCTGACGCCAGCGGCGGTGCGCCAGATCCTTCGTCTGATGGACCGCGAAGGCGCCAAAGGGCTGCGCGTGGGTGTCAAGAAAGGCGGCTGCGCGGGGATGGAATACACCATGGAAGCCGCACAGGACGTGCAGGACAATGAAGAGTTGATCGAACAGGATGGCGCCTGCGTGATCATTGCGCCTATGGCCCAGATGTTCCTGTTCGGCACCGAAATCGATTATGAAACCAGCCTGATCGAAAGCACATTCCGGTTTCGTAACCCCAATGTGACCGATGCCTGCGGGTGCGGGGAATCGATCAAGTTTGATGATGTCGATACATTGACCGAACGGATGAATTCGGCCCGCAGCGGCTGATTGCATCATGTGCCGATAGCCGCTATCCCTGATGAAAACACGGAAGGGATGTGCATGACTGCTCCGCGGAAACTGGCTGCCGGCAACTGGAAAATGAACGGGCTGCGTGCTGATCTGCATGAAGCCAGAAAACTGGCGGCAGAATTCCCGTCCCCTTCGGCAGATATAGTCTTATGCCCCCCGGCCACGCTGATCGGGGCCATGGCGGCGGCCTTGGTGGGCAGTTCCGTGCGTGTGGGCGGGCAGGATTGCCATTTCAATTCCAGCGGTGCGCATACGGGCGATATTTCCGCAGGCATGCTTGCGGATGCGGGCGCGCATCATGTGATCCTTGGCCATTCGGAACGGCGCGCGGACCATGGCGAGGCATCTGTGATGGTTGCGCAAAAGGCGCGTGCCGCACATGCGGCAGGGTTGACGGCGATTATCTGCATTGGCGAAACAGAGGCAGAGCGTGATTCCGGCCAGACCCTTGAGGTGGTGCTTGATCAAATGAAGCAATCCATGCCGGACAGCGCATCGGCTGCGAATACTGTGATTGCCTATGAACCGGTCTGGGCCATTGGCACGGGCCGCACGCCCACGCTTGATCAGGTTGCGCAGGTTCATGACGCGCTGCGCGCGAACCTGCCGGATGCGGGAATTTCCCTGCTATATGGCGGGTCTGTCAAGCCCGCGAATGCTGCGGAAATATTCGCGATCAAGAATGTAGATGGTGCCTTGGTCGGTGGCGCATCGCTAAAGGCAGAGGACTTTGGCGCGATTGTTGCGGCCTTGAATATGGCTTGAGGGTTTGGTGCAAACTGGGGTCAGTTCACCACTTGCCAATACAGCTCTATATGCTTTCGGTCGCGATTTTCTTGCCCGCCCTGTGCGTAGATATTATGCTCCCGCAAATAGGCAGCATAGAAATCCGGCTCCGGCGCTTGCAGTTGTTCTGGCGCGTGTTGCTAAGAAGCAGGAACTGGCTCTCTCAATCGTTAACACGCATTATCAAAAGGTTAGAGCATGTTGCTCAAAAGTGGGAACCGGGTTTGAGCTTCTCGAACATGCGAAATAAATAAGTTAGAGCATGTCTCGTGAATGCGAATGAACGTGGTATGCTCTAGATTGCGGCGCGCAAGTGCAGAAGATTGCGCTAGGCACTGGCCAGCGCATGGATGCCGTTTGCCTGGATGACTGTGGGCCTGTCGAAGTAAAGTGTGCATAGCTGTATTTCGGACACCGCACCCTTGCGGATGTGGACGCCATCCACAAGCGCATCAGCGCTGCTCAACACAGGTTTTCCAAAAAGGACGTGGCTGCGCCAATCCTGTATGGCCAGCTTTTGGCCCCGCGCCACAATTAGGTCATGGCGTAACTCAACTGGTGGCATGCCAAGTCCCAGCGCCGATGGTTCTACCCGGACCACGTCATCCTTGTGCACTGTGACCCTCCGAATGGACCTGATTTCAACAATCTGGTCATCGACGTCCAGCAGCAAATCCCCGGCAAAAAGTGTTTCGATGCGGCGCGGACCGGCAATTGTGCGAATATAGGTGCCCGCAGCGAACCCGGACGGCGCAATCTTGTTGCGCAAATGTGTGTTTTTCGGCTTTCGGCGCAATGCCGGTGGCAATGTAACTGTGTTTTCAAACATTTTCGAATCTCCTGCGATTATGATGCCGGAAATATGTAACGACA
The DNA here is from genome assembly GCA_020832445.1 of Paracoccaceae bacterium. Lineage (GTDB taxonomy): Bacteria > Pseudomonadota > Alphaproteobacteria > Rhodobacterales > Rhodobacteraceae > Roseinatronobacter. Next base: position 62,200 of record JAFIEO010000032.1, read on the forward strand.
AGGTTAACACCTGCACATCTGACAAATGTTTCCATATTGAGGACAATCTGCGGGAACTATGGCAAGAGTTTGTTCAAACCGCGGAAAGGATATGACCAGCACTGTGCCTCTGCCGCGCAGTTGCGCGCCAGATACACTCGGTGACATGGAATATCTGTATAATGCTTTACGCGAACGCCCCCTTTCAACCTGTCCAGACGCTGCTCCGGCCGGCTTATCCGGCCCAAAGCTCAGTCGAATCATGCGCTTTCGTCGATGCGTCTGATGCCGCCTCGTTGCGAAGCCTGCGCGATTGTTCCTTCATCAACACCTTCGCGGCAGCTTGTGCCGGACAGCATGTTCCGTGCTCGTCAACCGTTGTGGCCAAGGCACCCAGAAATACTGCCAGCCCTTCCAGCCCTTGCCGTATCAGATCTGCATTTTGTAATTTCTGGGCCTCTGCGGGGTGCGACCGGCCAAGCGCTGCCGCTATGCTGGCATCAAGATGTTCTGCGTGCCTTGACAGAAATATCGCCTCGTCCGCTGCGCGCGACAGCCCTTCTGCAATAGGCACGCGTGTCGTTTCAGGCGATCTGTGCGCCCCTGATGATGTCGGACAGGTTTGTGTCTGTATCATTGCAGCTTGCCTGTCACGGATTCAATGCAGCGCAACAGTGCCTCTTTGGTGAAGGGTTTTGTCAGGAAATTGTTCATTCCCGCGCGCTGGCCGCGCTCCAACAGGGCGCGGTCTGCTTTGCCAGTGATCAGAATGAAACCCATCCGGTGGGTCTGTTTATTGGACCTTAGCGCCTCGAGCAGGCTGATGCCGTCCATTCCCGGCATGTTGTAGTCGGAAATGACAAGGTGAACCGGCGCGGCCACCAATCGTCTGAGGGCGCTTTCGCCATTTGCCTCGTATTGCACATTCGATATCCCGGCCCAGTCAAGCGCTTGTTCAATAAGGCCGCGACTGACCGACATATCATCTACAACCATGACATGAAGCTGAGATTTGAGCAGCATAGATGTATCCTTCGTGAAAGAGGTTATCGGCCCGTGTCGCGCGCGATGGAGATGTAATGTGTTGGTCCGGCCAAACGGAACGCAGCGCTCGCTGGCCCGTCAAGACGTTCGGAATGGCCAATGAACAGATGACCGTTGGCCTGAAGTTGCTCTGCGAAGCGTAACCAAAGTCGCCTGCGGGCATTTCCATCGAAGTAGATAACGACGTTGCGGCAGAAAATCACATCAAACCGGGCAGAAAACGGCCATTCTTGATGCAGGTTCAATTCTGCAAAGCGCATCATGTTGCGCAACGGTGCGCGTACCTCAAAGGAATTGCCGGTGCGGGTGAAATGCGTCCTTAACCTTGCCGGATCCAGACCTTGCATCGAACTTTCGGAAAATACGCCAGCTTGCGCTTTCTCAACCATCAGGGGATCAATATCTGTGGCAAGGATCAGCAGATCATACCGCGCCACATCCGGGAAGGCTTCAAGCACGGACATGGCCATGGAGTACGGCTCCTCACCGGAAGAGCAAGCGGCTGACCAAAGCCTGACACGCCCCCCTTTGCGCGCGATATCAATCAACGGGGGCAATACCTGCTGCGTGAGTGTGTTGAAATGATGTGCTTCCCTGAAGAATGCCGTAACATTGGTTGTGACCGCCGAAAGCATGTTTCGACGTTCATCCCGCCCGTCCGGGCCATCCAGAAGGGTGCAATATGCCCCATATCCGGAAAGCCCCAGAATGCGCAGGCGCCGGTTCAGGCGGGCCATCAACATGCCCCGCTTTGCTTCCGTAAGTATGATCCCTGAATCCTCGCGGACGATATCGGCGATCCTGCCGAACTGTTCTGCGGTCAGGGCGGGGGGTGTTTCAACCAGCATGACGGTCAAGCACTGGCAAGCTGTGGTGCCGGCAGCAGTTGCGCAAGATCTATCTTGCGCAAGATGCGTCCGTCATCGAAGGTAATCATCCCGGTGATGAATTCTCTGGACGGGTCGGACGCGATGTCCGGGACGGCTTGAATATTCTGGTCATCGATCGTCACGATGTCCGACACCAGATCTGCCAGCAGCCCGACAATCCTGCCTTCGTGGAATGCGATGATGACAACGTGGCGCTGGGAGGGGTCGGACGGACCGAACCCAAGCCGTTGGGACAGATCGACCACGGTGACAACTGACCCGCGCAGGTTTATCACCCCTTTTACATAACTGGGCGCATGTGGAAGGACAGTTGTGGGTGCCCATCCGCGTATTTCACGCACCAGATTGATATCTATGCAGAAATCCTGCTCTGCAAGTTTGAATGCGACAACTTCTTGTTTGCCGGCGGAGTTATGGGACATGGTTTCTAGCATTGCGTCACCCGTTTGCTGCGAAGGCCATTGCAGAGCGACTGTGCTCGGACAATGACGAAAGGACAATTTCTTCAGGGTCTATAATCAAAGCGATTTTTCCGTCGCCCAGAATTGTCGCGGCCGAAACACCAGGCACGCGCCCATAGTTTTCTTCCAGGCTTTTTATGACAACCTGACGCTGGTCAAATATGCCGTCGACATGCAGGGCTGCGCGCTTGTGGGTGTCCGTCTCGACAACAATAAGCACCCCGCCATCCAGTTCCGCAGGCGTATCGCGAAGCCCGAAGGCGCATGCAAGATCAATGATCGGGATCAATTCGCCCCTGTTGGACAGTACCCTGCCATGCTTGCCGATCCCGTGGAGTGTTGCAGATGTCGGCCGCAAAGTTTCCTGAACAGCAGTGATGGGCAGTACCATGGTCTGGTCCCGCAACTGGATGAGCATTCCTTCGAGCACAGCCAGTGTCAGGGGCAAGGCTATGGAAAATGTTGTTCCTTGCCCTTCTTTGGACTGGATCATGACGCGCCCGCCAAGGGACATGATTTCACGACGCACCACATCAAGGCCGACCCCGCGCCCCGATAGCGCAGACACTTCTTCCTTGGAGGAAAATCCCGGCAGGAAAAGAAGCGAATCCACCTCGTTCGGGGAGAGGGTAGTGCCTTGCGCGATGAGTCCGCGTTCCTCTGCTATCTGGCGGACACGTTCGCGGTTGATGCCACCGCCATCATCAGAAACTTCGATCTGAACGCGGCCGGACCTGTGCGCTGCACTGAGGGTGATTGTCCCTTCCATTGATTTTCCGCGGCGTTGACGCGTGAGCGCATCTTCGAGACCGTGATCGATTGAATTCCTGATCATATGGGTCAAGGGGTCGATCAGCCGTTCGATCATGGTTTTGTCGACTTCGGTGTTTTCTCCGATCGTTTCCAGACGCACTTTCTTTCCGGTCGCTTCGGCAGCTTCGCGCAAGATGCGATGCATCCGCTGAAAGACCAGTTTCAATGGCTGCGCCCGAATGGACATGACACTTTCCTGAATATCGCCCGCAAGTTGACGTATCCCTTCCAGGGCTGTCACGACATCGGGTTCTTCGGTGAAGCCTGCGGTCTCTACGACCTGATAGAGCATGGCTTCCTTGATGACCAATTCGCCAATCATGTTCATCAACCTGTCGACCCGGTCCAGACTGACCCTGATCGTTGCCGCCTGTCCCGCGGATTGTGCGACATGCCCGGTGGTTGCACCGGGCGGGGTGTCCGCTTTACGGCCATGCTCGACATTTTGCGGGACTACGTCCGCATCCGGCATGCTTAGCGTTGCATTCTTCGGTTGTTCAGCGATATCGGGCGTGGCTATGTGCGGCGTTTCATCCACCTGTTGGGTGATTTCCAGTTGGCAGCAATCCACAACGAATTCAAAAATCTGATGGATGTCGGCAAGTGGGGCTGCGGTGTTTAGGTCGACCTCCCATTTCAGGCGTGCCTCCTCCTGCGACCAGATGGACAGTTTCGGCACATTGCCTGCGTTCAGTGTGACCGACGCGTCGCCAAGCTGTGCGAGAGCGGTGATAAGGGCGGCCGGATCATTCCCAGTGCGGTATAATTCGGGGTCGGGCACCATGATGATCTTGTAGGTCGTGGTGGCGGGGCTGTCATCCAGCGGCGCGAAATCCAGTGTCAGCGGGACGAATTCTATCGCAAGGTCACTGCCATCCCCATCGTCGTCTTCATCGCCGATCAAGCGGTCGAGCTCGTCAAGAAGGTCTGTGATGCGCGCCTGATCCGCGCCGCGTGACTGGCGCGCGGCAGACACAAGATCTGCCAGCAGGTCGGAGGAGCGGTGCAGCACGGTCATCACGTCTTCGTCTGCAACCAGCCGGTCAGACCGCAGCAAGTCGAGGACCGTCTCGAACCGATGGGCGAATGTTACCAGATCACTCAGGCCGAATGCTGCTGCCGCGCCTTTCATGGAATGCACGGCCCTGAATACCGAATGGACCGTTTCCTTTTCGTGCTCCGGCGTTTCCATCTCTCGCAAGCCGGTTGCCAGACTTTCAAGCAATTCGTCGCATTCGACAAAAAACATCTCCAGAAATTGGTCCATATCGGGCATGCTGCCTATCTCCCCAAGACGCGGTCAATAACCGCAAGCAAGCGCGCATCATCGAAGGGTTTGACAATCCAGCCGGTTGCCCCCGCATTGCGTGCGCGTGTCTTCAGTTCGGTGCTGCTTTCCGTCGTCAGGACCAATATGGGGATGCTTGAATAGCCGCCGGTTGCGCGCACCGTTTCGATCAGGCCGAACCCATCCATCTTTGGCATGTTGATGTCGGTTATTATAAGGTCGGGATCGGCATCCGGCAGGGTTCCGACACCTTCTACACCGTCTGACGCAAGAAAAACCTCGAATCCCGCCTTGCGCAGCACATCTGCGACAAGGCCGCGTATTGTGGGGGAATCGTCTACAGCCAGAATACGCGCGGTCATTTTTGGACCTCCACTCTTAATGATTGTGGGTCAACACCCATAACTTCCAGAACTTTTAATATTGCAGGTGACCAGTTTCTAATTTCAAATTGCTTGCAATCTTCTTGCCATTGGTGCTGTGCGGAAATCAGCATTTCCAGACCGGCCCCGCCAAGACGCCTGACATCTGTTGCATCAAGCACGAGGTCTTGTTCCAGCCGGTCCAGAAGTTGCGTAGCCACGATCTGCGCGCCGCGCTGATCGAGGACTTCCGGCAGTTTCAATTCTGGCATGGCACCCCCTTTTTTGTGCGGCCGATCAACGTTTTCTGGCGCGTCTGTCCGGTTTCAATATGCGATCTTGCGTTCGCATCTGGGCTAGGGGTAGCACCGCTCCCTTAAGAATTGGTTTCGGGCCAGTCGCTTCTTTTGCAAAAACAGATTCCGGATGCACAGAGTTTATTAAGCAGTGTGGGTTAGCTTCGACTCAGTTGTTGAAGGAGCCTTATGTGACTGACCCGGTTATCCTTATTGCGGACCCGAATCGCACCCGACGAAAATTGCTGATGTCGCTATGCGGCGATGCCGGTGCGGGTGCTGTTGCCGATGCAGGCACCTTGGGGGAAACGTATCAGCTTGCCGAACTGCACATGCCCAAACGGGTTGCGATCGCCGCAGATTTTGCGCGCTCGTCGGAGTTTTCCGCGCTGCTTGATATGCTGAAAATGATCTCTGCAGAACTGGTGGTCTATGGTGAAGGGCCGGCTGCAACGTCCTACAAGCTGTTCAGGCTGGATGATCACGCAGCGGCTGTCCGGCTGATTGCGGTTTTGTCTGCGGGTCTGTGTGCAGAAAAACCTGCACCTTTACGAATACAGACGGCGCGCGCTGCGCCTGCATGCGTCGCGCCGCCACAAAACAAGCTGCTGTTAATCGGTGCATCGACCGGCGGCATCACTGCATTGGAGACAATTTTATCCGCATTTCCAGAAGATTGCCCCCCGACATTGGTTGTTCAGCATATACGGCCCGGTTTTGCGGACGGGCTGATACGACGCCTGAATGAAACGGTCCGCCCCAACGTTGTGGCCGCTGGGCACGGCGTGCCGCTGCGTGCGGGGTATGTGCATATTGCGGCGGGAAATGACCGCCATCTCGGGGTTGTTCAGCGTGGCGGGTTCATGACACGGCTTGTTGATGGGGACGCCGTTTCCGGTCACTGCCCTTCGGTGGATGTTCTGTTCGAGCATGGCGCAATGCTTGCCGGAAAAGTGGCAATCAGCGCTGCAATACTAACGGGAATGGGCGCTGATGGTGCCGCAGGCATGCGCAGTTTGCGTGCGGCCGGGGCCTATACTGTGGCTCAGGACAAGGGCAGTTCGGTGGTCTGGGGCATGCCGCGCGTTGCCGTTGAACTGGGCGGGGTGGTAGATGTGCTTCCCCTCGCCTTTATTGGCAAGGCCCTGTTGCGCGATCAAGCGCACGCATCCTACCGGCAAGGAAGGGCGTTGTCATGACCAATGCCCCGCTCAAGGTTATTCATATCGTCCAGGGGGAGCACCGGATATCAGAGCAGCCCGATGTCGTGATCACGACTGTCCTTGGTTCATGCGTGTCTGCATGTATCTTCGACCCCGAGCGTGGGATCGGGGGGATGAATCATTTCCTGTTGCCTGATCCGGTGTCGGGATCGGGCGACATACGTTTCGCCGCTGCTGCAATGGAAACACTGATCAACGGATTGCTGCGGCAAGGCGCGTTGCGCAACCGCATGCAAGCCAAGCTGTTCGGTGGTGCAAGAATGATGCCTTCGTTGCCTGACATAGGCCGGCGCAATGCAGATGCCGCGCACAGGATACTTCAAAATGACGGTATTCGCGTGGTCAGTGGCGATCTGTGTGGTCATGAAGCCCGGCGGGTGCGTTTCTGGCCGACATCGGGGCGGGTGCAGGTTCAGCTTCTCGGAAATGACGCGCCACCCCCTGTTGAAAAGCTTTCGCGCGCGCTGTCCGGCGATGTCGAGCTGTTCTGAACATATCCCGGGTCCCCAGGATTTTCGGGGACCAACCGCACGGAAAGCCGGGCGCGATAAGCACTCATTAACATGCGGCGGGTATGATGGTCGAAAGCCTTGGGGGCCATGACAACATGACACTGCAAACCCAGTCTGAAAGGATCGTACCGTTGGTGGTTTCTGTATCAGGGATCGCGGCATTGACCATACTTCACGCCTTGCCCGGGGCGCAGGACAATGTGACCGCACTCTTATTTTCACCGACGGTGCCACGGGCGGAAATCCTTCGGGAGGCAGCCTATCTGGGGTTGCCGATACGGGATCTGCGATGGAACGGATATCTTGTCGAATTCGATATTTCCGACCAGCCGGTTCAGTTGAAAACCAGTCTGGCGCGCCGTGTCTCTGCACCCGCAGTTCAGCTTGCGCTCAGATCGGGAAGTTTTTGTACAGTCCCGCCCATCATAAAGGAAAACTAGGAATGGCGACATTCAACCCGGCGCCTGAAACGCTCATCGCGATCCGCAAGCATGGCGCGTTTGGAATCTGCCTGTTGCTATGGGGGATGGTCGCTCAGGCGGCCTTCATCGGATGGGCACTTGCTGTTTCGTCAACCTATATACTGCTGTGCATGACGGCATTGGCGGGTGTCGTGACATTTGAATACAAACGAAATCCCGCCGGCGAAAGCGTACAATTGACGTCCGCCGCAGCACTTGCGATCGGCGTTGCGCTCTTGGTGTCGCAATTTGCCGAACACCCCTGGCAGCCAGACATGCATATGCAGTTCTTTGCTGCATTGGCGGTGCTCGGGATTTACTGCAACTGGCGCGCAATCGTCCTTTATACGGGGCTGGTTGCCGTGCATCATCTGACATTGACGCTCGTTCTGCCTGCGGCGGTTCTGCCTGGGGGGACGGATATCGGGCGCGTATTTCTGCACGCCGCTATCTTGCTTGTTGAAGCTGTCGCGCTGGTTGTCATCGCGGAGTTTATCCGTCGTGCCTTGTCGCGGGCAACAGAGGAGGCCCGAAAGGCCCGGGCCGCCAGCGATGAAGCAGAGGCGTTGCGCCTTGATCAGGCAGAGTTGGCAGAACAGGTTGCGGCAGAAAAGGCCGCAGAGGCAGCCCGTCAGCAGCGTGTCGTCCGAGAGTTGGAGGCAGGGTTGTTGCGTTTGTCCGAAGGAAATCTGAAGGCCTCCATCGACAGCCCGGACGATGATCCATTCCCGGCCGAATACGAGAGTATTCGTCAGGCGTACAACCAGACATTGCTGCTGCAGGATGATCTTATGGTTCGGGTGGATCTTGTTGCCGGTTCTGTCAGGTCCGAAGCGGTGGAGATTGAACGCGCGGCGCAGCAACTGTTCGAGCGTGCACAGGCTCAGACCGCCAGTTTGCGTGATGGCCGTATCGCCTTGCAGCGCGTGATTGAACTTGTGGATTCCAGCCAAGCTGACTCCCGCGCGGCAACGGATGAAAGCCGTGAAAGCGAAAGCCAGGCCACAGCGGGGCGCAGCATCATGCAAGATGCCGTTGAAGCCATGCGCGCCATTGAAGAAAGCTCAGAGCAGATATCGCGGATTATCGGTGTAATCGAAGATATTGCCTTCCAGACCAATCTTCTTGCGTTGAATGCGGGTGTCGAGGCCGCACGCGCGGGCGATGCCGGACGCGGCTTTGCCGTTGTGGCAGCCGAAGTGCGTGGTCTGGCTGAACGTGCCTCCGGGTCCGCCCGGGAAATTCGCGCGCTTATTGCGCAAGGGTCCGGCCATGTCAGTAATGGTGCAGGGCTTGTCCGCCGCACGACTGACGCCTTGTCCGGTATCGTCGAGCGTGCTTCTGAAGTTCACAGGCTTATGGATGGCATTAGTGCTGCATCTACCGATCAGCTTGCAGGTTTGCACCGGACAGATACCGTGATGGATCAGGCGGAATCCATCAATGCCCAAACGCAAGATGCCGCGCAGGATGCGCGCGCGGTGGCCGTCAGTATCGGCAAACAGGCAGATGAACTTGTGGCCACCTTGCAATCGTATCTGACAACGCCTGATCGGATGGATTGGTCCGGCATCGAACATCCGGCGGAACCTGTCCAACCCGCCCCTGAAATACGTTTCTCAAGGAGTGGGTGATGACCAGATGTTGTGCTTTCACGAAAAGGAACCGCCGGTGTCCGGGTTCCGGCCGACTCCAATACGTTTCATGCAATTCAGCTAAGTCCTGAGGAAAACCATGTTGAAAAATACCAAAACAGCCACACAAATCGCCAGCGGTTTTTCTGTCGTCCTGGTCCTGATTGTCGCACTTGGGCTATTTAGCTGGCAAAGGCTGGCATCGATGACAAATGCGGTCAGTGATATCGAAACCGCTATGGATATTACAATATCTGCGGTCGGGTTGGGACGAGAAGTCACAGAAGCGGGGTTGGCCCTGCAAGAATACAGGCGCACCGCGGACCCGGCCGATGCCGAGCGAACCGTCATCGAAATGCAAGAGGTTCGCAATGTGGCCCTGATGCTTGCGGATGCCGGCTTCGACACCGCCTCGGGTATGGCTGCTCTGAAAGACCGCCATCTTGAAGAGCTGTCGGCCTTTGTTGACCTATACAACCACCGCGAGGCGCTGAAATCCGGGTTGCAATCCCTTGGGATAGAGCATCGCCGTAATCTTGGGCGCCTCGTGACTTTACTGGAAGAACGTGAGTTGGACACTGCCGCCTATCTCGCGCTGCGCGCCTCTGAGAGCTTTCTTGTCACACGCGTCCGTGTTGACAGATTCATCGATGGAATGCCTGTATCGGAACTGGACACGGCGACGGCGCCATATGAAGCGACGCTCGGTTATCTATCTCGTTTGACAGGAACTGGCCTGAGTGTTGATGAGCGTGCACTTCTGGGTGCTACTCAACGCGGCCTTGCAGAATTCTGGAGCTTGGCGCATGAAATTCGCACTGTCGAAATCTCCAGCAGGGAAGCGCTTGACGTTGTTCTTGCGACCACGACACAAGTCATGTCGCAGTTGGCACGCGTTTTGGAGGAAATCCGCACTGCGCGTGAAGCGTTGAATGCTTCAGCATATGATCTGGTTGATCAGACTGTGTATTCGATTCTGGCGGGCGTGGCTTTTGCTGCTGTGCTGGGCGCGATAATCGCAGGGTCGTTGTCGTTTTCGGTGTCGCGCAGGCTGTCGACACTTGTTCAGCAGACCACGCGCCTTGCCGATGGGGATTTGACTGTTGAAATCACTGATGCCCAAGGTAGCGGAGATATCGCGCAAATGGGTCAAGCGCTTACTGTGTTCAAGGAAAATGCCGCAGCCCGGATTCAGGCGGAAGAAGAAGCGCGTCGTATCGAAGCCGTGGCAAACGAGAAACAGGAGCAGGAACGGCGGCGCCAGACGCGTGTTGTTCGCGACGTTGAAGATGCATTGACGCGGCTGGCGCGCGGTGAGTTGACACATGCTATTCCCAGCCCTGCCAATGACCCGTTCCCGGCAGAATATGAAGAACTGCGCACTGCGTTCAATACTGTGGCCTCAAATCTGGCCGATACAATGTCGCGTATTGTGTCCGTTGCAGAACAGGTGCGTGGCGGATCTGATGAGATTACGTCTGCCGCGCAGGATTTGTCGGGGCGTGCCGAAACTCAGGCTGCAACCCTCGAGCAATCGGCAGCCGCGCTCAACGAGCTTACGGAAAGTGTCCGCTCAACCGCTGAACTTGCCAAAACTGCTGAGAACGTGACGCGCGATAACCGTATGATTGCAGAAGAAGGGACCGCCATCGTCCGGGACGCCATTACTGCGATGCAGAAAATTGAGAAATCCTCAGATCAGATCACACGAATCATCGGGGTGATTGATGATATTGCGTTCCAGACAAATCTGTTGGCCCTGAACGCTGGCGTCGAAGCCGCGCGCGCGGGGGAGGCCGGTCGCGGCTTTGCAGTCGTCGCTTCGGAAGTCCGTGGTCTTGCACAGCGTGCATCCGATTCCGCCCGGGAAATCAAAGGCTTGATTTCAGAAAGCGCGCAACAGGTGGAAGCCGGTTCGTCACTCGTAACAAGGACAGGGGGGAGCCTGGAGCAAATTCTTCACAAAGCAAAGGATGTATCGGATCAGGCGTCTTCCATTGCTATTGCTGCTGCAGATCAGTCAAGTGCCTTGGGCGAGATCAACTCAGGTGTGAACCAGCTGGATCAGGTCACACAGCAAAATGCAGCGGTGGCAGAACAGACCAATGCAGCGGCCAGTTCGTTGCAACAGCAAGCCGATATCCTCTTGGGCGAGTTGTCCAATTTCAAGTTTAACAGAACTTCGGGTTCGACGGCAAAGGTGTTGAAAATGCCATCAAACGACGCGCTACTGCCGGTCGGTGGTTTCCAGTCCAAACGCAACCCGGGTAAACAATCGGTCGGATCGCAAGCCAGACTTCTTGAGTTTTGACAAACGACATCAGCTCAATCTTTGCTGTTACAGCAATGGACAGGCCAAAAGCTAGCTGTCACACGCGATATACAGAAGGGGTCTGAAAAATATAAATATACTGAATGCGCAGCCGCCTTCGTGAGTGCAACGGTTATGCTGTCCGCAGCATAACCGTAACTCTACCAGACGCGATCGGCGAGATGGGATCGTTCCATACGGCTTAGTCTTGCGGGTCAAATATCATCTGGGTCTGGGTAACAACCGCTGCGAGTTTGTTGTCACCTCGGAATATCCGGGTTTGCCAGACCTGCGTTTTGCGACCGCGGTGGATTGGTGTCGTCTCTGTGGTCAAAATCTTGCCTATCGCGATGGCACGCAGGAAATTTGTCTTGCTTTCTATTGTTGTAGTCCCTTGGCCTTTGGCCAGATTGAGGAAGGTTGCAGTACCACCCAGATTATCTGCCAGCCCCATTATTGCACCACCATGCAGCACGCCATTGCGATTGCCCAGTGCCTCTGTCACTTCAAGTTCTGCGCGCAGGCAATCGGGATCTGCGTGGACGATGCGCAAACCCAGAAGCTTTGCAAAAGGCGGTTGTTGATTGGCTATTTCATCATGGCGGCTTTCATCTGACATCGGCGTTCATTCAATCTTTTTAAAGCTGCGGATAGGCTTGGTCATATAGATGGCAAACTGTAGCAACGGGGACCGGAGCTTGAAAGGCGGAAATGCTGACAGAGAGTTCGAAGAACCGATATCTGCATTGCAGCTTCGTGATGAGGCTACGCTTACAGGCTGAGGTTTATTCAGCACATCAACATACACGGCATATAAAGGCATCTTTATTTCGCACACAGGCCAATGACAAAAACTATAAGTCATTGAGTCGCAAAATGGTGGGTGATGAGAGACTCGAACTCCCGACATCTTCGGTGTAAACGAAGCGCTCTACCAACTGAGCTAATCACCCGCTGCGCTTGCGTTTAGTCAGATTCGCGCGCGTCTGCAATATGGGAACAGCATTGTTTCGCACAAGATTGCAGTTAATTTTATTTTAACCAAGGCAGTGAAATACTGTGGCTTATGTTTAGATGGATTTTCATGCCCGTTTTGTTCATTGCAGGATGCGATTCACCCTCGCCCTGGTTGGTGCATGGCACGGCCACATCCGTCACCGCCGACGGCTATGCGATGACTGTCTGGCAAGCGGGTGACAGTGTTGAGGTTATCCGCCATGGCTACGCGCCGCGCCGTGACCAGAAGCGGCTGCGTCCTGCGATGGCGCGCGCTATTGCTGATGTGACAGGGTGCGATATTCGCCCGGGGACGCTGGAAGGGGACAGTGGCGTGCTGCGCGCGAAGCTGGATTGTGGCTGAGCGCTAATCTGGACTGCATGGCAAATTTTGTGATCGAATTTGCGCCAAATCAAGGTTCGCACGTCCGCAATATGGTTGCTGTGGTGCATTCATTTGACACGAGGTGCACCATGACCAGAATGTTTCCACTGATTTTCAGTATTGTCGGCGTAACCTGCGCGGGTATCGGTGTCGTTGTCGCGCTGTCCATCGGACAGGATACACTTCAGCCGATCCTTGCATGGGCAGCAGGGGGGGCTGTGGTTGGTGTGGTCGCAAGCTGGATCATCGCGCGCAAGCTGATCGAAAACTAAGCTGAAACGCGCAAAACCTGCAACTGGTTTTGCGCGTTTCAGCAGGCGAGATCAAATGCGCGATCGTGACGGATGCAGCGCAGGACAATCAGTCGAACCACATGCGCGCAGTCGCTTCAAACGGGCGCGGGGCTTCGGCATGTAGCCAATGGCCCGCACCCGGCAATTTGGCGAATTTCGCGTCTGGGAACAGCGCCTTGATGGCAGGGCGATGTTCGGGCAGGACATAATCGGATTTTGCCCCGCTCAGGAACAGGGCAGGGCCGTCAAAGCGACCGCTTACATCATCCGGCCAGCCAGTGATGCGGTCCATTTCGTGTTCCAGCACATCCAGATTCAGGCGCCAGCGCGGTGGTGATGCGCGCAGGTCCAGCGATTGCAGCAAGAACGCCCGCACGCCTGGATCCGTGACACTGATGGCCAGTGCGGCATCCGCATTGGCGCGGGTTTTCAGCGCTGAAATATCCATTGCGCGCATGGCGGTGATGAAATGCGACTGGCTGTGGGCATAGGTGACGGGCGCAATATCGGCGACCAGCAGGCGGTTCACCAGTTCAGGCTGTGTCAGCGCCAGCATCATCGCCGCCTTGCCACCCATGGAATGGCCCAGAACATCCATTTTCTGGCTTTCGGCGGCGATGACCTGGGCCAGATCACTGGCCAGATCATCATATCCATGGCTGTCATACCACGGGCTTTCGCCATGGTTGCGCATATCCACGCTGACAACCTGCCGACTGTCGGCCAGCCGTTTGGCGATGGCCCCCCAGTTGCGCGCGGACCCGAACAGCCCATGCACAATCAGCAGGGGCGGCAGGTCAGTGGGCGTGCCGTTTCGCAAGATGTTCAGCATGGGGGTATGGCCTGCGCGTATGCCGCACAGGCCCCTTTGGTTACAACTGCGGATAGATAGGAAAGCGGGCGCAAAGCTCCGCAACCTCGGCCTTGACGCGGGCTTCGACAGCGGCGTTTCCATCCTCGCCATTCGCGGCCAGCCCGTCTACAACAGCCACGATCCAGTCCCCGATCTGGCGGAATTCGGCTTCGGTAAAGCCGCGCGTTGTGCCCGCGGGCGACCCCAGACGAATGCCGCTGGTGACAGTGGGGCTTTCGGTATCAAACGGGATGCCGTTCTTGTTGCAGGTGATATGCGCGCGCCCCAGTGCCTTTTCGGTGGCGTTGCCCTTCACGCCTTTGGGGCGCAAGTCCACCAGCAACAGGTGCGAATCCGTGCCGCCTGTCACAATGTCGACGCCGCCCTTGACCAGTTGATCGGCCAGTGCCTGTGCGTTCTTGATCACCTGTTTCTGGTAATCGATGAAACCGGGTTGCAGCGCTTCGCCAAAGGCGATGGCCTTGGCGGCAATCACATGCATCAGCGGGCCGCCCTGAATGCCGGGGAAAATGGCCGAGTTGACCTTTTTGGCGATGGACTCGTCATTGGTCAGGATCATGCCGCCGCGCGGGCCGCGCAGGGTTTTATGGGTGGTGGTGGTGGCAACATGCGCATGCGGGAACGGGCTGGGATACAGCCCCGCCGCGACCAGCCCCGCAAAATGCGCCATATCGACCAGCAGAATGGCCCCCACGCTGTCGGCGATTTTGCGCATGCGGGCGAAATCGATGATGCGCGGAATGGCAGACCCGCCCGCAATCAGCATCTTGGGCTGGTGTTCCTGGGCCAGCGCTTCGATCTGGTCGTAATCGATGGCGTAATCTTCTTGTCGCACGCCATATTGCACGGCGTTGAACCATTTGCCCGACTGGTTGGGTTTCGCGCCATGGGTCAGGTGGCCGCCTGCATCCAGTGACATGCCCAGAATGGTATCGCCCGGTTTCAGAAGTGCGGTGAACACACCCTGATTGGCCTGCGAACCCGAATTGGGCTGCACATTGGCAAAGCTGCAACCAAACAATTTGCAGGCGCGTTCAATCGCCAGATTTTCGGCCACATCCACATATTGGCACCCGCCATAGTAGCGCCGCCCCGGATACCCTTCGGCATATTTGTTGGTCAGCACGGACCCTTGCGCGTCCATAACCGCCCTGGAGACGATGTTTTCTGATGCGATCAGTTCGATCTCGTCGCGCTGGCGGCCCAGTTCGGCCTGCATCGCGGCAAAAATTTCGGGGTCGCGGCTTTCGATCGCTTCGGTGAAAAAGCCAGTATCGCGTGGTGTCGTATCCATTGGGCAGCCTCCGGAAGGGTCTGATCAGGGTTTGGGGTTCAATTAGCGCATGACGGCCCGTTGGGAAAGGCTTGATTGCGGCGCAAGGGTGCGGTTCAGCGACCCATCTGCACGCGCGGGTTTCCTATTGGCGCGCTTGGGCTGGCATGGGAACCAGCCCTTGCCAATCGGGGTGGTTACAGGTCACATGGCGCGACAGACCCTGACACCGCAGAGGATAGCATGTCTTCAGATATCGCCTTTCTGGCCAGCGCGGCCCCGGACGCACAAGCGGCGTTTTCGGATCTTAGCGCGCAATACGGGAATTGCCCGCTGGACAGCGCGCGGGTGATTGTCGCCTTGGGGGGCGACGGGTTCATGTTGCAGACGCTGCATTCCACCCAAGCGCTGGACACGCCCGTTTATGGCATGAACCGTGGCACGGTCGGGTTCATGATGAATGCCTACCGCACGGACGGGTTGCTGGCGCGGCTGGAACAGGCGGAAATGGCCGTGCTGAACCCCCTGCGGATGAGTGCGACGCGCATCGACGGGACCAAGGCCGATGTGCTGGCCATTAATGAAGTGTCGTTGTTGCGACAGGGCGCGCAGGCCGCGAAGCTGCGTATTGTGGTTGACGGGCGGCAGCGGCTGGATGAGTTGGTCTGTGATGGCGTCATTCTTAGCACACCTGCGGGGTCTACTGCCTATAATTATTCCGCGCATGGGCCGATCCTGCCCATCGGGTCGGATGTGCTGGCATTGACGCCGGTTGCCGCATTCCGCCCACGTCGCTGGCGCGGGGCGTTGCTGCCCAAGGACAGCCATGTGCGTTTTGAAGTCATCGACCCTGCCAAGCGCCCGGTCATGGCCGATGCCGACAGCCGGTCGGTGCGCAATGTGCTAAGTGTCGATATCAGGTCGGACAACCGCATTGCGCATAAGCTGCTGTTTGATCCCGGCCACGGGTTGGAAGAACGCCTGATCCGCGAACAATTCGTCTGACGCCCCGCTGGCCAATAAAAAGCCCCGCGCGCAGGTGCGGCGGGGCTTTCGTGTTTTGATACACAAGTCCTTGGGCGCATGACTGGCACGCGCCCGCAGGGGTGGCTTACAACAGCGCCTTGACCTTTTGCGCGACATCTTTGGCGGTGATGCCGAATTGCTTGTAAAGTTCGGGCGCGGGGGCTGATGCCCCGAACCCGTCCATACCCACAAAACCGGCCTTTTCGCGGCGGCCGCGTTCATCGCACAGCCAGCGGTCCCAGCCAAAGCGCACGCCGGCTTCAATGGCCACGCGCACAGGGCCTGCGGGCAGAACCTTACGGCGGTAGGCGTCAGACTGGTCGGCGAACAATTCCCAGCACGGAAAGGACACAACGCGCGTGCCAATCCCTTCGGCCTGAAGCAACTCGCGCGCGGCCATTGCGATTTCCACCTCGGACCCCGTGGCCATCAGGATGGCCTGACGTTTGCCTGTTGCCTCGGCCAGAACATAGGCCCCTTGCGCGGTCTGGTTCTTGACCTTGTGATCAAGGCGCAGCGTGGGCAGGTTCTGCCGGCTTAACGCCAGCACTGAAGGTGTGCTTGGCGCGGTCAGGGCAATTTCCCACGCTTCGGCGGTTTCCACCGTGTCGCAGGGCCGGAACACATATGTGTTGGGGGTGGCGCGCAAAATGGCCAGATGCTCAACCGGCTGGTGCGTTGGCCCGTCTTCGCCAAGGCCGATGGAATCATGCGTCATCACATAGGTGACGGGCGCGCCCATCAGTGCCGACAGGCGCATGGCCCCGCGTGCATAATCGGTGAAGCACATGAATGTGCCGCCATAGGGTTTGACACCGCCATGCAGCACCATGCCGTTCATCGCCGCAGCCATACCGTGTTCGCGAATGCCGTAATAGACATAACGCCCCTTGCGGTCATCGGCGCTGAACACGCCCAGACCTGCGGTCTTGGTGTTGTTCGACCCTGTCAGGTCCGCAGACCCGCCCATGGTTTCGGGCATGATTTCGTTGACAACTTCCAGCACCATTTCCGATGATTTGCGCGTGGCCACCTTTGGGGCGGTTTCGCTGATCTGTTTTTTCAGCGCGCGGATGGCGGATTCCAGCTTCTTTGGGGCCTCGCCTGCCATGCGGCGGGTGAATTCGGCCTGTTTGGTGCCCGACAGCCTGGCGAAACGGTCTTCCCATGCGGTGCGAGACTCGGCGCCTTTGGCGCCAATGCTGCGCCATGCGTCCAGAATATCGGCAGGAATGTCGAATGCAGCATGCGGCCAGCCATAGATTTCCTTGGTGGCGGCAATTTCCGCATCGCCAAGGGGCGATCCATGCGCGCCGTTTGTGTCGGCCTTCTTGGGGCTGCCAAAGCCGATGATGGTCTTGCAATCAATCAGCACAGGGCGATCAGACCCTTTGGCCGCTGTCAGCGCGCGGTCAATATCGGCAGGGTCATGCCCGTCACACGACAGCACTTTCCAGCCAGCGGCGGCGAAACGCGCGCGCTGGTCGGTGGAATCCGACAGGCTGACGCGCCCGTCAATGGTGATGTCGTTGTTGTCCCACATCACGATCAGGCGGCCCAGCTTCTGGTGGCCTGCCAGCCCGATGGCCTCGTGGCTGATCCCTTCCATCAGGCAGCCGTCACCAGCGATGACATAGGTGTAGTGATCCACGACTTTGGGGCCGAATTCGGCACGCAGTTTTTCTTCTGCCATGGCGAAGCCCACAGCGTTTGAA
The DNA here is from genome assembly GCA_020832445.1 of Paracoccaceae bacterium. GTDB lineage: Bacteria > Pseudomonadota > Alphaproteobacteria > Rhodobacterales > Rhodobacteraceae > Roseinatronobacter. The sequence continues at coordinate 80,036 of JAFIEO010000032.1, forward strand.
ATGCCCTGACCCAGCGGGCCGGTCGTGGTTTCCACGCCCTTGACATGGCCGTATTCGGGATGGCCTGCGGTGATGGCCCCCCATTGGCGGAAATTCTTGATCTGCTCCAGCGTCATATCTTCATATCCGGTCAGATACAGCAACGCATAGATCAGCATGGACCCGTGACCGGCAGACAGGATGAAACGGTCGCGATCTGCCCAATCGGGGTGTTTGGGGTCGAATTTCAGGTGCTTCTCGAACAGCACGGTGGCCACATCGGCCATGCCCATGGGCATGCCGGGATGGCCGGAATTTGCGGCCTGCACCGCATCCATGGCCAGCGTGCGGATGGCGGTGGCTTTTTTCCAGTGTTCTGGGTTGGCTTGACGAAGGGCGGCAATATCCACGGGCAGCGGTCCTTATGAGGCGATGTTTGCGCTCTCCATAGCAGTCTGGGCCGCAAGTTCAAGCAAAGGCGGCCCTTGGCGGGGCTTTGCATTGGCAATGTTGGAAAAACGCCGGTTTGGTTGTAGGCTTTTCAAGATAACCTTGGCTGACTTGCCAGACGTGATTCGGCATGACAAAAAGAGAATTCGGAACAGGGCGACAGAAAGCAGGACGTATATGAGCGATATAAAAAATCTGGAGCAGCGCATAATTCGCGCGCTCGACCGGATTTCGCGCAATGTGGACGCGGCGCGCGCCGCACCGGCGGCAACGGCCCCACAGGCGGAGGCCCCACAAGTTGCGCAGGCCCCGCAAGAGATGGAAGAGCTGCGCGCCCAACTGGACGCGGAACGCGCCAAAACCGCCCAGCTGACCGAACGGGTCAATGCCGTGCGCCAGCGGCAGGAAAGTTCCTTTACCACGCTGGAACGCCGGTTGGCCCGCATGACCGAACAGCTGGATTTGCAAAGCCTTGAAATGCTGCGCCTGAAAAAGGCCAATACCAAACTGATAGAAGCCAACCGTCAGCTGCGCGACGGACATGAGGCCATGGTGATTGAACCCAGCGCAATCAACCGCTCGCTTCTGGCCGAACTCGAAGCCTTGCGCGCCGAGCGTGCGGCTGACATGGTCGAGATGGAAGATGTTCTTGGGGAGTTGAAGCCCTTGATCGCGACAGGGGATGACCATGCCTGAACAGACTATCATCATTGGCCACAAGGAATTTCAGGTTGCCTGCCAGCCCGGTGAAGAAGGGTTCCTGCTGGCGGCTGCTGAAATGCTGGACGCCGAGGCGCGCACCCTGCTGGACCAGATTGGCCGTGTTCCGGCAGAACGCATGTTGCTGATGTCCGGCCTGATGCTGGCCGACCGCACCGCAGGTGTCGAAGACAAACTGCAAGCCGCCGAGGCGGAACTGGCGTCCTTGCGCGAAGAAATCTCGCGCCTGCATGCCCGCCCGATGCCGGAGCCGCGCCATGTGGAAGTGCCTGTCGTGCCACAAGATATCACTGACGCGCTGACCGAACTGGCCGCACGCGCCGAAGCTGTGGCCGATGATCTGGAGCAGGGCAAGTAAGGTCGGGACTTTCGCCGTTTGCGGGCGGTGCTGCTGTGAGCGGGCGTTGATCTATGCACAAAGCCCGCGCCATCGGTGGGCCGGGGACTGCCGATCCCACATTTGGGTGACGCACTTTATGCAGGCGGCATACTCCTGACATCCAAGGCTTGGCGTGTCGCGGGCGAAATCGGCAGGCCGCGGTACGGCCCGCCGATGGCGCGGCGGGCTTGCGCCCTTTGCTCCGCGCCTTTGTGATATTGCAAACGCGCAGCATCGCGCGCACCGCCAGATACACCCGTTCTAAGCTATGGCGTCACATGCGCCAGTGCCGCGCGCAATGCCCCGCCAAATTCCGGGTGGGAATAGATGTCATTATGCCGCGCCGCAATGCGCGCGGTATGCAACGTGACGCGATCAGCATCCTTCAGCCCTGAAATCAACGCATCCGCGCGGGCAATGCCGATCACCTCGTCGTTGCTGGCGGCCACAATGGCGACAGGCAGCGCGCGGTCGCGCAGATCGCCCATCGGGTCCATGTCATGGCGCAGCAGCCATTTTACAGGTGCCCATGGCATGCTGTCACGCGCCACATTGCGCAGATTGTCAAAGGGCGTGACCAGAACCACACCCTGCACATCGCGCATAGCCCCCAGATGCGCAGCAGCCCCGCCGCCAATGCTGAACCCTACGGCTATGACACCCGCTGCATCGTCAACGAGATGGTCATGGATCAAGACCGCATCGTCGCGCAGGGCCTGCGCAGACGGGGTGCCAGTGCTGGGCGCATAGCCACGAAAATGGAAGGCCGCAACGGGGTGGTCGGGGGCGTACTGGTGCAAAAACAGCGCCATGCTTTCGGCGTTCCACGCATTGCCGCCGAACCCCAGCAGCAGGGCCGTATCGTCGCGCCGCCCCGGTATGCGCACCCCGTGCAGCACATCCCCGTCAGGGGTATCAAGGGTCAATCGCTCCGTCCGGTCGGGCAGGGGCGGGGCAGGGCCTACAAGGCTGCGCGGAAAGATCATCGAGGTCTGGAACACGGCCAGAAGGGCCACAATCAGCACATAGAGTGCAAACACCACCAGAACCAGTTTCAGCACACCCCCCATTGCGCTTAGGCCGGAAGCTGGTCGGCGCGTGGCATGTGCGGCTTGATATCTATCAGCGGCGTGCCATCAATCGCATCAATGGCATCAATTGTAACCCGCCCTGCACCCGCATCCAGCGCCACAACCCTGACCACGCCCATCCCAATCGGGTTTGGCCGTGCGGGGGAACGCAGGTTAAACGTGCCAGTCGCCGTATCACGGTGGCGCGGCATTTGGCGGATCAGGTCACGCGGCGCGCGATCCATCCAGTATAGCAATACCAGCCCATCCCCCACCGCGATCCCATCAAGGCCCGCGCGAAACTGCGGTTCAATCTGAAGATGTGCGGGTTTTGCGGCGTCGCGCGCCTGTGCGATGTTTTTGGGGCAATCTTCAAGCGACCATTGGCTTTCGATATGGCCGATAAATGTAAGCTCGGCCTGCATCGGGAATGGCGCGTCAAGCTTTGCCTCGCCCGCGCGTGTGGCAAAGCGGCCCGTCATTCGGCGGCGCTTTCGGCGTTACCTTCACGTCCGCCGCGAAACCCTTGGGCAACAACATATTTTTCCGAACTGTCAGACCGGCTTGCAGGGGGTTTGACATTGGCGACCTTTTTGAAGTTCTGCTTCAGCAGGCGCTGCAATTCGCCTTCGGCCCCGCCCGCCAGAACTTTGGCCACGAAGGTGCCGCCTTCTTCCAGCACGTCAAAAGCAAAATGTGCCGCCGCATCGCAAAGCGACATGATGCGCATATGGTCCGTTTGCTTGTGCCCGCTGGACGCGGCCGCCATGTCCGACATCACAACATCGGCCGGCCCGCCCAGCCATTCCTTGACCAGATCATCCGCGCCTTCATCCAGAAAATCCAGCACATGAACTTCCGCACCGGGCAGGGGTTCGACCTCTTGCAGGTCCACGCCCAGCACATAGCCCGTGCGTTTGCCCTTCTTTTCGCCCAGCGAATTGACCCGCGGCACGGCAACCTGCAACCAGCCGCCCGGTGCGCAGCCCAGATCGACCACCCGCGCGCCGGGCACAAGGAAGCGATACTTGTCGTCCAGTTCCAGCAGCTTATAAGCCGCCCGCCCACGATAGCCATCGCGCCGCGCCGCCGCCACATAAGGGTCGTTCAACTGCCGTTCCAGCCAGCGGGTGGAGGACAGTTTGCGTCCACGCGCGGTCTTGACCTTGACCTTCAATTCGCGGCTGCCGCGACCGGATGTATTTGGTGTTTTCATTTGTCTTGCGCCTTTCGTCAGGCTTTCATGTCAAGCGCGCCATCGCGGCTCATCTGCGCGTAAAGCAGCCCCTCGCGCAACCCACGATCGGCAACCGACATACGTTCTGTGGGCCAAACGCGCATCAATGCGGTCAAAATGGCAGCCCCCGACATGATTTGCGTGTGCCGGTCGCGCCCGATACTGGGGTCTTGTCTGCGCCCGATGGGGCCAAGGGCCAGATATTCGCGGATCACCTTGTCCACCTGTCCCGAATTCATCACCAGCCCGTCCACCTTGGAGCGGTCATAGCGTTTCAGCCGCAGGTAAGACGCCGCAACCGTGGTAATAGTCCCTGATGTGCCGATGATCTGAAAGCCCTTATGCTGTGTCAGATCGCTATAGGGCGTGAAGGCTTCGAGTTGTTCCTCGAAATACCAGCTCATCAAGGCAAAGCGCGCCGCGTCGTCATCGACATCGGAAAAGTAATCCTTCAGCGTGGCCACACCCAGCGGCACGCTGATCCAGTCAATGACCTGCGGTTTGTCGGCAACAGGATCGCGGTTGAACGCGCCGCGATACATGCCCATGATGGCATTGCGCCGCTTTTCAGGGGCCACGCGCGACAGGTCAATCCAGACCAGTTCGGTTGACCCGCCGCCGATATCGACCACCAACAGTTGTTCTGTTTCAACCGCCACCAGTGATGCGCAGGACACCACTGCCAGACGCGCTTCTTCTTCGGCGGTGATGATGTCAAGACGCAGGCCGGTTTCGGCATGGGCGCGGCGAATGAAATCGCGGCTGTTGCGCGCGCGCCTGCACGCTTCAGTCGCAACAAGGCGCATGCGTGTGACCTTGTGGCGTTCCAGTTTTGCGCGGCAGATGCGCAGCGCCTGCAAGGTGCGTTGCATCGGATGATAGGACAGCAGGCCCGAAGATTTCAGGCCGGTGCCAAGTTCAACTGCTTTTGAAAAGCTGTCCACGACTTCGAAGTGCCCGCCATGGGGGCGGGCAATCAACATGCGACAGCTATTCGTCCCCAAATCAAGTGCCGCATATAGCTGCGGCGGCCTTGGCTTGGGGTGGCGCGGTGCCTTTGCCGATTTTCGGGCAGCGGCAACTGATGCCGTGCCGTGTGTCGAGTTCGGGAAAGCGCCCACGCCTGCGGGACGCTCGGGCGTCATATTTCGCCCTCCAATATCGTGTTACCTCAAAGGTAATCAACCGACCCGGAATAAGCAAGTGTTTGCGCATGCTGGCGGGGTGGGTAATTCGTCATCGCAGTCATAATGAAGTTGAAAGATTTGACGGCAGCGCCCACTCGCTTTTGCGGCGCGTGCGCGGTAGGTCTGACAGGTCGGCACAGCCGGGGCGGTGGTCGCAATCGGGCGGGATTTGTCCTGCCCCGGATGCAACCATCGCGCAACGCACGCATGAAAGGGAAAACATGGCTTCGCTTGTGATTGTTTACTGGCGCGATATTCCTGCACAGGTTATCGCGGGCAAGGGGCGCAAGGCGCATAAGATCCAGCTTTCCGAACGGTTTGAACAGGCCATTGACCGCTGCGCCATGAAGGTGGGCGCGCGCGACGCCGATGCCTATCTGGCAGAGTGGCGCAAAGCGCCGCCTGTGGACGTCGCTGGAAGTGATGAAGATGTCGCGAAAACCACCGCAGAGCAGCTGGAAGCGCAGTATGACGCAGACAGGCTGAAGCTGCTGATCGCCAATGATGGTTGGGCGGCGAAGGTCTGACAAATATGACCCGCCCCCACCTATTGGAGAGCATCATGGCGCTTTTGAACTTCCGTCGCTCCGCACAATCCGGCCAGACCACAGCGAACAGCCCCGATATCGAGGCGCTGATGCAGGGCTATTCCATCGAGGTGATGCCGCGCACTGCCGAAAAGATTGCCGATTTCCGCGCCATCCTGCCTGCGGGCACGCGTGTGTATATTGCCCATATTGATGGCACGCCAATCGCTGACATGGTGGCGACCGCCGCCCGCCTGCGCGCGGCAGGGATGGAGCCGATGCCCCATTTCCCCGCGCGCATCATCAATGACCGGCAGGAACTGTCGGACTGGGTGTCGCGCTATCAAGGTGAAGCGGATGTGCGGCAGGCGCTGATGCTGGGCGGTGGTGTGACAACGCCCAAGGGGGCCTATGACAATTCGATGCAGTTGCTGGAAACAGGGCTGTTTGACAAGTTTGACCGCCTGCATGTCGCGGGCCATCCCGAAGGCAACCGTGATATTGGCCCCGATGGCGGGCATGAGATCATCGCGGACGCGCTACGCTGGAAGCAGGATTTCGCACGATCCACCGGCATGAACATGGCCATCGTCACGCAATTCGCGTTCGAGGCGAAGCCGATTGTGGCATGGGCTGACGGCTTGCGCGCGCAAGGGATCACATTGCCGGTGCATCTGGGCATCGCCGGTCCTGCCAAATTGCAGACATTGATCAAATTCGCCATCGCGTGTGGTGTCGGCCCGTCCCTGCGTGTGCTGCAAAAGCGCGCCAGGGATGTGTCGAAACTGTTGCTGCCGTTCGAGCCGACAGAGTTGGTGGCCGAACTGGCCGCGCATAAAGCCGCGCACCCTGATTTTGCCGTAGAACGCTTGCATTTTTTCCCGCTGGGCGGGATCAAGGCCAATGCCGACTGGAATATCGCCAATGGTGGGGCAGCCGCCCAACCGGCGCAACACTGACTGACCCATCATTTCGGAGAGATCATGACCCGCACTGTCCTTGAATCCGCAACCAAAACTGTTGTCATTGGCTTTGACGAGCCGTTTTGCGTGATTGGCGAACGCATTAACCCCACAGGCCGCAAGAAACTGGCAGCAGAGCTGGAAATGGACGACTTCTCGACCGTGGAACGCGACGCGCTGGAGCAGGTTGCCTGCGGGGCAATGGTGCTGGATGTGAATTCGGGGGCGGTCTTTACCAACAAGATGGCCGATGACCCGCGCTATGCGGATAACAATTTTGTTGAACCAACGCTGATGAAAGCGCTGATTGAACGGGTGCAGGCGGTGGTCGATGTGCCGCTTTGCATTGACAGTTCTGTGCCCGGCGCGCTGGAGCAGGGCTTGCAGGCCGCCTATGGCCGCCCGTTGCTGAATTCCGTCACCGGCGAAGAGGATCGTCTGGAACTGGTGCTGCCGCTGGTCAAGAAATATAACGTGCCTGTTGTTGCCATTTCAAACGACGATACTGGCATATCGGAAGACCCCGAAGTGCGGTTTGCCGTGGCGAAAAAGATTGTCGAACGCGCCGCGGATTTCGGCATTCCCGCGCATGATATTGTCGTGGACCCGCTGGTTATGCCGATTGGCGCCATGGCAAGCGCAGGCCAGCAGGTTTTTGCGCTGGTGCGCCGCCTGCGTGAAGAACTGGGCGTGAACACCACATGCGGGGCGTCCAATGTCAGCTTTGGCCTGCCGAACCGGCACGGGATTAATGCGGCGTTTTTGCCCATGGCAATCGGTGCGGGCATGACCAGTGCGATCATGAACCCCGTGCGTTCTGTCGAGATGGAGGCCATTCGTGCCGCAAACCTGTTGATGAACCATGATGCGAACGGGGGCGCATGGATCGGCTTGTCGAAAGTGCTTGATGCGGTCAAGGACGGTGTCAGTTTTGCCGAAGCTTCAAAAGCGGCCATGGATGCCGGCGCGCGCACGGGCGGGCGGCGTGGCGGGCGACGCTCGCGCGGGTGAAGCAGATTTGGCGGTGCCGGGTCAGGCACCGTCATGGTACGGGGCGGTCATTCCACCATGGAATAATTCACTGACTGACCACCCCCAGATATAAAAAAACCCGCCGGAATGGCGGGTTTTTAATATTCATGAAGATGTCGGGGCTTAACCTGCGCTGGCTGTGCCTTTTTTGGCTTCGGCATAGATGATCAGCGGTGTGGCTTCCGAACTTACGGCTTCTTCGTTGACGACAACTTCGCTGACATTCTCCAGACTTGGCAGGTCGAACATCGTATCAAGCAAGATGTCTTCCATGATAGAGCGCAAGCCCCGTGCCCCGGTCTTGCGGGCAATCGCGCGTTTTGCAATCGCGCGCAGCGCTTCATCCGTAAAGTTGAGATCCACGCCTTCAATATCGAACAGCTTCTGATACTGCTTGACCAGCGCGTTTTTCGGTTCGGTCAGGATGGTGACAAGCGCATCTTCATCCAGATCCATCAATGTGGCGATCACGGGCAAGCGGCCCACGAATTCCGGGATCAGGCCGAATTTCAGCAGATCTTCCGGCTCCAGCGCCTTCAGGGATTCGCCGATGGTGCGCGCGCTTTCATCCTTGACGTCCGCGCCAAAGCCAATGGCCGAACCCTTGCCGCGCTGCGAGATAATCCGGTCAAGCCCCGCGAATGCACCGCCACAGATGAACAGGATATTGGTCGTATCCACCTGTAGAAATTCCTGCTGCGGATGCTTGCGCCCGCCTTGGGGCGGAACACTGGCTACCGTGCCTTCCATCAGCTTCAAAAGCGCCTGCTGCACCCCTTCGCCGGATACATCCCGCGTGATCGACGGGTTGTCAGACTTGCGGGTGATCTTGTCGACTTCGTCGATATAGACAATGCCACGCTGCGCGCGTTCAACATTGTATTCGCTGGATTGCAGCAGCTTCAGGATAATGTTTTCAACATCTTCGCCCACATAGCCCGCTTCGGTCAGTGTGGTCGCGTCCGCCATGGTGAAGGGCACATCCAGAATGCGCGCCAGTGTCTGCGCCAGCAATGTCTTGCCGCAGCCCGTGGGGCCGATCAGCAGGATGTTTGATTTCGACAGTTCCACCTCGCCGGATTTGCCAGAGTGGTTCAGACGCTTGTAGTGGTTGTGAACCGCGACGGACAGCACGCGCTTGGCCTGAATCTGCCCGATGACATAATCATCCAGCACATTGCAGATTTCGCGCGGGCTTGGCACCCCGTCGGTGGTTTTCAGGCCACCTGTCTTGGTTTCTTCGCGGATAATGTCCATGCACAGTTCAACACATTCATCACAGATGAATACTGTCGGTCCTGCGATCAGTTTGCGCACTTCGTGCTGGCTTTTGCCACAGAAGGAACAATAAAGGGTGTTCTTGCTGTCTTTTTCCGATGTTGCCATCACATACCTCTGTGGTCTTGACTGCGGTAAGGGCCTGTCTTGCGAAACGGGCCTGTCACGCAGGCCTTCTTACCTTGTAAGGGTAGGTCAGTCGGGGGGCAGGAACAATGCAAAACTGCGCTTGTTTTCACAAATTTCCTGCCCTGAACCCGATTTTTCATCATGTACTGGCTGCTTCAGTGCGTGATGTCACGATTTCATCAACATGGCCCCAATCTTTTGCTTCTTCAGGTGTCATCCATTTGTCGCGATCAAGGGCTTGTTGCACTGTCTCATAATCCTGGCCGGTATGGCGCATATAAAGCTGGTAGAAGCGTTCGCGCGTCTGCTCGATATGGCGCGACTGGATCAGGATATCGGCTGCGGTGCCCTGACTGCCACCTGATGGCTGGTGTACCAGAAATTCGGAATTCGGCAGCGAGAACCGCATGCCCTTTTCGCCCCCCAGCGCGATGACCGACCCCATCGACGCGGCCAGCCCGCACACCAGTGTCGACACGGCGGGTCTGATATATTGCATCGTGTCATAAATACTCATCCCCGCGATCACAGAACCACCGGGAGAGTTGATATACATCGAAATTTCTTTCGAGGGGTTTTCTGCTTCGAGATGCAGCAATTGCGCCACGACCAGAGAGGACATGCCATCATGAACAGGGCCGTTGACGAAGATGATCCGTTCCTTCAGCAGTCGCGAAAAGATGTCATAGGCCCGTTCCCCGCGGCTGGTCTGTTCGACGACCATGGGGACAAGGTTCATGTAGGTTTCAATCGGGTCTTGCATTGCGCCTGCCTTTGTCTGGACCTGTTCGGGTCATTGATAACTGAAATAGGTTGCTTGAATCTTAGTCCTGCGCTTGGGGGGCTGCAAGGGGCAGGCGGGAAATTGTCTGAACCACGCAGTCAGGGATCATTCCAGCGCCTTGCCAAGGCGCGGCAGTCTTGCCCGTTTCAAAAGTGCGCGCAGGGGCTGCGGGCGTCCTGATGCGGCTTCGGTCGCGATTCGGGCAGCGCGGACGGCATCTTCGACAATGGCGGGGCGCTCCAGCCACAGCGCCATCAAAAACGCATCGGGGCTTTGCGCATGCAGCCCTTCGTTATGCAGGGTACGCGCCGGAAAATCCTTCAGGTTCAGTGTTATGATGCAATCGGCCTGCGCGGAAATCGCGGTTGCAAGAACATGTTTGTCAGCCGGATCGGGCAGATCAAGGCGGGCTTCAAGGTTGGCGTCCGCAGGGATTTCGGCGCTTGGCCACAAGCTGCGCAGATGTGCGATTTCGCCCGCCGCGATTGTTGCGCCAGCCGGTCCCAGCCGTGCGGCCGCGCGTTGCCATTCGGCCAGTATGCGGGCGGACCAAAATGGTGTGCAGCCGCCGCGCGCAGCCACACCCACCAGTATTTCGCGCAAAACCGTCGGATACAGCACGCAGGCATCCAGAACCGCGCGCATCAGTCCAGCCGGAAGAAAACAGCTTTCAGATAGCCACTTTCGGCCAGTTGCGGCAATTGCGGATGATCTGCGCCGCCAAAGCCTGTGTGAATCAGTTGCCCGCGACGCCCAGCGCGCCCGATGCCGCGCGCGCTGGCGTTGCGAAAACTGCCAAGGTCGGCGGCGTGCGAGCATGAACACAGGCCCAGATAGCCCCCCGGTGCCACCAGCGGGGCTGCCAGACGTGCCACGCGTTCATAGGCGCGCAGGCCCTTGTCCAGTGCCGGTTTGTTGGGCGCAAATGCGGGCGGGTCACACACGACAAGATCGAACTGCGCCCCCTCCGCGGCCAAGGCTTCCATTGCTGCGAAGGCATCGCCCTGACGGGTCTGGAAACGGTCGTCCAGCCCGCTTGCAGTGGCACCGTTCTTTGCAAGTTCCAATGCGGGCGCGGAGCTGTCCACCGCCAGCGCGGATGCAGCACCTTGCGCCAGTGCCGCCAGCGCAAAGCCGCCGACATGCGAAAACACATCCAGAACGCGCGCGCCCCCCGCCAGCCGTGCGGCAAAGGCATGATTGTCGCGCTGGTCGAAAAACAACCCTGTTTTCTGCCCGCCCAACAGGTCGGCCATATAGGTGGCGCCGTTCATTTCCACAGGCACCGCCCCGTCCAGACTGCCGCAATGCAGGACAGTTTCTTCATCCAGCCCTTCAAGCGCACGCGAGCGGCCACTGCCATTCTTGACAATGGTGGACACGCCTGTGACTTGCTGAAGCGCCTGCGCCAAAAGGGGGAACTGCGCCTCGGCCCATGCTGCGTTGGGCTGGATCACGGCTGCATCGCCGAAGCGGTCGATCACCACGCCGGGCAGGCCGTCCGCTTCGGCATGGACCAGCCGGTAAAAGGGCGTAGCGTGCAGCCGCGTGCGCAGTTCCTGCGCGCGGGAAATCCGGTCTGCCATCCAGTCGACGTTGATTTCGGCGTCGGGGTTGCGGTCCATCATACGGGCGATGATTTTCGACACCGGATTGACCGTCACCAGTCCCAGCGGGCGGCCTTCGGAGTCTTCCAGCGTGGCGAAACATCCTGCGGGCAGGGCGCGGGTGCGCCGGTCCGTGACAAGTTCATTGGCAAAAACCCAAGGGAATCCGTGGCGGATTGCGCGGGCTTCGGCTTTGGGTTTCAGGCGGATGACGGCATGTTTTGACATAGTTGGCACCTTTTGGCATTCGCAGCCAGCCCTACGCCAGCAACACGCCAGAGGGAAGGGGCAGTGACCCGCGCAACGGGCCGCAGGTTGGCTGAATATTGCCCATTGGTGAAGAAAACCTGCAAAAGCATGTGCTTTCAATGACTATTGGTTATTCCTTCGCATGGCGTTTCATCCTATAGTCACTGGAAAATACCGTAGCTTGCATTTGTATCTGCGTTGACGTGGAACATGCTGCGCACAAAACCGGGGGTGACATAAATGATTCGTTCGGAACTGATCCAGATAATAGCCGATGAAAACCCGCACCTGTTCCAGCGCGATGTCGAGCGAATTGTGAATACGATCTTTGAAGAGATCACCGAAGCCCTTGCGCGCGGCGAGCGGGTCGAATTGCGTGGTTTTGGCGCATTTTCGGTCAAACAGCGCGATGCCCGTATCGGGCGTAACCCGCGCACGGGCGAAAGTGTCAAGGTAGAAGAAAAGGCCGTGCCGTTTTTCAAGACTGGAAAATTGTTGCGCGACCGGCTGAACGGAATTGAGGAATAAGAAAATGCTGACCTATCTGCGTTATGGCGTACTGACGATTGTCGCTGTGATCCTGCTGACAATCGCGCTGGCCAACCGGACCGTGATTACGGTGAAGTTGTTGCCTGATGCACTGGCCGGCGTGCTGGGGTTCAACCTGTCGATGACGCTGCCTTTGTTCATCATCCTTGGTCTGGCAATCGGGTTCGGGTTGCTGCTGGGATTCGTGTGGGAATGGCTGCGCGAGCATGGCTACCGCAGCGAAGCATCGCGCGCCCGCCGCGAGGCAGAGGCGCTGCGCGCTGATCTGAAGCGGGTGGAAACCATTGCGCCCCAGACCCGCAAGGATGATGTTCTTGCCGTTCTGGACGCACGCTGAGGGCCTATGTCGGACGCTGTTCATATCAAGATTTGCGGGTTAAGCGACCCCGACACCGTGGCCGCCGCCGTGGTTGCTGGCGCGCGGTATGTGGGGTTTGTGTTTTTCCCCAGATCACCGCGCCATGTGTCCCTTGCGCAAGCGCGTGCATTGGCGCTGTCCGTGCCCGAAGGCGTGGCCAAAGTTGCGCTGACGGTCGACGCGGATGATGACATGCTGCGCAGGCTGACAGATGAGGTGCCGCTGGATATGTTGCAGTTGCACGGACATGAGTCGCCCGCGCGTGTGACCGAAGTGCGCCAGCGTTTCGGTTTGCCTGTCATGAAAGCTGTTGGTGTGGCCGGACCGCAGGATCTGGAAGATCTGGAAACATATGGCAAGGTTGCCGATCAGTTGCTGGTGGATGCCAAGCCATCGGAAAATGCGGTGCTTCCCGGTGGCAACGGATTAAGCTTTGACTGGCGGTTGATTGCGGGGCGGCGCTGGAATTGTCCGTGGATGCTTGCAGGGGGGCTTGATGCGGGTAATGTCGCGCAGGCCATCCGCCTGACTGGCGCGCGCCAGATCGATGTTTCCTCTGGTGTTGAAACCCGGCCCGGCGTTAAGGACGCCGCGCGCATATCCGCGTTTATTCGCGCGGCGCAATCCGCGCTGAAGGCGTCGCAGCCGAATATCGGCTAGAGCATGTTGCTCAAAAGTGGGTACCGGTTTTGAGCTTCTCGAACATGCGAAATCAATAAGTCAGAGCATATCTCGTGAATGCGAATGAACGTAATATGCTCTAGATCATGATGCGCAAGGCCTGTTCGGGGATGTGCGCGGCGTGGTTCAGGCGACAGTTTCGGGTGCGATAACGGCAACGGTTGCGGCCATATCCACATGCACAGGGGCGCAACGCTTGGGCACGCGCGGCCCTTCGACCGACAGGATCGCTTCCAGACCGGCATTGCAGTTCACCAGTTCGGACAGATACAGATCGTCCAATGCGCTGTAGAAGGATTCCACGGCGCGCGACAGATGCGGGCGCATGACGCAGTGATCCTTTAGCGGGCAGGTGTTGGTATCAGAAAAGCATTCCATGAAGGGCAGGCCGGATTCAAAACTGCGAAACACCTCTCCCACGCTGATGCAGGACGGATCGCGCGCCAAGTGAAACCCGCCATGGCGGCCGCGCAATGTGGTGATGAACCCGTCCTGCCCAAGTTTGTTGATCACCTGTGCCAGATGGTTTTCGGATGCATTGATTGCCTGCGCGGCATCTTGCTTGCGCACCAGCGTGTCGTGATTGACCGCGCAGAACATCAACGTGCGTAGTGCCAGATTGGTGCGGGTTGTCAGACGCATTCAAAGCTCTCCCATCTATACAGCACGAAACGCGGTCGGGGCGCAGGTAATGGCCCCCACAATGGCCTTGTGCAGAAATTATAATATTTTGGTGCTTGTTATCCGGTCATCGGGGCGGCTGTCATTGATCAAGATCAAGTCTGACATGTCGTCTGCTGACGGTTATCATCTGCTGCGCGCGCGGCCTGTGCCTGTTTGGCCAAATGAAACTGGCGCAGGGCAGTAGGTGCCCTGCGCCTGATGGCCCGACTTACTTTTTACTTGTTACCCAACATGTCGGGCCGGTAAACCCTGCGCGTCAGTCGGCGGCGTGAAACACTGTCACGTCGCGCAGAACCACGTCGAGTCCCTCGATCTGCCAGCTTTCGGTGACCATCCCGCTGGACAGATCAACCGTGTGGAACGCGCCATTGGCGACCAGCCAGGCGGTGTTTTCGCCGTCTGCCGTGGTGGCGATATCGAAGGCAACCGGGCCGTCAAACATGGCGCCTGTTTCACCGATCACGACATTGTCGCCGTCATTTGGCGCTGTTTGCTGCAACAGCGATGCAAGCGCTGTGTCAATGTTGAACATCATGGTGCTGTCGGGCTGGCCAAAGGAATTGGCATATGCCGTCCCGCCAACCATGGGCATACCTTCAGTGCCATCGGTGAAACTTAGGCTGCCATCAACAGTGACTGCGCCGCTGCCCAGATTGACACGGTGGTTCGTGGTGCCGGACATGAAGCGCAATGCATCGGGGACAGGGTTGATGTCGACAATCACAACGTCATCTTCGCCATGTTCCAGCGGGGTGTCCATGGTCGTCACAATTGACCATTCGCCCGTTTGGGGGTCAACATTCACAACTGCAAATTCGTCGGTGACCGCAATAATCTCGCCCGTGGCGGGCCGGAAGTCGATGCCAAGGATACGCCCGTCATAGTCTATGTCCTGCATTCCGATGACTTGCGCTGTCTCCAGATCGATGGACACAAGCGTGCGGTCACCGGCAAGTCCGACAGCTGTGGTCGCGGATGCGCCGGTTGTCATCAATACGGCCATAAGGGTGGGTGCTGTAAGCTTGAGCATGAAAATCTCCATTTTCGGGTTGGTTGGTTAACAATGCTGAAACGGGGGCGCGGGCAGATAGTTTCAGCGCTGTGGTCACAGCGTCGTGAAAATTGTCCCGCAGGAACACTGTTTTGATCTGGATCATATATTCGTAAAGTTATATATGATTTCTTGAGTATATATTTTGTTGAAACGGGGGGATTCGATGATGGACCTGCAAAAGCTTGCAACCAGTCGTCGCGGTTTTATGGGCCTTGCAGCCGGTGGCAGTGCCGCCATGGCGCTGGGGGCTGCTGCCAAACAGGCACAGGCGCAACGCACCAATGCGCGCATTCTGATCATGGGTGCAGGGGCAGGGGGCGCCGCAATCGCCAACCGTCTGACCGAGCGTCTGGATGGCGCGCAGATCACTGTGCTGGACGGACGCCCGCAGCATTGGTACCAGCCGGGTTTCACATTGATCGCATCGGGTCTGCGCAAGGCGGATTATGCAATTTCGTCGACGGAACAATGGCTGCCGCGCGGTGTGACATATGTCAACGAATATGCAGCCGAACTGGACCCCGAAGCAAACCGCGTCACCACCACCGGCGGGCAGCGTATCGACTATGATTATCTGATTGTTGCCACGGGTCTGGTGCTGGACTGGGATGCAATCGAAGGGTTTGATCTAAGCATGGCCGGCCCCCAGAACGGGATCGCAGCCCATTATGCCAGCCCCGAGCATGCGGAATTAAGCTGGCAGGCGCTGGACAAATTCACAGATGAAGGGGGCGTTGGCATGTTCGGCCGCCCCGCGACTGAAATGAAATGCGCAGGCGCGCCCGTCAAGCTGTGCTTTCTGGGCGAAGATATCGCCACCACCAAGGGCAACCGCAGCAAATGCGACTTTATCTATAACGCGCAGGCCACCAACCTGTTCGGCGTGCCGGTCATTCACCACCGCGTGCGCCAGATCATGGATGAACGCAACATCACCTACCGCTACCAGCATGTGCTGAAGGGCATTGATCTGGGGGCCAGGACTGCGACATTTACCACGCCCGACGGGGATGTGACGGATAAGTGGGATTTCATCAATGTCATCCCGCCGCAGCGCGCGCCGCAGGTCATTCGCGATTCGGGTCTGGCATGGGCGGACCGCTGGACAGATCAGGGCTGGATCGAAGTGGACATGCACACGCTGCGTCATGCGCGCTATGCCAACATCTTTGGTATTGGCGACATCAACGGTGTGCCCAAGGGCAAGACCGCCGCGTCGGTCAAGTTTCACATTCCGGTGGTCGAGGATCATCTGGTCAGCGAAATCGCGGGCCGCGAAGGGACGCGCCTGTATGACGGCTACACGTCTTGTCCGCTGATCACCCGTATCGGCCGCGCCATGCTGGTTGAATTCGACTACCGCGACAACCTGACCCCTTCTTTCCCAGGTGTGATTGCCCCGCTGGAGGAATTGTGGATCAGTTGGCTGATGAAGGAAGTCGCGCTGAAAGCCACTTATAACGCCATGCTGCGCGGTCGCGCCTGACCTTGCCCCCGGGGGCTGCCGCCCCCGGACCCCTGCGAGTATTTCGGGCAAGATGAAACGGCCCGTATGAAAGGATGAAAAAATGGAAGAATTCAGCCTGATGACGCTGCTGGCCGTGTTCGAGGAAATGTTCGGGCGCGGATTGTTCTGGGCCATGGTCGCAGTCGCGGTGATTGTGACCCTTGGCTATGTCTATGTTCTGGTGCGTGACCGCGCGATGTCGATGCGTAAATTCCTGCTGGCGCAACTGTCCATGCCCGTTGGCGGTGTGGCGGCAGTGGCGTTTGTCATGATGATGACGAATTCGGGTTTTGCCGATATCGGCGGGCCGATTGACTGGATTGTGCTGCTGGGCGTTTTTGTCGCAGGGGCTGTGGGTTTCGCAATTCTTGTCTATGTGATTCAGTCCCTTGTGCGGGGCAAGGAAGCTGACATCTGAGCCTTTGCACGACTGAAGACCGGCCAGCGGGTGCTCCTCCGATAAAAAAACCCTGGCCTGCCAGCCCGCGCCCTTCCTCCCAAAGGCGCGGGCTTTCGGCAACTTTGGGCTTGGCAGCCGCGGGGGCCGCGCGTATGGTCGCCTCATGAACACCTTGACCTGCATGATTTGCTGCTGCATTTGCCGCTGAGTTTCCGGCGGGTGGTCTTGTTTTCATTTCCCTGATCGACTGATCCCCGCCCGCGCGCCAGTATGGCCCGAGAGGAGAGGACATGACCAAGATACGGTTGCACAATTCGCGCACCCGAAAGCGGGATGACTTCGTCCCGCTGGACCCTGATAATGTCCGTATGTATGTCTGTGGCCCCACGGTCTATGACCGTGCGCATCTGGGCAATGCGCGCCCTGTGGTGGTGTTTGATGTGCTGTACCGGTTGCTGCGCCATGTCTACGGGGCGGAGCATGTGACCTATGTGCGCAATTTCACGGATGTGGATGACAAGATCAACGCACGCGCTGCAAAGATGCAGGCCGAAGGGGATGCCCGCCCCCTGAATGCGATTGTTCAGGCGCTGACGGATGAAACCATTGGCTGGTATCACGCCGATATGGACGCCTTGGGCGCGCTGCGCCCGGACCATGAGCCGCGCGCCACGCAGTTCATCACCCAGATGATCGCCATGATTGACGGGCTGATTGCCAAGGGCCATGCCTATGAAGTGTCGGGGCATGTGCTGTTTGATGTGCGGTCTTATCCCGATTACGGGCGGCTGTCGGGGCGGTCTGTGGATGACATGATTGCGGGCGCGCGGGTGGAAGTGGCCCCCTACAAGCGCGACCCGATGGATTTTGTGCTGTGGAAGCCGTCCGATGCGGGCCTGCCCGGCTGGGACAGCCCGTGGGGGCGGGGGCGTCCGGGCTGGCATATCGAATGCTCGGCCATGAGCCATGAATTGCTGGGCGCGAGTTTCGACATTCACGGGGGCGGGATCGATTTGCAATTCCCCCACCATGAGAACGAGATCGCGCAAAGCTGCTGCGCCTTCCCCGATGCGGGGTTTGCGCGCTACTGGCTGCATAACGAGATGGTGCAGGTGGACGGCAAGAAGATGTCCAAGTCCTTGGGCAATTTCTTTACGGTGCGGGATTTGCTGGAGCAGGGCTGGCCGGGCGAGGTGATCCGGTTTGTGATGCTGTCGACGCATTACCGCAGTCCGATGGATTGGACGGAAGAAAAAGCTGAAGATGCAAAAGCGACATTAACTAAATGGCGAAGAATGCTGAAGGACATAGAACCTTCAGTTCCATCAAGCTTAGTTACAAAAGCCCTTTTCGATGACCTGAATACTCATGAAGCACTTGCCGATTGTCACAGACAATTCGGGCTTTTGCATGCCTATGAAAATGGAGCTGACTTACCAGAGTTTGGTATTTCTGAAGCTTACTCAGTGCTCTTGGCATCGCTAAATATGCTTGGTTTGTTGCATCCTGAAACCGCAAACTGGCATTGGCAAGAGCTAACAACCGAGCCTTTTCAGCCGGAGTTGGGCCAGTTACTTGAGCTGCGTTTTTCTGCAAAAGTAGAAAAGAATTTCGCAAAGGCTGATGAAATTCGAGATTTTTTGAGTTCACTGGGCTTTGTGTTGAAAGATCATTCAACGGGAACTAAGGCCGAAATCAGTTACTTTGATTTGATGTTGCACCTTCCAGACGCAGCCTCTCAACCGGTGAGGTTAACGGTGTTCGCGGAAGGCTCGGAAGATTTGGGTAAAGTAAGTGCAATCTTAAAAGCAAAGATGCGCACCAAGCTGGAGGCGCTGAAATGATCTTGACCTCCAGAACATGCACAACACAGGGCAGCGTCCGGCCCGTGCGGGGGGGGCGTGAAGCGCCCGCCCCGTGGGGGGGCGGGACGGGCGCTGCCCGACGCGCAGGCGCGCCGGGCGGGAACCTGACCGATGCTTATTGCACGGCCATGGGCGGGTCGGGGGCGAAGCGGGATGCGGGCATCCCGCGCGCACTGTCAACCCTTGCCTACAACGAGACCAAGCGCTGCCCGTGTTTTGACAGGTCACGCCTTTATAGGGGACACCAATGACCCGCGAACGCCTCTATCTCTATGACACCACCTTGCGCGATGGCCAGCAGACGCAGGGCGTGCAATTCTCGACGCCGGAAAAGCATGCCATCGCCGCCATGCTCGACCAACTCGGCATCGACTATATCGAAGGCGGCTGGCCCGGTGCGAACCCCACCGACAGCGAATTTTTCAACGCCAAACCGCAAACCAAGGCGATCTTCACTGCCTTCGGCATGACCAAACGCGCGGGCCGGTCGGCGGAAAATGACGATGTGCTGGCAGCCGTGCTGAATGCGGGCACCGATGCGGTGTGTCTTGTGGGCAAATCCCATGATTTCCACGTCACCACCGCGCTGGGCATCACGCTGGACGAGAACCTTGAGAATATCCGCGCCTCCATCGCGCATTGTGTGAGTATGGGACGCGAGGCGCATTTTGACGCCGAACATTTCTTCGACGGCTACAAGGCCAATCCCGACTATGCGCTGGCCTGCCTGCATGCGGCCCATGACGCGGGCGCGCGCTGGATTGTGCTGTGCGACACCAACGGCGGCACGCTGCCGTCGGAAATCAGCGCCATCACCCGCGCGGTCATCGACAGCGGCATCAAGGGCGCGCGGCTTGGCATTCATTGCCATGATGACACAGGGCAGGCCGTGGCAGGGTCGCTGGCGGCGGTAGAGGCGGGCGCGCGCCAGATACAGGGCACGCTGAACGGGCTGGGGGAACGCTGCGGCAATGCATCGCTGACCACGCTTATTCCCACGCTGCTGCTGAAGCCCGCCTATGCGGACCGCTTTGACACCGGCGTCAATGCGGACGCGCTGCAAGGGTTGTTGCGTATTTCGCGCAAGCTGGATGATATTCTGAACCGCGTGCCCCTGCGCACGCTGCCTTATGTCGGCGCATCTGCCTTCGCGCACAAGGCGGGGCTGCATGCCAGCGCAATTTTGAAAGACCCCACAACCTATGAGCATATCGACCCTGCGCAGGTGGGCAATGCCCGTATTGTGCCAATGTCCAATCAGGCGGGGCAGTCGAACCTGCGCCTGCGGCTGGCTGATATGGGCGTGCAGGTGGACAAGGGCGATGCGCGGCTGGGGGCCATTCTGGACCAGATCAAGGACCGCGAGGATCAGGGCTATGCCTATGACAGCGCGCAGGCCAGTTTCGAATTGCTGGCGCGCCGTGCGCTGGGACAGGTGCCCGATTTCTTCGAGGTCAAGCGCTACCGCGTCACAGTCGAGCGGCGCAAGAACAAGTATAACCAGATCGTCACCCTGTCCGAGGCTGTGGTCGTGGTGAAAATCGGGGATGAAAAGAAACTGTCCGTGTCGGAATCCATGGACAGCGAAGGCCATGACCGCGGGCCGGTCAACGCGTTGTCCAAGGCGCTGGCCAAGGATCTTGGCCCCTATCAGGACGTGATCGACGACATGAAGCTGGTCGATTTCAAGGTGCGCATCACCCAAGGCGGCACCGAGGCTGTGACCCGCGTTATCATCGACAGCGAGGACGGGCAGGGCCGGCGCTGGTCCACTGTGGGCGTGTCGCCCAACATCGTCGATGCCAGTTTCGAGGCCCTGCTGGATGCTGTGATCTGGAAATTCCTGCGCGACGGGGTGACACCATGCAAGACCTGACACCGGATGAGGCATTTCTGACGCTTTACAGCGATCTGGCGCGCGAAGGGCCGGGGGCTGCGGCCGATCTGGGCTGGGCATTGTCGGTCGCGGCAACGCCTGCTTTCGCGCGTATTTGCGATGCGGGCTGCGGGTCCGGGGCGGACACGGTGACCCTGGCCAAGGAACGGCCCCGCGCGCAGATCGATGCCATCGACCAGATCGCGCAATTCGTGGCGGCCGCGCAAAAACGCACAGCGCCCTTCGGGGATCGTGTGCAGGTCCGGCAGGGGGATATGGCCAAGCTGACCGGTCCCTATGATCTGATCTGGTGCGCGGGGGCGGTCTATTTTCTGGGCATCACCGAAGCGCTGCGCCTGTGGCGGGGCGCGCTTGCGCAGGGCGGGGCGGTGGCCTTTTCCGAACCTTGCCTGCTGTCGCGCCCGTCCGTTGCAGCGCAGGCTTTCTGGGCGGAATACCCTCAGATCACGGATGTGGCGGGAATCCGCGCGCGCGTTGCCGCGGCAGGCTACCGTGTGCTGGGCGAGCAGATGCAGATTGGTGCGGCGTGGGAAGCCTATTACATTCCCATGTCGAAACGCATTGCCAGTCTGCGGCCCAATGCAACCGGCGTTCTGGCAACGGCCCTTGACAAGGCAGAGCTGGAAATTGCCCGCTGGCGCGCGGCCCCGTCGGAAATTGCCTATGCGCTGATGGTGGTGGCCCCTGTTGACGGATGAGCTTGCGACACTTGTGCAGCAGGGCGATCCCCATCGCTACGCCGCAACAATCGCCGCACCCGATGCGGCGCGCGCGCGACTATGGCCGCTTTATGCGTTCAATCTGGAACTTGCGCGCGCGCCTTGGGTGACGCAGGAACCGTTGATTGCCGAAATGCGGCTGCAATTCTGGGCCGATGTGCTGGATGACATTGCTACGGGCAAGCCCGCGCGCGCCCATCAGGTGGCGGCGCCGCTGGCGCAGGTCTGGCAGGCGGCGGATTTGCCGGTTGCGCTGGGGCAGGGCATGGTTGCTGCGCGGCATTGGGAAATTTACCGCGCGCCCTTCGCGGATGATGCGGCGTTCTTTGCGCATATTCAGGCGACATCGGGAAATCTGATGTGGTTGGCGGCGCTGGCGCTGGGTGCCCCCCCCACGTCCGAGGCGCCTGTGCGTGATATGGGTTTCGCGGCGGGGCTGGCGAACTGGCTGGTGGCAATTCCGCAGCTACAGGCGGCAGGGCGCATTCCGCTTGTGGACGGGCGCGACAGTGCCGTCGCAGCGCTGGCGCGCGACGGGCTGGCACATCTGGCGCGCGCGCGCGCGCAGCGCCGTTTGGTGCCTGCATCCGTCCTGCCGGTCATGCTGACGGGCTGGCAGGCAGGGGCCGTTTTGCAGCGCGCAGCACAGCGCCCCGATCTTGTGGCGCAGGGTGGTTTGCTGCCATCGGAATTCAGGCGGCGCGGCGCTTTGGTGCTGCGCAGCTTGTCGGGCCGCTGGTAGCTGCCGTCATTTTTATCGTGATCTGTGCTATATGGCCGGAATGCTGGCCCGATTGCGCCTTGCGCTGCCTTGCCAAGGCCACGCCCTGCCAGTAGGGTGCGCGCCAATTCCGCCCCTGCGCATGCGCTGTGGGGGCGGGCAATATGCCCGTCTGTCGGGTGCCACAGCCGTAAGGAGCTTTCATGTTCGTCACCCCTGCCTATGCGCAAGATGCCGGTGCTGCCGGTGGTCTGATTTCGATCATCCCGTTTGTCCTGATCTTCGTGATCATGTATTTCCTGCTGATCCGTCCGCAGCAGAAAAAGATGAAAGACCACAGAGCAATGGTCGACGCGCTGCGCCGTGGCGATCAGGTCGTGACGCAGGGCGGGCTGATCGGCAAGGTCACCAAGGTCAAGGAAGATGGCGAACTGGAAGTCGAGATTGCCGAAGGTGTGAAAGTGCGCGTGGTCAAGCAAACCATCGCGACTGTCATGTCCAAGACCGAACCGGCCACAAAAGACTAAATCCGCTGCGCTGCAATGCGCCCCTGTCATCACTTCTGCGCGGTGACAGGGGGGCATTCGACGATAACACCATGTCAGGGCATTGAAATGCTGCATCCGAACACAAAGATGCCCTGAACACACAGACACTACAGGGACCACGCGCCAATGTTGCAAATACCGATGTGGAAACGCATCCTGATCTGGTCGACCTGCGCGCTTGCGCTTCTGTTTGCCATGCCGAACCTGTTCTATGACCGGGTGGAGCGGCACAATGACGCTGTCATTGAACTGGCAACAGGCCAAAGCAACGCCGCGCTGGAAGCTGACAAAGGCGCCTGGCCCGGTTTCCTGCCCGGTTTTCTGGTCAATCTGGGTCTTGATCTGCGCGGCGGCGCGCATCTTCTGGCCGAAGTGCGGGTGTCTGATGTTTACGCAGACCGCATAGATGGCATGTGGCCCGCAGTGCGGGACCGTCTGGCGTCGGAACGCGCAAGCGTAGGTGCGGTGCGGCGTATGCCATCTGATGATGCGGGTGAATTGCGTGTGCGTATTGCCAATACCGACGCCATAGACCAGGCGGCGGGCTATGTGCGCGAACTTGCACAACCGACCGAATCGATCAGCGGGTTCGGGGCTGCGCGCGACCTTGATGTGCGCGTCGAAGGCGAAGAAATTGTTGTCACATTGTCCGACGCGGAACGCGCAGCAACGGATGAACGCACAATGCGGCTGTCGCTGGAGATCATCCGCCGCCGCGTGGACGAGGCGGGCACGCGCGAACCCACCATCCAGCGGCAGGGCGCCGACCGCATCTTGATTCAGGTGCCGGGCATTGGATCGGCCGAAGAATTGAAAGCGCTTATCGGGACCACCGCACGGCTGACATTTCACGCAGTGGTCCGTGTCACATCCGACCCTGACGAAGTGCCGGGGCCACGCAATCTGTTATATCCGTCCATGGATGAACAGGGCACCTATTACATTGTAGAGCAGACCCCCGTTGTCACAGGCGACCAACTGGTCGATGCGCAGCCCGGCATGGACCAGAACAACCGGCCCGCCGTCAATTTCCGGTTCAATCCGGCGGGCGGGCGTGCCTTTGGCCTGTATACGGCCGAAAATATAGGCAACCCGTTTGCGATTGTTCTGGACGGCGAAGTGGTGTCCGCCCCTGTCATCCAAAGCCATATCGCGGGCGGGTCGGGTATCATTACCGGCCGCTTCACGGTGGACGAAACCAGTCGCCTTGCCGTGCTGTTGCGGTCAGGCGCGCTGCCTGCGGAAATGGATTTTCTGGAAGAACGCACCGTCGGCCCCGAACTGGGGCAGGACAGTATTGATGCAGGCAAGATTGCCGCGATTGTTGCCATGATCGCGGTTCTGGGCTTCATGCTGGCCAGCTATGGCATATTCGGGATCATTGCCAATATTGCATTGTTGCTGAATGTGTCGATGATCTTCGCGCTATTGTCGCTGATCGGGGCCACGCTGACCTTGCCCGGTATTGCAGGCATCGTGCTGACCATTGGTATGGCGGTTGATGCGACAGTGCTGATTTTCGAGCGGATACGCGAGGAAATGCGCACTGCCAAAGGGCCTGCGCGCGCGATTGAGCTGGGCTATGAGAAAGCACTTTCGGCCATTCTGGATGCCAATATCACCACCTTCATCACAGCGCTTATCCTGTTTGCGATGGGGTCGGGGCCTGTGCGGGGGTTTGCGGTGACACTGGGCCTGGGTATTCTGACATCCGTATTTACGGCCCTTATGGTCACCCGTCTGATGATGGTCATCTATTTTGAACGTCGTCGCCCGAAAACTCTGGCCATCTGAAGGAACACACGCAATGCGATTGAAACTTGTTCCACAGGACACAAGCATAGACTTCTTCCGTTACTGGAAGGGTACATTTGGCGCATCTGCCGTGGCAATGGTGCTGTCGATCATTGCCTTTCTGGTGATGGGGCTGAATTTCGGCATCGATTTCCGGGGCGGCACATCCATCCGGACCGAAGCGCAGGCCCCTGTTGATATCGCGGCCTATCGCGGTGCGATTGCGGAACTGGGGTTTGGGGATGTTGCCATCACCGAAGTGTTTGACCCCGCTTTCGCGTCGGACCGCAATGTTGCGAGTGTCCGCATTCAGGCGCAGGAAGGCGTTGAGGCAATCACGCCGGAACAAATTGGGGCCGTGCGCGATGCGTTGCAAGCGCTCGACCCCACGCTGACATTCGCTGCTGTGGATTCCGTTGGTCCGAAAGTGTCGGGCGAACTGATCCAGTCCGCGGTAATTTCGGTCGTTCTGGCGCTTGCGGCGGTGTTGTTCTACATCTGGCTGCGGTTTGAATGGCAGTTTTCGGTCGGGGCGGTCGCAGCACTTGTGCATGACGTGGTGCTGACCATCGGGGTGTTCAGTGTCTTGCAGATCAGGTTTGATCTGGCCATCATTGCCGCACTTCTGACGATTGTGGGGTATTCGCTGAACGATACAGTGGTCGTGTTCGACCGTGTGCGCGAAAACCTGATCAAGTTCAAGAAACGCCCGATGAAGGAAGTTCTGAACCTGTCGATCAATGACACATTGTCGCGCACGGTCATGACCTCTGTGACAACCTTGCTGGCGTTGCTGGCATTGTTCGTTCTGGGTGGTGATGTGATACGCGGGTTTGTGTTTGCCATGATCTGGGGTGTGATCGTGGGCACCTATTCATCGGTGTTTGTGGCCTCGGCGGTGCTGCTGCGGCTGGGGGTCAAGCGCGACTGGTCAAAGAATTCGGGCGACACATCCGGCACGCAATTCGGCGTCAAGGAGGGGTGAGATGCGCCTGACCGAAGTTGATTTCGGCGCTGCGAAACCTGTTGACGGGTATGGGCAGGATTTCTTTCGTATCGCGGGCACTGCCCATCCCGCGCCGCTGGTGGTTGCGGGCGGGGACGTTCGGCCCTGGGGCGGGTATGATGATCATGATGCCCTGCTGGACCTGGCGGGGCAGGTGGATGTGCTGTTCATTGGCACGGGCGGTGCAATCGCACATATCCCGTCCGCCCTGCGCGAGGCGCTGGAAGCGGCAGGTCTTGGTGTCGAGATCATGGACAGCCCGGCTGCGTGCCGCACATATAATGTTGTGCTGTCCGAACAGCGGCGCGTGGCTGTCGCGCTGCTGCCGGTCGGATAGGGCGTATTTGAGTATTTTTTGCAAGATGAAGTGCTGTTGCGGCACTTTGTCACAAAGGGGCGCATCTTGGGTCTGAGTGTCACGAACCTTGCCTGCGCGCGTGGCGGAATTCCTTTGCTGGAAGGGGTCGGGTTTTCGCTGGAGGCCGGTCAGGCGCTGGTTTTGCGCGGGCCGAACGGCTGTGGCAAAACCACGCTTTTGCGCACCATCGCAGGGCTGCAACCCGCGCAGGCGGGCGACATTACCTGCCCGGCTGATTCCATTGCCTATGCCGCGCATGCTGACGGGTTGAAGACCACCCTGAGCGTGGCAGAAAACCTGTCATTCTGGGCGGCAATCTATGGCACAAAAGGCATTGAGGATGCGCTGGACAAGATGAACCTGCGCCCGCTTGCGGGCCGTGCGGCGCAAAACCTGTCGGCTGGGCAAAAGCGGCGTCTGGGACTGGCGCGGCTTATGGTCACAGGGCGTCCCATATGGGTGCTGGATGAACCGACCGTGTCGCTGGACACTGTTTCGGTCGCGTTGTTTGCAGATGTGGTGCGCGCCCATCTGGCCGGCGGCGGAATGGCATTGATTGCCACGCATATCGATCTTGGCCTGCCAGAGGTTGGCGTTCTGGACCTGACGCCGTTCAAGGCCAGTCTGGACAGCACCGGCAGCGGGCATTTCGACGAGGCATTCTTGTGATTGCGCTTCTGGTCCGTGATCTGCGGCTGGCGTTTCGCGCAGGCGGCGGCTTTGGTCTGGGGCTGGCGTTTTTTCTGATTATGGCGGTGCTGGTCCCGCTTGGTGTGGGGCCAGAGCCGGACATACTGGCGCGTATTGCGCCCGGTATTTTGTGGGTTGGGGCGCTTCTGGCGTGTTTGCTGTCGCTGGACCGCATATTTGCGCTGGATTTTGAGGATGGCTCGCTTGATTTGCTGGCGACCGCCCCTGTGCCGCTGGAAGGCGTTGTGTCCATCAAGGCGCTGGCGCATTGGTTGACAACGGGCCTGCCGCTGGTGCTGGTATCGCCGGTGCTGGGGTTGCTGCTATATCTGCCGCCGCAAGCCTATATCTGGCTGGTTGTGTCGCTGGCCCTTGGCACACCGGCGCTGTCCGTGATCGGCACATTCGGCGCGGCATTGACGGTCGGGTTAAAGCGCGGCGGCTTGTTATTGTCACTGCTGGTGTTGCCGCTATATATTCCGACACTGGTTTTCGGGGCCGAAGTGGTGGCGCGCGGGGCGCAGGGGCTGGAGGTGGCGACACCGGTTGCGCTGCTGGCGGGCATCACGGCGGGGGCTGTGGCATTATTGCCCTTTGCATCTGCCCTTGTGATACGGATAAACCTTCGGTGAGGGCCGCTGCGACAGGCTTGAGAGCGACCCCAACTGAGGATAGGTGAGCACAATGGCATCGCTTTGGGAATATGCAAACCCGCTGAAATTCATGCGCACCACAGATTGGCTGTTGCCGGTTGTGGCGGTTGCGGCTGTCGTGACAACCGCGACAGGCCTGATCTGGGGGTTTTTCTTCACGCCGGATGATTTTCGTCAGGGGTCGACTGTCAAGATCGTGTTCCTTCATGTGCCTGCCGCGATGATGGCGATCAATGCATGGGTTATGATGCTGGTGGCATCATTGGTTTGGTTGATCCGCAGGCACCATGTCAGTGCATTGGCGGCCAAGGCGGCTGCGCCCATCGGGTTGACGATGACCTTTATCGGGTTGTTTACCGGTGCGGTCTGGGGCCAGCCGATGTGGGGGACATGGTGGGCATGGGACCCGCGGCTTACATCTTTTCTGATCCTGTTTCTGTTCTATCTTGGGTATATAGCGCTGTGGTCGGCGATTGATGACCCTGACACCGGCGCGGACCTGACGGCAGTATTGTGCCTTGTCGGGTCGGTCTTTGCGGTTCTGTCGCGCTATGCGGCGCTGTTCTGGAATCAGGGCCTGCATCAGGGTGCGTCCTTGTCGGTGGCACCGGGCACGCGCATGGACTGGGCCTATAAGGCGCCGCTATACGTCAGTATGGTGGGCTTTGGCCTGATATTCGTGGCGCTGGTTCTGGCGGGCACGCGCACCGAAATTCGCGCACGCCGCATGAAGGCGCTTGTGGCGCGTGAAAGGATGGTCTGATGCCCGATCTTGGACGCTATGCGATGGAAGTGTCGCTGGCCTATCTGGCCTCTCTGGGGCTGATTGGCGGGCTGGCATTATGGTATTGGCTGCGGGGGCGTGCTGTGCGCCAGCAGTTGAACGAGGTTGAAAACCGAAAGGTCGGAAATGGGTAAATTCAGACCGCTGATGTTCCTGCCACCTGTGCTGTTTCTGGCGCTGGCGGCGTTGTTCTGGTTCGGGAATATGCGCGATGACCGCGAAGCATTGCCATCTGCGCGCGAAGGGCAACAAGCCCCCGGTGTGATGCTGACACAGCTGGGCGAATTGCCCCTGTTCGACAATGACACGCTGCGCGATGGTGAGGTAAAGCTGGTCAATTACTGGGCATCATGGTGCGCACCTTGCCGCGCAGAACACCCTTTGCTGGAGGAACTGGCAGAAGAACTGCCGGTCTATGGCATCAACTACCGTGATCAGGCCGACCGCGCACTGGATTTTCTGGATGAGCTGGGCAATCCGTTTGCTGCCAGCGGTCAGGATTCCACAGGGCGTATGGCGCTGGACTGGGGCCTGTATGGGGTGCCGGAAACCTATGTTGTGGCTGGTGACGGGACCATCATCCTGCGTTTTGCGGGGCCGATCACGCGCGATGTGGTCGCCAACCGTATCAGGCCCGCGATCGAACGGGCGCAGGCACGTTGAGTATTGTATATTCCCTTGAGCCGGATCTGAGCGTTGCTGAATTTGCGCGCGCTTTGCACGCATCCGGTCTGGCGGAACGCAGGCCTTCGGACCTTGCTCGGCTTGACGCAATGCTGCGCAGTGCGCAGGTGATTGTGACGGCCCGTGACGGGGAACATCTGGTCGGGGTGGCGCGGTCTATTACGGACTGGGCGTATTGCCTGTATTGCTCTGATCTGTGTGTGGATAGCGCGTATCAGGGCAGGGGGATTGGCAAGGCATTGTTGGCGCAAACCGCGCAGGCCGCACCTGATGTCAAAACCTGCCTGCTGCTATCTGCGCCAGCTGCGATATCCTTCTATGATGCCGCAGGGTTCCGGCGCCATGAGGGTGCGTTTGTTTTCGCGCAGCGCGGATAATTATTCCCGCACGATGAACGAGATAACCTCGCGCGTTGGTCCTTCGGTCAAAACCAGTTCCCACCGGCCCGGTCGCGTCATCTGGCCGGACGCGGACCACGCACCTGCGCTGTCTGTGCCTGTGTCCAGCATGATGGCGGCCCCACCTGTCGGGCGCAGTTGCGCCTGGGGGTCTTGCGTTTCCGCATGCTCCACCGTCAGATCAACGCGGTATCCCCCGTCAATGGCCACAGAGGTTCTGATCTGCGGCTGTATGTCCACCGAATGCAGCAAAAGCGTCTGGTTGGCCCCGACGATGGGCAGGGGGTCACGCACAAAGAATGTGACCGAAGCCATAAGGATGATGAAACCCAGCACAAGTGCCAGAAGTGAAAGGGCAATAACACGGGTAGACATAGGGCGCAGCTCCGGGGCGGGTGTGAGCGTCTGCGTAGCGGCGTGACGTGGTGGCGTCAAGCAATGGGCATCCGAGGGGACACAGATATTGTCCTTCGCTACAGCCGAAAGCCTGCTGAAACGGGCAATACGGCGCCGGTTATTCCACTCGCCGCATCCGACAACAGGAACCTGACGGCCTGCGCCACCTCATTCAGGGCCGCCAACCGTGACAGTGCGGTTTCATCCGTAAATTGTTGGATCAACGCAGCCGGTCGCGGGGCGTGGTCGCGTTCAATTGCGCCCGGTGCCACAGCATTTACGCGAATGCCGCGCGCCCCTAACGCCTTGGCGCAGCCAATGGTCAGGTTTTCCAGGGCTGCTTTGCTGGCGCCATAGACGGGGGCAGAGGCGGGGGGAAAACGGGCATTGATGCTGGTGATGTTGACGATCGCCGCCCCGCGCGGCAGGTATGGCAAGGCCGCGCTGATCAGGGCCATCGGGGCGAGTGCGTTCACCAGCATGATTTCTTGCGCAAGTGTCGTGTCAAAGGTGTCCAGCGTTGGTTCCGTGCTGATCAGTCCTGCATTGTTCACTACGCCGTCCAGCCTTCCGAAACGGGCAATCACGGCGTCGACCAGCGCCTTGGGGTCGGCGTCGCGGAGGTCGGCCTCAAGTGCCAGTGATTGTGGGTGCTGTTGGCAAAAGACCGCAGCTTCCTGTGCTGCGGTCCTGTAGGTGATTGCCACATCGTGATCAGGTGCCAGGTCATCAGCAATGGCGCGCCCGATCCCACGGGCGGCACCAGTTACCAAGATGACACGGCGCGTCACGCTGATTTAGCCAGATCGCGCAGCACATAGTGCAGCACGCCACCATGCTCGACATATTCCTTTTCGATGCCAGTATCGATGCGGCATTTCAAGGTGATGACCTTTTGCGTGCCATCTTCATAGGTGATGGTGCAAGGCACTTCGGAAAGGGGTTTAAGATCCCCTTCCAACCCGCTGATCGAAATGGTTTCCATACCCGTCAGGCCAAGGGACTTGCGGTTGTCGTCACCGGTGAATTCAAACGGAATAACACCCATACCCACAAGGTTGGAGCGGTGGATACGCTCAAAGGATTGCGCAATCACAGCCTTGACGCCCAACAGGTTCGTGCCCTTGGCTGCCCAATCACGGCTGGAGCCTGCGCCATATTCCACACCACCAATCACCACCAGCGGTGTGCCTTGGTCCTGATAGGCCATGGAGGCATCATAGATAGATGTCTGCTGCCCGTCAGGCCCTTTGGTATAGCCGCCTTCGACAGCATCCAGCATCTCGTTCTTGATGCGGATATTGGCGAATGTGCCGCGCATCATGACTTCATGGTTGCCACGGCGCGACCCGTAGGAATTGAATTCGCGCAGGGGAACCTGACGTTCGGTCAGATATTTGCCAGCGGGTGTTTCCGCCTTGAAGCTGCCTGCGGGGCTGATGTGGTCGGTGGTGATCATGTCGCCCAGAACGGCCAGAATGCGCGCATCTTGCAGGTCGGAAATGGTGCCGGCTTCGGCCGCCATGTCGCGGAAATAAGGCGGGTTCTGGATATAGGTCGAGGATGCGGGCCAGTCATAGGTTTCCGAATCCGTGGTTTCCACAGCTTGCCATTTTTCATCGCCTTTGAAGACGTCGGCATATTTCGACGTGAAGGCTTCGCGTGTCACTGTGCGTTCGACCAGTTCGGCAATTTCCTTCTGGCTGGGCCAGATGTCTTTCAGATAGACATCCTTGCCATCGGGTGTTTGCGCGATCGGGTCTTTGGTGATGTCAATATTCATGTCACCCGCCAGCGCATAGGCCACAACCAGCGGCGGGCTTGCCAGATAGTTGGCGCGCACATCCGGGCTGATGCGCCCTTCAAAGTTGCGGTTGCCCGACAGAACCGATGTCGCAATCAGGTCATTGTCACTGATCGCCTTGGAGATTTCTTCCTGAAGCGGGCCGGAATTGCCGATGCATGTGGTGCAGCCATAACCCACAAGGTTGAAGCCGATGGCATCCAGATCCTCTTGCAGTTCTGCCGCTTCCAGATAGGCGGACACGACCTGTGATCCGGGCGCGAGCGAGGTTTTCACCCATGGCTTGCGGGTCAGACCCAGCGCGCGTGCTTTGCGCGCCACCAGACCGGCCCCGATCATGACATAGGGGTTCGATGTGTTGGTGCATGATGTGATGGACGCAATGACCACGGACCCGTCGCGCAGCGTGTAATCTTCGCCGTCAACCTTGGCGGTTTTGCGCGGGTCCACCGGTGCGGTCGGGGCAGGGCCTTCGTCTGCCATTCCGACAGCTTCCGCAGCGGTTGAAGTGCCACGGTATTCGGACACGACATCAAGGAATTTCTGTGCAGCCTGATCCAGCGCCGTATGGTCCTGCGGGCGCTTTGGTCCCGAAATCGCAGGAACAACCGTTCCCATGTCCAGTTCCAGCGTATCGGTGTAGATGGGGGCGTAATCCGCCCCGCGCCAGAAACCGTTTTCTTTTGCATAGGCTTCGACCAGCGCCACGCGGTCCTTGTCGCGGCCGGTCTGTTCCAGATAGCGCAGCGTTTCCTGATCAATCGGGAAAAAGCCGCAGGTCGCGCCATATTCGGGGGCCATGTTGGCAATGGTCGCGCGGTCGGCCAGGGGCAGGTGATCCAGCCCTTCGCCATAGAATTCGACGAATTTGCCAACCACACCCTTGGCGCGCAGCAGTTGCACAACTTTCAGCACCAGATCGGTTGCAGTCGTGCCTTCGGTCATGGCGCCGGTCAGTTTGAAACCCACCACTTCAGGGATCAGCATCGACACGGGCTGACCCAGCATTGCCGCTTCAGCTTCAATGCCGCCAACGCCCCAGCCCAGCACGGCCAGACCATTGACCATGGTGGTGTGGCTGTCAGTGCCGACCAGCGTGTCAGGATAGGCCACGGTTTCGCCATTCTGGTCTTCATCCGTCCAGACGGTCTGGGCCAGATATTCCAGATTGACCTGATGGCAAATGCCGGTGCCAGGTGGCACAACGCGGAAATTGTTGAACGCTTTCTGACCCCATTTCAGGAAGGTGTAGCGTTCGATATTGCGTTCATATTCGCGGTCCACATTCATCTGGAACGCGCGCGGGTTGCCGAATTCGTCGATCATCACGCTGTGGTCGATCACCAGATCAACAGGGGTCAGCGGGTTGATTTTTTGTGCATCGCCGCCCAAGGCCTTGATGCCGTCACGCATGGCTGCCAGATCCACCACGGCCGGAACGCCGGTGAAATCCTGCATCAGCACACGGGCCGGACGATAGGCAATCTCGCGCGGGTTTCTGCCGCCATTCTTGCCCCAGTCGGAGAAGGCCTTGATGTCGTCCAGAGACACGGTCTTGCCATCCTCGAATCGCAGCATGTTTTCCAACACGACTTTCAGGCTGGCGGGCAGTTTCGAGAACTCGCCCAGACCTGCCGCTTCAGCCGCCGGAATTGAATAATAGGCAATTGTCTTGCCGCCTGCGCTTAATGTTTTGCGCGCTTTCGCGCTGTCCTGTCCGACGATGATGGTCATAAGGTGGCCTCCCTCTAGGGGTTGAAGGGTTTTGCTACGTAAGCATTTGCCCTATCACTGCCGTTCGTTCAAGTGGGAATGCGCGTTTTTGTATACCATTGTGCACAAAAAAATCGTTTTCGACTGTCGCAGTGTTACCTTTGGGTCATGTTTCTGCTTTCCTCTCAAAACCTTGATTGGCGCGATGTCGCGGACATGGTTAGATCACCCTTGCTTATGAAACCGGAAGGGAATGATATGCGAATGGCTCCGCGCCCGAAGGAAGCCGCTTTTGCACTGGTCGGGGTGGTCATGGGACTTGCATCCACAGGACAGGCGCAGACCAATCCTGTTGTCGTGGAACTTTACACATCGCAAGGCTGTGCGGCCTGTCCACCTGCTGATGCTGTGTTGAAGCAACTTGCAGAGCGTGATGATGTTATAGCCCTTGGGCTGCATGTGGATTACTGGGATTATATCGGATGGGCCGACAGTTTCGGTCAGGCCGCGTTCAGTTCCCGTCAGAAGGCATATGCGCGCAACAATGGCCGTGCATCCGTTTATACCCCGCAGATGATTATCAGCGGGCAGGACGAGGTGAAGGGATCTGCCACGATGAAGGTGATGGGGCTTATTCAGGACCATCTGGCCCAGTCATCGGGATCGCAACAGATTGTTGTATCGCTTACCCCGTCCGGCAATGGCCAGATGCGCATTGACGCGCGTTCGCCCTTTCCGCTGAAACCGCCGGCGGATATTCAGATCGTGCGCTACCGCAACACCGCCGAGGTTGAAATCATGGGTGGCGAGAATGAGGGCCGCAAGGTCACCTATCATAACATTGTCACGCAGTGGGACGTGGTGGCGCAATGGGACGGACTGGAACCCTTCCGGCACGATGTCACGCTGGATGGGTCCGGCCCTGTCGTGGTTCTGGTTCAGGAACGCGGGCAGGGGCCTATTCTTGCGGCGGCCCGGCAACGCTAAGGGGCCACCATCTGCCGCGCAGTTGGTGGCGATCGGGCGTTGTGTTCCGGCAAGCGCGCGGCTAAACGCGGGGGCGCGTCGCAAATCTGGTAGTGCGGCAAGCCGGAATGCGGGTAATCGCGCTACATCTGCGTGGCTGCGCCCGCGCGAATCGCTTTCAATTATGTGACCATAGGCATACTGTCGCGTGCAGTTTCCGGTTTAGGAGTTTTGCACAAGTGCGCCGTATTGACCGATATCTTCTGGTTCAGTTGCTGACGGTCTTTGCCTTTTTCTCGCTTGTGCTGATTTCGGTCTATTGGGTCAATCGTGCTGCGCGGCTGTTCGATGCAATCGTGGGGGATGGCCAGAGTTTCTGGATTTTTCTGGAGCTTTCCGCACTGACCCTGCCCAATGTCATTCGTGTGGTCCTGCCCCTGTCTGCATTCGCAGCGGCAGTATATGTCGCCATGAGGATGACGCGCGATAATGAACTGGTGGTGCTGCAAGGCACGGGGTTGTCCTTTGTGCGGATGCTGCTGCCAGTGGCGGTTTTCGGGCTGGTGGCCGCGCTTATGCTGGCTTTCCTGATGCATGTGCTGATGCCGCTGTCGCGGATGCAACTGGCCGAGCGTCAGGTTCAGATCGCCGAGAATATAACCTCTCGCTTGTTGCGGTCCGGGGAGTTTTTGCAACCCGCCGACGATATTGTGGTTTTCGTGCGGGACATAACGCCTGAAGGGAAACTGCTTGATGTATTCTTGTCTGATTCCCGCACCGCAGGCACGCGTGTCGAATATAATGCCAGTTCTGCGTTGCTGGTTCCCGGGGTGCAGGGGCCGACACTGGTGTTGCTGGACGGTGTCGCGCTGATCTATCGTGAAGGGCCGGATCGTTTGGGCACGCTAAGTTTTGACGATCTGACATTCGATATCGGCGGGTTGGTCGGCCCTGCGGGGCGGCGTGCGGATGTGCGCGAACTGCCTACCAGCCAGCTGATTTCGCCCGACCCTGAAGAATTGGAGGCGTTGGAAATTTCCATCGCAGAGGTCCGTTTCGAACTGGCCAGCCGTTTTGCACAGCCCTTGCTGGCGGTCATGACATCGCTGATCGGGTTTGTGGCAATCTGTCTGGGCCAGTTCAGCCGGTTGGGCGTCTGGCGGCAGGTGTTGGGCGCGATTATCGTGCTGGCACTGGTTCAGCTGGCCAGCAATGCGGCATCCGGTTTTGCGTTGCGCAATGCAGCACTTGCGTGGCTTGCCTTTCTGCCGGTGGCCCTTGGCAGTGCTGTCGTGGTGGTCATGCTGTGGTGGGCAAGCCGTGCGCGGGGGCGTGGCTGGACGGCGCGCGCGCAAGCCGGGGCTGTAACATGACGCTTGATCTGTATCTTATCCGGCGTTTGCTGGCTGCGTGTGTCATGGTTCTTGGCGTTTTTGTGGGCATGTTGCTGCTTCTGGACATGGTCGAGCAGATGCGCAGGTTCAGTGGGCAATCTGCCGGAATGGCCCAGATTTTGCGATTGTCGGCGCTGAATACACCGGAATCACTATATGAAATAGCACCGCTTGTGCTGATGCTTTCGGCGATGTGGGTTGCGCTTGCATGGTCGCGCAGTTCCGAATTTGTCGTCATCCGGTCTGCGGGGCGGTCGGTGCCGCGGTTGATTGTCGTGCCGGCATTGGCGTTTTTCGCCTTCAGCATTGTGTTTGTGGCCGTGATGAACCCGCTGGTTGCCAGCACAACGCGCGAATACAGCCGCGCGCAGGCGCAGCTGCGTGGCGATGCGGGAAGTGCCGTGATCATCAGCGGACAGGATGTCTGGTTGCGGCAGGCCGATAGTCAGGGCCAGACGGTCATATTTTCACCGCGCGCAGAAGACACCGGCACTGTCTTGCACGATGTAACCTTTTTGATATTTGACGCCAATGACGGCTTGTCCGCGCGGTTGCGTGCCGCACGGGCCGAATTGCAGCCCGGTGCGTGGTCGCTGCATCTGGTCAAGCAATGGAACCTGTCGGAAATGAACCCCGAACAGCAGGCAACGCGGTCGCTGCGTGTCACGCTGCCGACAGACCTGACGCCGGAGCAGATCAGGGACAGCTTTGCACAGGTGCGCACCGTCCCGCTGACCCAGTTGCCGGGGTTTATTGCCGCGCTGGAACGGGCCGGATTCGCGGCGCTGGAACACCGGATGCGGCTGAGCATGGAACTTGCCCTTCCGGTTCTGATGACGGGCATGATGTTGCTGGCTTTGGGATTGTGCATTCACCATGCCCGCGCGGGCGGTGCAGGAATTCGGGCGTTGATAACGATTCTGGCTGGATTCACCTTGTTCTTTCTGCGTAACTTTGCACAGGTTTTGGGGGAAACCGGACAGGTGCCTGTCATGCTGGCCGCATGGGGGCCACCTGTTGCAACATTGCTGCTTGCAGTGGGACTGCTGCTGAATCTGGAGGAAGGCTGATGCCTCGGGCCTGCCCGCAACATGGCCGAAAATTTCGTGCTGTCGCGCGGTCATGCCTTGCTGCCCTGATTGTTGCGGGCGGCCTGGTCGTGGCACCGCCCATGCCGGCATTCGCGCAGGCCCAAAGTGTTGAGCAGGGATTCGCCACATTGGTTGCGGACCGTCTGTTTCTGGATGGTCCGAACCGCCTGATCGCAGAAGGCAATGTCGAGGCATTGTCAGGCCAGACGCGCTTGCGGGCAAGCCGTATCATTTATGACCGCCAGACTGGTGGTTTGCAGATCGAAGGCCCGCTGACCCTGACCGAAGGCGACAGCGTGGTAATGCTGGCGGACGCCGCAGAAATGCATGACGGGTTTCGACGCGGGCTGATCCGCTCGGCGCGGGTTGTGCTGGATCAGCAGTTGCAGATTTCCGCCCATCAGGTCGAGCGCGTGGACGAGCGCTTCACCCAGATGGATGCCGTTATCGCATCTGCCTGCGAAATTTGCGCTGAAACGCAGACCCCCCTGTGGGAAGTGCGTGCCACGCGGGTGGTGCATGACCAGCAAGAAAAACAGATTTACTTCGAGAATGCCCAGTTTCGCCTGTTCGGCTTGCCGGTGGCGTATCTGCCACGCCTGCGTGTGCCAGATCCGTCGCTGGAACGGGCAACCGGCTGGCTTAGCCCACGGTTTTCGGTGGATACAGGCCATGGTGTCGGGTTGCGCGCTCCCTATTTCATAGTTCTTGCACAAGATAAGGACCTGACGGTTACACCGTTTGTGGGAACAAAAGGAACGCGCGCGCTGGAACTGCGCTACAGGCAGGCATTCGCGACAGGCATGCTGGAAATGGGCGGGCTGGTTGCACGCGATTCGATTCGCCGTGGAAGCACGCGGGCCATGGGCTATACGCGGGGCGCGTTCGCGGTCGGGCCCGGCTATGATCTGTCCTTCAACCTGATCAAAGTGTCCGACCGCCCGTTGCTGGATGATTATGACCGCCCCGAGTCGCAACTGACATCCGACATCACACTGGAGCGTGTGCGCCGTGATGAGCATGTCAGGATTCAGGCGTTGCACTTCCGGTCCCT
Source organism: Paracoccaceae bacterium (assembly GCA_020832445.1). Classification (GTDB taxonomy): domain Bacteria; phylum Pseudomonadota; class Alphaproteobacteria; order Rhodobacterales; family Rhodobacteraceae; genus Roseinatronobacter. Next base: position 117,394 of record JAFIEO010000032.1, read on the forward strand.
GCGGCTGGTCGACATTAACCGCACTTTGCCCAATCAGATTGGTCAGGCATTCTATGAACGCCGCTTTGACATGCCGGGTCTTGGTGGCATTGCCGGACTGCGATTCGAGGTGCACGGGCATAAACGCCGCAGTCCCTTGGCCGCTGATGTGAAATCCGTCGCGCGTTTCAGTGCTGATCTGGATTGGCGGCGTGATGCGATACTTCCCGCAGGTGTGCTGGGGGCCGTTGGTTTTAACCTAGGGGTGGATCATTTCGACATATCACCGGGCGCGACGGGTTTCGCCCGATCCACCACCCGCGTTGTTCCCAATGCCATGGCAGAGTTGCGCTGGCCATTGGTGCGGGGCACTGCGGGCGGGGCAACCCATGTCGTGGAACCCGTGGCGCAGGTTATCTGGGGGCGGGACCGTGTTGACGCGCTGCCCAATGACCTTAGCAGTCTGCCGGAACTGGACGAAGGCAACCTGTTCAGCCACACCCGGTTTGCCGCGCGCGATCAGCGGGAAATGGGATTGCGTGCCAATCTGGGGCTAAGCTGGACACGGCATGATCCGCAGGGGTGGTCCAGCACATTGATGCTGGGACGTGTCTGGCGCAAGCGCGACCTTGGCCAGTTTTCGCCCGACTCGCCATTGGCAGGGGGGCGCTCGGACTGGCTGCTTGTCAGTTCGCTTGATACCGATCAGGGCCTGACGCTCAGCAACCGCGCCTTGTTCAATTCCGATCTGCGATTGTCGCGCAACGCGCTTGAACTGGACTGGAGCACGCAGGATTATTCCATTTCCACGACTTATATGCATATTCGCGCCGATCCTGCGGAAAACCGCCCGTCCAAAGCGGCGGAATGGTCGCTGGACGGATCGCGTGCGCTGGACGAATATTGGACGGCCAGCGTAAACTGGCGCTATGATATTGCACGCAATCGTGCCGCACGTCTGGGCGCCGGATTAAGCTTCGAGAACGAGTGCCTGCGCATGGAAATGGAAGTCGAGCGCAGATTTGCATCTGCGACATCTTCTAGCGACACGACCAGCTTCGGGCTGAATATTGATGTGCTGGGCGTTGGCGGCAATCCGTCGCGGGCGCGGCGAACATGTTCCGGCGGCTGACCACCAAGGAGGGGCGGACTGCAACACTGCATTCAATTATGCCTGAAAAGCGATAGCAGCGCATGGATGACAAAGCTACACTTGTCATGTATGCCAACACCTGAGTGACCATGAAATTTCCAGACCAACCGAACGGACCTGACCTGATGCGTTTTTTCAAATCTTCCATCGTTTCGCGGCTTGGCATTGTGATGATGCTGTGTGTCGCGGGGATGCTTTGGGCAGCGACAGCCGCGCAAGCACAAGGCACGTTTGCGCCGGCGCGCAAGGTCAATGACCGGATCATCACGAATTATGATGTTGCGCAGCGTGTGGCATTTCTGGAATTGCTGAATACCGGTGCTGCCGATATGCGCCGCGAAGCGCTGACCCGCCTGACCGAGGAGGCGGTGCAGCAGGATTATGCGCGCCGTCAGGGCATTCGCGTGACCAGCGACGAAGTGGCTGAAGGGATGGCCGAATTCGCAGCGCGCGTCGAGTTGAGCACAGAAGAAGTGCTGGACGTCATGCGTGAAAGCGGGATTGATGCCGAAACCTTCCGGCAGTTTGTGACAGTGGGGCTTTTGTGGCGCAAGGTGGCAGAACGCGAATTTCCGGGCGTGGTGTCGGTCACTGACAGTGATGTTGCGCGCGCCCGCGATGTTGCGGCCATTCGCGGCACAACCCGTGTTCTGGTGTCCGAGATATTCCTGCCAAGCGATCCCGAATTCGCCGATGCTGTAAGCCAGATCATGGAAATGATCGATGCGGCCCGCACCGCTGAAGAGTTTTCCAACATCGCACGAGAGTTCTCGTTGGCGGGCACGCGTGATCAGGGCGGGCGTCTGGACTGGATGCCGTTGGAAAACCTGCCCGGAAATATTGCCGCGCCGCTTTCCGCGGCACGCCCCGGTGAAATCATCGGGCCGTTGGAGTTGAGCGGGGCTTTTGCCTATTTCCAGCTTCGTGCGAGCGACAGCACCCGCGATATTCCTGCCGACCAGATTGAACTGACCTATAAGCGCCTGCTGCTTCCCGGTGGGCGGAGCGAGGCGAACCTTGAACGGGTGGCGCGCATCCGTGCAGGCGTGCGAAGCTGTGCCGAGCTTGGCGGTTTTGCAAGCGACCTGAGCGACGATGCGTTGAGCGAGCGTACCGAATTGCAGCGCAATATCGCGCAATCCGATGCTGTGGAACTGGCGCGCCTTGATCGCAATGAAGTGTCCGCAAACACGGTCGAAGGCAACAATCTGGTGGTTTTGATGCTGTGCGCGCGTGAATTGCAGTTCGAGGACCGCCCCAGTGACAGCCGGATGACCGATATGTTGTTCGACCAGCGCATCGGGCGCATGGCGGATGTCAAATTGCAGGAACTTGTCGCCGACGCGGAAATTCGCGACTATTGACGGACGCGCATGGCCGTTGCCTTGCGGTTTGCAGGGGCTGCGATCTTGACTATCGCAAAAGCCGCACGGGTTTCTGTGCGGCTTTTGTGTTTGGGGTGTCGTCCGATCAGGTTGAAGCATACGGTTGGCGGCGGCTGGCCTTGTTGAAGTTTCCCAAGGCGCGGAGCAAAGGGCGCAGCCCGCCGCGCCATAGGTCTGGCCGTCCCGCGGCCTGCCGATTTGGCCAGCGACACGCAAAGCCTTTGAACGCAGGAGTATGCAGCCTGTATAAAGTGAACTTCACCAACGGCGGATCGGCAGACTCCGGCCCACCGATAGCGCGGGCTTTGTCCAAGTCACAACCATCCCCTTAGAGCATATCACGTTCATTCGCATTCACGAGACATGCTCTAACTTATTGATTTCGCATGTTCGAGAAGCTCAGAACCGGTTCCCACTTTTGAGCAACATGCTCTAAAGGCCCCAATTAGCCAGCCCTGCGATTCCATCTGACATGGCAATGCGACAGGTCCGCGCCTATTCGGGGCTGTCGGACGACCGCGCGCCGCGTTCGCGGTAGGGGGTGGTGTTGTAATGTGCACGGTAGCATTTTGAAAAATGCGACGGTGACGTAAACCCCGATGCCAGTGCTACGTTGATCACACTCATATCCGTTTGCATCAGCAGGTTGCGGGCACGTTCAAGCCGCAATTCGGTATAATAGCGTTTCGGGCTACGGTTCAGATAGCGGCGGAACAACCGCTCTAACTGGCGGGTGGACATGTCCACTTCCTCGGCCAGATCGGCGGGGCTGATCGGGTCTTCGATATGGCTTTCCATAATCTCGATCACGCGGGCCAGTTTCGGGTGCCTGACACCAATGCGCGCGGGGATCGACAGGCGCTGTGTATCGCGATTCGTGCGAATGGACGAATAGATCAACTGGTCAGCCACTGAATTGGCCACCGGGCTGCCATGCTCATTGGCGATCATGGTCAGCATCATATCCAGCGACGCCATGCCACCCGCCGATGTGACGCGTGTCCCGTCAATCACAAAAACGGATTTGGTCAGGTCAATTTCGGGAAAATCCTCGGCAAAGCCGGTGTGGTTTTCCCAGTGGATCGTCGCGCGCCGGTTGTCCAGCAAACCGGCTTTGGCCAAGGCCCAGCCACCGGTGCAGATGCCACCGATTATATTGCCATACCGCGCCCGTTTGCGCAGCCATGCCAGAATATTTGGGGTTGTTGCGCGTTTTGCATCCACGCCGCCACACACAATGACGGTGGCTTCCTTGTGCAGGTTTTCCATGCCGGAATGAACACTGACTTGCGTGCCGTTGGAACAAATCACCGGCTGTCCGGTATCGCTGATCAATTGCCAAGTATACAGTGTTTTCCCCGCAACCCTGTTGGCCAGCCGCAAAGGTTCTATCGCCGCAGAAAACGCAATCAGCGTGAATCTGTCCAGCAGCAAAAACGCGAAATGGCGCGGTATTGTGCTGTCCGGCTGGGACGGGGCCTGCTGAACACGGGACAGGGGGGGATTTGTTTTCGTGGAACTTGCCATCTTGGGTGCTGCATCATTTTGATGGATATCGATGGACACAATCAGCTTTCATTCAATGTGACAAGCCCAATCGTGTTTGCATACCCGGCCCCACCTTCGTATAGATGCACCTGCGGATGCGACCGCTAACACATCGGATCAAGATAAACCGGAGGGTGCCATGACCAATGGCTGGACGAAATCAACCTGGCGCAACAAGCCGCGGATCCAGATGCCCGATTATCCGGATCAGAATTTGCTGGCCGGTGTCGAAGGGCAGTTGTCAAAATACCCGCCGCTGGTATTCGCGGGTGAAGTGCGCGCCCTGAAACGCAAGCTGGGCGCCGCCGCCAAAGGCGAGGCGTTCTTGCTGCAAGGGGGCGATTGCGCCGAGAGTTTCTCTGAATTCACGGCTGATACTATTCGCGACACATTCAAGGTGTTGTTGCAGATGGCGATTGTGCTGACTTACGGCGCCAAAGTGCCGGTGGTCAAGGTCGGCCGTATGGCGGGGCAGTTCGCCAAGCCGCGCTCCGCGCCAATGGAAACTGTGGGGGGGGTGGAGCTGCCCAGCTATCGCGGGGATATTATCAACGGGTTCGACTTCACCGCCGAGTCGCGCATTCCGGACCCGAACCGTATGCTGCAAGCCTATACCCAAGCCGCAGCCAGCCTGAACCTGCTGCGCGCTTTTTCCAAGGGCGGGTATGCAGATATGCACCGTGTCCATAACTGGACGTTGGGCTTTGCCAGTGGCGACAAGGCAGAACGCTACCGCGAAATGACAAACCGTATTTCCGACACGCTGGATTTTCTGACGGCTGCGGGCATCACGTCCGAGACCAACAGGGATCTGGCCGAGGTGGATTTCTTCACCAGCCATGAAGCACTGCTACTGGAATATGAAGAAGCGCTGTGCCGGATTGATACGACCTCTGGCATGCCGGTGGCGGGGTCGGGGCACCTGATCTGGATTGGTGACCGGACCCGTCAACCTGACGGTGCGCATGTCGAATTCTGCACAGGCGTTCAAAACCCGATCGGCCTGAAATGCGGGCCATCCCTAAGCGCGGATGACCTGAAGGCGCTGCTTGCCAAGCTGAATCCCGAAAACGAGCCGGGCCGCCTGACATTGATTGCACGCTTCGGCGCAGGCAGCGTTGGCGATCATCTGCCACGCCTGATAAAGGCTGTGCAGGAAGAAGGGGCGAATGTGCTTTGGACCTGTGATCCGATGCATGGCAACACCATCAAGTCATCAACCGGATATAAGACGCGTCCGTTTGATTCGGTGTTGCGCGAAGTGTGCGAATTCTTTGCTGTGCATAATGCAGAAGGGACCATTCCGGGCGGCGTTCATTTTGAAATGACGGGACAGGATGTGACCGAATGCACCGGCGGCCTGCGTGCCGTATCGGACGAGGATTTGTCGCAGCGCTATCACACAGCCTGTGATCCGCGACTGAATGCCAGCCAGTCGCTTGAACTGGCCTTTCTGGTTGCGGAACAGCTTGTCGGGCGCCGCGAGAAGCTGGCCGCTGCCATGTAAGCGTGTGGGCAAACGGGACGTGTATTGAACATAAAAAAACCGCGCCGGGGCAGATGCACCGGCGCGGTTTTCAATAAGGTGGCGATTGATTTGCCGGACGCCTACGCCTTGCCCCCCTTGATGACGCGCAGAAACGACGCCGCCTTCGATGGCAGTTCCGGTTCAGGCTGAACTTGCGGTGCCGCAAGCCCGAAGCGGCGGGGGGTACGGCCGATCTGGCCCTCGTGCCCGACCACGCCCAGAACGCGGGAAATGCGCCCCTTGCTGTCGCATAGTGGCATCATCGCCAGCAACCCGTCCAGTTGGGGCCGACCATAGCCTTCTTCGCCCTGCAAGGACAATGTCACGCGCGCGCCACGGCTGACCTGTTCGCACGCTGTCATGATTTCTTCGCGCGCAGTGCCGCAAAACAGCGTGGTCAATGGCATGCCGCGCATGTCCATCCCTGTCATTTCCTCGACGCTGTGCCCGATGATGCGCAGCCGCGCCACACGCGGGGTCACCAGTTCTGCCAGGAACACATGCGCCAGAACATCTGACAGGGCGCGCGCATCAACCAGCATCCGGTCAGGGGCCAGCCCTGTCTTTGGCAGTGACGCCCAATAGGTGCAAACGCGGTGGATCATCGAAAAGCTGGTGTCACGCGGATCGGGCGCGCCCTGCATCGCGGCGTTTATCGGGGTGAATGCGGATTCGGTCATTGCTATACCTTTCAACTCGGCAGAAGTTCGTATGTGGCGTATGGGAGGGACCAGACCTTCCGGCTTTCTGCCGATTTCATATTCTGGCAACATGTCCTAATAAGGCATTAATAGCGCAATTTTTTCCCAATTTCTGCCACATTTTGCGGAAATGGTTAATGCGCGCAGTCCCGGCGCTGGCGCTACTGCCTGAACGGGCATTTGTCACAAGGGAAATCGCCATGTATTCGATGACGGGTTTTGCCAGCAAATCCACTGTCACGGCGATCGATGGGGTCGATCTGGATCTTGAATGGGACATGCGTTCTGTGAATGGTCGCGGCCTTGATATTCGCCTTAGACTGCCTGATGGTATTGGTTTTATTGAAAAAAAACTGCGCGATCGTCTGGCCGCCTGTGTGTCGCGCGGCAATGTTACCGTGACACTGAAGGCCAATTTTCGCGGTGTCACCTCGATCGGGATGATAGATCATACTGTGCTGGACGCGGTGCTTGCGGGCATGACCGCAGTGACCGCCAAGGCGCAGTCAATAGGGGTTCAACTGTCCGCCCCATCTGCTCTTGATGTGCTGGCATGGCGTTCGGTTTTGCCCTCGGGACATGATTTCGCCGCATTTGATCAGGCGAATCTGGGCCAGATTGTGGCGCAGGACTTCGAGTTGCTGCTGCATGATTTCAACGCCATGCGATTAAGCGAAGGACAAAAGCTTGCGCAGATCATCGGTGCTATGCTGGACCGGATTGACGCACTGACCCTGGCCGCCCGTGACCTGCTGCCAGAACGCAGGCATGCAATGGCCGGGGCAATGCGCAAAGCCGCAGACCACCTGACAGAAGCTGTGCGCCCGGATGGTGCGCGGATTGAACAGGAACTTGCCTTGATTGCGATCAAGGCAGATGTCACTGAAGAACTGGACAGGCTAAGTGCGCATTGTGCCGCCGCGAAGGATATGTTGCAGCACGATGGGGGCATTGGGCGCAGGCTTGATTTTCTGACACAGGAATTTAACCGCGAAGCAAATACCCTGTGTTCCAAAGCGCAACATCTTGGGCTAAGCAGGATTGGACTTGAACTGAAAGCCGTGATCGATCAGATGCGCGAGCAAGTTCAAAACCTGGAGTAACCACCATGACACGTCGCGGCCTGCTGATCATCCTGTCCTCTCCGTCAGGGGCAGGGAAATCAACATTGGCCAAGCGTCTTATCGCTTGGGACCCGTCGATCCGGTTTTCGGTTTCAGCGACAACGCGTGCCCCCCGTCCGGGTGAAGTGGACGGTCGCGAATATTATTTCCGCTCGCGCGAAGATTTCACCGCCATGATTGACGCGGGCGAGATGTTGGAACATGCCGAGGTGTTCGGGAACTACTACGGATCGCCCAAGGGGCCGGTGGAACACGCGATGGCGCAGGGGCACGACACCTTGTTCGATATCGACTGGCAAGGCGGCCAGCAGGTGCGCAATTCATCCCTCGGCAAGGATGTCATCTCGATTTTTGTGCTGCCGCCATCCATTGCGGAACTCGAATCGCGCCTGCGCGGTCGCGCGCAGGACAGTGACGACGTGATCGCGGGGCGGATGCAAAAATCACGCGATGAAATCAGCCATTGGGCAGAATATGATTACGTTCTGGTCAATGATGATCTGGACGCCACGGAAAAAACCCTGTGCGGGATCATTCAGGCCGAACGCCAGCGTCGTGAGCGTCAACCGTGGCTCAATGACTTTGTTCGCAGATTGAATGCCGAATTCGAAGCGGGCAAGACCTGATCGCGGTTACCCGTGTACCGGCGCTGTGCGCGGCCTTTCGGTATGGGGGGGCGATGAGCCGGCGATTTTTTGCGCAACAAGCAGTCTGGTTTTTTATGTATATGGCAAATATGAATTTGCCGCCCGTTTACATTTGGTTATGATATTTCCTGTATAAATGGTGTTTGAAGTTACATGTGGATTTGGCAAAATGTTGATACTACCCATGCTGATTGCGATACTGACCGGGCTTGTGTCTGCGGGACTGGTTCTGGTTTCGGGCCATGGCGTGTTCTGGGCATTTTTTGCCTATAGTCTTTTGGGCGGTGCTGGTTTGTTTTTGGCGTCTTTGGCTGTCGTTGCGTCAGATGCGTATACGCGTAACCCCACATAAGAAAGTGTTAGGTTAAGACGCTGGCGGTTTTGCTTTCTGCCTGTTCGTGCTGCATAAGGTGCGAAACCCCAAAATGGCAGGACAGGATGCAAAGCGACATTTCCACCCGAAAAGCACTGGCCCGTGCGCAGGCCACGAGGCGCAGGAATGTGGCGTTTCTGGCGGACCAGTCCGGCGCGGATGCAGATGCGGCGGCCGCTTGTTTCAACCAATTGTTGAGCATGCGGTTTGGTGCAGATCTGGCGGGTATCGCGTTGGCAGGATACATGCCGATGCGATCAGAACTAAGTCCGCTGGCCATCATGACGCAGCATCCCGGGCCTGTTTGTGTGCCTGTCATCGCAGGCGCAGGCCTGCCGCTGGAATTTCACCGATGGACGCAAGAAACGCAAATGACTGAAGGACCGTTCAAGGCCCTGATCCCAGCACAACGCGACCCGGTGACGCCAAAGGCCCTGATTGTGCCGCTGCTGGCATTTGACCGCAACGGCTATCGGCTGGGCTATGGCGGCGGGTTTTATGACCGGACGTTGGAAAAGCTGCGCAACGCAGGCCCCGTTCTTGCAATCGGGCTGGCGTTTGATGCGCAGATGTGTGACGCGCTTCCGGTGGAAGATACAGACCAGCAGCTTGATGCAGTGGTGACAGGCAGCGGTATCGTGTGGTCAAGGCTGGAATAAGCATGTCGCGCAAAGCGGGAACCGGTTTTGCGCGTCCGGCAAATGTTTTATCAGAAGGCTGGAGTGGGTCGTGTGAATGCAAATGAACACGATGCGCTTGCTGTTTGATATTCCGGGTTTGCTGTGTCTGCCGAGGGCATCTGCCGGATGGTCTGCACCAGCGCCGCTTCTGGACGTGGCATAGCGCGCGGGCAGGTGCACTGCCCCCCGCCACATGCGCCCTCGCACCCAAGAACCGCATGAACTGCAAGCGCCGTTTGGGGGCACGCAATGCAGGTTCAGGCAGGCGCCTTATTCTGCGCCGACAACCCGCTGAAACGCTTGTTCATCTTCATCAAGACTATCGGGTGATATCGGCGTCAATGGAAATTCTTCTTCCGGCAGCCCCTCGCGCGACAGCAGCACTGCAACGGGGCGGGCTGCGGGAATATGGGAACAGACTATCATGACCACCACCATGAAGGGCACGGCAAGGAACATGCCCGGTATGCCCCAGACTGCGCCCCAGAACGCCAGTGAAATGATGATCCCGAATGACGACAGGCGCAATGTCTTGCCCATCAGCATCGGATCGATGACATTGCCCAGCAGAAACTGCGCCATGCCCGCCAGAACAAAAATCAGCACGGCGGTAGACGGTTCTGCGACCTGAATATAGGCGACAAGTGTGACAATCAGCGTTGCAATAATGGATCCGACAGACGGGATGAAGTTCAACACAAAGGTCAACAAGCCCATTGCCGCTGCGAATTGCAGGTCAAAGACCTTCATGATCAGGAACACCACAATGCCCGTCACACTGCTGATCAATGTCTTGACCAGCAGGTAGCGGTTCACCCGCCGGATGATGGACCCGATAATGGCATTCACACGTTTTGCCTGTTCCTTATGGGTCATCAGGTTTTCAAGCTTTGTGTCGAACCAGACCCGTTCGGCGAACATGAAGCCCACAAACAGAATAATCAGCACCGACTGGCTAAGGATCGTGCCCGCCTGACCGGCGGCAGAGCGCAGATAGCCTGAAATTTCGATACTGCGCATCGTTTGCAGCACGGATTGTTCCACATCCTCGCCCATCCACGAAAACATCTGCGCAATCGCGCTTTGTGCGTCATCGGTGTAGGACAATGTTGTGGTCAGCACGGTGTTTATCTGCGAAATCACCAGCCCCGCCAGTGTCAGCAACCCCGACGCAATCAGGAACACCGCCGCGACAGAGGCCAGCCAGTTGGTAATTCTGAAATTGCCCAGCCGCAGGCGGGAAATGGAATTTATCGCGTCCGATGTCAGCGAAAACAGGATAATGGCAATCGCCAGTGCGATCAGAATGAATTTTGCCTGCACCAGCAAAAACAGGATGACGGCAAATGCAATAATGCCCATCAGCCATGTCTGTAGCCTGAATTTTTCGCCAAAAGTCAGACGGTTGACTGTTGTAAGGCGCGGTGTTTCCGGTTGGTCTGGCATCTGATCCTGAATGACTGACGGTTTTGCACGGTTTGAAATAAGTATGGGCGCGAATGCGGCAACGCACAACCCCGCACACGCCTGCGGCCCTGTCAAAAAGCAGGGCGGCTATTGGTTGGTGCGCAGGATATAGGCGGCAATTGCGTCAAGTTCGGATTTGTCCAGTTGCTGAAGGCTGTTGACAACCGCAGCCATCGACCCGCCCACAACATCAAATTCCGGCGTGAACCCGCTTTCAAGATAGGCGCTTATATCAAACAGGGACCAGTTGAAATCCGGCCCAGAAATTGCGGGAATGCGCCCTTGTCCTGACGGGTTGGGTGCGCCCAGCAGCCATTGGCGGGTGTCCAGCGCACCAAGGGCGTTGCGCGGGGTGTGGCATTCGGCGCAATGGGCCAGCGCTTCGGACAGGTAGCGCCCGCGTTCTTCGGTTTGGGTCAGATCGCCTGTGATGGTCCAGTCATCATCCAGATACAGCGCCTTCCACACCCCGACGCTGCGTCTTATGTTGAACGGAAACGCCAGATCATGCGCGCGTGACGGTGTGGCATCTGCGGGCAGGGTGGTCATGAAGGCATAAAGATCCGCAATATCCTGCGGATCGGCCTTGATATATGCCGTATACGGGAACGCCGGATAATAATGCTGCCCATCCGGCGACACGCCCGCCATCACGGCATTTATAAAGTCATCCTGTGACCACGCGCCGATCCCATGGACCGGATCACTGCTGATATTCGGGGCATAGAAGGTGCCGAAATCAGACGCGAACGCCTGCCCGCCCGCAAGACGCAGCGGGTCGGCATCTGACGCGGGCGCCATGTGGCATGATGCACAGCCGCCCGCATGGAACACGGCCTCTCCGTTTTGTGCATCACCCGTCAGGCCTGCGATACGCGCTGCCGACACTGGTGTCGGCGCGCTTATCCACCAAAGGGTCGCGGCGACCGCGGCCCCGCCGATGGCCACCCCGGCCAGCAGTGTCAGAACCGGCGTCTTGCTGCGTGAATATGGGTCTGGTGTGGTCATGATGATGGTGCATTCGGATATGTTTCATCTACAGGCGAACGCCCGCGCGACACAGCCGCACGGGCGCCTTTTTTCGTGCTTAACCCGCGCGGTCCGGTCAGCTTTCTGCGCGGTATGTCTGATGACAGGCCTGACAGGCCGCGCCAAGCGCGCCTACAGCCGGGCGCAGCGCGTCCATTCCGTCACCTGCAACGGCCTGCACGCCTTCTGCGGCTGTCTGAAGGGCTGTAAATTTCGCGACAAAATCATCCAGATTTTCCCAGATGGCAGGCAAGGCGCGTGTGCCTTCTACGCTGTCGGAATCTGTCCCTTCGGGCCAAAGGCGGCTTTGGTCATGGCGGGTTATGTGAAACAGATTGTCGGCGGCTGTTTGCGCAAGATCGGCGTCATAATCCACGCGTCCCTGCGCCATGCCGCCCAATACTGCAAAATTATGGACGATCAGGTTGAACTGGCCCTGACGCTGCCCGATTTCGGGATTTTCCTGCGCAAAAACAGGCAAGGCAAGAAAGCTGCAAATCAGGCTTGCGCCAAAAACGGAATGTGGCTTCATGAATATCCCTCAAGCTGGTTAAAACTGGCACCTTCACCTTACGATGCCGCCCGCGAAGATCAACACACGGGCGCGTGATGCCGCCCTCAGGTGAAGCGCACCTTGCCGATATAGGGCAGGTTGCGGTTTCTTTGGGCGTAGTCAATGCCGTAGCCGACCACAAATTCATCAGGAATTTCAAATCCGGTCCATCTGGCGCGAATATCCATTTCGCGCCTTGATGGTTTGTCCAGCAGTGCACAGACTTCCAGCCGCGCGGGGCTGCGCGCCAGCAGCATTTGCAGCACATGGCTAAGCGTGTAGCCTGTATCCACAATGTCTTCGACAACCAGCACATCCCGCCCCGCAATTTTTCCGCTGAGGTCTTTGAGAATGCGCACCTCGCGGGCGGATTGGGTGGAGTTGCCATAGCTGGACGCTTCCAGAAAATCGACCTCGACGGGCAGGTCGATCTCGCGCACCAGATCGGCAATAAACACAAACGACCCGCGCAGCAGACCGACCACAACCAGCTTTTCGGTGCCCGCAAAATCGCGGGTGATTTCGCTCGCCAGTTCCTCGACCCGTGCCGCGATTTGCTTGGCGCTGATCATCTGGTCGATGACATAAGGTTTTTGCGTCATTTCAGCCTCTTGATTTTTCGGGCCGACTTTAGGACATGTGCACAACACAGAAAAGAGTGAACACATGCCCCAGCATCATGAACACCGCGATATGCCGTATACAGCGCAGCAGATTTTCGATCTGGTGGCAGATGTGGCGCGCTATCCCGAATTCCTGCCATGGACGTCGGCTGCGCGAATCCGTTCGCGCCAGCCAATCGATGGCGGCGAGGAGCTGGAGGCCGATCTGGTCATTTCCTTCAAGGTGTTTCGCGAACGCTTTGGCAGCCGCGTCAAACTGTTCCCCGACAAGGGCGAGATTGACACCGCCTATATTGACGGGCCATTCAAGTATATGCAGTCACGCTGGCAGGTTCAGGACAATCCTGCGGGCGGGTGCGTGGTGGATTTTCATGTCGATTTCGAATTCCGCAACCCGGTGCTGCAAAAGCTGATCGGCGTTGTGTTCGATCAGGCCATGCGCCGCATCGTGGGCGCGTTTGAAGCGCGCGCCAAGGCCCTTTACGGCTGATCATCAGCGCTGGTCAGTGCCTGCAACATCAGCCTCAGGGCGTGCGCGACAGTGGCCTGCCGGACATTTGCGCGGCCCAGTGGCCCGAATTCGACCGTTTCCACATGGACACCCTGCGCACCCGCCAGCCCGAAGCACACGCGCCCTTCGGGTTTGTGGTCCGATCCGCCGGGGCCTGCAATGCCCGTCACCGCGACCGCCAGCCCCGCTGCGGACCGCGCCAGTGCCCCTTGCGCCATTTCTGCAGCCACCTGTTGTGATACCGCCCCGAAGGTGTCCAGTGTTGCGGCCTGCACCCCCAGCATCTGTTCCTTCGCGGCGTTTGAGTAGGTGACAAATCCGCGATCCACCACATCCGATGATCCCGCAATATCGGTCAGCGCGGCAATGATCATGCCGCCGGTGCAGCTTTCGGCTGTGGCAATCATCACCTTGCGCGCACGGGCTGCGCGCAAAACATCATCGGGCTTGGTCATATCATCAAGACCCCATGCGCAAGCACGGCCAGCACGATAACCACGAGCGCTGCGAATGCGCCCGCGATCATGTCATCCAGCATCACGCCCAGCGGTGTGTGCAACCTGTCGGCCCAGCCCACAGGGCCGGGTTTCACAATATCAAACGCCCTGAATGCGATGAAGGCCACAATCCAGCCCGGCCATAATGCCGATACCGCCACGCCCTGCATCATTGCACCGATTGACACGGGCCACAGCGCCAGCCACATGCCCGCCACTTCATCAATCACAATCTCTGACGGGTCGGGATCTTCCATGCCGCGGGTTTCCTGAATGGTGACCCACCAGCCCAGCAGGAATACCAGCGCTGTGGCCAGCGCCAGCAACCAGAACCCGCCCAGCACATGCAGCCCCCATGCCACAGGCAGCGCGGCCACAGTGCCCCATGTTCCGGGCGCGGGCCGCAACAGCCCCGCCCCGAAAAACGTTGCAATCAGACGTGTCATGCGCATGCCGCACTCCTTTTCATCTTGCCCCCAATACTCGCGGGGGTGAATGGGCTGCAGCCCCCGAGGGGGCAGAATGCCCCTTTACTGCCCCATCACTGTGCAATCAGGCAAGCGGTTGCAAGCGCTGCAATGCCTTCTTCGCGGCCGGTGAAGCCCAGTTTTTCCGATGTGGTGGCCTTCACGCTGATGCGCGCCACGTCAATGCCTGTGATGTCTGCAAGCGCGTGGCGCATGGCTTGCGCATGGGGGCCAATTTTGGGGTATTCGCAAATCAGTGTCACATCGCAATTGCTGATGCGAAAGCCACGCTGGCGCGCCAAATCCACCGCATGGCGCAGGAATATATGGCTGGCCGCGCCTTTCCATTGCGGGTCACTGGGGGGGAAATGCTGGCCGATATCGCCTTCGCCAAGCGCACCATAGATGGCATCGCTCAGCGCATGCATACCAACATCGGCATCCGAATGCCCTTGCAATGCGCGATCATGGGGGACCAGCACGCCGCACAGCCAGCAGCCGTTTCCTGTCCCGAAGCGGTGCACATCAAATCCGTTTCCCAGCCTGATATCCATCGCGTGCCCACTCCCTTCATGCAAACCCGTCTTTTCCCGTAGGATAGCATCCGCACGGTCAAAATCCGCAGGATATGTCAGCTTGAAATTATCTTCGCAACCTTGGGTTATGACAACATCATGTCCCGCCAGACGCGCAATTTCCACGTCATCATCGGCGGGGCCGGTATGTGTGCGATGCGCCGAATAGATGGCGTTGAAATCAAACCCCTGTGGTGTTTGCGCGCGGTAAAGCCCGTCGCGCGGCACAGACCCGCAGACAACCCCATCCACGCCCTGCCATAACGCATCACTGACAGGCAGTGCCGGTGCGGCCGCTGGTGCGGTTTCAAGGGCCGCAAGAACGCCGTTGATGACAGCGGCAGAGGCGAACGGGCGCGCCCCGTCATGAATCAGCACTTTGTCAGGCGGGTCCGATGCCAGTGCATCCAGTGCGGCGCGAACCGATTGAATGCGCGTCGCACCACCCGCGACGATCTGAACACCGCTTGGGTCCAGGTCTTGCGCGCGCGCGAAATCGTCAGGGTGCAACACCAGAACCAGCCGCGCCAGCCCGCTGTTGCGCAGCGCGTCCAGCGTATGCGCCAAAACCGGACGGTTGGTCAGTTTACGCCATTGTTTGGGCGTGTCACTGCCTGCGCGGGTTCCGCGCCCGGCGGCGACGATGATTGCAGCGATGCTATGCGTCATGTCGGGCCTCTTGCTTGCGTGACTGCTATAGGCTGAAGCAGGGGGTGCTGACAATCCACGCGTTGATGGATTGGATATGATTAAAATATAGGCGATTGATGAAATTCGCGTCACAGTTTTGGTTAGTTCGTTTGCGCTGCGTGGTCCCTTGGGTGTATGGCGGCTGTAGAACTTCAGGATAGGGCACATGACGGCAACCAATACACCACTGGACAGGATTACGCTGGCGGGCGCTGACAGGCGCGTGACTATCACGCCCCCGGTGTTACTGGCCCCCTTGGCCGGAATCACCGATCTGCCGTTCCGTCGCGTTGTGGCGCGGTTTGGCGCGGGGTTGGTGGTGTCGGAAATGGTTGCAAGTCAGGAAATGGTGCAGGCCAAACCATCGATGCGCGCCCGCGCCCGCAGCGAATTGGGTCTGGGAGAGGCGCGCACTGCCGTGCAGATTGCAGGGCGCGACCCGCATTGGATGGCGCAGGCCGCCCGCATGGTCGAAGATGGCGGGGCCGAGGTGATCGACATCAATATGGGCTGTCCCGCCAAGAAGGTTGTGGGCGGCATGTCAGGCTCGGCCCTGATGCGCGAACCTGATCACGCCTTGCGCCTGATCGATGCAGTGGTGGGCGCTGTTTCCATTCCGGTTACGCTGAAAACCCGTCTGGGCTGGGATGATGATTGCCTGAACGCCGCGGATCTGGTGCAGCGTGCGGCCGCCGCGGGTGTGCGGATGGTCACCATTCATGGCCGCACCCGCTGCCAGTTCTACAAGGGTCAGGCCAACTGGCGCGCGATTGGCGATGTGGTGCGCGCCGCCGGTATTCCGGTTATCGCCAATGGCGATATTTTGGGCGCTGACACCGCGCGCGCGGCCCTGTCACAATCGGGCGCGGCGGGGGTGATGGTCGGTCGGGGCGCGCAGGGGCGTCCATGGGTTCTGGCGCAGATTGCAGCAGATCTGTTCGGGCAACCGCACCCTGATGTGCCGGCAGGGTCTGCATTGGTTGATATGGTCGCCGCGCATTATGAAGACATGATGTCGTTTTACGGCACAGCGCTGGGCATGAAGGTCGCGCGCAAACATCTGGGGTGGTATTCACAACATGCGCAAGGGTGCGCGCAGCTGCGCCGGCACATGCAGACATCGCATGAACCCGCACAGGTTTTGCGGCTTTTGCCTGACGCGCTTTCTCCGGTGGCTGATATGGGTGTGTCGCATATGGGGCAGGCCGCATGACACCACCGGTCACAGGGGCAATCTGGTCCGCGCTTCCCTTGCCTGCGTTGATGGTAGGGGTGGTGAAAGGCCAGGAAACAATTGTGGACTGCAACCCGTCGGCCGAGCAGTTTCTGGGCTTGTCGCGGCGGGGCGTGCTGGACCGCGCATTGGCGCAGCTTATGCAGATGGATGCGTCGCTGGATGTTGCGCTGGACCGGTGCCGGGCCAATCGCGCGCCGGTTTTCATCAATGATGTGTATCTGACCATCGGCACCCGCACGCCGGTTCAATGCTCGTTGCAACTGGCACTTATCGGGGACAGTCAGGATCTGGTGTTGTTGCTGATCAACCCGCGCGAAATCGCGGGCAAGCTGGGGCAGGCAGAAGGTATCCGCCAGTCCGCGCGATCGGTCATCGGCATGTCGCAGATGCTGGCGCATGAAATCAAGAACCCGCTGGCGGGGATTGCAGGGGCCGCACAGCTGTTGTCGATGAACCTGCGCGCCGAGGACCGTGAACTGACCGATCTGATTGTCGAGGAAACACAACGTATTGTGAAACTACTTAATCAGGTGGAACAGTTTGGAAACCAGCGACAACCAGATTGTGGACATGTCAATATTCACGATGTGCTGGAACGCGAGAGCAGGTCTGCTGCGGTGGGTTTTGCCGCGCACATGCGCATCACCGACAGCTACGACCCGTCATTGCCGCCTGTCTGGGCCGATCCTGACCAGTTGCTGCAAGTGTTTCTGAACCTGCTGAAAAACGCGGCCCAGGTCCAGCCCGCTGGCGGGCGGATTCGCATCAAGACCTATTTTGAGCAATCGCTTAGGGTGCGCGGTGGCCATGGCGAGGATGTGGCCTTGCCCATCCATATCGAAATCATTGATGACGGGCCGGGCCTGCCTGAAGATATTGCCGGTGACATTTTCGACCCCTTCGTGTCGGGGCGGGAAAATGGCACAGGTCTGGGGCTTGCCTTGGTGTCCAAGATCATTTCGGCGCATACCGGCTGGATCAGCGTAGACAGCAAACCCGGCCGGACCGTGTTCCGGATTTCACTACCGCGTGCGCCACAAGCGCCGCAACCGCCCAACCCAACGGAGTATGCCTGATGGACGGAACAGTCCTTGTCGCTGATGACGACCGAACAATCCGAACCGTATTGACGCAGGCGCTGACGCGCGCGGGCTGCAAGGTCCATGCGACGTCCAGCCTGACAACGCTGTTGCGCTGGGTCGAGGAAGGGCGCGGCGATCTGGTGATTACAGATGTCATGATGCCCGATGGCAACGGGATCGAAATGATCCCGAAAATCAGTCAGGAACGCCCTGACCTGCCGGTTATCGTGATTTCAGCGCAAAACACCATCATGACTGCCATTCAGGCCAACGAGGTGGATGCGCATGATTACCTGCCCAAACCCTTTGACCTGCCGGAATTGCTGAAACGGGCAGGTGCTGCGATGAAAAACCGCAGGCTGATGTCTTCTACCGAAGTTGTCAACCGCCCCGCATCGGCGCCACCGCGTGGCGATGTTCTAAGTATGGACGGGCTGCCCCTTGTCGGGCGCACACCTGTGATGCAGGAACTGTACCGGCTGATTGCGCGGGTCATCAATTCGGCCATGCCGGTGTTGATCACGGGGGAATCCGGCACTGGAAAATCGCTGATCGCGCGCACCCTGCATGATTTGTCCGACCGGCGCGGCCAGCCCTTCATCAGCGCCACATCCGAGGATTTCCGGTCCCCTGACGGGGCGCAAACACTGTTGTCGCGGGTACGCGGGGGCACATTGTTATTCGATGAACTGGGCAGCTATGACGACGAGGCGCAGTTGCGCGCCGCGCGGGTGCTGGACATGGTGCAGGATGACGGCCCGCGCATCATGGCAACTGCGCAGTCAAACCTTGCCAAGGCACTGGCCGAAGGAAAACTGCGCGAAGATCTGTATTACCGCCTTGGCGGGGTCACGCTGAATGTGCCTGCCTTGCGCGAACGCATTGATGATTTGGAACCGCTTGCGCAGCATTTTCTGGGGCAGGCCGCCGAAGACGGGGCCATCCAGCGTAAACTGTCGCCTGATGCACTGGAACTTGTGCGGGCCTATTCCTGGCCCGGCAATGTGCGCCAGTTGCAAAACACCTTGCGTCGCCTGACGCTTACAGGTGTAGAGGCAGTGATTTCGCGCACTGAAATGGAAACTGCGCTGAAAAGCCAGCCAAGCGCCGCTGCAATCGGGGCTAATTTCAGCGGGGAAACCCTGTCCGAGGCGGTGGCGCGCCATCTACGACGGTATTTTGACCTGCATGGTCAGGATTTGCCGCCGCCGGGACTGCATGCGCGTATTTTGCGTGAAATCGAAACACCGCTGATCGAAATTGCATTGGATGCAACAGGGGGCAATCAGGCGCGCTGTGCCGATCTGTTGGGAATTAACCGCAACACATTGCGCAAGAAGATCACCGAACTGGAAATTGAAGTGTCGCGCCGGCGCAAACTGACGTGATGCGGGCGGCATCAGGGTGCGTCGCGACATTCTGTGCCCCGCCGTTGTTTGATGTAGAATTACCACAGTTGATGTGTCATTCTGGCCGCAACAGCGTTAAGCTGAATGACAGGTCGTTGTAATTTCGACCGAAGCAGTGGTGGTGTGTTTTGTCAGAACTGGGTTTGACGCAGAATATTGGGGCTGCGGGGCGGCTTTCGCGCCTGTGGACCCCGCGTTTTTCCGCAGTTGCGACTGTGTTGCTTATTTTGCTTGGGCCTGCACTGGTGTTGTTGACGCTGCTTGCGCTTGGCCCGCTTAGCGAAACGGTTGAATCCAGCGGTCTGTTCCTTATTCTTCTGGCCGATCTTGTCTATATCCTGATTGCTGCGGGCCTTGTCGCTGTGCGGGTGGCGCGGTTGGTCGCGGCGCGGCGGTCTGATTCTGCGGGGTCGAAGTTGCATTTGCGGCTGTCGACATTGTTCGCGGCAATCGCGCTGGTGCCCACAATCACAGTTGCGGTGTTCGCCGCGTTAACAGTGAATGTCGGTCTGGAAGGGTGGTTTTCGGACCGTGTGCAGCGCGTCGTCGGCGCATCCCTTGCCGCAGCAGAGGCGTATCAGTTTGAACAGGAACGCGATCTGCGCGTCGATACCCGCGAGTTGGCAGAGTATCTGGACACAGCGCGGCGCGTCTTTCCGTTCATGGATGAAGGGGATTTGCGCAACCTGTTGTCCGAAGGGCAGGCCGGTATCCAGCGCGGGTTGCGCGTGGCATTCGTGGTGGATGGCACGGGCGAGTTGCGCTCGCGCGGGGAGCGGTCCTACAGGTTTAATTTCACGCCACCGCAACCGGATGCGATTGCCGCATCACGCGATGATATCGTTGTCATAAAAGATTGGCAAAACAATGAGTTCCGCGCCATTGTTGCGTTAAATAATTTTGTGGACCGCTATCTTTACGTCGCCCGTGAAGTGGATGGCGAAATTCTGTCGCTGCTGGATGAAACGCGCGAAACGGTGGCGCTGTATCAGCAACTTGAACAGGAACGCGGGCAGTTGCTGTTTCAGTTTGCAGCGCTGTATCTGGGCTTTGCATTGATCCTTATTCTGGGTGCTGTATGGCTGGGCTTGTCCTTTGCCGAACGCCTTGCGCGTCCGGTGGGGCGTCTGGCCGAAGCGGCGCAGCGTGTGGGCGCGGGTGATTTCGATGTGCAGGTCGAACTGGCGCGCAGCGATGACGAGATTACGCTTCTGGGGCGGGTGTTTAACCAGATGACCACGCAGTTGAAGGGCCAGCACGAGACGCTGGTTGAAAACAACCGCCAGATCGAAGCGCGCCGGCGGTTGTTTGACTCCGTACTCGGGTCGGTCACTGCGGGCGTGATCGGGCTGGATGCGCAGGGGCGTCTGGATTTCATCAACAAGGCAGGCGAGGCGCTGATCGAAGCAGATGCAGATATGGCGCATGATTGCGCGCTGGCAGATGTCGTGCCGGAATTCGCTCCCCTTTTGGGGCGTTTGCAGGGCAGTCAGGTTGCCCTTGGGCGGGTGCAGGAAGAAGTGCGGCTGTCGCGGTCCGGGCGGTTGGAAACCTTGTTGGTGCGCGTGGCCGAACGGCGGCGCAGCGACGGGCGGCTTGAAGGGTATGTCGTGGCCTTCGATGATGTCAGCGATCTGGTCAGTGCGCAGCGCATGGCCGCATGGGGCGATGTGGCGCGCCGCATCGCCCATGAAATCAAGAACCCGCTGACCCCCATCCAGTTGTCAGCCGAACGGATCGACCGGAAGTTTTCGCGCAAGCTGGACATGGAAGATGCCGAAAGCCTGACACAGCTGACATCGGTAATTGTACGCCAAACCAATGATTTGCGCCGCATTGTTGATGAGTTTTCGCGCTTTGCGCGCATGCCGGAACCTGACCGCCGCGCACATGATCTTGTGGCGATATTGCGCGACTGCATTGTTTTGCAAGAAAGCGGCCAGCCCGATGTGCGATTCATCGCTGACCTGCCAGACACACCTTTGGTGCTGGATGTGGATGACACAATGATGGCGCAGGCGCTGACAAATCTGATAAAGAACGCAGGCGAGGCGACAGAGGCCAGACGCGACGCCGAAGGTGCAGCCGCCTATGTGCCCGAAATCCGCATTTCGCTTGCCGTTCACGATGCCGGTTTGAAAATCACGATTTGCGACAACGGGATCGGCTTGCCGGAAGATCGCGCGCGGCTGTTCGAACCCTATGTGACGACACGCACCGAAGGGACCGGCCTTGGTCTGTCCATCGTGCGCAAGATCATCGAAGAACATGGCGGCACATTGCGGCTGGAGGATGCACCCGTCTTTGATGGATGCGACCATCGCGGGGCAATGGCTGTTATAAACCTGCCGCTTTTAACTGCGGCAGAACAAAACCTTACCAGTAATGAAACAAATAACGGGGAAGTTGGGGCATGAGTGACATCCTGATTGTCGATGACGAACGCGACATCCGCGAATTGATATCGGACATTCTGAAGGATGAAGGATATTCAACGCGACTTGCTGCGAATTCCGATCAGGCCATGGCCGAGGTGAACGCAAACGCGCCCGCACTGATGATTCTGGATATCTGGCTGAAGGACAGCAAGATGGACGGCATCGACATTCTGATGAAGGTCAAGCGGTCCAACCCCGATATTCCCATCGTCATCATTTCCGGCCATGGCAATGTCGAAATTGCAGTCGCGGCCATCAAGCAGGGCGCCTATGATTTTATTGAAAAGCCCTTCAATATCGACAAGCTGATGGTGGTGATAAACCGTGCTATGGAAGCGTCGCGCCTGCGGCGGGAAAATCAGGACCTGCGCCGCCGCGATACCCATTCGTCCGAACTGATTGGCGAAAGCCACGCGTTTCGCAACCTGTGTGCGCAGCTGGAAAAGGTGACATTTTCCAACGCGCGCATCATGTTCACCGGGCCTGCGGGCAGTGGCAAGGAAGCGGCGGCACGGTTTGTGCATGAAAATTCGGACCGCGCGTCTGGCCCGTTTGTGTGCGTGTCATCTGCTGCGGTGGAACCCGAACGCATGGAAGAAGTGCTGTTCGGGCGCGAAAGCGGTGATCGTGGCGTGGAACCCGGGCTGCTGGAACAGGCGCATGGGGGCGTCGTGTTCTTTGACGAAGTGGCCGATATGCCGGTTGGCACGCAATCCAAGATTCTGCGCGTTCTGGTCGATCAGCAGTTCACCCGTGTGGGCGGCGCGGACAAGGTGCGCGTGGACATGCGCGTGATGAGTGCGACAACCCATGACCTGCCCGCGCTGATCCGCGAAGGGCAGTTCCGGCAGGAACTTCTGGACCGGCTAAGCGTGGTGCCCGTTCGCGTTCCCGGACTTGAAGAACGCCGAGAGGATATTCCCCTTCTGGCTACATATTTCATTGATTTGTTGCATAAATCCCAAGGGTTGCCACGGCGCAGTCTTGAAGATGCGGCGCAGGCGCATTTGCAGACCATGCGCTGGCCCGGCAATATCCGGCAGTTGCGCAATGTGATTGAACGCGCGCTGATCCTTGGGGATGCATCCGCGCCAATCGGCCTTGGTGATCTGCAAAATGACAGCCGCGCGCCCTCGACCGGTATTGACGATACGGCAAAGGTCATCTTGTCAGGTGCATTGACGGCCCTGCCATTGCGCGATGCGCGTGAACTCTTTGAACGCGAATACCTGCTGTCGCAGATACACCGCTTTGGTGGAAATATCAGCAGGACCGCGAATTTTGTCGGCATGGAGCGGTCGGCGCTGCACCGCAAGCTGAAATCACTGGGCGTCAGCACAGCTAAGACCCCCGGCTAGGCGCGTATGTGCGCAATGACATCGCTTGCATGCACGCAGCAAGGCTGACAGAAGATAGCGCAAGCGGTCATATTGTCTGGCCAACCGGTAAAGGAGCGCGCGCGCCATGAAAGTGATTGTCTGTGGGGCCGGACAGGTCGGCTGGCAGATTGCCCGCCACCTGTCGCGTGAAAACAACGATGTGACGATCGTGGACAACAACCCCACACTTGTCCAGCGCGCGACCGACACGCTGGATGTGCAAGGGGTGCTTGGCTTTGCCAGCCATCCGGAAGTTCTGGATAAGGCAGGCGCCGCAGATGCTGATATGGTCATCGCTGCGACCTATTCAGACGAGGTCAACATGGTCACCTGTCAGGTGGCCCATTCGGTGTTCGGTGTCACCCGCAAGATTGCGCGCCTGCGCCAGCAAACCTATCTTGAACGCCAGTATGCAGGGCTGTTCCGGCGCGAGCATATGCCCATTGATGTCATCATCAGCCCTGAGCGAGAGGTGTCGCTGGCCGCGCTGAAGCGGGTGGCCTATCCGGGTGCGTTTGATGTGCATGAATATTTTGACGGCAAGGCATTGTTGATGGGTATGACGCTGCATGTGGAATGTTCTGTGCTGAACACACCCTTGCGCCAGTTGTCCGACCTGTTTCCGACATTGCGGGTCATGGTTGCCGGTGTCCGGCGCGGCAAGCGCCTGTTTGCCCCCGAACCCGAAGACCAGTTGTTCGAAGGCGACCAGATCTATGTGCTGACCGATGCGCGCGATGTCAGCCGCTGTTTCGAGGTGTTTGGCAAGACCCAGACGCGGCAGGAACGGGTTCTGGTGATCGGTGGCGGCAATGTGGGCCTGAGCGTTGCCAGCATGCTGGAATCGCAGCCGGAACGCGTGCGCGTCAAGGTGATAGAGCGTGACAGGGCGCGCGCCGAAAAGGCGGCGGATATGCTGGTGCGGTCTATCGTGCTGCATGGCGACGGGCTTGATGCCGAATTGCTGAACGAGGCCGGTATCTCCAAGACCGACGCGGTTCTGGTGCTGACGGATGATGACAAGACAAACCTGCTGGCGGCGGTGCGCGCGCAATCGCTGGGGGGCAAGATGTCCATCTCTTTGATCAATGATCCCAGTCTGGTGCCGCTGGCCGATGCCTTGGGGGTTGATGCCTATATCAACCCGCGCGCGCTTACGGTCAGTTCCATCCTGCGCCATGTCCGGCATGGGCGTGTGCGGTCAATCTATATGGTCGGCGACAGAGAGGCAGAGGTGATCGAGGCGCAGGTTCTGGGCACATCGCAGCTTGCCGACCGCGCGGTGCGCGATATTCCCTTTCCTGAAGGGGCGCTGCTGATCGGGGTGCTGCGCAAGGGCGAATTCATGAAACCCACGGGCAGCATGATCCTGCGTGAAGCCGATCTTGTTGTCATCTTTGCATTGTCGGAAGATGTGCCCAAAGTGGACGAATTGTTGCAAGTCGCGGTCGAATTTTTCTGATGTGATGAATAATACATCAATATCAATTAGTTGGTATTGATTGTTAAAGTGAATTTCACATCTGCAAGGGGGCGCATATGGCGCATGGTTCGCGTGGAACCGTGATTTTGTTGGTCTTGGTGGCCGTGACTGCCGTGGCAATGATCATTCCCGCGGCAGTCGGCTTTACCTTGCGCGAACATGAAAGTGCGCGTGCCTTCTTGTATTCGGCCGCTCTGCTGGGCAGCTTCACGGCGCTGATTTATCTGGCGAACAAATCGCGCAGGCCCAAAGACAGGCTGATTTCGCACCCGTTTTTCGTGTTGTCGGCGGCCTATGTCATTTTGCCGCTTCTTATGGCCATTCCCCTGACTGAGGCGGTCCCGGGACTGCGCTTTGCGGATGCGTGGTTTGAAATGCTGTCGGGCTTTACCACCACGGGGGCCACGGTGCTGGATGGTGTGCTGGACGGCGCCGTGCCGCGCAGCGTGCACCTGTGGCGCGGCATCACCGGCTGGCTGGGGGGGCTGTTCGTTCTGGTGTATGTGATTGCCATTCTGGCACCAATGAACATGGGCGGGTTCGAGGTGTTGGCCGTGCGCAATGAACGGCGCATGGCCGGACCCGCATTAAGCAAGCAGCTTATGATCGACTACAGCACCGGCGCGACCCCTGACGACACGCTTCAGCGTTTGCGCTTGCAGATCGGGCTGATTGCGCCGCTTTATGCCGGATTTACGCTTTTGCTGTGGGTCGCGCTGTCCATGGCCGGCAACCCGCCGCTTGTGGCGCTTATTCTTGCCATGTCGGCGTTGTCCACATCCGGTATTGTGCCGGGTGCGGGATGGGAGGTTGCGCCGCTGACCGGGGTGACCGAGGCGCTGCTGGCCGGGTTCTTGTTGCTGGGCCTAAGCCGGACATTCTGGCTGGCTGGCGCGAGAGAGCATGGCGCGCGGTTGAACCTGCGGCAGATCGAAATTGCCTTTGCGGCGGTGTTGCTGGTGGGCTTATGTGCACTGTTCGTCCTGACATACGCGTTTCACGGCGAGGGGGGGGGCATGTCCACCTTCGCGCGCGAATTATGGAGTGTTGTCTTCAACGGGCTGTCATTCCTGACGACCACAGGGTTTATCAGCAGCGGCACAGATTTGCAGGACGGCTTCTTTGCGGGGCCTGCGGGCATTGTCCTTTTGGGGCTGGCCCTGATCGGGGGGGGCGTGGCGACAACCGCAGGCGGGCTTAAACTGATGCGGGTTTTCGCGTTGATGTGGCAGGCAAGGTATGAGTTGGAGCATCTGGTTCACCCCGCCGGTGTGGGGGGGGACGGGGCGCATATGCGCGGGTTGCGCACCGAAGGGGCGTTTTCGGCGTGGCTGTTCTTGCTGATCTTCATATTGGGGCTGGGTGTTGTCATGGCGGCCCTGACGGTTTTGGGCACAACAATGGAAGATGCGCTGACCTATGCGGTGGCGGCCCTTACAACGACAGGCCCGCTTGTGCATATTGCAGGGTCGGTTTCGCTGACATGGTCCGAACTTGGGGATGCGCAAAGGGCGGTTCTGGGGGCGGGGATGGTGCTTGGCAGGTTGGAATTTCTGTTGCTGTTATCCGTGCTTTGGCCCAGATCGTAGCCTCTGCCTGTGTCTGCAAGCGCTGTAAAGCTGATGAAGTGAAAGAAAATTGCCTTAAATCCTGATTTGTCGCCCAACGGGTCTGGAAGTTTTCCATCTGGCGTTTCATACTGATGATATAGGGAGACGCGGCTCTCTGCGTAAAGCAACAAGCCCAAGACAAAAAGGCAGACGCATGGCCAATGATAAACAGAACTTGCAGGACGCATTTCTGAACCATGTTCGCAAGAACAAGGTTCCGGTGACGGTATTTCTGATTAACGGTGTCAAACTTCAGGGCGTTATTACCTGGTTTGATAATTTTTGTGTGCTTTTGCGCCGTGATGGCCAAAGCCAGCT
Organism: Paracoccaceae bacterium; assembly: GCA_020832445.1. Classification (GTDB taxonomy): domain Bacteria; phylum Pseudomonadota; class Alphaproteobacteria; order Rhodobacterales; family Rhodobacteraceae; genus Roseinatronobacter. The sequence goes on from JAFIEO010000032.1 coordinate 143,880, forward strand.
TGTGTATAAGCACGCGATTTCAACGATCATGCCGGGCCAGCCCATTTCCCTATATGAAGGTGAAAGCTGATCGCACGCACGCCGGTCGATGTTTCTGAACTTGGTGGCGAGGGGGGCACACGCCCGACCCGCGCTTATGTTTTGCATCCTGATATCAGGTCGGTTGATCGTGGCCGCCTTCCCGAACATGCGTTGTCCGAAGCGCAGGCGCTTGCGTATGCGCTGCCCGGTCTGGATGTTGTCGGCGCAGAGGTGGTGCGTTTGCCAAAGGCGCATCCGGGGCTGTTGTTCGGCACCGGCAAGGTTGAAGAGCTTGGCACCCGCATGGCCGATCTGGATGTGGATCTGGTGTTGATTGACGGGCCTGTCAGTCCGGTGCAACAGCGCAATCTGGAACGCGCATGGGAGGTCAAGCTGCTTGACCGCACCGGCCTTATCCTTGAAATTTTCGCCGACCGCGCGCGCACCCGCGAAGGGGTGTTGCAAGTGGAACTGGCGGCGCTCAGCTATCAGCGCACGCGTCTGGTGCGGGCATGGACCCACCTTGAACGCCAGCGGGGCGGACTTGGTTTCGTGGGCGGTCCGGGGGAAACCCAGATCGAGGCTGACCGCCGCGCCATTGACGAGCAGATGGTGCGCCTGCGCCGCCAGCTGTCAAAAGTGGCCAAAACGCGCGACCTGCACCGTGCCGCGCGTCGCAAAGTGCCATTCCCGGTGGTTGCGCTGGTGGGCTATACCAACGCCGGCAAATCGACGTTGTTCAACCGCCTGACTGGCGCGGACGTGCTGGCGAAGGACATGCTTTTTGCCACGCTGGACCCGACCATGCGCGCGGTTACATTGCCCACGGGCAAACAGGTGATCTTGTCGGACACAGTGGGTTTCATCTCGGATCTGCCGACGCAGCTTGTTGCGGCCTTCCGCGCGACACTTGAAGAAGTGCTGGAAGCAGACCTGATCGTGCATGTGCGTGATATCGCGCATTCGGAAACCGAATCGCAGGCGCAGAATGTCCGGTCAATTCTGGCGGATCTGGGCGTGCGCAAGGAAACCCCACTGGTCGAGTTGTGGAACAAGTCTGATCTACTGGATGCCGAGTCTGCTGAAGCCGTCACCAATCGTGCGGCCCGTGTCGAAGGCGTTTTTCTTGCGTCTTCGGTGACCGGGCAGGGGCTGGACGGGTTTTTTGATGCAATTACCCTTATTCTGGATGATGTGCGCCATCTTGAAACGCTGACCCTTGGGTTTGAACAAGGGCGCGCGCGGGCGTGGTTGTTTCAACAAGGTGTTGTCGAGCACGAAGTGCAGACGGATGAGGGAATCAAACTTCAGGTGTTCTGGACAGATCGCCAGAAGCGCAATTTCCGCGATTTGCGGCACGGGACGCAGGGTTAGCAAAAGTTGTTGAATTTCAACAATTTGCAACCTTAAGATGTATTTTGTCTGTAGGATTAAGGGCGCGTTTACCAATTGTGGCAGCTTCGCCATATTTGGTTAATTTTGCGTCAAGATTCATCGCGTTTTTGCCATCTTTGCACCCAAGCCTGACCATAGTTAACAGCGATACATGCATCATGAAGTGTTGCAAGGTGTCGCCATGAGTTTCCATCGCCAGATCATCGCAGATAAAAAGATACCTGCCGCGCCTGAAGCAGGGGTGGCAGCGCATGGTCAGAATCTGGCCATGGCGGGACCGGATGATACGCGCTTTGAAACTGTATTTGCACTGATCCGCCAGACCACAGGCGCGACACATGTTTGCGCGCAATTCAATGGCGATGCACCGCTGCCGGTTCCCGCCGGACTGGATTGTCTTGAAGCGCCATTGATGCAGCAGTCGCAACGCATTGGCACGCTGCGTGCGTTCGCCACCAGTTTCGCACCGAACGCCGAAGCCCTTTTGTCCAGTTTCGCAGCATTGGTCGTGGATCATGCCGCCTTGTGGCTTGAAGCCCACCGCGATGCGCTGACCGGCGCAATGACGCGCCGTGCCTTCGCGGATGATTTGACGCGCGCACTATCGGAAAACCGCCGCGATGGCACAGAATATAGCCTGATCATGTTCGATCTTGATAACTTCAAGGCGATCAATGACAGTTTTGGCCATGCAGCAGGCGACGCGGTGCTGCGCACTGTCGGGGCCGCCGTTCAGGCCGAGCTGCGCCTTGAAGACCGTTTCGGTCGTCTGGGCGGCGAAGAATTCGGTGTGCTGGTCGCGGCTGATGCTGACACCGCGCTGGACATTGCAGAACGTGTGCGCGTTGCAATCGAACAAGCCGTTGCGCCTGAATGTCCTGATGTACGCTTTACCGCCAGCATGGGCGTTGCAGAATGTGATATTGACTGTGACACTGTTGATACCCTGATGGCGCAGGCCGATGCGCGCCTGTATGCGGCCAAAGCATCTGGTCGCAATGCGGTGCGCGGGACAAAAGCGCTGACGCGCAAGCGCCACATCAACTGAAATCCGCCCGGCGACGGGGCAGTTTACCAATCCTGATCACAAATCCGGCAGTTCAGGGCGTTCTGTCGCCCGAACCCGTTCAGGAATGGCCAGGTAACGGCCTTATAGCGGCAATGTGGCAGGAAAATTCAACGATTTCCAATTTGGGGCTTTGATTGCCTGCTGCTAATCCATAAATGGAATATGTAGACACGCGCTGTCATGCTGTTAGCATGGCCGGAGGGAGAAAATCATGCTCAATAATATTGGCCCGGCGGGCTTTATCATCATCGCAGTCGTCGTTCTTGTCCTGTTCGGACGCGGCAAGGTCAGCGCCCTGATGGGCGAGGTCGGCAAGGGGATCACATCCTTCAAGAAGGGCCTGAAGGACGGTTCCGAGGAACTGGACGACAAAACCGGCGAGGCTGCCAGCACACCCCGTGACGTGACGCCGGAAACCGAACACGAAAAAGACAAAGCCTGATCCACGCAGGCGCAGCGGCGCAATCATGCGCCCTGTGGGGCGCGCAATGCCTATGGAAATAGGCGTGCAGGGGGTGTTCAATGCTGGATATAGGCTGGACTGAACTGTTGGTGATTGGCGTTGTTGCGCTTATCGTTGTCGGTCCGAAAGACTTGCCAAAGATGTTCCGGACCCTTGGCCAGTTTACCGCCAAGGCCCGCAATATGGCGCGCGAATTTCAACGCGCAATGGATGAAGCCGCAGATGAAAGCGGCGTCAAGGATGTTGCGCGCGATCTGCGCGGGATGACCGACCCGAAGAAAATGGGTATGGATGAATTGGACAAGCTTAGGAACTGGGACCCGATGAAGCCCGATGCCCCCTCCAAGGGCAAGAAAACCGGTTCCGCCACAGATGCCAGCAATGATGAAGATGAAGCCGCACTGGACGAGATTGCAGCCGAGATGGAACAGGTGCGACAGGACCGCGCCCCCAAGGCGGATGCGGGACGTGGCCGCACTGCCAAAGCAAGCGCACCCCCCGATACACCGGATGTAGCCCCGAAAGATGACACGGCGTCCAAAGCCTGAGGGCCGCTGCACGAGAGCATGACATGACAAAATCGCCTGCCAAGGATGATATCGAAGACAAAAGCGCGCCATTGATCGAACATCTGGCGGAATTGCGATCACGGTTGATAAAATCCGTGCTGGCATTCGTGCTTGCAATGCTGGCGTGTTTTACAGTCGCGACACCGATCTTCAATTTTCTGACGGCACCGCTATGTTCGGCCCTTGCTGATCGCGGGCAAAATTGCGACCTGATTTTCATCAGCCCCCAGGAAGGGTTCTTTGTCGCAATCAAGGTGTCAATTCTGGGCGGCTTCATGCTGTCGTTTCCAGTGATTGCAATGCAGATGTGGCGGTTTGTGGCGCCCGGCCTGTACCGGTCGGAAAAGGGGGCGTTCCTGCCCTTTCTGGTCGCGTCCCCGTTCATGTTCCTGCTGGGCGCGTCATTCGCGTTTTATGTTGTCACGCCGCTGGCCTATAATTTCTTCCTTGGCTTCCAGCAATTCGGGGCCGCGGGCGAGGCTTTGGACGGTGGCCCTGCAACGGCACCTTTGTCGGTCGTGTTTCAGGGGTCTGCACAGGAATACCTGAACCTGACCATTAAGTTCATTGTGGCGTTCGGGCTGTGTTTTCAGCTGCCGGTTCTGCTGACCCTGATGGGCAAGGCCGGGCTGGTGTCAGAGGCGGGCCTGCGATCCGGGCGCAAATGGGCGATGGTGGGCATTCTGACACTTGCCGCCCTTGTCACGCCGCCTGATGTGATTACACAGGTTATCCTGTTTGCAGTGGTCTATGGCCTGTATGAGATTTCGATCTTTCTGGTCGCACGCGTCGAACGCAAGCGGAATGAAAAACTGCGCCGTGAAGGGCTGCTGGACGAAGATGACGAAATATTTGCCGACGAGATGGAAGATGAGAAATGACCCTGCCGCCTTTCGTTCTGCCATCTGACGCCGCGAATACCGACCAGCAAAACGAAGACACCGCATCAAGCCTGCGCCGCATTGCCGATGCGCTGGAGCGTGTGTCGCCACCTGCCGATACTGCCCCCGATTTTGTCAGTGCAGATGCATTCGTCTGGCATGTCAGCCCCGACCATGTGCAGCCGGTAGCGCAGGTCAACCGCGTGGCGCTGGATCTGTTGGTGGGGATCGGGCGTTCGCGCGACACATTGCTGGCCAACACTGTCCAGTTTGCGCGCGGTCTGCCTGCGAATAATGCGCTTTTATGGGGGGCGCGCGGCATGGGTAAATCATCGCTGGTCAAGGCCGTTCATGCGGCGGTGCTGGAACAGGTGCCGGACTCGGCGCTGAAGCTTGTCGAAATCCAGCGCGAGGATCTGCCGTCGATCGGGCGGTTGATGGCCCATCTGCGCCGTTCGGATGCGCGGTTCATCCTGTTTTGCGATGATCTGTCCTTCAGCCATGATGACCAGCACTACAAATCCCTGAAGGCGGTTCTGGATGGCGGGGTCGAAGGGCGGCCTGAAAATGTCGTGCTCTATGCGACATCGAACCGCCGCCACCTGATGCCCCGCGACATGATCGAAAATGAACGTTCATCCGCGATTTCCCCGTCGGAAGCTGTTGAAGAAAAAGTGTCGCTGTCAGACCGGTTTGGCCTGTGGTTGGGGTTCCATCCGTGTGATCAGGACGAATATCTGGCGATGATACAGGGCTATTGCACGGCCTATGGCCTGCATATCGACCCCGCGCGCCTGCGCGCCGAGGCAATCGAATGGCAGGCCACGCGCGGCAGCCGGTCAGGCCGCGTGGCGTGGCAGTTTTTCACCGATCTTGCAGGGCGCGAGGGCGTGCGCATTTGACGGGCTGCGGGCCTGTGTGGAATGATTTTGGGCCTGATGCTTGTGTGGGCACGACCAAGGCGCGGAATCAAGGCCGCAGGCCGCCACGCCATAGGTCTGGCCGTCCCGCGGCCTGCCGATTTGTTCAGTGACACGCAAAGCCTTTGATGTCGGAATATACCGCCTGCATAAAGTGAACTGCACCAATGTCGGATCGGCAGACCCCGGCCCACCGATCGCGCGGGCTTTATCCATGGCCGCAATGCCCCGCCTTCAGACCAATTCAACCAGTCCCGCGTTCCACCCCGACGCGATATGCCCTAAACCGCCGCGTCAAAGATCGCGTCGATCATCACCTGATTGCCGCGCGACATTTCCAGCGGACAGGCAAAAGCGCTGCCGGTCTGCGCTGAGCGGCCAAAAGCTTCGATCATCAGCGCATATTGGTTGATGTTGTTGAAATGCTGCGTGGTGATGCGCCCGTCGGCGTCGCACCAGTCAACCCGGCAATCCCCGTAATTCGGCCCGTTGAACGGCGCGTTCAGCGCGATCCAGCCGTCTTGTCCGTGAAACACCATTTGCTGACGCCGCGCCTGCATCATGCCGCAATAAAACGACATGGTGAAATCCGCGAAATCGGCCCAGACGCGGGCGAAAATATCGACACCATTCTGGGTGCGGATATCGGCGCGCAGGGTGTCGGGTTCCATGCCGGTTGTCATGCGCGTCACAATGCAGGGGTAAACACCCACATCACGCAAGCCCCCGCCCCCCATATCAGCGCTGTGACGAATATTGCTCAGGTCGCGATTGGTGTAGGTGAAACACCCGTCTACATGTTCCAGCCGGCCTATGGCCCCTTGCGCCATCAGATCGCGCGCCAGCGCCCATTGGGGGTGGTGGGCCACCATGAATGCTTCGGCAATCAGCAGGCCAGTGGTATCGCGCGCGGCGATCAACTGGTCGATTTCGCTGCCATGCAGGGCAATGGGCTTTTCACACAGCACATGTTTGCCCGCCCGCGCCGCTTTCACTGACCATTCGACATGCAGGTGATTGGGCAGGGGAATATAGACCGCATCAATATTCGGGTCTGCCAGCAGGGCGTCATAGCTGTTGTGAACCGTCAACCCTGGCACCAAAGCCTGAAACGGTGCAGCGCGCGCCACCTCGCGCGTGGCCACAGCCACCAGTTCCGCACCGTTTGCCAGTTGGATGGCGGGCGCGACATCGGTTCGGGCGATCTTGGCCGCCCCCAGTATTCCCCAGCGCATGTTATATCCTTATGTAAGGGTGTGTTAGCGCAACCATACACCCCAAACCCCGCAACACAAGGGCTTGGCGGGCATTGACGCCCGCGCGCCTGCGGCGTAGGGCAGACGCAGCAACAAGGACGGACAAGATGAACCTGTTTTCCGATATTCGTGCGCTGGTGCTGGACTGTTTGCAGACCATGGTCGCTGACAGCGCGTTGCCGCAAGGCCTGGATTTCAGCAATGTCGCGGTGGAACCACCGCGCGATCCCGCGCATGGTGATATGGCAACCAATGCCGCGATGGTGCTGGCCAAACCTGCCGGATTGAAACCGCGCGAGATTGCCGACGCGCTTGCCGCAGCCCTGACCGCAGATGCCCGTATTGACAGTGCAGACGTCGCGGGGCCGGGGTTTTTGAACCTGCGCCTGTCATCTGCATTATGGCAAGGGGTTGTTGCAACGGCCTTGACCGACGGGCTGGCGTTCGGGCGCTCGGATATGGGGCAGGGGGTGCGGGTGAATGTCGAATTCGTGTCCGCAAACCCCACTGGGCCTATGCATGTGGGTCATACGCGGGGCGCGGTTGTGGGGGATGCATTGTGCAACCTGCTGGCCTTCGCAGGTTATGATGTGACGCGCGAATATTACATCAACGATGGCGGCGCGCAGGTCGATGTTCTGGCGCGTTCGGCCTATGAGCGCTACCGCGAGGCGCATGGCCTGTCGCCCGAAATTGCCGACGGGCTTTACCCCGGCGAATACCTGAAAGATGTGGGCGAGGAGCTGAAGGCCGAATTCGGCGACACGTTCCTTGACCAACCCGAGTCTGCGTGGCTGGAGATAGTGCGCAATTTCGCAACTGATCGCATGATGGGCATGATCCGCGAGGATCTGGCCGCCCTTGGCGTGCGCATGGATGTCTATTCCAGCGAGAAAGCACTTTATGGCACTGGCGAGATCGAGACCGCAATTGAGAAGCTGCGCGCGCAAAACCTGATTTATACCGGCACGCTGGAGCCGCCAAAGGGCAAGACGCCTGAAGATTGGGAACCGCGCGAACAAACCCTGTTCCGGTCTACTGCACATGGTGATGATGTGGACCGCCCGATCATGAAATCGGATGGAAGCTGGACGTATTTCGCCCCTGATATAGCGTATCATTACAACAAGATCGCGCGCGAATTTTATCTGCTTATCGACATTTTCGGGGCCGATCATGGGGGCTATGTCAAGCGGATGAAAGCGGCCGTATCGGCGCTGTCCAATGGTCGTGTGCCGCTGGAGGTGAAGCTGATCCAGTTGGTAAAGCTTTACAAGAACGGCGAGCCGTTCAAGATGTCCAAGCGTGCAGGCACATTTGTGACCCTGCGCGATGTGGTGGATGAAGTGGGTGCAGATGTCACCCGCTTTGTCATGCTGACCCGCAAGAACGACGCAACGCTGGATTTCGATTTCGACAAGGTGCTTGAGCAATCCCGCGATAATCCGGTGTTCTATGTGCAATATGCCCATGCGCGGATCTGTTCGGTGCTGCGCAAGGCGGCAGATATGGGCGTTGCAACAGATGACGCGGCGCTTGCGAATGCGGCGCATACATTGCTGGATGACCCTGCCGAACTGGCGCTGATGCGGAAACTGGCCGAATGGCCACGGATTGTGGAACTTGCAGCACGCACGCAAGAACCCCATAGAATTGCCGCCTATCTGTCTGAATTGGCAGCGGAATTCCACGGATTGTGGAACCGTGGCAATGACACGCCCGCGCTTCGTTTCGTGCAAGAGGGCGATCTTGCCACAACCTCGGCCAAAATTGCACTCGCGCGCGGGACAGGCGTTGTTATTTCTGCCGGTCTTGCTATCCTAGGTGTCACGCCAGTCACTGAAATGCGCTAAAAAGCGCAACTGTGGTCAGGTAAACGGGCAGGGCGGGAACGTGCTGTCCGTGAAAAATATAAAAAGCGCAAAACGCGCAGCAAAAGCGGCAGTGTCGAGCAGGCATCTTGCCAAACGTCGAAAAACCATGTGAGCGGGCGCAGTCTGTCTGCGCCTCGCACGTGAGAGAGGCAGTTATGGGTGAGAGCAGGTATTTCCCCGCAGATAATGCCCACGGTCATGTGCCGGTGAATGGCAGGTCCGGCCACATGCATTCTGATGGGCATCCCTATCATGGTTATGGTGACGGTGCGGGTTATGCACCGGAATATGCACGCGCGCCCCAGCGCGCGCCCGAATACGCCCCGATGCAAGACCCCGCCTATGGTGCTGCGCAAGGCTATGCGCCTTATCCGGCACAGCCCGGCCACTATGCCCCTGATGCCTCATATAACCCGCACGCCGCATACGCGCACCCGTCACAGGGCTATGCACCTGCGCCCAATGCACCGCCCGTGAATGCCGCGCGGCGGGGGGCCGCACCGCATGCGCCCCAGTATATGTCCGGTGGTGGCGGCGGCGCGTCCCTGACGATGCGGCCCAATGCCGTGATGCATGCCTTCGGGGCGGTCATATCACTTGCGCTTGTGGTGGCGGCTGGCGTGTGGACATGGCAGATGATGCAGCGTGATGTGTCGGGCGTGCCGGTTGTGCGTGCATTGGAAGGGCCGTCGCGCGTGGCCCCCGAAAACCCCGGTGGACGGCAGGCTGCATTTCAGGGGCTGGCGATAAACGAATTGGCGGCCGCATCCGAAGATGATGGCAGTGGCGCGATTATGCTGGCACCGCCCCCGACAGGGCTGGGCGCAAATGACATTCAGCCACGTCAGGCAGACCAGATTCAGCCCCCCTCATCCGACTATTCATCTGGCAGTGATGTCGCCATTCCGGTTTCGCTGCAAACCGATGTGCCCGACATAAGTGGCGAGCCGCTGGGCTTTGTCACCCCCAACCGCCTTGCCGTGACGCGTTCGGTGCGCCCGCCTGCGCGCGGGCAGGATGTGCAGGTTGCGCGCGCTGCCACCCCCGCCGCGCAAAGCGCGCCCGCGACCGTGTCTTCCAGTTCCGACGCCGATGCGATTGCCGCGTCTGTGGCGGCGGGCATGTCATCGCCGCGCGGGCTGGATGTGGACCCCGCCAGCATCGGGCCGGGCACGCGCCTTGTGCAATTGGGTGCATTTGATGATGCACCGGCGGCACGCGCGGCATGGGACCAGTTGGCACGCCGCTTTTCGCCCTTGCTGGATGACCGTGGCCGTGTGATCGAAGCCGCCCATAGCGGGGGGTCGGTATTTTACCGCCTGCGCGCACACGGGTTTGAAGATGAACGCGATGCACGGCGGTTCTGTTCCGCGCTGGTTGCACAGAATATCGATTGTATTCCTGTGCTTGTACGATGAGCCAGACACCGCGCGCAGTTATTTTCGGCTGCGAGGGGACGCGCCTGAATAACATGGAGCGCCGGTTTATCGCAGATGCGTCCCCTTGGGGTGCGATTTTGTTTGCGCGCAATGTTGAAACGCCAGCCCAACTGTCCGCGCTTTGCGCGGATTGGCGCGATGTGCTGGGGCGCGATATTCCCATTCTGATAGATCAGGAAGGCGGGCGCGTGCAGCGCATGCGCGCACCGCATTGGCGCGAATGGATGCCCGCGCTAGAGCAGACACAGCGCAGCACCAACCCCGCGCGCGCCATGTATGTGCGGGGGCGTCTTATCGCGGGGGAATTGCGTGCAGCCGGGGTGGATGTGAATTGCGCGCCGCTGGCGGATATTGCGTTTGCCCACACGCATGCCGTTTTGCGCAACCGCTGCTACGGGCAGGATGTGGACACCGTGACCGCCTGCGCACGCGCCATGGCAAACGGGTTGCTGGCGGGCGGTGTGCTGCCGGTGCTGAAACACATCCCCGGACATGGCCGCGCCGATCTGGACAGCCATCTGGACCTGCCGGTGGTGGACACAAAGCGCGAAGAACTGGACCGCACGGATTTCGCGGCATTCCGTGCGCTGGCTGATCTGCCTATGGGAATGAGTGCGCATCTGGTGTTTTCTGACATCGACCCTGATTTGCCCGCCACGACATCGATACGGATGATCGACCTGATCCGCACCAGTATCGGGTTTTCGGGCCTGTTGATGAGTGATGACATCTCGATGCAGGCGCTTCGCGGGCCAGTCGCTGCGCGTGCAGATGCCGCGTTGCGGGCCGGGTGTGATATCGTTTTGCATTGCAACGGTAATCTGGATGAAATGCGCAGTCTTGCAGATGCCTGCCCGCCCATGAGCGCTGCTGCCCAGCAGCGTGCAGATCAGGCATTGGCACAGCGCACCAGCCCTGACGGGGCGGATATGGACGCGTTGCTGACCGAATATGATACGCTTGTCGGCGCGGCGTGACATTGCTTGACACTGCATCGCCTGAACGCCCATCGTGCACTAACCCATCTGGACGGAGTCGACACGCATGAGCCTTGCCCCATGGGATGAACTGCGCACTGCCCTGCATGTCGCGCGTGCGGGAACTGTCAGTGGTGCGGCCCATGCGCTGGGTGTGCATCATGCAACGGTCATCCGCCATATTGATGCGCTTGAAGACCGGCTTGGCGTCAAGCTGTTTCAGCGCCATGCCAAAGGGTATTCCCCGACCGAAGCGGGGCAGGCCCTGGCCGAAGTGGCCGGTGGCGCAGAACAGAACTTCGATGCGCTGGCCGCGCGGCTGCACGGTTTACAAGACGGAATTGGCGGCGATCTTGTGATAACCACCGTGCCGGAGCTATGCCGCCTGTTGATGCCCGCCATTCAGGCATTGATGGATGAACACCCTGCGCTAAGCCCCTGCCTTCGCACTGAAGAACGCGTGTTGCAGCTTGAATATGGCGAGGCGCATCTGGCCATTCGTGCCGGTGCCCGCCCGCAGGAACCCGATAATGTGGTGCAGCCTTTGGGGAATTTGCCGTTCGGGCTGTATGGTGCCGAAAGCTATCTGACGCAGCACGGCACCCCGTCGGGGATGGACGATCTGGGCACGCATCTGTTCATCGCCGCAGATGCCGTGAATGTCCGCGCCCCGTTCGACATATGGCTGCGACAGACAGGGTATAAGGTTGCGTTGCGCAGCAACAGCACCACCGTGCGCGCAGATGCAACCCGCAGCGGTATGGGACTGGGCTTTCTGACGCCAGCGCTTGCCCCTGAAGGATTGGTGCAGGTGGTTGAACCCCAACCTGAATGGTCCGCACCAATATGGCTGGTGACGCATGTGGACTTGCACCGCAGTGCCAAGGTTCAGGCGGCGAGTGCGGCGATAAAACAGGTTTTGGCGCCAAGTCTGATGAAACCCTAGGGCGTGCCCGCGTTCATTCGCATTCATGCAATGACCTGATCGGGCTGGAACTGCCCGTTGGCGGGGGGCTGCCCGCCTGCACAGGGCTTGTGGCGCGGCGGGCTTGCGCCCGTCGCTCCGCGCCCCAAGGCATCTGCGCCTACAGGTGTTCGGCACTAGAGCATGTTGCTCAAAAGTGGGAACCGGTTTTGAGCTTCTCGAACATGCGAAATCAATAAGTTAGAGTATGTCTCGTGAATGCGAATGAACGTGATATGCTCTAGCCCGCCCGACAGCTTAGAATGACCAGACGCGTGCTGTCATATCCATCATAGCGCCCGCCATTGCCGGGGGCTGTGCTACGCCCACACCATCCAGCAAGACAGATGCATCGGCACCCATACCGGGCAGATAGATGGCACAGACCTCGACTGTGGCACCGTTGGCCATCAGGTTTTGCAACATGCCCTGCGGGCTGGCATCGCGCGGCGGTTGGCCTGCTGTCGCGCTTTCGGGTGCATCGATCAATGCCAGATCGCCGCCCGGACCACATAGCAGAATATGCGCATCCGCGCCTTGCTCTACGGCTTGTGTGGTCAGCACCATGGCCATCAACTGGGTCTGTGCATTATCGGATGTGACGACAGTGACCAGCTTGCTGGCCTCATCGGCAAAAGCGGTCGTTGCAAGCGCGCTGCAAAGGGTGGCACCAAGCAAGGTGTTGCGGATCATGGTCATGTTGAAAGCCTTTCGAATTGGGCTGTGAATTTCTGATAGGCCCAAGGCTCGCAGATATATTTACCAATTCATACATGACGATATGACGCATGTAACCCTGTCAGTGCTCCCGTACAGTGCCTATACCCGACACTTTGCGGTTTCCTTAGTCCTGCCACCACCAGACATCGGGCTGAAAGCCGATCCAGTCGCCATAGATTGGCAGGCGTTCGGGGAAACGCAGTTCGCGCGCATGTGCGATGCGGGCGCGGTCATTGAACCAGAAGGGCACGACATGTCGTCCCGCTGTCAGAACGCGGTCCAATGCGCGGGCGCTGTCGATGAAATCTTCCTGTTCGTTCGATGTGACAAGCCGTTCGATCAGCGCATCTATCGCAGGGCTTTGAACGCCCATCCAGTTGCGCGATCCTTGCGCAGTTGCCGCGTCAGACCCCCAATACAGCCGCTGTTCAGCACCGGGCGACAGGGACAGGCCGCGAATGTAATAGGCCATGTCGAAATCGAACGCATTCGTGCGTTCTGTATATTGCGCCGAATCAATCTGGGTGACGTTGACATTCATTCCCAGCCGCGACAGGGCTTCGGAATAAATCTCGGCAATTGCCAGAACCTCGCTGGAGCCTTGGCGCAGCAAAATGGTAAAACGGAACGGGTCGCCATCTGCATTGCGCAAAACGCCCGCGCTGTCTGCGTCCCATCCTGCTTCGGCCAGAAGATTGGTGGCCGCGCGCATATTGGCACGGTTTGTCACGCTGCCATCGGATACCGGCAGCGTGTAGCCTTCAAGTGTGCCGGGCAGAAGATCATCGGCAAACGGGGCCAGAAATTCCGCCACGCGCCCGTCTGCCGGACCATCAAGCATGCCCAGAATCGAATTCGAGAAATAGGACGTGCTTCGCGGGTCTTCGGACGCGTTGATGATCTGGTTGATGTATTCGAAATTAAACGCGTGAATCATCGCCTCGCGCACACGCCAGTCGGAAAACAGCGGGTTGCGGCTGTTCATCACGAAACCGGCAATACCGGACGGGCGTTCATGGGGGATTTCCGATTTCACCACCTCGCCTGCCTGCATGGCGGGGAAATCATAGCGCGTGTTCCATGATGCCGCGTTTGTTTCGCGCATGGTGTTCAGCATGCCAGAGGTGAAGGCCTCGAACATGGCGGTGCCATCGCCGAAAAATTCCATGCGGATTTCATCAAGATTGGCCTGTCCGCGCATGAACGGCAGGTCATTGCCCCAATAGTCGGGATTACGCTTCAGATAGACATAGCGCCCCGCTTCGAACCGGTCGATGACATAGGGCGCGGTGGTGATGGGAATAACCGATGTGCCCGATTCGGCGAAATCCAACCCGTCCCATTGCGCCTTTTGCAGAATCGGGCGCATACCCATGATCAGCGGCAATTCGCGGTCAGGCTCGGTAAAGGTGAAGCGGATGGAACGTTCACCCGTGATTTCCGCACGTTCAACCCGCGCCCAGGTGCCGTGATAGCGGGGGTGGCCCACTGTGCCCAGTGTTTCATAGGACCACAGCACATCTTCGACCGTGACAGGGCTGCCATCGGAGAACGCGGCTTCGGGGCGCAAGGTGAATTCAACCCAGGTGCGGTCTTCATCAGTTTCAACCGATTCGGCCAAAAGTCCGTAAAGTGTGAAGGGTTCGTCCCAGTTCTGGCCCATCAGGCTTTCATACGCCAAATATTGTAATTGCCACGGGCTGCGCCCTTTCAGGATATGCGGGTTCAGCGAATCAAAGCCGCCGACTTCGCCCTGAACGATGCGTCCGCCTTTGGGCGCGTCGGGGTTCACATGGGGCAAATGTTCAAAATCTGGTGGTAGGGCAGGGTCACCATACATAGCTATGCCATGGGTGGGCTGTGCAAATGCAGGGCTTAGGGCTGCGCACCCCATGGCAAGAATGATCGTTGCGGTCGTGTTTCGACATATTTTTGATAACATTCAGGCGACTCCGGGGGGATGAATTCGGGGCATGGTTTCCCCATACGCTACAGTCCGATGACAGAGTTTTCAAACTTTTAGCTTGGAACACGCGGTCACAAGGTCTATATATGACTTACTGCTCGATAGGTTTCTTGCCTGTATGAAACCTGCCTCAATTACTGACGCCCGCCTTGTGCGGGCGTTTTTTTTGGCCTGCGCGATTCGGGATACCTGTTCAAAACTGCGCGACAGCTTTGCTTTGGGTTTTCCATTTTTCCGTCTATGCTGCACAGCAGAGAAATATGTAAGAGGAAAGAATAATGCAGCTTGCAGGAAAACGCGCGATCGTCACAGGATCGAATTCGGGAATCGGGCTGGGGGTTGCGCGCGAACTTGCCCGCGCGGGCGCGGAAGTGGTGATAAATTCCTTTTCTGACACACCTGAAGATCATCAGATTGCCGCCGATATTGCCAGCGAAACCGGCGCGTCCGTCACCTATATTCAGGCTGATATGTCAAAACCCGACGATTGCCGCGCCCTGATTCAAAAAGCGGGCGGCTGCGATATTTTGGTGAATAACGCAGGCATCCAGCATGTCGCGCGGATTGAAGAATTCCCGATGGACAAATGGGACGCGATCATCGCCATCAACCTGTCATCGGCGTTTCATACCACTGCGGCGGCCCTGCCGGGGATGTATGCAAAAGGGTGGGGGCGTGTGGTCAACATCGCCTCGGCGCACGGGTTGACGGCAAGCCCTTATAAATCCGCCTATATTGCCGCGAAACACGGGGTTGTGGGGCTTAGCAAGACGACCGCGCTGGAAGCTGCGGGCAAGGGCGTGACCTGCAATGCTGTGTGTCCGGGCTATGTGTTGACGCCGATTGTCGAAAAGCAGATCCCCGACCAGATGAAAACCCACAACATGGACCGTGAAACAGTGATCAAGGAAGTCATGCTGTCGCGTCAGCCTTCAGGGGAATTTGCCACAGTCGAGCAAATCGGTGGCACGACCGTGTTTTTATGCTCTGACGCGGCGGCGCAGATCACCGGCACCACAATTTCGGTCGACGGGGGCTGGACCGCGCTTTGACGATGCGGGCAGATTTGATGCTGGAATGAGTATTTTCGGCAAGTTGAAGAACCGGCGCCGCGCAGCGTCGCAGGGCTGTCCGGGACTTCTGAATTTTGATCTGTCGCGTCGGTGGTCTGGCGGCGTGTGCCCACTGTCCGCAAGGCGCGGTATTGAAAGGCGATATAATGGTAAAGCGTATCAATCTGGCATTGCAGGGCGGGGGCGCACATGGCGCGTTTACATGGGGCGTTCTGGACCGTCTGTTGCAAGATGACGGGATCGAGATTGCAGCGATCTCGGGAACATCCGCAGGTGCGTTGAACGCCGCGGCGCTGAAGGCGGGCATGGCAGACGGGGGGCGTGCGGGTGCGCGTGCGCTGTTGGACCAGATATGGCATCAGGTGGGGGCGGTGCATGACCTGCGCCTGACAGGCTGGATTGCGCAGGCCTTGCCGCCGATTGGCGTGATCAATTCCTGGATGGAAAACCTGATGCCGGTCTCGCCCATGGATATGGCCGCGCTGATGACCAGCCCCTATCAATATGGTGCGCTCTATCGCAACCCGCTGGAACCGGTCGTGCGGTCTTTGCGGTTTGACAAGGTGTGCAGCCAGTCCGGGCCGGAGTTGTATATCGCCGCGACCAATGTGCGCACCGGCAAGATACGGGTGTTTTCGGGGGAAGAGCTGACTTGCGATGTGATCCTTGCATCCGCATGCCTGCCGACAGTCTTTCAGGCCGTGGAATTCGTCGACCCGAAAACTGGCAAGCAAGAGGCCTTCTGGGATGGGGGATATACCGGAAACCCCGCATTATTCCCCTTGTTCGAGCCGCATTTGCCCGATGACATTATGATAGTGAATATCAACCCGCTGGTGCGTGACAGCCTGCCGCGCACAGCGCAGGAGATACAGAACCGGCTGAACGAGATCAGCTTCAATTCATCGCTGCTGCGCGAGATGCGCGCTATAGGATTCGTCAAACGCCTGATCGCCGAAGGCCGCATGGAGCGGGGCACAATGAAGGATGTCTTGTTGCATATGGTGGCCGATGACGACCTGATGAATACGCTTTCGGTCACCAGCAAGGTGACACCGACACCATATTTGCTGCATTCGCTGAAAGAGGCTGGACGCGCTGCCTGCACGCGCTTTCTGGAACGGCATAAAGCCGATCTGAATGACCGCATGACGGTTGATCTGGAAGCGATGTTCAACTAACGCGCAGCCTTATCTGTTGACGCGCATGGTTGGCAGAGTTTGGCCTTTTGCTGCCCTTGACGCTTGGATACAGCCCGCGCCATCGGTGGGCCGGGGCCTGCCGGTCCGACGCCAGTGAAGTTCACTTTATGCAAGCTGCACAATCCTGACTTCAAAGGCTTGGCCTGCCATCAGGTTATCGGCAGACCGCGGGACGGCCAGACCTATGGCGCGGCGGCCTTCGGCCTTTGCTCCGCGCCTTGGGCATTCCCAATGACCGCAAAAGGCTGACCCCCCAGCTCCGGGGCGCGCGTCACCCCTTCGGGATACTGACAGGTGGCGTATCGCCACCATTGCGTGGCTTGCCTTTGCGAGTGTCAGGATACACCAGACCCGCTGAAATCACCAGTTTCGCGGCATCTTCGATCGACATGTCCAGCTCGATCACATCTTCACGCGGCACAAACAGCAAGAAACCCGATGTCGGGTTGGGCGTGGTGGGCAGAAAGATCGACACCATGTCCCCCTTGCCTGACAGGTGATCCCCGATTTCCCCGCGCGTGGTTGTTGAAATAAATGCCATCGCCCATATGCCGGGGCGCGGGTATTGCACCAGACAGGCGCGGTCAAATGTGGGCGCCGTGCGCGCGAGTATCGTGTCGGCAATCTGTTTGACGGCGTTATAGATCGACCGGATGATGGGCATCGCCTCGACAATGCGTTCGCCCCAGCCCACAAGCGTGCGCCCGATCAGCCCTTTTGTGAAATAGCCCATCACAAGCGTAAAGATGACAAATACAATCACCCCCACACCGGGCACATCCAGCCCGACCATGGCCTGCGGGTGAAAGCTGCGCGGGATCAGCGGCAGAACCAGCCCGTCAATCCATGTAATCACATTCCAGACCAGCCAGATGGTCAGCACACCGGGTGCGATCACGGCCAGACCGGCGATGAAATTGCCGCGAAGCGATGCGATCAGTCCGCGTTTGGTTGGGTCTTGGCTCATGCGATGTTTTCCGTTTTGCACAGGTCTGGCATAGATGTGCCAGCCGCAACGCCTATGCAAGCAGCTTTGCGAAATTTACATCCGCGCGCCTGTGCAAATTACGACCGGGCCACGTTTTGTGTATAAAGTGCAGTCTGGCAGCAGATGGCGCACCCTGCTAAGGAAACCAGCATGGATGAGGATTTCACCGAACGGCTTTTTACGCATTTTGTAGGCGGGGCTTGGCGCGCGCCTTTTGGAACGCGCGCAATGCCCGTGACCTTGCAGGACGGCCATGTGGTCGGGCAGGTCATCGCCGCAGAGCAGGCGGATATTACCCGCCTGTGCCGGACTATGCGCGGTGCGGACCCTGCGGCACGAACGCGCTTTGCTGCGCTGATTGCGCGGGCTGCGGATGATCTTGCGCAAGCACTTGCGGCGCAGGGCGTAGATGTCGGGCAGACCGCAATCGCAGCTATGTCAGCGGGTATTTGTCATGACCCTTGCACAGGTGGCGATCCGGTCTGTCTGTGCGCATCAGTCGGGCATCACGCGGCGTTGTTCGGCCGGCATCTGGGCGCGGCGGTATCTCGCGGGGGTGTTTATTGCCCGCCCCCGAACGAGGTTTTGTTTGCAACGCTGGTGGCCGGCCTTGCCGCCCATGCAGACCTGCCACCGGGGGCATTTAATTTGCTGCATGGTGACAATGCGCAGACAAAAGCGCTACTGGCGCGCGCGGGTGTGCCGTGTCTGTAGGCGCGCATTGCCGCAATATCTGTTACAGATACATCCGCGGCCCGATGACCTTCGCGGGAATGTCCTGACGGGTTAAGCCCATTTCGGCCAGTTCCTCGTCCGACTTGCTGTTGTAGTAGCAGATACGCTGATATGTGGGTGACATGGTTGCAAGACGCGTCACAAAAGCCAGTAGCTTTTTGCCGAATTCATTGCTGCCGCTCACTGCATTGGTTGTGATATTCGCCATTTGGAAACCCTTTGCTCAGGTGTTTCCCCCCATATGAAGGAACTTAGGTCAGAACTGCTGACTTTACCAGTGTCACCTTGACAACCCCGCCTTGCACTGCGCGTAACACTGTCGCGCATATGGCAGATCAACAGATTGTTAACCAGTTTTGGCTATGATTGCTGATAGCGAGGCAAGAAAAGTTCTCGCTTTGTGCCTTAATTTGAATTACAGAACAATTAATGAACAAACCTGCGATTGCCGTGCGCGGCGCGCTGTGGAATAAGGGGCGAAACAATGGCTGTAGCGGATTTGCTGACAATGACTGACAAGCGGACGGCGGAAAAACAAAAGGCGCTTGATTCAGCGCTTGCCCAGATTGAACGCCAGTTTGGCAAAGGCTCCATCATGCGGCTGGGTGCTGACAGCCCGGTGACCGAGATTGAGTCAACCTCCACAGGGTCGCTGGGTCTGGATATTGCACTTGGAATAGGTGGCTTGCCCAAAGGGCGCATTATCGAAATTTATGGTCCTGAAAGTTCGGGCAAAACCACGCTGACGCTGCATGCCGTTGCAGAAGAACAGAAAAAAGGCGGCATTTGCGCCTTTGTGGACGCAGAACACGCGCTGGACCCGCAATATGCGCGCAAACTGGGTGTGAATCTGGATGACCTGCTGATTTCGCAGCCAGACACGGGTGAACAGGCGCTTGAAATCGTTGACACGCTTGTGCGCTCGGGCGCGGTGTCGATGGTTGTGGTCGATTCGGTAGCGGCATTGACGCCGAAATCCGAACTTGAAGGCGATATGGGCGATTCGAATGTTGGCGTGCACGCACGGCTGATGTCGCAGGCCATGCGCAAGCTGACCGGTTCTATTTCGCGGTCGAATTGCATGGTGATCTTCATCAACCAGATTCGCATGAAAATCGGTGTGATGTTTGGCAGCCCCGAAACCACCACAGGTGGCAATGCGCTGAAATTCTATGCATCCGTCCGGCTGGATATTCGCCGGATCGGCGCAATCAAGGACCGCGATGAAGTGGTTGGCAACCAAACCCGCGTCAAGGTTGTCAAGAACAAGGTCGCGCCCCCCTTCAAACAGGTGGAATTCGACATCATGTATGGTGAAGGTATTTCCAAAACCGGCGAATTGCTGGATCTGGGCGTCAAGGCGGGTGTCGTCGAAAAATCGGGTGCGTGGTATTCCTACGGGGATGAACGCATTGGTCAGGGGCGCGAGAACGCGAAAACCTTCCTGAAGGAAAACCCGCAACGCGCGCTGGAAATTGAAGACAAGATCCGCGCAGCCCATGGTCTGGACTTTCCCATGGCGGAAGGCGACGCATCCCTGACCGAGGATTAAGCGGTTCAACTTTATATAGCCCTTGGGTGTCTGTTTTCCGACAGGCGCCCAAGGATATGCTGAACAAGCCGGGGGCGTCCGGAATATGGCGTTGTTCTTGCTCGGAAATCGGAACCGCGTTGTGCTTTTCAACCTATATGGGCGCAGCACAACCCGTCAGATTACGGCTCAGGTGTGGACAGGCCCTGTCTGCGCGGATAAACGGGATTGAAACTTGTCCCGTCCCGCTTTCGCGCCGGAGTGAAAAATGCCTAGTCTGAACGACATTCGCACGACTTTTCTTGATTATTTTGCCCGAAACGGTCACGCGGTGGTCGACAGCTCGCCGCTTGTGCCGCGCAATGACCCTACCTTGATGTTCACCAATTCGGGTATGGTGCAGTTCAAGAATGTATTCACCGGATTGGAACAGCGCGATTACAACCGCGCCACCACATCGCAAAAATGTGTGCGCGCGGGCGGTAAACATAATGATCTGGACAATGTCGGCTATACGGCGCGCCACCATACATTTTTCGAAATGCTGGGGAATTTCAGCTTTGGGGATTACTTCAAGGCAGACGCAATTCCATTTGCGTGGGAATTGCTGACGCGCGATTTTGACATTCCCAAGGACCGGCTTCTGGTCACGGTATATCATACCGATGATGAAGCCGCCGAAATGTGGAAAAAAGTGGCGGGCCTGCCCGATGACCGCATAATCCGTATTCCGACTGACGACAATTTCTGGCGCATGGGGCCAACCGGCCCTTGCGGCCCCTGCACCGAGATATTTTTTGATCATGGCCCCAGCATCTGGGGCGGCCCTCCGGGCAGTGCGGAAGAAGATGGCGACCGTTTCATTGAAATCTGGAATCTGGTCTTCATGCAAAACGAACAGCATGAAGACGGCCGCCTGACCGAATTGCCGCGACAGTCGATTGACACCGGCATGGGGCTGGAACGGATTGGTGCATTGCTGCAAGGCAAGCATGATAATTACGACACCGACCTGATGCGCGCCTTGATCGAAGCGTCCTGCCACGCCACAAGTTCGGACCCCGATGGTCCGGGCAAGACCCATCACCGCGTGATTGCCGACCATTTGCGCGCCGTGTCCTTCCTTATTGCGGATGGTGTCATGCCTGCAAATGACGGGCGTGGCTATGTGTTGCGCCGGATCATGCGCCGCGCCATGCGTCATGTGCATATGCTGGGCGCGCAAGACCCCGTTATGCACCGTCTTGTGCCCGCACTCGTCAGCGCGATGGGCAGCCATTACACCGAATTGCGCGATGCGCAGGCCCTGATCACACAAACCCTGCACGCCGAGGAAACCCGTTTCCGGCAGACACTGGACCGCGGCCTGAAGCTGCTGGATGCCGAGTTGGAGGGGCTGCCCGAAGGGACAACCTTGTCGGGGCAGGCCGCTTTCAAACTGTATGACACGTTCGGCTTTCCGCTGGACCTGACGCAGGACGCCTTGCGCGAACGTGGGCGCGCGGTGGATGTTGCGGGATTTGATGCCTCCATGGCAGAACAAAAGGCCCGCGCCCGCGCCAGTTGGGCAGGATCAGGTGACGCGGCCGATGCGACCATCTGGTTTGATCTGGCCGACCGCGTCGGGACCAGCGAGTTTCTTGGTTATGATATGGAAACCGCCGAAGGGCAGGTTCTTGCGCTTGTGGTGGACGGGGCAGAGGCAAAATCTGCCACGGGCGAGGTTCAGATCATCACCAACCAGACGCCGTTTTACGCCGAATCCGGCGGGCAGGTGGGCGATACCGGTTTCATCCGGTCGGGCAGCGGCGTGGCCCAGGTGACAGACACGCGCAGGTCTGCCGGTCTTATCATCCATTTTGCCAAAGTGACCGAGGGCGAGATTGTGACGGGCCAGCCCGTCAAGCTGGAGGTGGCACATGCCCGCCGCAGCGCCATTCGCGCCAACCATTCCGCGACGCATTTGCTGCATGAAGCGCTGCGCCGCGCATTGGGGGACCATGTTGCGCAAAAAGGATCGCTGAACGCGGCGGAACGGTTGCGGTTCGATTTCAGCCATGGGTCCGCGATTGGTGCGGACCAACTGGCCCAGATCGAGGCAGAGGTGAACGCGTTTATCCGCCAGAACACGCCCGTCGATACCCGCATCATGACACCCGATGATGCCCGCGCGCTGGGGGCGCAGGCGCTGTTTGGCGAAAAATACGGCGACGAAGTGCGCGTGGTGTCGATGGGCAATCTGGCCGGTTCGGGCAAGGGCCATGACGGCAATACCTATTCGCTGGAACTGTGCGGCGGCACCCATGTCGGGCGCACGGGCGATATTGGCGCGTTTGTCCTGCTGGGCGAGGGGGCGTCATCTGCCGGTGTGCGCCGCGTTGAGGGGCTGACAGGGCAGGCGGCGCTGGCCTATCTGCGCGCGCAGGATGCCCGTTTGTCGGAAATTGCAAGCGTGTTGAAAGCGCCCGCACAGGATGTGGGCGAGCGTGTCCGCACCCTGCTGGACGAACGCCGCGCCTTGCAAAACGAAATCGCACAGCTGAAACGTCAGGTGGCGATGGGCGGCAGCGGTGATGGTGGCGATGATGTGCGCGACGTTGCGGGGCTGAAGGTGATTGCCAAGGTCATGAACGGTGTTTCCGGCAAGGACCTGCCGTCGCTGATTGATGCGATGAAAGAAAAACTCGGGTCTGGTGTGGTTATCCTGATCGCGGATACAGGGACCAGACCCGCAGTTGCCGCCGGTGTCACTGCGGATTTGGTTGAACGGCTTTCTGCTGTCGATCTGGTGCGCGAAGTTGTCGTCGGGCTGGGCGGCAAGGGCGGTGGTGGCCGCCCTGACATGGCGCAAGGCGGTGGCGTCGATATTTCAAATGCGGATGCGGCGCTGGCCGCCGCACTGTCCCTGATAGAAAAGGAAACTGCATGAGCGCGCTTTGGATTGCACATGTCGAAGTAACCGACGCGGACGCCTATGGCGAATACGCCAAACGCGCGACAGGGGCCATCGCGGCACATGGTGGCGTGTTTATCGCGCGGGCCGGACGCTATGTTCAGCTTGAAGGGCGCGAACGCGCGCGCAATGTGGTGGCGCGCTTTCCATCCGTGGAAGATGCCGTTGCCTGCTATAATTCGCCCGAATATCAAGAAGCGCTTGGCTTCGCCAAAGGGGCCGCAGAACGCGATCTGGTTATCGTCGAGGAAGTCAGCCCCGATTGAACGGGGCTGTCCGATCAGGGCATCGGCTGCGTGCTCGGTCTGAAAACGCCATTTATGTGGCGAACGGGTCCGATGGGTAACCAACGCCTGTCAGGTATAATCCGTCGGGCGGGCTTACCGGCCCGCAGGCGGCACGCTCGCGCGCGGCCAGGGCGGTTTTAACATCTTCCGGTGCCCATGCGCCTGACCCCACACGCTCCAATGTGCCAACAATGCTGCGCACCTGATTGTGCAGGAATGATCGCGCGCGCAGGGAAAAGCGGAATTCCTGCCCTTCGGGCAGGGTCACGCAGTCTATGTCGATGGCGTCCAGCGTCTTGACGGGCGATGCCGCCTGACACTGGCTTGCGCGGAAGGTGGTGAAATCATGCGTGCCCAGCAGATGCTGCGCTGCGTGCTGCATGGGTGCCAGCGAAAGTGCGTGCCGGACGTGCCAGACCTGTCCTGCCTCGAATGTGGGGGGGGCGCGACGGGCCAGCAGGCGGAACAGATAGCGCCGTTCGGTTGCGGAAAAACGGGCGTGAAACCTGTCATCTACCTGCGCGCAATCAAGGATGGCAACAGGGGCAGGGCGCAGATGGTGGTTCAGGGCCTCCATCAGGCGAAAGGGGTTCCAATCGCGGCGCATCTCGCAATGGGCGACCTGACCCATGGCATGCACACCGGTATCAGTGCGCCCCGCAGCCCCGATGGACGGCAGATCATGTTCCAGTTTTGCCAGCGCGGATTCTATCGCGCCCTGGACTGACGGCAGCGTGACCTGACGCTGCCAGCCGCAGAACGGCCGGCCGTCATATTCAATTTTCAGGGCATATCGTGGCATGAACGGGCAATTAGCGCGGGCGCGCGGATTTGGCAATCAGCCTTCTGCGTCCAGAATTGCGCGCAACCCGCTTTCGTAATCCGGATACAACAGTTTCAGCCCAAGTTCGCGCTTTATGCGGTCATTGCGGACACGTTTGCTGTCGGCATAAAAGCTGCGCGCCATGGGCGACAGGTCCGCATCCTCGAACGGGACTTCGGGGGGCACGGGCAACCCCGCAATGCGGGCAGCACAAGCCAGCACATCTTGCGGGGGCGCAGGCTTGTCATCGCACAGGTTATAGACGCGACTGCCGATGTCCGAATGGATTGCAAGATCCAGCGCCTGCCCGATATCGGCCTGATGAATGCGCGAAAAATACTGTCCGGGCTTTACCACGCGTTGCGCGCGCCCCTCGCGCAGTTTGGCAATCGGACCGCGCCCCGTCCCGTATATTCCCGCAAGCCGGAAGATATGCAACCGGACCCCAGCCGTGTTGCAGGCGTTTTGCCATGCGTTTTCTGCCTGCACACGCGCCTGCGCGCGTGCAGATGCAGCGTTGGGAATTGTATCTTCGTCGACCCAGCCCCCTTGCTGGTCGCCATAGACGCCGATTGTGGACAGATAACCCACCCAGCGCAGATGGGTCGCGCGTGCAATATTCGCGCCATGTGCAGCCAGAACCGGATCATCATCGCGGGGCGAAACCGATGTTAACAGATGCGTGGCTTGCGCCAGCGGCAACGGGTTTCCGGGCCAGATCAGCGGGGTAACACCGCGCTCCGTCATGGCGCGGGCCTTGTCGGTGCTGCGCGTTGTGCCAATGATGGTCCAGCCGCGCGGCAGCAAGAGCGGCTCCAGCGCCTGCGCACTGTATCCGTGCCCTATTGAGAGAAGTGTTCCTGTCATGCTGTCAGTATTGATCCAAGCGCCGGGCCACTGCAAGGGTTGGGCGCGGTATTTTCGCACTGGCGGGGCGCGGCGGGTGCTGGCAATGTGGCGAAAACTGGGAAGGTGTGATCAATGACCCCTGAAACCGCAAAATACGCCTTGATCATGCTGGCCGCAGGTGTCGGTGTGCCGGTTCTGGCGGCGCTGAATGCGCAGCTTGGGGCGCGCATCGGATCGCCCGCGATTGCGGGCGCGATGATGTTTTTGATTGCAGCGGTTGTGGCCGTGGCGGTCGCGGCAGTTCTGGGGCAGGCGAATACGGCAACAGCGCTGCCTGCACAGCCCAGATACCTGTTTTTGGCGGGCATCCTGATTGCGTTTTACTTGTTGTCGATCTCATGGGTTGCGCCGCGTTTTGGCGTGGGCAATGCCGTGATGTTTGTGTTGTTGGGGCAGATTGCCGCGATTTGCGTGATTGACCAGTTCGGCCTGTTCGGGGCGCGGCTGCGTCCGCTTGATCTGCCGCGCCTGATCGGAATTTTGCTGATGGCCGTGGGGGTCGTTCTGGCGCAGCGCCCGCCTTCATGAAACAGATTTATGACGCGGACAGGCTGGACCAACACGATGGCCGCTGAATCTGGTGTGATTTGATCAATATCAAAGACAGGTTTTCATCAATTTGCCATGA
This sequence comes from Paracoccaceae bacterium, assembly GCA_020832445.1. Classification (GTDB taxonomy): domain Bacteria; phylum Pseudomonadota; class Alphaproteobacteria; order Rhodobacterales; family Rhodobacteraceae; genus Roseinatronobacter. The sequence continues at coordinate 169,523 of JAFIEO010000032.1, forward strand.
TGGAACCGTGATATTTCGTCCAAACACAATTCAGGAGCAGACAATGAAAGATGCCGCGCCATCCACACCCGCAATTACGCCGGATCAGGACGTTCAGCAGACTGCGGCATCTGGCAATGACGCAGAAAATCCGTCCGTGCCTGATATTGATGCAGCCCCCCCGCAGGCGGTGACACAGGATTCTGCATTGCCCTTGCCCAAGGCAGACACGGCGCAGAAGATGAAGACAGCGCCCAAGACCTACAGGTGGGTTCCCGACCCCGCTGACTTGACCACGGATGAGATTAATGCGTTTTTTGAATCGGATCGCTACCCTTACCGCTATAAAATGCCACGGCGGACCTATGAGCAGGAAAAGGCCCAGCTTCAGGCCGAACTGCTGAAAGTGCAGAAATGGGCCATCGATACCGGAGAGCGCTTCGTGTTCCTGTTTGAAGGGCGCGACGCTGCGGGCAAGGGCGGCACCATCAAGCGGTTCAACGAGCACCTGAACCCGCGTTTCGCGCGCGTTGTGGCACTCAACAAGCCGTCAGAACGTGAAGCGGGCCAATGGTATTTTCAACGCTATGTCGAGCATTTGCCGACATCAGGCGAAATGGTGTTTTACGACCGGTCATGGTATAATCGCGCAGGCGTTGAGCGGGTAATGGGGTTTTGCAGCCCGACAGAATATCTGGAATTCATGCGTCAGGCCCCGGAATTTGAACGTATGCTGGTGCGGTCCGGCATCCGGCTGCACAAGTTCTGGTTTTCTGTCACACCCGAAGAACAGTTGCGCCGCTTTACCGCGCGCGAAACAGACCCGCTAAAACGCTGGAAACTGTCGCCCATCGATAAGGCCAGCCTTGGCAAATGGGACGAATACACCCAAGCCAAGGAAGCGATGTTCTTTTATACCGACACCGCCGATGCGCCGTGGACTGTCATCAAATCCAAAGACAAGAAACGCGCGCGGCTGGAATGCATGAAGCATTTTCTGTCCACGCTTGATTATCCTGACAAAGACCCCGAGATTGCAAGAAAGCCTGATCCCCTGATCGTAGGGCGCGCGCGTCATGTGGTTCTGTCCGGCGCGGAGCTGGGCCATGTCATGGGTGCATAACCGGATGGTGCGCCAAAATGAAAAGGCGGGCCAGATGGCCCGCCTTTTTCGACAGCTTGCATTGCCTGTGACGGGCAATCAGGCTTTGCTGGTGCCGTGGTTGTTTGCGTGCTGTGCCGTGTGAAACTGGGCCACAAGACGTGCCCAGCCCTTGCGGATACCTGCCTGAATGTATGCTGCGCGCAGGCGGCGGGCGTCTTGCTCCAGACGGGTCACGTCCAGAATTGTCGGTGCGGAATCGTGAAGTTGTGTCATTTTGTAAGCCTTGCCATAGTGTTTGTCTGTTGCGTTAAGAAATAGACGCTGCATCGCAGCATTGCGAGGGACAATACGGAAAGCCCGTTATGCAACCAGTGCATCCCTGTTCACATCGCTTGCCACGTTAGCGCTAACTGTTTATAGGAAGGCAGGACACTGAACTTACGCCCGCGCGCTTACCGCGCCAGCCAATCGGAGGGATCATGCCAATCAATTCCGGGATAGAAGCCGTCACGGACAGAATTCGCAACCGTTCGGCCGCGCGAAGGGCGCAGTATATGGACCGGATGCGCGCCGCTGCCGATGCCGGACCCGTGCGTGCGCATCTGTCTTGTGGCAATCAGGCCCATGCCTATGCCGCCATGGAAGACGACAAGGAAAATCTGGCCACAGGCCGCGCGCCCAATATTGGCATTGTCACGGCCTATAATGATATGCTGTCGGCGCATCAGCCGTTTCAGGCCTATCCCGACATTATTCGTGCCGCCGCGCGCGCGGCGGGCGGCACTGCGCAGGTGGCAGGCGGTGTGCCTGCCATGTGTGACGGTGTCACCCAAGGTCAGCCCGGCATGGAATTGTCGCTGTTTTCGCGCGATGTGATTGCATTGTCGGCGGGCGTTGCCATGTCGCATAACTGTTTTGATGCGGCTGTGTGGCTTGGGGTCTGTGACAAAATCGTGCCGGGGCTTATCATTGCGGCGGCAACTTTTGGTCATGTGCCATCGGTGTTTATTCCCGCCGGTCCCATGACCAGTGGCCTGCCGAATGATGAAAAGGCAAAAATCCGTCAGCAATTCGCCCAAGGTGAAATCGGACGCGAAGACCTGATGAAGGCCGAAATGGCCAGCTATCACGGGCCGGGCACCTGCACATTCTATGGCACCGCCAATACAAACCAGATGCTGATGGAATTCATGGGCCTGCACCTGCCGGGCACCAGCTTCGTCAACCCGGGCACGCCACTGCGCGAGGCACTGACGGTCGCTGCGACCGAACGCGCGCTGGACATTACTGCGCTTGGCAATGATTACCGCCCCGCCAGTCAGGTGCTGGATGAACGCGCCTTTGTGAATGGAATTGTCGGGCTGATGGCCACGGGCGGGTCCACCAATCTGGTGCTGCATCTGCCTGCAATGGCGCGCGCGGCGGGGATTGAGCTGACCTTGCAGGATTTCGCCGATATCTCGGATTTGGTGCCGTTGATGGCCAAGGTTTATCCCAACGGTCTGGCCGATGTAAACCATTTTCACGCCGCAGGCGGGCTGGGCTTCATGATTGGTGAATTGCTGGATGCGGGCCTGCTACATGATGATGTGTGCACCATCGCGGGTGACGGGCTGGCACGCTACGCGCAGGAACCCAAATTGCATAACGGCGCGCTGGTCTGGGAAGATGGCGCGGGACATACGCTGAATGACCGCATTTTGCGCCCCGCTGCACAGGCGTTCCAGAAATCAGGCGGGCTGAAGCAACTGACGGGCAATCTGGGGCAGGGGGTGATCAAGACCTCGGCGGTGGACCCGTCGCGCCATGTGATCACGGCGCGGGCGCGCGTGTTTCACGAACAGGCGGCGGTCAAGGCGGCATTTCAGGCGGGCGAATTTACCGAAGATACCATTGTCGTGGTGCGCTTTCAGGGACCCGCCGCCAATGGCATGCCGGAATTGCATTCACTGACGCCCATTCTGGCTGTGCTGCAAGATCGCGGGCTGAAAATGGCACTGGTCACGGACGGGCGCATGTCGGGGGCAAGTGGCAAGGTGCCGGCGGCAATTCATGTGGCCCCCGAAGCGGCCAAAGGGGGGCCGCTGGCGCGGGTTCACGACGGTGATATACTGCGCCTTGATGCGGTCACCGGACGTCTGGATGTGCTGGAAGACGGATTTGATACGCGCACGCCTGTCACGGCGGACCTGTCCGCGAATGAATTCGGGCTTGGGCGGGAAATGTTCGCGGCCTTCCGGCAGGCAGTGGGCGATTCAACCGAAGGGGCGGCAGTCGTCGTCTGAATGGGCGTCGCAATCGTGTGCGCAGCCAGGCGGGCGATGGGACCGGAGGGCGCAAGTCCCGACGCGCGCCGTGGCCCCCTCAATGGGGGCAAGGCGCGCCCCCCTTCCAAGGTAAAGAAACGGCTACAGGCGCTTGGGCGCAATTTCCCAACGGGCCTCGTTCTCCTCTATGGCGCGAATGCGTTCTGCGGTTTTAGGATGGCTCATCAGCCATGCGGGCATACCGCCGCCCATACCGGTCAGGGTTTCCAGCTTGCGAAACAGGTCTTTTTGCGGCGCGGTGCCGATTTCGGCCTTGACCAGTAGCGCAGATGCATAGGCATCCGCTTCGTATTCGTCATTGCGGCTTAATTTCGCGGCCAGAACAGATACCAGAAAATTCGCAATGATCACACCCAAGCCCGGCAAAAAGCGGTTAAACACCGTGGCCAGCGCCATGCGCACGGCATTTGTTCCTGAAAAGTCGATCATGCGCTTGCGCGAATGGCCCAGTGCCACATGCCCCAGTTCATGCGCAATGACGCTTGCCATTTCTTCTGCCGACACCTCGCCCTGACGGTATTTGTTGTAAAAACCGCGGGTTATAAAAATGCGCCCGTCGGGGGCTGCCAGCCCGTTCACCGGCTCGATCTCATAGATATGAACCTTGATATGATCGACGCCCACTGCCTTGGCAAAGCGGTCGGTCAACCGTTTCAGCCGCGCATCGGCTAGAGGAGAGGATTTCTCATCCAGCTCTTTTTTGGTTCGCCAGCTTGAAAACCAGTACATCACCAGTCCATATGCCAGCAGGATCAGAATAGGGGTAAGTTTCAACATAAGCAGAATATGGGGCGGGTGCAGGGCATAGGCAATGCCTATCCGCCCAGAACAAGTGTCAGGCCCATCATCACCGTGAAAGAAAGTGTGACAATGACGCCGGTGGTCGCGGGCTCCACCCCCTCGCTTGCGTCTGGCAGAAGTTCCGAGAAGATCATCCAAAGCATGGCCCCTGCGGCAAGCCCCAAGCCGACTGGCAAGAACGGCGCAAAACTTAACACAAACAAAAAGGCAGGGACCGCCAGTAGCGGCTGCGGCACTGATGACAGGATTGCCCACCACGCCGCCTTGCCGACACTTGCCCCGCGCGGGACCATGATCAGCGCGATGGCCAGCCCTTCGGGCACGTTATGCAGCGCAATGGCGATGGTGATGAAATCGCCCAGATCACGCCCGCTGCCATAGGCCACGCCCACCCCCACACCTTCGGCGGCGGAATGCATGGTCATGACCCCCATGATCAACAGGATCTTCAGCCCGTCCGCGCCTTGGACATTGGCAATGCTGACATCGGTGCGCGTGTCCAGAACCCGTTTTGCCAGCCATATGCCGATCAATCCCAGAACCAGCCCGACCAGCGTGCGAAACCCCGAAAACTCAAACCCTTCGCTGATCAGGCTGAAGGTCGCGGCCAGCATCAGCCCGGCGGCGACCGCGTTGCCATAGGCCAGCGCACGCGGGGTGACATTGCGCATCGCCATAAGCGGCAAGGCACCAAGGCCGGTTGCAACTGCGGTGACGGTGGCGGCAAAGAATACAAGCAGGGTGGTTGGGTCGGACACTGTTCCCCCAGTTTTAGAATAATTCTAATTTATGACTATTCCACGGGCATCGTCAAGTGCGGACAGGTGGTTTCCACGAATTGCCCGCCGGCGCGGCAGCTTGGCAGGGGCGCGCGCGAAAGTTTTGACCATAAATGCCGCAGGTGCATATGAATTGTCACATCAATGTTGTCTGAACGCGCTAAAAGCCATCCTGCGACATTTGGTGTATCATAAAGACTTGCCAGATGGATTGCCCTATATATAGTCCAACTCAGGGCGTAAGTAGTACTTGTGCCACAGCCCCTGCGGGGTGCGAACCCTCGGGGTTGCCAATACGGAGGCGGCACCTATGGATGGTGATTTCAGAACTGATTTTGTGCGTGATCCGGTGTGCCTGCGGAATTTTCCGGCATTGGTGCTGAATGCGGATTACAGGCCGCTGTCCTATTACCCCTTGTCGCTATGGCCGTGGCAGGATGCTGTAAAGGCGGTGTTTCTGGACCGTGTCGACATACTGGCCGAATACGATCAGGTTGTGCGCAGCCAGCGTATGGAAATTCGGGTGCCGTCGGTTGTTGTGCTGCGCGATTTTGTCAAACCCCGCAAGCGTGTCGCCTTCACACGTTTCAACCTGTTCCTGCGCGATGAATTTTCATGCCAGTATTGTGGCGCGCGCAATGACCTGACATTCGACCATGTGGTGCCGCGCAAACTGGGTGGGGTGACAAGCTGGGAAAATGTGGTCGCGGCCTGCGCACCCTGCAATCTGGCGAAAGGGTCCAAAACATTGCGGGAATCAGGGCTGAAGCTGCGCCAGACACCTTACCGCCCCGATGCCGAAACCCTGCGCAATCTTGGCCGCCGTTTCCCGCCGAACCATTTGCACGACAGTTGGCTGGACTACCTGTATTGGGACACCGAGCTGGAGGCCTGATGCCAAACGCCTGCCTTGCCTTTCGGAAAATGCACACAAAAGCCGCACCCTGACCGGACTGCGCTGCAATGCAGCAAGGTGTTTTCCTTTTCGGGTTGCGCAAGATGTATCTTTTCGCGTAACAGCGGGTCAAATAGCATGGACCCGGTGCAAGTCCGGGTGGCTCTTCCGGCCGCTGATCCGCCGGATAACCTGAACAACCACCATGAAAAGCCGGTGTGCTGTCGCTCAGTCTATTCCGGTCAGGAACCCAATACATGATTACACTTGATGCTTACCGCGCACAGTGGTTCGGCAATGTGCGCGGCGATCTTATCGCCGGTCTTGTCGTGGCACTGGCCCTTATTCCCTAAGCGATTGCCTTCTCCATCATCGCGGGCGTGGACCCCAAGGTGGGGCTTTATGCCAGCTTCTCCATCGCGGTGCTGATTGCCTTTACCGGCGGCAGGCCGGGCATGATTTCGGCGGCCACTGCCGCGACTGCGGTGTTGATGGTCACGCTGGTGCGCGATCACGGGCTGGAATACCTGCTGGCGGCCACAGTGCTGGCGGGGCTGTTGCAGATTGGGGCGGGCATCCTGAAGCTGGGCTTTATCATGCGCTATGTGTCGAAATCGGTGATGACCGGGTTCGTCAATGCGTTGGCCATCCTGATCTTTCTGGCGCAATTGCCCGAACTGGACCCGCGCGACGTATCGTGGATCACTTATGTTCTGGTCGCGGCAGGGCTTGGCATCATTTACGGGCTGCCGCTTCTGACCAGGGCAATCCCGTCGCCACTGGTGACGATCGTGGTGCTGACCATCGTGGCCATCGTGCTGGGGCTGGATGTGCGCACAGTGGGCGACATGGGCGAATTGCCCGACACGCTGCCGGTGTTTCTGATCCCCGATATTCCGCTGAATTTTGATACACTGATGATCATCCTGCCCTATTCGGTGGCCGTGGCTGTTGTGGGTCTGCTGGAAAGCCTGATGACGCAGAATATCGTCGATGACCTGACCGACACCAAATCGAACCGCGATCAGGAATGTATCGGGCAGGGTATTTCCAACACCGCCACCGGCTTTATCGGTGGCATGGCAGGGTGCGCAATGATCGGGCAAAGCATCATCAACGTCAAATCCGGCGGGCGGGGGCGGCTGTCGTGTTTTGCTGCGGGCATGTATCTGCTGTTCCTGATCCTTGTGTTGGGTGATCTGGTCAAACAGATCCCCATGGCAGCCCTTGTCGCGGTGATGATCATGGTGTCCATCGGCACATTCTCGTGGTCGTCGATCAAGGCGCTCAAGGTGCATCCGCGCTCCAGCTCTATCGTGATGATCGCGACTGTGGTGACGGTGGTGTATACTCATAACCTTGCCATCGGTGTGCTGGTCGGCGTGTTGTTGTCGGGCATTTTCTTTGCGGGCAAAATCGCGCAGCTGTTCACCATGCGCACGGAAATTTCGCGCGATGGCCGCACCCGCACCTATATCGTCGAGGGGCAGTTGTTCTATGGCTCGGTCGAGGATTTCATGAACGCCTTTGATTTCCGTGAAACGCTGGACCGTGTCATCATCGATGTCAGCCGCGCGCATATCTGGGATATTTCTTCCGTTCAGGCGCTGGACATGGCAATCCTGAAATTCCGCCGTGACGGGGCCGAAGTTGATGTGATCGGCATGAATGAAGCGACAGAAACCATCGTTGACAAGCTTGCCATTCATGACAAGCCCGGCGCGATGGACAAGCTGATGTCGCATTGAAGGGGGACATGACATGACTGACCAACCACAGAAAATCGTGGCCCTTATTGATGGGTCTGTCTATTCGGCCAGTGTGTGCGAACATGCGGCATGGATTTCGCAGCGCACAGATGCGCCTGTCGAATTGCTGCATGTGCTGGGCCGCCGTGACGCGCCGGAAAAGACGGACCTGTCCGGCGCCATCGCCCTTGGCGCGCGCTCGGCCTTGCTGGCCGAACTGGCCGAACTGGACGCGCAGCGCGCCAAACTGATCAGCCACCGCGGCCGCGCCATACTGGAAGATGCGCGCGCCATTCTGGACAAGGCCGGTGTCAGCGAAATTACAACCCGCTTGCGTCAGGGCGATGTGGTCGAAACGGTCAGCGAGGTCGAAAAGGATGCCCGCGTTGTCATGGTCGGCAAACGTGGCGAAGCGGCGGATTTCGCCAAGGGCCATCTGGGATCGAACCTGGAACGCATTATCCGTGCCAGCACCAAGCCTGTCTTTGTGGCCTCGCGCGCATTCAAGCCCATCGAAAAGGTGCTGGTGGCCTATGATGGCGGCACATCATCCATGAAGGCCGTCGATCACATTGCCCGCAGCCCGCTGTTTCAGGGGCTTTCGGTGCATGTTGTCACTGTGGGCACCGCCACCGCAGAGGTCACGAAAGGGCTGGAAGATGCGAAAGCGCTGCTGAAGGCCGCGGGGCTGGAGGCCGAAACCTCGGTCGTTGCGGGCCAGCCGGAAACGGCCCTTGGCAAACTGGTGGACGAGGCGGGCTTCGATATGCTGGTCATGGGCGCTTACGGCCATTCGCGCATCCGCAGCCTGATCATCGGGTCCACCACCACGGAAATGATCCGCTCGTGCAAGGTGCCCGTGGTGCTGATGCGCTGATCTACCACAGTTGAAAGCCGCCCTGTTCAAGGCGGCTTTTGCTGCTATGCGCGGCTTTTGTTCACACCATAGCGGGCCTTTGGCCGTGCCAGCTTATGCTCGGGCGGTAAACACCGCCATCTGGCTGGCACCCCCGAGGTCCGGATGACAACCCGCAATGTCGCTATAGACAACATCATAGCCAAACGCCGCACCCACACGGTCGCCCCATTTGCGAAACCGCGCGCGGGGCCATTCGAAACGGTGGTCCGGGTGGCGGAAGCGATGCGCGGGCACCCCCAGAAGCACATTGAATTCAGCATTCGGGGTCGTCACAACCACCATGCGCGGCCGCATTTGCCCAAATACGGCGCGTTCCAGCTGCGACAGGCTGGACGGGTCGATATGCTCAATCGTCTCGATCAAGACCGCGCAATCAAATCCGGCCAGTGCAGGGTGCGCTTCGGTCATGGACCCCGCGCGCAATTCGGTGCCGGCCACCGTTTGCGGCAGTTTCGACAGCCGATTTTGCAATCGCGCAAGTGATGCGGTGCAAATATCAACGCCCACCAGCCGTGTGATCGCCGGATGTGCGGCCAGCCGCACAAACAGATCACCGTCCCCGCATCCCAGATCAAGCACACTGCGCGCGCCCGATTTTGCGACCACACCAAAGGCCGCTTTCAGCCGTTCCTCATGCATCCATGTGGTCACGGTGTCCGCCCCCCAATGGGCATGTCCCGCACGGGAAATTCTGCGGGTATGCTGGGGTATATCTGCAATACGTCCCGCCGTTTTGCGGGGCAGGTGGGGCACTCATGCAGATGCGGCTTTGTCATGGCGCCACCGCTACCGCGAAACAGGGCGTTGCATCAAGACCACATCTTTGACCGGCACATGACATGTCCACCCCCAAAGCTGCGCCAGATAGCGAAATGTTGCCTCTCGGTAAAACACCACATGTGTCGGGTCCATACGGTAATGCCATGTCGCAAAGCGTGCATCCTCGGTCTGGAAACATGTCATCACGCCCAGCCAGCCACCAGGGCGCACAAGGCCGCGCAGTCGGGCAAATTCGGCGTGGGGGGCGTGGAAATGCTCGGCCGTCTCGGTGCAGGTCACAAAATCATACATGGATGACAGCGGGGCCGGATCAGGGGCAAAAAACGGATCGAACAGCGCCACGTTGTGGCCGGCCTCGCGCAGTATTTCCGCAAGGGCAGGGCCAGGCCCACAGCCATAATCCAGCCCACGCGATGCCGGTGAAAGCCGTTCAAGCAACGGATCGGCCAGTTTGCGCAGAAAGCGGCGATAGCGCGGGTCATCGGCATGGTTTTCGTGATGCAGGTATTGGGCGTATTCGTCCTTGCGTGACAGCCGGTGTTGTGGCGCCAGAAATCGCGCTTCGCATGACAGGCACCGGAAATACTCCTGCCCGCCTACAGACAGGAACACTTCAGGCTGCGCCGCCTTGCAGACAGGACAGGCAGCCGGGGCGGGCGTGGATGTCGCGTTTGCCGTCATGTTATTGACCCCGCGCCACGGCGGTCACGATGGATTGCGCGCGCGCCGGGTCGGAATATTTTCAGGGGGTGAAATGCCGCAGGCGTCCATACCGGCCATAAGTCTTGCCCAAGGCAGTCCGCGATTTGCGCTAATGCCCGTTCGTTTGATGATCTTGCGCCCCCCTTGTCTGGTTTCATCGTGTTGCGGCCAGCGGCACCGCCCGCAGATTGGCACGAATGCCTGTCATCCGTGGCAATAACCCTGCCAGACATATGGTTAATTCCACGCATCAGCCGCGCATCACGCATGCGTCCAATCTCCGGTACCTCTATAGCGAAAATAGCAAGGCAGCGGCTTGAAGAAAACGCGCATTTCGTTCCTGTCTGTTGGGCGATCAGACCTTGATCCGATGATACCCGCGGTTTTCGTACGGTTCCGCCCGCGCCCACGCCCACGCTCACGCTTGTGCGTGAACACCACCCATGTTGGAACGGCATTTATGGTAAGTCCAGATCGATTATCCCGACCCTGACCCACCACCTCCCGCCCGGACAGCTATTGGGGGGCGCATATTTTGCTGTGACAAAATTCCTTTCGCCCCGCTGGAATGATTGCAACACATGCCCCGAACATATTGTGCGGCTTGAAACCGTGGCGCAGATCCCAAACCACCCGTGCAATGAAATGCCGCGATGTAGGACGCTGCATGCGCAGGCAAGCAATCCGGTCCGGCGCATCCGCGCACGGTTGACTTGAACCTGTCGCGCCAGTTGCAATCCAAGGGAAAAATTCCTTGATCCACCCCCCAAAGGTAAATGATGGTGCGCGTCCGCACCCTCTTGGTGGTAGGGACGTCTGTGATGCGATGTCGCGGCGTTGCGTGCAATGTTCAGGGCGTGGAAAGAAGGCCGTTGGCCAGACGTTCCCGCAACAGGCTGCTGTTCAGAACAGTGTTGCGCCCCGCGTCCAGCAAGCCCGTTGCCACACCAAATGCGTCAGTATCGGGTTGGGGTGTGCCTTGGGCAATTTCAATATCATCTTGCAGGCGCGTCTCTGCGAATTCCGGTTCCGCACTTGAAATCACGGCTGAATCGTCAGGCATTGACGCAGATGGCATAGGTGCCGCGACATTGGCCGCCTCGGGTTGGGGCGAACTCTCCCTCAGTGGTTCTGCATCCGCCAGCAACGGCGCGGGCAGTTCATCTGTGATGGTCGCATCCCCCGCAATGGCTGCTGGTGGTTGGGTTAACAGGTCCGCCTGTTCGTCAAATCCTAACGACGAGAGTCGCGTTGCCAGCGCATTTTTTCCCTGTGTGGACAGCGGCAGCTGCCAGGGTGTGTGCTCGAATATCTGCTTGATAAACACTGTGTCATCGGCACGCGCGGCAAGATCCAGCAGCAGTTCTTCCCGCAGGCTCTCGTTCTCTGGGGCGGGCAGCCCTGCATCATTCATGCGCACAAGCGCCAGTGCATCGCCAATGCGTTCCGAGCGTGACAATCCGCGCGCAAGCAGTGTCGAAAGGGTGTGCCCCTCGTCTGAACCGCGAAGCGCGCGCAGCAGTGACTGGGCTTCATCCGCAAGCTCGGATGAGATGGGCTGCTGCAAATCTTGCTGTCGTTGCAGCAAGAAAGTCACCGACTCTATTGTCGGTTCAGACAGAAGGTCATGCTCCAGACTTTCTGCGTCTTTTCCGGACACCCGCGGCAGATCGAGCGTTGCCTGCGCCAGCCGAAGGGGGTCAGAACGTGTCTCCGAGATGCGATCAAGACTGTCCCGAATGCTATGTGCCTGTGATACGTGGCCCTGCGCTGCAAGGTGGCGGATGACATGTGGCCCAAGATGAAGTCGCAAATGTGCAGGCAGGGCCTGAAGCAATTGAACCAGCTGGGCTACGGGAAAGTTGTCCGGTAGCGGGCCCGGAAGCGTGGCAAGTGCCTGCCAAAGCGGCGCTACCCCACCGCAAGCCCCTATGTCCAGCGGAGCAAGCCGATCTGGCAGCGGTTCAAGATCGACAAGATAGCTGATACTTTCAAGAATCATGTCTTCTGGCCGCGATGGCCTGATCAAAGACAGGATCTGGCGCGCCTCTGCCCCGAAGCCTAGATAAAGACTATGTTTCACAAGGCTGCGTGTTGCGTCAGGGTCAAGTGCGTCCATTTCGGTATACAGCGCCGCTGAAGCATGTGGTGCAAGCAGCAAGGGCGCCTCTGCGCCCCATTGCGACGGGTCGATGCTGGCTGGGGTCGGGCACATTGAAAATATATCGTTTTGCAAGCTGCGCGGCGTGGTCCCGCGCGCGGCTGCCACGCTGTCTGTGATTGTCAGATGTCCTGAAGCATTGGTGCGCTGCCCGGTCGCGACGCGGCTTGGCCTTTCTTCCGTGACGGGCGTGTTTGGCAGGGGCGCGGGTTTGATATCATGATCAGGGGTTAACAGCCCCTGTCCAACAGCTTCGGATAATGCGCGCCCCAGGTCCTGCGTCATGCCTTCGAGTGACACAGCCGGTTGCGCGGGAACATTCTCGGGCAGATTCGCGACATCTTCTAGAGGTGCGCCGATGATTTGAGAAAGCAACAGTGACCCGCGCTGCTGCGTTGCAACAGGCCGCCCGGTCAGCGCATTGGCAAGAGTTTGCCCTGCCGCCAAGACATGATCAGGCGTCTTGCCCGCGACATCAGACTGCACTGGTTGAGGCTGTATGGGCCGGGTCTGCGGGCGCGCGGTGTTGGCTGGGGGCCTCGCCTTCGGGGGTTCGATTTCTGTGATATCCATGACCAGATACTGCGGCAGATCTTCGGATGCGCGAACAATGCAGTCACAGGCCAGCCGCAGTTCCAGACCCGTATCCGTTTGCTGAAGTGAAGCAAGGCGCGTTCTGGGAATGCGCGCAAATGTCTGCGACAGGTCGAAATCAAGCGCAGGACCTGAAATACTTAGAATAGCCAAATGGCCGTCCTGTGTCAGGCGCCAATCATTTGCTTCGGGTAGTTGAATGACAAGGCGTGTGAAAACGGCATGTTCCCCCGCCCGCACGGGAAGCGTGGTGGTCTGCGCAACGGCTTTGAAACCGAGAACCGGCATACACAGTATCGCCAGAAAGATACCAGATTTCCACATGGTTACGCTACGTTCTTCTTGAGATCCCGCATCGCGGTTTCCAGTTCGCTGAAATCCGGGCGTTGGTGATGCGGTGTGTTTTGTCGCCCGACTTCAATGCAGATATTGGCAGGATGGGCGTGCAGATTGGCGATCAGCACTTCGCGGATCAGCTGGAAAAAATGATCGTCCTCTTCGACAATGTCCCGCATGCGTCCCGCGATTGGCCCTACGAAACAATATGCCAGGAAAACACCCAGAAATGTGCCTGTCAGCGCCCCGCCGATCATCTTGCCCAGAATTTCCGGCGGCTCGGCAATGGAGCCCATGGTTTTGATAATCCCCAGCACGGCTGCGACAATGCCAAGTGCGGGCAGGGCGTCTGCAACAATCTGCACCGCGTGGCTTGTATGCAGGGCATGATGTTTATGCGCTTCGAGCCGTTTATCGAGCACTTCTTCAACCTGGTGAGGGTCGTCATAATTCATGGATGCCGCGCGCAACGTGTCACAGATCAGGTCCACAACATCATGATCCGCCAGAATTTTAGGGTATTTCAGGAAGATGGCAGAGTCGTTGGGTGCCTCGATCTGTTCTTCGATTGCGACAGGATTCTGCCGTGACAGCCAGATCAGTTCGAACAGCAGGCACAAAAGATCGCGATAATCCTCTGCCAGCCATTTCGGTCCCTTGAAAACACGCGAAATGTCCCGCCCGGTGCTTTTTATTGTTGCGATGTTATTGCCCAGAATGAATGCCCCTGCGGCCGCACCACCAATCATTACCATCTCGAACGGGAGCGCCTTCAGGATAATTCCCATCGTGCCGCCGGCGGCAAGATACCCGCCGAAGACCATGACGAAGACGATAACGATGCCAATAATTGCTATCACAATAAGCCTCTGTCTAGTATGTGTGTGTGATCTGCTCCAAGTTATGATCTTGGCGCAGCTTCGTTAAGAAAGCGCTTCCGCGACTTGCAGAAAATCAGTTCTGCGGTGCATTGGCGTTGCGCCCGGCAAGTACGGCACTGATTGCATAGGCGGTCATCGGATCGAGTGCGGCCATAACCGCGCCTGCAAAATCCGGCCTCAGACGGGCGAAGAACCCGGCTGCAAACTGGACGTCCATCTGCCCGAAAAGTTCTGCGGCCTGCTGTGGTTTCATATGCTCATAAACGGCCGTCAGGCGCGCGACATCATCCTCTGCGGCCGATTCGGTCAGGGCCAGCGTTTGCAGCAGGCGTTCTTCTGCCAGTGCGAGTTGTTCGAGTTGCTGGCGAATATCCGATTCCGCCTGCCGCAGGTCTTCGGCGCGCTGATCAAGGCGCTCTTCCATCTGCTGCAAACGTGCCTCTCTCGCACGAAGGCTTTGGAACAGATCGCCCGGATCGGGTGGTGCAGCCTCCTGTGTGGCGGTGGCTTGGACCGGCGGGGTGGCGTTTTCTGCGGCGATGACTTCCGCGACACCAAGGCCAATGCGGGACAGGCCCGCGAAAAAGAACAGCCCCGTCAACACCATCAACGCAGAGGATGCACCGGCTTTGGGGGCGGTATTGCGTGTGACCGGTTTTTTCATGAGCGACGACCTGCGGCTTCACGCTGCCGCAAAACACGCGGCTTCTTGACCTTGTCGCGAAGAAGCGGGGCAAAGTCGGCGTCTTCGTCATCATCTGGATTATTGTCTGCGGATGTCGCAGGGCGACTGGTGCGCGAACGCGGGCTTGCGGCGGCAAGCAACAGCTCAAGGTTTCGGGTCGCGGTTTCGGCGCGGGCAATTGTCAGATTCAGACCGGATTCTGCCTTGGTGCTGGAGTGTGAGGCTGCATTCAGCGCCTGTGTCAACGCGTCCACCTGCTGGGACAAAATCGCGATTGCCGAACCCACATCCCCATCCAGCCGCGTCAGCGCGCGCAGCCTGCGCGACAAAAGCATGCAATAGGCGGCTGCGAGAAAGGCCCCAAGCGCAACAGCGATATCTATCAGAATTGCCATAAGAAACCCCTTAGCTAAGTACAAATTCAGTGATCAGGAAATCGCGAATATGCCCTTGGCCTGCGACGGTTTGCAGCCGCCGCAGGATCTGGGCGCGTAGCCGGATCAATGAGGCCGGTTCGGCCAGATCGCGCGGATCAACCGCGCGCAAATACATGTTGATGACATCGATGAACCGGGGTTGCAGGCGCTCAATCTCTGCGCGCGAGCCGGCCTCCACTTCTATTTGGCCCGCGAACTGCAAATGTCGCGATGTTGACCCCGGTGCCAGGCTTATGGTGATTCGTTCAATCGGGATGAATGCGAAATCCTGCGCGATGGCGGCAGGCTTTGTGCCTTGCGCCGATGGGGCAAGAATCATGCCTGAATAGACTGCGAAAAATCCACCACCCCCCAGTAATAATGCGCCAATCAGGCCAATAATGATTGGCCCCATCCGTGATTTCTTGGGCGGTTCTGCTCCATCACTGGCAAGTGTGTCTGTGGTTGCGGTCATCTGCGGTTTCCCGAAAAGCGAATTTTCTTTGGTATGCCACAAGGTCACTAACCGATTGTTAAGCGAGAGCGGCGAGACTGCGATCAGGTCAAGGGCAGAAGCCCGCACAAGGAGATTCGCAGTGCAGAAGATTCAGTCGCTCTGGTCCGCACTGGACACGACGAAACGCGTCATGATTATCGGGGCTTCCGTTTTGATGTTCGCGGCCATCATGGGGTTGGCACGGCTTGCATCCAGCCCCGGAATGTCACTGCTGTATGCGGGACTGGAAGATGCGGCATCCGGGGAAGTGATCCAGATGCTCGATACCCGTGGCATTCGTTACGATGTGCGCGGGGATGCGATATTTGTGCCCTCGGCGCAGCGTGACGAAACGCGGCTGATGCTGGCGGCCGCAGGTTTGCCCGCCAATTCCCATTCCGGCTATGAATTGCTGGATTCGCTCTCCGGCTTTGGCACCACATCCCAGATGTTTGATGCCGCTTATTGGCGCGCGCGCGAAGGGGAACTGGCGCGCACCATATCGGCAAGTCCGCATATTCGCTCGGCGCGCGTGCATATTTCGCAAGGCGCGAATTCCGCGTTTCGGCGTGAAATCGCACCCAGCGCGTCGGTTACCGTGACCACCACCTCTGGTATGCTCAACCCTGCACAGGCGCGCGCGATCCGCTTTCTGGTGGCTTCGGCCATTGCCGGTATGCAGCCAGAGGATGTGTCGGTGATCGATGGTGCGGGCGGTCTGGTCTATGGTCCGGAAACCGAATCGCTGGCGAATGGCAGCGCTAGTGACCGTGAAGCCGACATGCGCCGCAGGGTGGAGCGCCTGTTGGAAGCCCATGTCGGTTATGGCCGGGCTGTGGTCGAGTTGAGCGTCGAGACGGTGACCGACCGCGAGACGATTCAGGAGCGACGCGTTGATCCTGACACGCGTGTCGCAATCAGCACCGATACCGAGGAAAGCGAAATAAACAGCACCGATTCGCGCGGGCAGGGCGTGACCGTTGCAAGCAATCTGCCCGACGGGGACGCGGCCGGGGCCGATGGCAGCGCGCAAAACCGCGAAAGCCAGACCCGTCAGCGCACCAATTTCGATGTGTCTGAAACCCGCCGCGAAATCGAGCGTGTTCCGGGCGCGATCCGGCGGCTGACCGTCGCGGTCCTGATTGACGGGATTACTGAAACAGATGCGGATGGTGTTGCGACATGGCGACCGCGCAATGCGGACGAACTGGAGGGCCTGCACGAACTTGTGGCCTCTGCGGTGGGGTATGACGAGGCGCGCGGCGACGTCATAACCCTGCGCTCGCTTGCATTCGAGCCTGTGGCCGCGCTGGGAACCGAGGCAAGCTCGGGTGTGTTTTCAGCGTCGAATCTGGACATCATGACATTGCTGAAATGGGTGTTTGCCCTGATTGCGCTGGTGGTTCTGGCCATCTTTGTGCTGCGCCCGATTCTGCGGGCCGCCACGCAACCCTCCAATGCGCAGGGTCTTGCAGGTTTTGACAACGATGCGCCCCCCGCGCTGATGGGGGGCGGGGCCGGATTTCCGGAAATGAATACCCCGCTGGCCCTGGATTTTCCCGCAATGGGAGGAGGGGGCGAGGGGTATGGCGGGTCGGACGACCCTGTCGCGCGATTGCGTGAACTGATTGCAGAACGCCAGCAGGAATCCGTCGAAGTGTTGCGCCACTGGATGGATGACACAAGCAACTCCGCGAAGGGGAACTAGATGCGAAAGGCGATGCTGAAGCTGGAGGTGTTTGAAACCGCCGCACCGGATGACCCCCCCTTGCTGGATGCGGAGGCGGCAGAAACCCTGCGGGCAGACGCCTATGCGCAGGGCTATGGTGCTGGCTGGAATGATGCCTTGCAGCAAATGCGCGATGAAGATGCGCTTCGTGAAAGCGCCGCACTGGAAGCGCTGCAGGCAATCAGTTTTACCTATAATGAGGCGCATGGCGCGCTGGAAACATCGTTTCTGTCGCTGACACGGTCCTTGCTGGAGATGGTAGTTCCGGAAGTTCTGCGCCTTTCCTTGTCCGAGCTTGTTCTGGAAAACCTGCACCATGCGGCCGCCAGAGAGACGCGTCTGCCGCTGCGGCTATATTGTGCGCCGCAGGCACGCGCAGCACTGGAGCGCGTGACATCTGCGGTCCCGGGTCTGGAGATCCAGCTTCTGGACGAGCCGAGCTATAGCGAAGCGCAAGTGTCGTTGCGCGTTGAAGATCAACAGAGAAACATCGATCTGGATGCTGTTCTTGCGCAGCTTCATGCAGCCTTCGCGCACCAGATCGCGCTCAAGGACAGAAAAGAGGCCTGACAATGGAAGAACGTGACCTGAACACTGCGATACTGGAACAGGTGCCGGTTGAAATTGCCGTATCGGTGGGGCGCGCGCGACCCATGGTGCGTGAGTTGATGCGGCTGGGGCGGGAGTCGGTTTTGCCGCTGGACCGGCGCATTGACGACCCGGTAGAGTTGTTTATCGGCGACAAGCTAATCGCCCGCGGTGTGCTGGAGGAGATGGAGGGCGAGAATGCGGGGTTTCTGGGGGTGCGCCTGACAGAAATCATCGACCTGAAAGCGGCGCTGTAGTACCATGGTAAACAGGTTTGCTATTGTATCCGCCATTGTCGCGGCGGGGTTTGTACTGTCGGGCACAAGTGCCTTCGCACAAGAGGTGACGTTCAGCTTCGGCGACGATGGATCGCTGGCGGTGCGCAGTGTCCAGCTGATCGTCGTTCTGACGCTGCTTAGTCTGGTGCCCGGCATTCTGGTGATGGTCACCTGTTTTCCATTCATTGTGACGGTTCTGGCAATTTTGCGTCAGGCGCTGGGCCTGATGCAATCGCCGCCCAATATGCTGATCGTATCGCTTGCGTTGTTTCTGACCTATTTCGTGATGGAGCCGGTATTTG
Organism: Paracoccaceae bacterium; assembly: GCA_020832445.1. Taxonomy (GTDB): domain Bacteria; phylum Pseudomonadota; class Alphaproteobacteria; order Rhodobacterales; family Rhodobacteraceae; genus Roseinatronobacter. The sequence continues at coordinate 188,024 of JAFIEO010000032.1, forward strand.
TCGCGGCATGGCAGGGCGGCATTGTGCCCCTGAATGACGGCGATATCGGGTTGGAGGACGCATTTTTGCGTGTGGCCGATCCGTTTCGCCAGTTCATGGCCGCGCGTGTGGACGGGGCAACCTATGACAGTCTGGCCAGCCTGCGCCCGGCCGCTGCCGTGGAACTGTCGGCGGATGCGCCCCTGTCGGTGCTGGTGCCTGCTTTCATGCTGAGTGAGGTTGCGCGCGCCTTTCAGATTGGCTTTCTGATATTCTTGCCTTTTCTGATCATCGATCTGGTTGTCGCGGCGGTTCTTATGTCGATGGGGATGATGATGGTGCCGCCTGCGATTGTGTCCTTGCCGTTCAAGCTGTCGTTTTTTGTTATTGCCGATGGCTGGCGGCTGGTATCAGAGGCGTTGGTGCGAAGTTACATGTAATATCAGCAATCCCTCCTGATGCCCTTGCCACATCTGCGGCCAAACCCTAAAAGCGGCCCTTGCGAATGCCAGTCAGGGGAATGGTGATGGGTTTCAAAATGGGAATCGTGGGTTTGCCGAATGTGGGCAAATCGACATTGTTTAACGCATTGACGAAGACCGCTGCCGCACAGGCTGCGAATTTCCCGTTTTGCACGATTGAACCCAATGTCGGTGATGTCGCGGTGCCTGACGACCGGTTGCAAAAACTTGCCGATATCGCCAGATCGAAAGCGGTGATCCCGACGCGCATGACCTTTGTGGATATTGCCGGTCTGGTGCGCGGCGCGTCCAAGGGAGAGGGGCTGGGCAACCAGTTTCTGGCAAATATCCGCGAAGTGGATGCCATTGCCCATGTGCTGCGGTGTTTCGAGGATGATGATGTCACCCATGTCGAGGGCAAGATTGACCCAGTGGCAGATGCCGAAACCATCGAGACCGAGTTGATGATCGCCGATATGGATTCCATTGAGCGGCGTCTGGCCAACCTGTCGCGCAAGCTGCGTGGCGGCGACAAGGAAGCGGTCGAGCAAGATGCGCTTTTGCGCCGCGCACTGGTCGCGCTGGAGGCCGGAAAACCCGCCCGCACAGTTGAAATCAGCGCCGAGGAAACCAAAAACTGGCGCATGTTGCAGTTGCTGACGGCCAAACCGGTGCTGTTTGTGTGCAATGTCGAGGAAGCCTCGGCGGGCACAGGAAACGGACTGTCGGCTAAAGTGGCGGCCATGGCCGAAGCGCAAGGCGCGGCCCATGTTGTCATTTCTGCCCGTATCGAAGAAGAGATCAGCCAGCTTGACGCTGAAGAAGCGGCCATGTTCCTGTCGGAAATGGGGCTGGAAGAGGCGGGCCTCGACCGGCTTATTCGTGCCGGGTATCAGTTGCTGGGCTTGCAGACCTATTTCACCGTCGGCCCCAAGGAAGCGCGCGCATGGACCATTCCGCGGGGCACCAGTGCGCCGCAGGCTGCAGGCGTCATTCATGGTGATTTCGAGCGCGGCTTTATCCGCGCCGAAACAGTCGCCTATGATGATTACATCACCTGCAATGGCGAAGCCGGTGCCAAGGATGCCGGAAAATTCCGCGTCGAGGGGAAATCCTACGAGGTCAAGGACGGTGATGTGCTGCATTTCCTGTTCAATGCCTGATTGTCACATTTGACATCGCGACGGGCTTGGGGTTGTCTGGCACACAGGTCAATTCACACAGGTGCCCCGATGCGATGGAACCGCCCGTTTCAGCTAACGCTTGGTGCGATCGCGGCCTTGGCTGTTGTGTTCACCCTTGGCTGGCTTGCCTGGAACCGCGCGACCGTGATCTATTTTACGCAGTTGCAGGACCGGGGACAGAACACGCTTAATCTGGCCGAGGCGTCGCTGCGCGGGCAATTGTCGCGGTTTGAACGCTTGCCCCATCTTCTGGCCGAACAGCGCGTTATACGTTCGCTTGTTCTGGCACCGCGCGACCCCGATCTGGTGGTCGCGGCCAATCTGTATTTGCGCGACACCGCCGAAATGCTGGGTGCGTCTGATATTTATGTCATGTATCGGGATGGTGTCACGCTGGCGGCCAGCAATTTTGATCAATCCCACAGTTTTGTGGGCGGCAATTTTGCGTTTCGTCCTTATTTTTTCGACGCGCTTGGCCCAAAGGGGGCGGGGCGGTTTTATGCGCTGGGCACGACCTCCAATAAGCGGGGGTATTATTTTGGCGCGCCCATTGATGTTGCAGGCCAGCGTCATGGCGTGATGGTCATCAAAATTGATGTGGATGAGATAGAGCAGACCTGGGCCTCGGACGAGGTGCGCATTATCGTGACCGACCCTGAAAATATTGTGTTCCTGTCGAACCGGCCGGACTGGCTGTTCCGTTCTTTCGGGCCGTTGACGTCCGAGCGCCTTGCGCGAACGGTGCAAACGCGGCGCTATGCGAATGCTGAAATCGGTCAGATCGACTATTCCCGCGAAACGGATGCAAGCGGGTTTGATTTGTTGCGCACCGCTGCCGATGATGGCGCCAAGCTGGAATACCTTGTCGCGCAGGCCCCTATGGCGGACGCGCAATGGACGGTGCAGGTGCTGCTGAATACGCGGCCCGCACGCGTGCAGGCGGCAAGTGCGGTGGCGCTTGCAGGGTTCGGGCTGGGGTTGATGGCGCTGACCGCCCTGATCCTGTGGCAAAGGCGGCGGCAGCTGGCAGAACGGCTTGTCGTGCAACAAGCTGCCCGCGATGAATTGGAAGCCCGCGTCAGCGAACGCACATCGCAACTTGCCGCAGTCAACGACGCCCTGCGCGACGAGGTCAGCGAACGCCGCGCCACTGAAGAACGGTTGCGCCAGACCCAGTCGGAACTGGTGCAGGCGGGCAAGCTGGCCGCCCTTGGCCAGATGTCGGCCGCCCTAAGCCATGAATTCAACCAGCCACTGGCGGCTGCGCGCAATTATGCCGAAAATGCCCAGCTATTGCTGGATCGCGGGCGCAGCGTGGATGCGCATGACAATATCGGGCGCATTCTGGGCATGATTGACCGCATGGGCCGCATCAGCCGCCATTTGCGCAATTTCGCCCGCAAACCGCATCAGCAATTGCGGCCGGTGGATCTGGAACATGTGATTGCGGACGCGCAGGAATTGCTGGGCTGGCAGTTGGACCGGACTGCGGTAAGGTTGAGTGTGGATCTGGATCTGGGGCAGGGGCCGCTTTTGGTTACCGCAGGGGCGGTGCGGTTGCAGCAGGTGCTTGTCAACCTGTTGTCCAATGCGATTGACGCGGTCGAAGGGCAGGACACCAAGCAGTTGGATTTGGCCGCGTGCAGGGTTGGCGACATGATAGAGGTGCGCTTGCGCGACAACGGCCCCGGTATTGTCGATGCGGTCCAGCCGCGTATCTTTGATCCGTTTTTCTCGACGAAGGAAGTGGGCAAGGGGCTGGGGCTTGGGCTGTCGATTTCCTACAATATCATCCGTGATTTTGATGGCCGCATTTCCGTGCGCAACCATCCCGACGGGGGCGCGGAATTTACCCTGTGCCTGCACGCGGCCCACCCCCTGACCGCCGAGGCCGCTGAATGACCCCACCTGTCGTTTTGCTTGTCGATGATGATGAGGATTTGCGCAATTCGACCACGCAGGCGCTGGATCTGGCCGGTCTTCAGGTGGACGGGTTTTCGCGCGCCGAACCGGCGCTTGACCGCATTACCGCAGGATTTGCGGGGGTGGTGATCAGTGACATCCGCATGCCCGGTCTGGACGGGCTGACGCTGATGAACCGCATTCATGACATCGACCGCGATGTGCCTGTCATCCTGATTACGGGGCATGGGGATGTGCCGCTGGCCGTGCGCGCCATGCGCGAGGGCGCGCATGATTTCATTGAAAAGCCGTTTTCGGGCGCGCAGCTTGCATCCATCGCAGTGCGGGCGTTGGAATTTCGCCAGCTTGTACTTGAAAACCGGCGGCTGCGCGCGGCGGCCGGACAGACCGATGATCTGGAAATGCGGCTTGTGGGGCGGTCTGACCGGATGATCGCGCTGCGCCGCCAGATCCGCACCATTGGCCCGTCTGATGCGGATGTGCTGATTGTCGGCGACACTGGCACGGGCAAGGAAATCGTGGCGCGCGCCCTTCACGACCTGTCGCCGCGCGCTGCGCGTCCGTTTATCGCCATCACATGCAGTGCGCTTCCTGACACGTTGATCGAATCTGAATTGTTCGGTCATGAAGCGGGCGCTTTTCCCGGTGCGATCCGGGCACGCATGGGCAAGTTCGATCATGCACGCGGCGGCACAATCTTGCTTGATGATATTGGCGCAATGCCCATGGATGTGCAGGGCAAGCTGCTGCGCGTCATCGAGGAGCGGGTGATCACGCCGCTTGGGTCAAATGCCCAACATCAGTTGGACGCGCGGTTCATTGCCACCAGCCGCGTGGCCCTGGAAGCAGAGGTTGCGGCGGGCCGCTTTCGGGCGGATTTGCTGTATCGGCTGAATGTGGTCAGTTTGCGCGTGCCGCCGCTGTCGGAACGCCTTGAAGATGTGCCGCAGCTTTTTACACGCCTGCTGACCGAAGCCTGCCTGCGCCATCGTCTGCCGTCGCGCATGGCCAGTCCGGCCTTTCTGGCCGAGTTGTCGCGCAATGACTGGCCGGGAAATGTGCGCGAATTGCGCAATACCGCCGAGCGTTTTGCCTTGGGCGTTCAGATGGCCGATACGCCAACTACCCCGCGCGAGAATTCCGGCAAGCTGGCGGATATGATGGCCGCGCATGAACGCAAATTGCTGGTGGATGCGCTGATCCGTCATCAGGGCGCATTGCGTCCGGTCTATGAGGGGTTGGGGCTGTCGCGCAAGGCGCTGTATGACAAGCTGGTGCGGCATGGCATTGACAAGGGCCATTTCCAGCCCGTCGGGTCAGATACCGCAGATACACCACAGGGCGATGTGTAGGAAACCACACATGCCTTGGCTGCAATGTGTAGCTTTCTACACACAGGCGGGGATTGCGTGCAAAAAACGGGGTTTCCCGGTCATGCGCGCTTGAATTCATCGGTGGAACCGTTTGCTGTGCCCCCAGTGCGTGCGACACCGAGTGAGGGGTGGCGCAGGCGCAATGCAAATACGCAAAAACCAAAGGGGAGGTTCCCAATGCGTTACACCAATTTCGCGGCTCTGGCCGCTGCATCGATCATGGCGGTTTCCGCAGCATCCGCACAAGACCGCGACGGCTGGCCGTCCGAGCTGACCGTTGGCACCGCCAGCCAGGGCGGCGTTTACTTTGTTTACGGCAACGGTCTGGCAGGGTTTCTGGCCGAAGAACTGAACCTGAATTCTTCGGGTGAAGTGACCGGCGGACCGGTTCAGAACGTCACGCTTGTTCAGATGCGCGACCATGATATCGGTCTGGTGACAATGGGTCCGGCATTCGAGGCGTGGACCGGCGTGTCCGAACTGGCACCGGGGATGGAGCACAGCGATATCCGCGCATTGTTCCCGATGTATGAAACACCGTTTCAGGGTGTTGCACTGCGCGGCTCGGGGATCACGTCGGTCAGCGATTTTGAAGGCAAGCGCGTGGGTGTAGGCCCCGCTGGCGGCACGCCGGGCACCTATTGGCCACGTTTCTTTGACACGCTGGGTCTGAACGTCACTGTGTCAAACGCGGGCGCTGCCGACACGGCCGGCCAGTTGAAGGATGGTCTGGTTGATGCGTTTGTCTTTGCGGCAGGTCTGCCCATTGGCGCGTTCTCGCAATTGGCCGCCGAAGCTGATGTCGATATGTTCGGCTTCACCGAAGATGAACTGGCCACCATCATGGAAGCCCACCCTGAAGTGTCGCAGTTCACCATTCCGGCAGGCACCTACACTGTGCAGGACGAAGACCAGCATTCGGTTGCAATGTGGAACTTCGCCATCGCACATGCCGACATGCCCGAAAGTCTGGCCTATGAAATCACCAAGCTGGTGATGGAAAACAACGACCGCATGTTGCAGATTCACGCAGCCGCAGCCGCAACCCTGCCAGAGAATGTGGGCAACAACTCGTTCCTGCCATTCCACCCCGGCGCTGTGCGCTATTTCGAGGAAATCGGGATCGAGATTCCCGACGATCTGAAAGGCTGATCTTGCGATTTGCCCAGTGATTGAGGGCCGGAGCGTTCGCGCTCTGGCCCATTCTTGAACCGTGCGCATACACGGGCTTTGATACTTCCGGTGCGTGTTCGTGCCCCTTGATGGCCCAGTCATCGCAGCAATTTCCAGATTTGGGGGAACCATGTCTCAAACTGCAGCGCAGGTCGCGCAAACCGAAGACGACAATATTGCCAAGGGTGTCGACAACGAAATCGTCACCGGCAACCAGCGCGTTTTCGCAGGCGTGGTGGGCATTATTGTGACCACCATGTGCATCGTCTACACGCTGTTTCATGTGGGCGCGATGAATGGTCTGCATGACCGCATTACTGATTTTCTGGGCCTTCCGTCGGTCGATCTGACAGAACCGTGGCGCTACCGGCTTGTCCATGTCGCCGGTGGTCTGGCCTTGGGGTTCATCCTGTTTTCGGCGCGTGTGCTGCATGACGAAGACACTGACGCGCCGCTGTCGATTGCCGAAAAAGGGCTGCTTGCGATAGGTGGCGCGCTGATCGTGCTGGCGCTTGGTCAGGTGTCGCTTATGCTGCTGACCGGCGACAGGGTCACTACAGGTGCGCCAGCAGGCAAGCATCTTATGACTTTCGGGTATCCGCTGATTGCGGGCACGGTGCTGGTGCTCGTGGCAAGCTGGATACAACCTATCAGAAATCGCACCAACCTGTCGCTGGCAGATACGCTTCTTGCGCTCGCCGCCATTGTTGTTGGTGTCTATATCATTGGCCATGCTGATTTTCTGCGCACGCGTGCGCAGGTGTTCCCGCACCCCAATGACATGTGGGCCTCCATCGCGGGGATCATCCTGATCCTTGAATTGACACGGCGTCTGGCGGGCCTGGCGCTGGTTATTATCGTGGGTGTGTTTCTGGCTTACGGGTTTGTCGGGCCGTGGTTGCCGGGTGTGCTGAACCATCGCGGGTATGCGCCTGCGCGCTTCTTCGGGTTTATCTATACCGACAACGGTATTCTTGGGCCGACCACGGCGATTTCATCGACCTATATCATTTTGTTCATCACCTTTGCCGCCTTTTTGCAAGCCAGCCGTGTGGGTGAATATTTTGTGAACTTCGCCTTTGCGGCCGCAGGTGGCACGCGCGGGGGTCCGGCCAAGGTGGCCGTGTTTGCATCCGGCCTGATGGGCATGATCAACGGCACATCTGCGGGCAATGTGGTGTCCACCGGATCCTTGACCATCCCGTTGATGAAAAAGGTGGGGTATCGTCCGCAAACTGCCGCCAGTGTCGAGGCTGCGGCCAGTTCCGGCGGGCAGATCCTGCCGCCCATCATGGGGGCAGGTGCCTTCATCATGGCGGAAATCACTGGCATTGCGTATCGTGACATCGTGATTGCCGCGATTATTCCTGCGATCCTGTATTTCACATCCGTGTATTTCATGGTCGACAAGGAAGCACTGAAGAAGGGCATGAAGGGGCTGCCGCGTGATATGCTGCCGCGGTTTGATGTGCTGGCGCGGCGTGTGTTCCTGTTCATTCCGATCTTCATTCTGATCGGCGCGTTGTTCATGGGCTATTCGGTCATTCGTGCGGGCACGCTGGCTATGGCGTCTGCGGCGGTGGTCAGCTGGTTCACGCCACATAAGATGCTGTTGCGCGAAATCCTGTATGCGTTTGAAATTGCCGCGCGCATGTCGCTGCAACTGGTGGCGGTATGTGCGGCGGCTGGCATTATCGTTGGTGTGATCGCGCTGACAGGGGTTGGCACACGGTTTTCGTCCATGTTGCTGGGGCTTGCAGGCCAAAGCCAGTTGCTGGCGCTGGTATTCGCGATGCTGGTGGCGATCATTCTTGGCATGGGTATGCCCACCACGGCGGCCTATGCCGTGGCGGCGGCGGTCATTGCGCCGGGGCTGATCCGCATGGGGATTGAACCGCTGACGGCGCATTTCTTCATCTTCTATTACGCTGTGATGTCGGCCATCACGCCACCGGTAGCACTTGCGGCCTATGCGGGGGCGGCGATTGCGCAATCAGATCCGATGAAGACCAGCGTTGAAAGTTTTAAGATAGGTCTTGCAGCCTTCATCGTGCCCTTCATCTTCTTCTTCAATGATGGCCTGCTGATGCAGGGGGACTGGTTCAACATCATCCATGTGTTCTTTACCGCGCTGCTGGGCATTTATCTGCTGGCATCTGCGGTGCAGGGCTGGCTGTTCGGTATCATTGGCTGGCCGCTGCGGGTGATTGTCGGTGTCGCCGCGATTGCGATGATTTCGGGCGGCTGGATTTCCGACGCCATAGGCCTTGGTGTGGCGGCGCTGGTGTTTTTCATCCAGCGTAAAACCGCCACACCCAATACCGTGGCGCAAAGCCACGACTGACCCTGACAGGGGGTAAAGGTGCGAAGGGCCGCGTCACAGATGTGAGGCGGCCCTTTTCTGTTGCCCCGTTTCGGATTTCTGCGGGCTGGTGTCGCGACAGACAAGGGGCGGATTTTGGCCTTTTGCGGTCAGTGGGAATGCCCAAAGGCGCGGAGCAAAGGCCGAAGGCCGCCGCGCCATCGGCGGGCCGTCCCGCGGCCTGCCGATTTTGCTGATGGCGGGCCAAGCCTTTGAAGTAAGGATATGCAGCCTGCATAAACTGCATTCTTATAATGTCGGATCGGCAGACCCCGGCCCACCGATGGCGCGGGCTTAGTCCCCGCGCGAATGACCGCTTCAGTCCAAAACCGAGGTGCCCCAGTCACCCGAACGCGTCGGGTTCGGATGCCTTGCGCTGGTCGATGAAGGCCTGAACAGCCTCTGCAATCGCAGGATCAAGGGCCGGTTGCTGATAGTCGCCCAGCATCTTCGCCACCCGCACGCTGGCCAGCGCCTGCGTGTCGCGCGCGCCTTCTTCGTCCCATGTCTCAAAGGGTTTGTAATCCAGCAGGTCCGACCGCCAGAATGCGGATTTGAAATTCTCCTGCGTATGCGCGCATCCCAGAAAATGCCCGCCCGGACCCACCTCGCGCAGCGCATCCATGGCTTGTCCGTTCTCCGACATGTCGATCCCGCGTGCCAGATGGTGCAGCGCGCCCAACTGGTCGGCATCCATCACGAATTTTTCATAGGATGACACCAGCCCGCCTTCCAGCCAACCACAGGCATGCAGCATGAAATTCACGCCTGCCAGCAATGCCATATTCAGGCTGTTGGCGGTTTCATATGCGGCTTGCGCATCGGGCAGTTTCGATCCGCAGAACGACCCGCCCGACCGGTAGGGCAACCCCAGCCGCCGCGCCAGTTGTCCCGCACCATAGGTGATAAGCGCCGCTTCGGGGGTGCCGAAAGTTGGCGCGCCGGAATTCATGTCGATGGATGTGACAAACGCACCCATGATCACTGGCGCACCGGGGCGCACAAGCTGGGAATAGGCCACACCTGCCAGCACTTCGGCCAGCACCTGTGTCAGCGTGCCTGCCACTGTGGTGGGCGCCATCGCGCCGCCCACAATGAAGGGCGAAATGATGCAGGCCTGATTTGCCTGCGCATAGATTTCCAGCGCGCCCATCATCACGGAATCAAATGTCAGCGGGCTGTTGATATTGATCAACGAGGTCATGACCGTGTTCTGATCGACGAAATCCTGTCCGAACAGCAATTTTGCCATTTCAATGGAATCGGCTGCGCGCACAGGTTCAGTGACCGACCCCATGAAGGGCTTGTCGGAATACAGCATATGCGCCTGCAACATATCCAGATGGCGCTTGTTCACGGCAATATCGGTGGGTTCGCATACCGTGCCGCCCGAATGGTGCAGCCATTTGGACATATAGCCCAGCTTCACGAAATTGCGGAAATCTTCCATCGTGGCATAGCGGCGGCCGCTGGCCGCATCGCGCACAAAAGGCGGGCCATAGACAGGGGCCAGCACCAGATTGCGCCCGCCGATTTCGACATTGCGTTCGGGGTTGCGCGCGTGTTGGGTGAAATTGGCAGGCGCGGTGGCGCATAGCCGGCGGGCCAGCCCGCGCGGAATGCGCACGCGTTCACCGGTGACATCCGCACCGGCATTGCGCCAGCGGTCCAGCGCTTCGGGGTTGTCCACGAAATTAACGCCGATTTCGGCCAGCACGGTTTCTGCATTGGCCTCGATAATGGCCAGCGCTTCTTCGTTCAGCACATCAAGGTTTGGGATGTTCCGGCTGATATAGCGTGCGGTTTCAACGCTGACTGCGCTGCGTGCCGCGCGGCGTGCAGCGCCGCCACCCCCGCGCCCGCGCCGCGCCGCTGCCACCTGTTCTGCTGCTTGTGTCATGGTTCCGGCACCCCTTGCCATATGTGATCGCTGCGCCACGCGGTTCCAGCGGCCCAAACGGGCCGAATGGCGCGCAACGCCTGTTCATGACGCCTTGATACTGCCCTTCGTGTCGCGCCAATCGCCGGTTTGCGGCGCAATAGGGTCCAAAGCGACATCGCACTGCCGCCCTTGTCTGGACAGCGCGGGTGCAAAGGGTTAAGTGCGAATATAAGACCTTGGGTCAAAGGCCGCAGGAGGAATTGCCCACACCCCGATGCCGTGGATCACGCCCGTGCAGAATTAGGCCTACACGCCTGATTTGCCTTGATCTGTGCCATCTTCCCACCATATCAAACCCACTCGCCAGTGTCGGCGTGGATTGTGACCGGAGCCTTGCCATGCTGGATATGCCTGCCATTCGTCAGGATTTGAACGCGATTTATGATCTGGCGCCAAACCCCGAACTGGCGGCCAGCATGGGGGCGGAATACGCACGCATGCAGCGCGTGGTGTCGCCTGTGGACTGGGCCATTCATGCCCCCTATGTAGCCGCGATCAACACGCTGAAAAAACAGCGCAATGCCGCCATTCTGGCGCATAATTACATGACGCCTGAAATATTTCACGGGGTGGCTGACGTGGTGGGCGACAGCCTGCAACTGGCGATCGAGGCCACACGCACCAGCGCGGATGTGATCGTGCAATGCGGCGTGCATTTCATGGCGGAAACATCGAAAATTCTGAACCCCGCCAAAACGGTGCTGATGCCCGATATGGGCGCGGGCTGTTCACTGGCCGAAAGCATTACCGCCGCAGGTGTGGCGCAAATGCGCGCCCGCTACCCCGGTGCGCCGGTGGTGACCTATGTGAACACCACCGCCGAAGTGAAGGCCGCGTCCGATATTTGCTGCACATCGTCCAATGCCGTGCAGATCATCCGCGCGCTGGATGCCGACACCATCATCATGACGCCGGACAAATATCTGGCGCAGAATGTGGCGGCACAAGTGCCCGAAAAACGCATTGTATGGTGGGACGGGTCATGCATTGTGCATGAACAATATACCGCGCAGGATATTCGCGACTTCCGCGACTGGAACCCCGGCACGCGTATTATTGCCCACCCCGAATGCCCCCCCGATGTTGTGGCAGAGGCCGATTTTTCAGGGTCGACATCCGGCATTCTGGACTATGTGGATCGTGAACGCCCCGAACGCGCCATGCTGGTGACGGAATGTTCCATGGCGTCCAACATCTCGGATGCGCATCCGGATGTGGAATTCATCGGCCCATGCAACATGTGTCCTTATATGAAGATGATCACGCTGGAAAAAGTGCTGTGGTCGCTGCACACCATGACGACCGCGGTTGAAGTTGACCCTGCGGTTGCAGACAAGGCCCGTTTGGCCGTTCAGCGCATGATCGATCTTTCCGCGAAAAAGGCCTGACCGAATGCTGCGCACCAACCGCGTGGTTGTCATTGGCGCGGGGCTTGGGGGGCTGTATGCGGCCCTTTCGCTGGCCCCGAACCCGGTGCTGGTCATTTCACCCGAAGCCTTGGGCGAAGGGGCATCTTCGGCATGGGCGCAAGGCGGGGTCGCGGCGGCAATGGCCGCGCATGACAGCCCCGAAGCCCATGCCAGCGACACGCTTGCGGCGGGCGCGGGCACAGTGGATGCAGATGTGGCCAGCATGGTCACAAAGGCCGCGCGCGACCATATTCTGGACCTAGCGGCGCGTGGCACGCCCTTTGACCGCGACGCGGACGGGCAGTTCCAGCTGAACCACGAAGCCGCGCATTCCACGGCGCGGGTTGTGCGCGTCAAGGGCGATCAGGCCGGCAAGAAAATCATGGAAACCCTGATCACCACAGTGCGGGCAACCCCGTCGGTGCAGGTCATGGAAGGTGTCGTCGCGCAGGCACTGGAGGTCGAGGGCGGGCGCGTTACCGGCATATGGCTGGCCCGCGCGGCGGGCGGGTCAGAACCGGTGCTGCTGCGCGCACCTGCGGTGTTGCTGGCGGGGGGCGGATCGGGCGGGTTATATGCGCTGACCACCAACCCGCCGCGCATTCGCGGGCAGGTCATGGGGCTTGCCGCGCGCGCGGGCGCTATGATGGCCGATATGGAATTCATCCAGTTTCACCCCACCGCAATGGATCTGGGGCTGGACCCCGCGCCGCTGGCGACCGAAGCGCTGCGCGGGGCAGGGGCGCGACTGGTCAATGCGGCAGGCGTGCATTTCATGGACGATCTGCACCCGCAGGCCGATCTTGCCCCGCGCGATATCGTGGCGCGCGCGGTATTTGCGCAGACGCAGGCCGGACTGCGCCCCATGCTGGACATGCGCGCAGTCATCGGCGCGGATCTGGCTGCGCGTTATCCTGCGGTTCATGACGCCTGCATGCGCGCGGGGCTGGACCCTGCGGCAGTGCCGGTGCCTGTTGCGGCGGCCGCGCATTACCATATGGGCGGGGTCGCCACTGACCGGCAGGGGCGCTCAAGTCTGGCGGGGCTTTGGGTGTGCGGCGAAGCGGCCTCAACCGGATTGCACGGGGCGAACCGGCTTGCCTCTAACGGGGTGTTGGAGGCGCTGGTTTTCGCGCGTGCGGCTGCTGCTGATATGGCGCAGGCACTGGATGGCCGTGCCGATGCACCGGTGGTAGCGCTGGAGTTTCCCGCAGGGGGCGTGGCGCTGGACGGCGATGCGGTGATGCAGTTGCGCCAGATCATGAGTGCGCATGTCGGCGTGCGGCGCACAGCGCAGGGGCTGGCGCGGGCGCTGGCACAGATTGCAGAACTGGAAAGTGCGCATGCTGAAAGCCTGGATTTCAGGAATATGTGCGTCACAGCGACCCTGATTGCCGCATCGGCCCTTGCGCGGGCCGAAAGCCGTGGTGCACATTGGCGCGATGATTTCCCACAATCCGACCCTGCGCAAGCCAGCCGCAGTTTCATGACATTGACACAAGCGCAGTCCTTGCGCGCCACGGCACAGACGGAGCATTCATGACCACCTATCCCCCATTGCCCGATGTGCTGCTGGAGCCGCTGGTGCGCGCGGCCCTGATCGAAGATCTTGGCCCCAATGGCGATGTGACCACGCGCGCGGTCATCCCCGCAGATGCGCAGTATTGTGCAGCGCTGAATGCGCGCGATGCGGGCGTCGTGTCGGGGGTGCAGCTGGCCTGTATCGCATTTCGTCTGGTTGACCCCGCATTGAAGATTGACGTTCTGGCCGCTGACGGCGCGCAGGTTATGGCAGGGCAGACCGTCATGACAATCGAAGGGGCTGCCAGCTCCATCCTGTCGGCGGAACGGGTGGCATTGAATTTTGCAGGCCGCCTGTCGGGAATAGCTACCCTGACGGCGGCATTCGTGGCGCAAGCGACTGGCACACAGGCGCGCATCACCTGCACGCGCAAGACAACACCGGGGCTGCGTGTGGTCGAAAAGCAGGCGGTGCTGCACGGAGGCGGATCTGCGCATCGCTTTGGCCTGTCTGATGCGATCCTGATCAAGGACAACCACATTGCAGCGGCGGGCGGAATTATCCCTGTTTTGCGCGCAGCGCGCGCGCGCGCCAGCCATATGATGCGCATTGAAATCGAAGTGGACAGGCTGGAGCAGCTGCGCGAGGTGCTGGACACGGGCGGCGCCGATGTTGTGCTGCTGGACAATATGGACACCGAAACGCTGTCCCGCGCGGTCGCAATGGCAGCGGGGCATGTGGTGACCGAAGCGTCGGGGAATATGCGGCTGGAGCGAATTGCAGAAGTGGCCGCAACGGGTGTGGATTATATTTCCGTGGGCGCGTTGACGCATTCCGCACGGGTGCTGGATCTGGGGCTGGATTTTTAGGGTGGTGTCGCGCAAGCGGGCCGCTTAACCCCGCCCCGCCCCCCGCCCCCGCCCCCCCCCCCCCCCCCGCCCCCGCCCCGCCCGC